>NZ_SOAO01000001.1:0-766989 GCF_004364755.1 Rahnella sp. BIGb0236
GCGACGGAAAATCTCACCGGCAGCCGCTATGTCAGTAACCAATACAGCCTCGGTTACATGGACGATTACGGCGGTTTGCAGGTGAACGAATACCGCTGCCAGACCTCGCCGTGTCAGATCGTCAGCAAGCCCGTAAAACGTTAAGGAAAGGTGATGCCTGCTATGTACAGATTACTCCCGTGGCGGATGGCAGCCATTCTGCTGGTGCTGTTATTTTCCCGTCACGCGCTGGCGCTGGATTGTGTCGAAAAAGGCACCGGCATCGTGGATAAACCGGCGATCCCGGTCGGGCAACTGGCG
The DNA here is from genome assembly GCF_004364755.1 of Rahnella sp. BIGb0236. Taxonomy (NCBI): domain Bacteria; kingdom Pseudomonadati; phylum Pseudomonadota; class Gammaproteobacteria; order Enterobacterales; family Yersiniaceae; genus Rahnella; species Rahnella sp. BIGb0236. The sequence continues at coordinate 301 of NZ_SOAO01000001.1, forward strand.
ATCCCGGCCAATGTTCCCCCTGGAACCAAGGTGTGGGAATCCAATGACATCAACGTGACAGCCTACTGCGACAACGTGCTGGGGTCGATCATTGACGTGGTGCATTTTTACTTCAACCCCAAATCCCAGTCGATTGGCGAGGGATTAAGGCTGGGCGTCAGTTACAACGGGCAGGAACTGGAGCAGGATCAGCAACGCACCAGCACCAACAGCACGCCGATCCAGCGGGGCGGGAGTGTGACGCTGGATGTGACGTTTCGTCTGTATATCAAGGTGACCGGCACGCCGCCTTCCGCCGGGTATTATCAGGGGACGGATCAGTTTACGGTGTTTCAGCTCGACGGCAGCAGCCGCGTCAACAACACGCCGGGGGCGAAAAACCTTAAATATAATCTGTCGGGATTGCAGGGGGTCCGCTTTCTGGCCTGCGGTTCTGACCTGAAAGTCTGGCCGGAATCCCAGATTGTGGATTTCGGCGCGATCCAGTCAACCACCTTATCGCGCTCGTCCGGCATTTCGCTGCCGTTTGCCATCAGGGCGGTGAAACAGGGATGTCTGGATAATTTCTCGCTACAGGCGGAGTTTTCCACCGCCAGTCCGTTGCTGGATAACACGGCGATTGACCTGCAAAACGGCGCCAGACTGATGCTGTATAACGATCAGGATCAGCCGGTTGTCTTTAACCGTTACGATGACTTTGCCGCACTGAATAACGTGAATGAGGTGACGAAAAATTTCAGCGCCAGACTGAGTGCCATTCCCGGCCGGGCGCTGACGCTCGGGCAGTTTGAGGCGTCCGTGATCGTCAAAATTAACTATTACTGACGACCGGCAAAAAGACCAACATTAAAGCTGACGCTGATCAGCCTGCAAGGTGCGCCGGTATTTCTGAATGGCTTTATCCAGCGCGGCTTTGCTGTTGTTCACGGCGATCAGGGCGTGCTGAATATCTTCCTGCGACACTGCCGACGCGCCGCCGTACTGGATCCGGCGGTTGTAATCATTCAGTGCCTGCTGATAGGCCATCTGCGCTTTCAGAATTCGGGCGTTATTACGGTCATCTCTGGCGTAACGTGCTTTCGCCATGCTGACCGTTTCGATACGCTTCACCGGCATAACCGGCTCCGCCGGTTTATTCACGGGAGCGGAAACCGGGAGGAGATTTCTGGCAATATAAGCACGGCGGGGTTCTGGCGGTGGTGTCGAATTAAAATAACAACAGGGAACAGACAGTAAGTTAAATATAAAAAGTAACGCCAGACAAATTAATTGTGCATTGGTTCTCTTCATGAGAATAGTAAACCCCACGCAGACCGGGGCGTGTTGAGGTGATCCATCATTTAAATTGAAAAGTAAGAATAAACGTCACGGCCGATGAAATACACCAGACGCATCGGAAACTTTTGCAGGGAATATCCTACACGTGAAGTCCGCAGGGAAAATTAATTAACCGGTACTATTTTTCTTAATGTGCATAGAAATGGGCATTCGGAGTAGGTAGACTGAAAATAGTCCCGTTGCTGAAAAAGAAGACTGCCAGAGCATGAGCAAAACCCATAAATTAAATGCGGTCATTGTTGACGATCATCCGCTAGCCCGTATGGCGATCAGAAACCTGCTGGAAAGCGAGGGGATCACCGTGGTCGGTGAAGCCGGTGATGGCGCACAGGCGTTGCAACTGGTGGATCAGCTGTACCCGGATCTGGTGATCGTGGATGTCGATATCCCGGTGATGAGCGGCATTGAGGTGGTGGAGAAACTGCGCAAGCAGGCGTTTAGCCGCATTATTATTGTGGTTTCTGCCAAAAACGATCTGTTTTACGGCAAACGCAGTGCCGATGCGGGGGCGAATGCCTTTATCAGTAAAAAAGAGGGGATGACCAATATTATCGCGGCGGTGAATGCCTCCCTGAATGGCTACAGTTATTTCCCTTTATCCCTGCATGCTTTTATGGGCAGTCTTTCCTCGGAGCAGGAAATGTTGCAGTCGCTGTCCAGTCAGGAAATCAAAGTGATGCGTTATATTCTCGCGGGTACCGATAATATGAAAATTGCCTCGGAGATGAACATCAGCAATAAAACGGTGAGCACCTACAAAAGCCGTTTAATGGAAAAACTGAACTGCAGGTCGTTAATGGATCTCTTCTCTTTTGCCCAACGCAATAAAATCGGGTAATGCCATGATCCGCCGGGTGATGGCCGTGATGTTTCTTCTGCTGGCGGTCGTCTGCCCGCTGCGCGCCGCCACGCCTGAACCGGTAACCCTCACCCTTGCCAGCGATTATCAGGTCTTTACCCCTGCGCTGCCGTTAAGCCATCTCGATCTGCTGTGGCTGGCGGCCAAACGGACACTGACTGTCGGCGTGTATGGCACGGAAACCCCGCCGCTCAACATGAACACCTCCACCGGTCGCTACCGGGGGATGAACGCCGATTATCTGTTGCTGCTGGAAAATTCCCTGCAAGTCCGCGTGGTGATCAAACACTATGCGAATCAGCCACAGGCCCTGGCGGCACTTCAGGGCGGCAACCTTGATCTGATCCTGACTTCCCCGTCGGGGGGAGAACCGCTGGCGGCACCGTTCACCGCCTCGCTGCCGCTGGTCCGCGCTTTTCCGACGCTGGTGACCCGTCAGGCCGATGTGATGAAACCCTTGTCGGATGAGCATGACGCGGTGAAAGTGGCGATTAAGCAAGGCTATCCTTCCGACGCCTTTATCAAAACGGTGTTTCCGCAGGCGCAGATCACCGCCTATGCGGATAACTATCTGGCGCTGGCGTCGGTCGCCAATAAAGAAAACGACTACTTTTTTGGCAACAATCTCACCTCCAGCTTTATTCTGGTGCGCGATTTTTATCAGGCGCTGGACATGGTGAAATTCTGGCGCGAACCGCAGACCGGCAACGCGTTTATTGTGCTCGCCAGCCAGCCGCAGTTACGGGGCATTCTCGATACCTTTATCAGTTCCCTGAGCGAGCAGACGCACAAACAGGTGGCGCAGTCCTGGGTGGATAACGGCAATATTTCCTTTTTAAATAAGGCGATGAAACTCACGCCGCAGGAAGAACGCTGGGTCTCCCGCCATCCGGTGCTGCATGTGCTGATCAACCCGTATTACGCGCCGTTCAGCATGATTGATGACAATCAGGAAATCCGCGGCCTGCTCGGCGATATTCTCAACCTGATCCAGTTGCAGACCGGTTTGTCCTTTGAGCCGGTGATCGCCAACTCAAACAGCGACATGGTGAATATCATGCGCAAAGGTGGCTGGGATATTTTGCCGACCGCCACTTACAGTACCGAACGCGAAGAGCAGATGTTATTTACCCATCCGTTTATTGCCACGCCGTTTGTGCTGGTGACCCGCGACACGAGCGGGCACGAGGATAGTCTGTCGCCGGGGTCGAAAGTGGCGATACCGGCGTATCATCCGCTGAGTGAAAAACTGAAGAAGAAATATCCCGGCGTGACCTGGGTGATTGCCGAAAATACCAGTACGGCGCTGAGCAAACTGATGCTCGGCGATGTGGACGCCGTGGTGTCTACCCAGCTCGCGTCGCGGTTTATCATCGATCACTATTATCCTGAGATGATGACCTACACCCGCATTCCGGATGAGCCGTCGGCGCAGATTGCCTTTGCAATCCCGCGTGACGCGCTGGAATTACAAAGTATTCTGAACAAGGCGCTGGATGATATTCCGCCGAAAGAGATCCTCAATCTGGCCGGAAAATGGGTGAAAGCGCCGGATGTGAAAATCGGCACCTGGAATCTGTATAACCGGCCATTTTATCTGGTGGCGGGGCTGGCCGCATTGCTGGTCATCAGCAGCCTGCTGTGGGGTGTCTATCTTCTGCGGGCGATCAGCCGGGGCAAGGCGTCGCAGGCGGCGCTGAGTTATCAGCTGATCCTGCGCCAGACCTTGTCCAACGCCATTCCGGTGCCGGTGTATGTCATCACGCCGGACGGTGAACTGGAAAGCTACAACAGCGCCTTTGGTGAATTCTTTACGCCGGAACGCCGCGAGGCCATGCGCTATTCGCTGTATGACCGGCGCAGCCCGCTGGCGGATGTGTTCCCCGATGTGCAGCAGGAAATCCAGAAAGGGCTGACGCCGGATACGGTGATCACTCATCAGCTGGTGCTGAACAACGGCGAAGAAGATCGCCTGATCCTGCACTGGCTCACCTCATGCCGGATGCCGGATGAGTTGCCCGCCACCCTGATTTGCGGCTGGCAGGACATCACCGAATCCCGCCAATTGATGAAAGCGTTGCAGGTCGAGAAAGACAAAGCCATCGATGCCAGTCAGGCGAAAAGCCGTTTTCTCGCCAGCATGAGCCATGAAATCCGCACGCCGGTCAGCTCGATCATGGGATTCCTGGAATTACTGACCACCCGTAAACAAAGCGCGGAAGAAGCGAAAGACACCATCGAACTGGCCTACAGCACCGCGCAGACGCTGATCGGCCTGATTGGTGACGTGCTGGACATGGAAAAAATCGAGTCGGGCAATTTCACCCTGACACCGGAATGGGTCGATCTGGATTCGCTGATCCATACCACGGTGGCGAATTTCGACGGGCTGGCGCGGCAGAAAAACCTCAGGCTGACGGTGGATTGCCGCCTCGAAGCGGGCAAAACCCTGTGGCTCGATCCGCAGGCCACCAAACAGGTGCTGGCGAATCTGCTCAGTAACGCCGTCAAGTTTACGCAGGAAGGCGGCGTCGAAGTGATGGCGCACACGCAGGCGCTGGGCGAGGAGCGGGTGTATCTGTCACTCAGCGTGCGGGATTCCGGACCGGGGATCAGCGCCGGTGAGCAGCAGCAACTGTTCAAACCTTTCAGTCAGACGCAGGTCGGCAAGCGCAATATCGGCTCCGGGCTGGGGCTGGTGATTTGCCGTGAAATGGTGGAACGCATGGCCGGGCAGATGAGCATCGCCAGTCAGCCGGGCATGGGCACCACCATGATGGTCACGCTGATGACGCAATCCTCTGACCATGCGCCCGCCGTGCCGCTGATCGCCGAACAGCAGGCGACCCTGCCAGCCGCCTTGCGCATCCTGATTGCCGAAGATAATCCGACCAACCGGCTGTTGCTGCGCCGCCAGCTGGACATGCTCGGCTACCATGTGGATGAGGCCGAAGACGGCCTTCAGGCACTCAGTCTGATCCAAAAACAAGAGTATGACCTGCTGATCACCGATCTGAATATGCCCCATATGGATGGCATCACGCTGACCCGGCGGGTGCGCGAACGCGACCAGCAGATGGTGATCTGGGGGCTGACCGCCAACGCGCAGACCGACGAAAAAGAACGCTGTCTGGCGGCGGGCATGAATATGTGCCTGTTTAAACCCATCGACCTGCAACAGCTGAAAGCCGCGCTCAGCGGCATGAACCTGCCCGCCGCGAGTCTGGCGCTGGAAGAGTTTGTCGATATGCCGACGCTGGAAGCGCACAGTCTCGGTGATAAAAAACTGATGATGCAGATGCTGGAACAGGCGCGGACGGAGAATGAAAATGATCTGACCGCCGCGTCACAGGCGCTGGCGCAGCAGGAATGGGGCGTCCTGCAACATCACCTGCACCGCCTTAACGGCACCCTGCAACTGCTGAGTGCGACGGCATTGCATGAACTTGCCGAAAAATTAGAAGACGCCCTGGCCGCCGGAGAAACCGGGCCGGTGATTAAAGAAAATCTTAATGCGTTGGAACAACAAATACGGATGTTCAACAGCGCCATTGAAATGTATGCTAAAACTGCCCGCCATTAATAAATTCTGCCATTGCGATATATTTGTTGTCCTACACCTGTAGTCTGCGCCCTTCGTGAAAATAAAGCCTCTCTGATATTTTATCTTTTCTCCCCTGCGTATTATCTCCTCCTCAGCCAAGGCAGGCTGAAATAACTTTTCTCTTGTCGTAATACTTATATTGAATAAAGGATTTAGTAATGAATAAAATTATCGCCCTTGCGCCTGTTGCTTTGATGATGGCTATGGCGGGTCAGGTTCAGGCTGCTACTCAGGCTGACGTCCAGCTGCAGGGCAATATTGTCGACACCACGTGTGAAGTGACGGCAAATAACGGCGCTTCCACCCTGAACGTCGGTTCTTTCTCTAGAATCGCTTTCGACGCAGCGAAAAAACAGATTGGTGAAGAGCCTCTGCTGGTTTCCCTGAAAAATTGCAGCAAAGACGAAGCGGGCGCGTTGCAGGTCAGCGGCATTGTTGCGACCGGTAACGAAACCGTGTTCCTGAGCGATGTTGGCCAGTCCGCAGGCTTCATGCTGACCCGTGAAGATGGCACCACTCAGGTGACCAACAACACCAGCATCCCTGTGGTAGCGGATGCTTCCGGCGCGCTGACCTATACCTTCAACACCGGTATGGCAGTGCTGGATAAAGCGAACGTTCAGCCGGGTGCTTACCACGCGCCAGTGAAAATCTCTTACGTCAGCAACTAAGCGTAAGCGGTTTCAGAACGTCACTATAAGCAGTACAGAAAAGAGAGGGTTATTACGGCCTCTCTTTTTCGTTTAACGGGCAGGAACAGTATGAAGTGTTATCACAAGTGGGCGTTTATTCTCAGCCTGAGCCTGGTATTGACCGCACCGGCGATAGCCAGTATTTCGCTGGGTGCCTCACGGGTTATTTTTAACGGGGCTGACAGTGCGCAGAGTATTGACATTAATAACCGCTCACAAAATCAACCTTATCTTATTAATGTCGGTATTTCCGGATCCCTTTCAGGCCAAACGACAGACAGCGTGTTTATTCCGACACCGGCGTTATTTCGTATTGAGCCTGATTCCACCAATAAAATTCGTATTCTGAAAAAAGCGAATGCTCTGCCGCATGACCGGGAGTCGGTTTTTTATCTGAATATTATGGCGATCCCGACCGGTAAAACCGGGCTGGAGACCCGCACGGAGAATGTCGGCGGGACATTGCAGGTAGCCACCGGCAATACCATCAAGCTGTTCTATCGTCCGGATAATTTGCCGATGACGCAAAAAGAGGCGATGGGCAAATTACAGTTTGTCCGGACAGGTCAGGGCGTCAACGTCAGCAATCCCACGCCTTATTACATCTCGCTGAATAAGCTGATGATTGATGGCAAGAAAGTGAAACTCGATGTGATCAAAGGCACCAGCATGATTGCGCCGTTTGCTGCCAATACCTATCCGGTGACCGCCGGGCAGGGGAAAGCTGAGTGGGCCGCGATTAATGATTTTGGTGGCGTGGAGGCGTTCCGTGGCACGGTTAATTAAACATATTTCTTCCGGCCTGCTGCTGATGTTATCAGGTATGCCGGTCAGTCAGGCGCTGGCCGCCACGACAGACATTAAAGCCAACATCACCGATGGCAGCTGTCAGGTGTCGCTGGATCAGACCAGCCTCAGTTTTGGCAATCAAAACACCACGCAGTTCGCCACCGGCACCGCGCAAATCCTGCCGCTGGCGGTGACGCTCGACTGCACGGATATGCAGGGGCAGACACCTGCGCTGAGTGTGACCGGTGAGTCGTCAGGCTTAAATGACGCTCAGCTGTTCCGTGCCGCCAGTTCAACGGCGAAGTACGCCGGTTTTATGCTGAAAAAAGGCACGCTGACCAACCTGAGCGATTTTTATAACGCCGCTGATACCGTGGCACCGGGCGATACCGTGACGGTCACCGGCGACAACAGCGCCGTGCAGCCTTTCTCCGTGGGACTGGTGCACAGCAATGGTGACCCGATGCCGACGGCGGGTGCAGTCAGCGCCCGGATCACCTTCGCCTTTATTTTCCCCTAACGCGTTCAACAGACAGACACGATGAAAAATCATAACTCTTTATCAGGACGTCACTTCGCCCTGAGGGCATCGCTTTGCCTGTTCCTGCTGGCGACAGCCAGCTGTCCGGCGGCAACGGATGTGCAGTTTTCCGCGAACTTTCAGGCGCCGACCTGTCAGGTTTCTGCTCCGGCGTCGCTGGATTTTGGTGACGTGTCGTCATCGGCGATCCGCCAGGGCGACAGTCTGGCGAATCCGCTGACCCTGACCCTCACCGTGTCGCAGTGCGCCGGGTTTGTCGGTGCGGTGCAAAAGCCGGGCGTGAAGGTGTCGGGCGTGGGGAATACCAGTATGGGCGATTTCCTGTTCCTGCAACCGGCCACCACCAAGGCGGTGAACTATGGCGTGCACATTGCCACGGCCACCGGCGATGTGGTGAACAACAACACCGTGTTGCCGGTGCTGCTCAGCGCGTCGGCCTTTGACGGCGGCAGCGTCAGCATCCCGCTCAGCGTGGCGCTGTCCTGCGGGAACAAATGCGCCGATGCCGCCACCAAAGGCGGCACGCTGAATGCCGCCGTGACCTTTGATTTTGCCTACCAGTAAGGGGTGAGCCGTGCATGTTATTTCGTTGTGTTTACGCCGCATGGTGCTGATAACCGGCGTCCTGATGGCGCTGGTGCAGGGCGCGGCCGCCGCAGACGGCGGCATCGGCCTCAGCCGCACGCGGGTCATTTTTCAGGCAGGGGACAGCGCACAAACGCTGACCCTGCAAAACAACGGCTCGCGGCCTTATCTGGTGCAGTCGGCGGTGGTGACACTGCCGCAGGGCCATGAAGCCGCGCCGTTTCTCGCCACGCCGCCGCTGTTCCGGCTGGAAGCCAACAGCAAAAACACCCTGCGGATTTTGCGTAAGGACGGAGCCGCGCTGCCGGTCGATCGGGAGTCGGTCTTTTACTTCACCGCGATCGCCGTACCGGCCATGACGCTGCCGGAAACGGCGGACGAGGCCTCGCTGGCGGCGCGGGTGTCTGTCGGCATCCGGAACACCATCAAGCTGTTTTACCGCCCGGCCGGATTGTCGCTGGCACCGGAAGAAGCGCAGGGACGTTTAACGTTTCATCTGACCGGCGGAAAGGTGCAGGTCGGCAACCCGACGCCGTATTACCTGACCTTCTCGCACCTGAAGCTCGACGGCACGGAGATCGACGTCCGCACTCAGGGGGCGATGATTGCGCCGTTCTCGTCGGTCAGTTATCCGCTGACCGGCCATCCGCGGCAGGCGCACTGGTCGGTGATTAATGACTATGGCGGTAACAGTGCGGTTTACCACGCCGCCGTGCAAAGCGGAGAAGCGCCATGAGATTTTCCCTGAAATTACCGGCGTGTGTCGCGGTGGTCGCCACGGCGCTGGCTGTGGCGATGCCGGGTTTCGCCTCGCCGGAACAGCCAGCCGGTTTGTCGCTCACGCAGTTCCGGCTGGTCTATCCGGCGTCGGAGAAGAAGGGCATCACCTGGTCGCTGACCAACAACACCGACCGCGCGTATCTGATGCAGTCGTGGATCCGTCCGCTGGATGCCGCCACCGGTTTACCGGCGGCAGAAGAGGAACGCAAAGGCCCGTCAGCGACGATCCCGCTGCTGGTCACGCCGCCGTTAAAGCGCGTGGAGCCGGGCGATCCGTTGCAGCTGCGGTTGCGCATCACCGACATGTCGCTGCCGCAGGATCGGGAATCGGTCTTTTACCTGTCGGTGAAAGGGATTCCGTCCGTGCCGGATAAAGCCAGCCAGAACGGCGGGCAACTGGTGGTGGCGGTGGTGAACAACCTCAAGCTGTTTTACCGGCCGGAGGGACTGCCGGAAGGCGGGGTGAAAAAGGCAGTGCAGCAGCTGCGTTTCAGCCTGCAAGGCGATGTGCTGGTGGCGGATAACCCGACGCCGTTTTACCTGAACTTCAGCCAGCTGAGCGTGGGCGGAAAACCGCTTCCGGCCGCTGAACTGCGCAAGCTGGTGCCGCCGAAAGGCCAGCAGCGATACGCCGTGAGCGGCGGTGCGCAGGGCGCGGTGGAATGGCAGGTGCTGGATGAAGAGAGTCAGGTGACGCCGTTGCAGCGCCAGACATTGTAACGCCGGGAAAACCGGCGCAGAAAATCACTAATTGCAGAGCAGGGAACGATTTTGAGTAAGACATTGACGTCCTGTTTAAGGACTAACGGCATGGTAGCCAGCACCCGCGCCTTCCCGCGCAAAACGCTCGCCCTTTTTGTACTGATGAGCTGCCAGCCTGGCTGGGCGGCGGATTATTTCGACCCTGAATTATTGTCACTGGGCACCGGCACATCTGATGTGGATCTTTCCGCCTTTTCTCAGGCGGGCGGGATGGCCGAAGGCACGTATCCGGTCACGGTATATGTGAACCAGCGTGAAGCGGTTTCACGGGATGTGCAGTTCAGCAAAAATACTCAGGGCAATGTGATGCCACAACTGACGCCGGAAATGCTTGGCGCACTTGGCGTCAACGTCGGTCAGTTGCCTGCGTTTAAAGGACTGCCGGAAGACCAGCCGGTGGCCGATCTGAGCGCACTGATCCCGCAATCGACGGTGAAGTTTGATCTGTCGCATCTGCGTCTTGACCTCAGTATTCCGCAGGTGGCGATGCAGGCGGGTCAGGACAGCCAGTCGGATCCGGCGCAGTGGGATGACGGTATTCCGGCGATGTTGTTTAACTACAACCTCAGCGCCGGACGCAACGAGCAGAGTATCAACAGCGACACGCGGACCAGCAATAACCTGTTCGCCAACGTGCAGACCGGGGCCAACCTCGGCGCATGGCGTCTGCGCAGCACGCTGACGCACAGCCATTCGGATGCCGACAGCAGCAGTAACAGCAGCGACAGCACGCGTTTTTCGAATACTTACCTGTCACGGGATATCCGCGACTGGCGCTCTCGCGTCACGATGGGGGAAACCAGCACCGGCAGCGACGTGCTGGACGGCGTGCCGTTCCGGGGTGTGCAGCTGAGTTCGAGCGAACAGATGATGCCATCCCGTCTGCGAGGCTTTGCGCCGCAGGTCAGCGGTGTCGCCAGCAGTAATGCCCGCGTCACTGTGCGCCAGAACGGTTATGTGGTGTACGAAACGTATGTCGCACCGGGGCCGTTTGAAATCAAAGATCTGTATCAGGCAGGCACCTCCGGTGACCTTGATGTGGCGGTGACGGAAGCCGACGGCAGCGTGCACAGCTTTGTGGTGCCGTATTCGTCGCTGCCGGTGATGTTGCGACCGGGGGCAATCAAATACGAAGCCACGGCCGGACGCTACAACGGCGGCAACACCCAGGGTTCGCGCGAATCTGACTTTGTGATGACCACGCTGATCTACGGTTTGCCGAAAAACCTGACGTTGTACGGCGGCCTGCTGGCGTCGCAGAACTACAGTGCGCTGAGCATGGGGACCGGCGTGTCGATGGGCGACCTGGGGGCGGTGTCGGCAGACGGAACGTTTTCCAGCACCAGACTGGAACATGAAGATCGTCAGGCAGGCAGTTCATGGCGGGTGCGCTACTCGAAAAGTCTGCTGACCACCGGCACCTCGTTTGATCTGACCGCGCTGCGGTATTCGACCCGCAACTATTACAGCTTCGCGGAATACAACAGCATCGGTTATTCGGCGCGTGAAGACGTGTCGCCGTGGGTGATGAGCCGTCGCCGCAGCAGCTTCCAGACTCAGGTCTCGCAGCAGCTCGGCAATCTCGGCTCGGTCAGCCTGCGCGCCAGCCGTGATGATTACTGGGGATCCACCAAAACGCTGACCAGCCTGTCTGCCGGTTATAACGGCAGTTATCACAGCGTCAGTTACGGACTTTACTACACCGTTGACCGCATGAAAGGTCACGGCGACTGGCCGGAAAACCGTCAGGTGTCGTTCAACGTGAACGTGCCGTTCAGCATCTTTACTGCGGCACCGGCGCTGCAAAATGCCTATGCCACCAGTCAGATCACCCATGACAACCACGGGCGCACGCAGAATCAGGCGGGACTCAGCGGCAGCACTACTGACGGCAAGGTGTCGTACAGCGCGATGCAGGGCTGGGGGAATCAGGATCAGGTCAGCAACAGCACCCTGAATCTTGGCTATCAGGGCAGCAAAGGCAACGTGGCGGCGGGTTACGGCTATTCGAACGACATGCGTTCGATGAACCTGAACATGAGCGGCGGCGCAATTGTGCACAGTGAAGGCGTGACGCTGTCACGTTCGCTGGGCAGTTCGGTGGCGCTGGTCAGTGCGCCGGGTGCGCAGGATGTCAGCCTGTCGAACGGCAGCGGCAAGACGGATTCCCGTGGTTTCGCCGTGGTGCCGTATCTGTCGGATTACAGCCGCAACAGCATCGGTCTGGATCCGTCCACCTTGCCGGATAACGTCGATTTGCCACAGAACCAGCAGACGGTCTATCCGACCAACGGCGCGGTGGTGAAAGCCAACTTTGCCACGCGCATCGGTTATCAGGTGTTAATGACCCTGACCCGTGCGGGCGGGGCAGGCGTGGTGCCGTTCGGTGCCACCGCCTCGCTGGCGGAGAAAGCCGGCGGTGAGGAGATCACCGGTATCGTTGGCGATAACGGGCAGGTCTATCTGACCGGTCTGCCGCAAAAAGGCCAGCTCTCCGTGAGCTGGGGTAAAGGCAGCGATAAACAGTGCCGCGTCAGTTACAACCTGCAAGGGCTGGCTCCGACGGCGCAAATGCCGGTCATTCAGCTTGATGGCGAATGCCGCTGATAACAGGCCGCGCTCCCGGGCGCGGCATTTTCAATCCCTCATTTCTTAAGGAGCTGTGATGACAGCAAGGATGTTTTTAGGTGCCCTGACCCTTTTCTGGGGAGTGAACAGCGCCGCGCTTGAACTCAAATCCGGGTATCAGGTGGTCAGTGACGTGGTCAATACCCGGCTGACATGGACCGACGGCGATACCATTCCGGCCAACAAACCCGGCTGGTATTACTCACAAAACGTGGTGCCTTTTATGGCATCAGGTGTCGCGGGCACCGTGGTGGTTTCCCCCGTGCCGGTGCCCAGCGCGGAATGCGCATCGATGTATCCGATGAAGTCCTATGACGGCTATCGCGGTTATGAGATTTCTCCCGGCATTCTGATGATCCCGTTCGGTTCCATATCCGGTCAGATTGTCATCAATTCCGGGACCATGAACCCGAACGCCACCGGTGGCACGTTTATCCCTAACGGCGCGCCGGATCTGAACACCGTGTCGTCCGCGTCATGGGACAAATCCGGCAACGGCAGCGGCGACGTCAGTATTCGCACCGACTGTCTGGGGGTGATGACCACCTTTAATCAGTCTTTTGGCGCGGTGGAAATGAACAGCGGCGGCGGCTCGCAGTCGGCGATGGGTTACGGCGTCTATGTGCAGCCGGGAGCCGCCAAAATGGCAGCAAAAACCGTCTACGCACAGGCCGCGCGTGGCTACCGCTGGAACGTCACGCCGGCGACCTTTGACCGGCGTATCCTGTCGCTGGCGTGGAGTGGCATGGACTGCACGGTGAATTCAACGCCTGCGATTGCCTTCGGTGATGTCACGCCGGATGACCGCAAGGTCGCGGTGAACTCCTCGGTGGATGTGACGTGCAGCAATCCTTCCGGCACCGCACTGCCGGTGTCCTATTCGGTAACGCCGAAAACACAGGCCGGTGACCATTTCAGCATCCCGATGAAGTCGGCCAGCGGCACCGTTGAGGGTGATGTGCGCGGTTTTCTGGGCGCATCCGCGACGACAGAAGCCGGTTGTGCAGACCGCACGTCCTCACTGCCGATGGACGGCACCAAAGTCAGCCTGCACACGGTCACTACCAGCACGAACTGGTCTGATCCACTGGTCTGGGTGTTATGCCCGCGGACGACCGCAGAACCCGGTCCTGCCACGGCGGCGGTGACGCTTGACATGAGCTGGTAATCAACCTCATCGGGCCAGATTTTCGTCTCTACAAATTGTTGATATAGGAAATAAGATGTCTGTTTTTAAGCGTTTTTTGGCGAAAGCCTTCCGCCGACGCGGGATCACCTGCATGGCCGCTTTTGCCCTGTTGTCATGCCAGCAGGTTTTCGCGATGAACCTTCCGCAGGGTTACACCCGGATGGGCACCTGGGCGCCGACCATCAACGGGGCCGCGAACGGTCCCTATAACGTATCCACCGCGCTGACCTACAGCTGGGGCTGGAAACTGGCGGCCTGGAAAACCACGCCGAATGACAACAATGCCGCAACCTGCTCAATAGCAGGCGAGCCCTACACCACCATAGACGGCTGGTCGGGCTATCAGATCCAACCGGGCGTGCTGATTGTCCTGACCGGCAGCCTGAACGCGACAACCATTACGGCGACGCCGACAGCCAACGCCAACGTGGTCACCGACACCTATTCCGCCACCTGGGACAGTAAAGGGGCCATTACCACTGACTGGCAGACGCCGGGCACCGCGTCGCATTGTGCGGCGATAAAGCGCCCGATCAGCGGCAACTTCAGCAGTCTGGATGGAACCATCACCTCGCTCAATGTGACCTACGGGGTGTATGTGTCGCCAACGGCCGCGGCAGGGCCGTTACCGACGACCTATCTGGTGCTGCATAAAACCAGCGGCTCCAACAAGCAGCTCTCACTGAACTTCGCCAACCTGGTCGTGGCCAAAACGCAATGTTCGATGAACACTGCGGCGGTCGTGCCATTCGGTGACGTGACGCCGGGTCAGGCAACGGACGGCAAGGGGATTGCGGTGCAGTCTTCGCTGAATGTGAACTGTACTAACGACGTCGGTGCCAGCGCGGATATCACCTATTCCGTGACCCCGAAAACCCAGGCAGGCGATGATTATACGCTGCCGATGATCTCGACCGCAGGCGGCGGTATTGCGGGGGATATCCGTGGCTTTATGGGCGCAAACGCCAGCGCAGAGGCCGGATGTACCACCAAAGGCTCGTCCATGCGTATGGATAGCAGCAAAGCGACGTTGCGCACGGTGTCTTCCACGCAGTCCTGGTCTGACAATCTGGTGTGGGTGTTGTGTCCGCACCCGACGGCAGAACCTGGCCCGGCCACGGCGGCGGCGACCCTGGATATCAACTGGTAACACACCTTCATTACGGATAACAAAAAAGGCGGACTGCATCAGAGCAGCCCGCCTTTTTTTGTGGCGTGAGATGAAAAGACCGTTTCAGCGCAGGGGAAGCGGCTCCATCAGCTGATGAAAGAACACTGACGCCTCCACGGGGCGGGAGAAGAAATAGCCCTGAAAATGACTGACGCCCATCGCCGCCAGCGTTTCCCGTTGTGAGCCGGTTTCCACCCCTTCGGCGATGGTCAGACAATGCAGTTCGCGGGCGATAGCGACAATGTTGCGCACAATGGCGGCTTTACTGCGGTCGGTTTCAATCCCGCAGGTGAACAGTTTGTCGATCTTGATATAACGCGGCTGAAACAGCATCAGGTAATGATAATTCGAATTTCCTGTGCCGAAATCATCCATAGAAAGGTGGACGCCCAGACCTTCCAGTTTTTCGCACAATTCCTGCAACAGATCGGATCCGGTCACGGCTTGCCTTTCGGTAATTTCCAGACCGATGCATAAATCGGGCAGCCCGGTTTGCTGCATAAAGCGCTGGCAGGCGAGAAGAATGTCGTGATTTTCAAAATCCTTCGCGGCAACGTTAAAGAATAACGTGGTGTCAGGGCGGTAAATAAACGCCGTTGAGATAATGGTGCGGGCC
This sequence comes from Rahnella sp. BIGb0236, assembly GCF_004364755.1. Taxonomy (NCBI): domain Bacteria; kingdom Pseudomonadati; phylum Pseudomonadota; class Gammaproteobacteria; order Enterobacterales; family Yersiniaceae; genus Rahnella; species Rahnella sp. BIGb0236. The sequence continues at coordinate 15,855 of NZ_SOAO01000001.1, forward strand.
ACCGACTGAATACCGTAGGCGGTAATGCGGGAAATAAGACCGCTTTGCTCCGCCAGCGGAATAAAACACTCCGGGGAGATATTCCCCAGCGCAGGATGTTTCCACCGCATCAGCACTTCGCCCGCCACGGTATTTCCTGTGCGGGCATCCACAATCGGCTGAATAAACGGAATGAGTTGATTTTTATTGATTGCCCGGCGAAGCATAAAAAGCAGTGCGTGGCGTTGCCGCAGATATTTGCAAAACAGGCCAGACCGCAGGGCGGCAGAAAATATCTGATTAAAAAGACGCATAACGCACCGCAAAGTGAAAGTAAGGGCAGTGGTTTTAAAGCATTCCGTTTAAATGAATAATAAACAACTTTCCGTAATGCGGTTATTTCAGAGGGAGGCTACAGGCGTAGTCTCTGACGTACATAAAAATAATCCGAGGCTGATGTTGGTCATTTGTTAACAGTGTAAAATTCACCCTAATCTGAAACGATAAAACGACGGCGACAATCAGGTATTTTCCCTAAGAAAATTCCATTTTTGGTTTTTTCTCAAGTTATGACTATCAAATCATCGCAAATCATTAAGAAAAACCTATTTATTACGGCGTTTCTAAATGTTGAAATTATCGCGCATTGCGGTGGTTTGTGTGGTTATCTGATTGTTTTGCAGTGTTTTTTATGGTTGATAGCAAAAAAGTCAGCGTATGTGAATAGTTTTAACGGTCCGGAAAAGGGCCGGTGCATTAGGGGTGTCATAAATTTGTAGTTTCTGTAAATTTTATAAAAGCAAACCACAGTATTTAATGACGTATGAATACATAAAAGGACAGTTCAGAAAGGGAAGTTATATGGATTTATCAAACTCCGTAATTTCTGACGATTATTTTTTCATCCTCGGCCTGAGTGCGCTGTTGTCACGCGAGCTGATTGATGAAAATTATTATATCGTGGATGTGGAGACGACAAATCATTTGCAGGCCAGCCCCTGCTTATTCCAGGATAGAAAAGTTTTTGCCTTTATATCCAGTGATCTCGATTATTACACGCACTGCCATCTGGAGAATGTGACGTTTATTGACCGGCGAACGCCGGTAAAAGAAGTCCTGTCCTGTCTGCTGGTGGATAATGCGCGGTTTAATTACCGGGTCAGGCATCCTTTATCCGGCCGGGAAAAGGAAGTGTTACTCGGTATGCAGAACGGGCTGAGTACCCATGAGATAGGCGAAAGGCTGGGCATGAATATGAAAACATTTTATGCCCACCGCACCCGTCTGATTAATAAATTACAGGTCGGAAATCGTATTGCGTTATACAAAAATATTGCCAGGCACAGAGCAATAGCCTGACGCTTTTTTCGGATTGAAAGACAGATGAATGAAAAGCGTCAGGATGAAAAGCAGTGGTCACCCTCATTTTTATTTCCATAAAAAGGAGTTGTCCCGATGAAATCAATACATCATATTCCACCGCATGAACCCTGGTCTGACACCCCTTCCGGCTGGGCCTCTGAAACGGGCGGCACGACCGGCGGGGGCGAAAGGCCCATCCTCAGTTATTACGTGACCCATATCGAAGAACTGCGGGAGGCGCTCAACGAGTCCGGCGACCATCATAAATGCATCTGGGTTGGCGGTGTGATTGACGCCAGCGGCGGTTCGCCTTATCTCAACCGGCAGGATCAGTCGCGGCGGGGACGGATATTCATCAGCAGCAATACCACGCTGATAGGTATCGATCAGAATGCGAAGTTTATCGAAAGCGCGCTGATCGTTCAGGATGTCCACAATGTCATTATCCACAACCTGTTTATCGAAAATCCGGTGGATGTCGACCCGCAGTTTGAAGAGGGTGACGGCTGGAACGCCGAATGGGACGGGCTGAGCATTATCCGCGCTCATCATGTCTGGGTCAGTAATGTGGCTTTCAGTGACGGGCGTTTCACCATGGACATGTACAAAATTGTCGATGGCTGGAAATACGTGCAGCATGATGGCGCCCTGGACATCAAGCGGGCGTCGGATTACATCACCGTCTCGCGTTGCTTCTTTACGCTGCATGATAAAACAATCCTGATTGGCCACAGCGACGGCAATGACGCGGAAGACAGCGGCAAATTGCGCGTCACCTTCCATGACAATGTCTTTCACCGCATCGTGCAGCGTACGCCGCGCGTGCGGTTTGGCGACATTCATCTTTATAACAACCTGTTCGACAATGACGTTGCGGATCCGATTTACAAATACCAGTACAGCTTTGGTATCGGTAAAGACTCCCGCACGCTGTCGGAGCTGAATGTGTTTAATGTGAAAGGGCTGACCGATCACTGCAAATTATATAAAGGCTTTGGCGGCGAATATCTGCATGACGCGGAGTCAGTGTTCAACTGTACCCGGGGGGATTTTAACGGCTGCGGTTTCAACCACACGTCTGTTCTGCGCCCGCCGTACCGTTATTTCCCGCAACGGGAACTGACGGAAGAGGTGCAAAACGCCCTGCGGGAAGCCGCCGGTAACGTGCATAATTACCGTATCTGGGTGTGATCCTCCGCCGTGATGCCCCGTACCGCAGGGCATCACGGCGATGTTTTTACAGCGTATTTTTAAGGATCTCCCCGTCTTTGACGATCACGCGAAACGCCTCTTCCGGCTGCGCAATCAGATCGATATCCGTCAGCGGATCGCCTGCCACCACAATCATATCGGCATACGCACCGGCTTCTATGACGCCAATTTTCCCCGGATAAGGATTGCGCGGGCCGGACAGGGCGCATAATTGGGCATTCACACTGGTGGCCATTTTCAGAATTTCCGGCGGCGTATACCAGCGTTTCAGCTTGGCTAACTGCGCGCCCTGACGGGTGGCGAGCAGGGCGTCAAACAAGGTGTCCGTGCCCCAGGCGGTGTCGATCTGATATTTTTTTGCCAGTTGATAGGCCGTGTCAGTGCCTGCCGACATCACCCGCTGCTTGGCGCGTGACGCCGGAGTGGCCATCGGCACGGCATCTTCATCGTTCAGGAAAGGTTGCAGACACCACCAGATGTGCTGTTTCGCCATCTGCTGCACGGTTTCCTCATCCACCAGCTGACCGTGTTCAATGCACTTCACGCCGCCTTTTATCGCCATGGTCACCGCCCGCGCGGTATACGCATGCACCGTGACGTACGTTCCCCAGTTTTCAGCCGCGGTGACGGCGGCCTGAATCTCCGCCACCGATCCTTCGGTGACATCAATGCCGTCATACAGGGACGCCACGCCGCCGCCCGCCATAAATTTCACCTGCGATGCGCCGCGCATCAGCTGTTCCCGTGCGCGCAGCAGCACCTGATCGGCACCGTCGGCAATCGCCGTAATGCCCACCCGTTCGATATAACTCAGGTTGTCTCCCGGCGCACGCGGCACTTCATGCAGCAGGCGAAAATCGCCGTGCCCGCCGGTTTGCGAGATAAAGGCGCCGGAAGGATAGATGCGCGGTCCGGCGGTGATGCGTTCGTCAATCGCCCGTTTCAGACCAAAAACCGGCCCGCCCATATCCCGCACGGTGGTAAAGCCGCGCAGCACCGTCGCCTTTGCCTCTGCAATCGCCAGCGCCTGGATATAACTGAAGTCAGCGGTCATGGCGGTCATCATCGACGGGCGGGCCATGATGGCGTGCCAGTGGGCGTCAATCAGCCCCGGCATCAGCACGCCGCCCGCCCCGTCAATGACGTCAATTCCGGCGGGCAGCGGTGTCCCCGCTGGCTCAACGGCGTTGATTTTATTGCCTTCGACAATGACCTGTAGCCCTTCGCGCAGGGCATCGGACACCCCGTCAAAAATACGCACGTTGATAAAGGCTTTCAGCGGCGCAGACGGGGCCGGGTTTTCGTCGTGTGGCGAACTGGCGTCGGACAGGGCAGCGGAAACCGTCGCGGCGGTGATTGGCGGGGCTTTTGCCGCTTCCTCTGTCAGCACGGTATTGATACGTCTGAACGCGGGGCTGTGACACAGACAGGCCTCAGAATGTTCATGGAGAGGGTAGATCAACGATATTTGTGGCATAACGCAACGCTCCTCATCGGATGCACGGATGTCATCAACGTATTGTATTCAGACGTAAAGTTAAGAAATAAATATAGCCGTCAATTATATGAGTTGTATTATCAGTTCATTGAATCAATAAGTTAATGGATTTTTTCAAGGAGAGTGGTGATGAAAGCGAAATTTCCGCAAGGTTTTATGTGGGGCGGGGCGACGGCGGCGAATCAGGTTGAAGGCGCTTACGATCAGGATGGCAAAGGCTTGTCGATTGTGGATGCCATTCCCGGCGGCAAGGCGCGCTTAAGTATTGTTTCCTCACCGGAATTCGATTTCACGCTGGATAGCGAAAAGTACACCTATCCGAACCACAAGGGCATCGATCACTATCACCGTTTTCAGGAAGATATCGCCCTGTTTGCCGAGATGGGGTTCAGGTGTTACCGTTTTTCTATCGCCTGGACGCGCATCTACCCGAACGGTATTGAACAGCAGCCGAACGAAGCGGGGCTGAAACATTATGACGCGGTGATCGACGCCTGTATCGCCCATGGCATTGAGCCGGTGATCACGATTTCCCACTATGAAATGCCGCTGCATCTGGCGACGGCGTTTGGCGGCTGGAAAAACCGCGAACTGATCGGCCACTTCGAACGCTTTGCCCGCACGGTCCTGACCCGCTTTGGTCATAAAGTGAAATACTGGATGACCTTTAACGAGATCAACAGCGCGGCGCATTTCCCGATCATGAGTCAGGGGCTGACGGTGAAAACCGGCGCGCTGGAGGCGCAGGCCAAATATCAGGCGTGGCATAACCAGTTTGTCGCCAGCAGTCTGGCGGTGAAAATCGCCCACGAAACGCGTGCAGAGATTCAGATCGGCTGCATGATCCTGTTTGCGACAAATTATGCCTACGATTGCAATCCGGTGAATCAGCTCGAAACCCTGAAAGAGACCCAGACGTTTAACTTCTACTGCGCCGACGTGCAGGCGGGCGGCAAATATCCGTACTACGCGAAACGTCTTTGGCAGTCGCAGGGCGTCGAACTGGATATTCAGCCGGGCGATCTGGATCTGATTAAACAGCATACGGTGGATTACATCGGTTTCAGTTATTACATGTCATCGACCATCAATAAAACCAATCCGGATGCCGTCTCCGCGCAGGGTAATCTGCTGGGCGGCGCACGAAATCCGTTCCTTGAGGCCAGCGAATGGGGCTGGGAAATCGACCCGGTGGGGCTGCGTATCGCCCTCAACCAGCTGTACGACCGTTATCAGAAGCCGCTGTTCATCGTGGAAAACGGTCTGGGCGCGGTGGATAAACCGGATGAAAACCACTTTATCGCCGACGATTACCGCATCAACTATCTGCGTCAGCATATTGAGGCGATGGCCGAAGCCATTGAAGACGGCGTCGAGCTGATGGGTTACACCCCGTGGGGCTGTATCGATCTGGTGAGTATGTCCACCGGTGAGATGAGCAAACGCTACGGCCTGATTTATGTCGATCTCGATGACAACATTTCCGGCACCGGCAACCGCTACAAAAAGAAATCTTTCCACTGGTATCAGAAGGTGATCAGCACCAACGGCGCGGATATTCGCTGACGCCGTCTGCTCTTCGCCGCATTCTCGCCCGGCTGGCGTAAACGAAAACGGCGACACAGTAAAATGTGTCGCCGTTTTGTCTTCTGCGCTTCTCCGGCGCTTAGCCGGAATAACGCAGGGTATCAATCATCAGCGCGAAGGCGGGCGGATGCTGTTTCCGGCTCGGGTAATACAGATAATAGCCGGGAAATTCAGGGCACCATTCCTGCAAGACCTGCACCAGTTCGCCGGATTTCACCTGATCCACAATCGTGTCTTCCGGCACACAGGCAATACCAAAACCGGACAGCGCCGCATCGATTCGTTCGGACAGCAGGTTAAAGGTCAGTTGCCCTTCCACCCTGACCTTCAGCGGTTTGTTGTCCTTTTCAAACTCCCAGTGATAGACGCCCCCGGCGGTCGGCAAACGCATATTGATGCAGCGGTGATGTTGCAGTTCATGCGGCGTCTGCGGGAGACCCTGTTGCGCAAAATACGCTGGCGCGCCGACAATCGCCATGCGCATATCCGGCCCGATCCTGACCGCCACCATGTCTTTATCGATACTTTCGCCAAGCCGCACACCGGCATCAAAACGGCCATCCACGATATTCACAAATCCATTATCCACCACCAGCTCAATGCTGATTTCCGGGTATTGCTTTAAAAACGGTTTCAGTTTGGGCCACAGCAGGCAGCGCGCCGAGTGTTCGCCCGCAGACAGTTTGATATTGCCGGAGGCCGACCCGTTCAGCTGGATCACCGCTTGCAGTTCCTGCTCCAGATCCGCCAGACGGGGTTCCAGGCAGGCGATAATTTTCTCACCGGCTTCGGTCGGTGCCACGCTTCGGGTGGTGCGGGTCAGCAGGCGCAGGTTTAAACGTTCTTCCAGAGCCTTTACCGCGTGGCTGAGCGCCGACTGAGAAACACCCAGCTTTCCCGCCGCCCGGGTAAAACTTCGCTCTCTCGCCACGACGAGGAAAATTTGCAGCTCATTGAAGTTCTCTTTCAGCACGGGGGATTTCCTTAAATTGACGGTAACAGCGTAAACAGCACTTATGAAAGCCGTTCATAGATGCATCCATTTTAGCCCGATTTCCGTTATGAATGGCAGGGGTTATCCTTTCCGCCGCACAGGCTGTAATAAATATCGCAAAAAGATAAATCTTAAAATTTTTATGTGGATAAGTTGCGATATGTAACATCTCTATTATCTTTTTTAAGAGTCATAAAAATTAATCCGGCGGCGCTGTACCCCGTGTGAGGCAGAGCGGCGGATTAATGACCCGATTCCCAACAGGGAATGATTACTTTTTGAGGATAAGGAATGAAACTTAAATTGATAGTCAAAAGTCTTGCTCTGGCAGGGCTGCTTTCATCCACAACGCTCACACCGCTCTATGCACAGGTTGCCCCGAAGGACGCCACGGCAGCCACCAAACAAGCCAATGACGCGCTTTATAATCAGCTTCCGTTCTCTGACAACACCGATTTTACCAATGCCCATAAAGGCTTCATTGCGGCAATCCCGGCTGATGTGATCAAAGGGGAACAGGGCAATGTGGTCTGGGATCCGCAGAAATATGCCTTTATCAAGGAAGGCGATAAAGCGCCGGACAGCGTGAATCCCAGCCTCTGGCGACAATCTCAGTTAATCAATATCAGCGGTCTGTTTGAAGTGACCGACGGCGTGTATCAGATCCGCAACCTCGATCTTTCCAATATGACCATTATTGAAGGGAAAGAAGGGATTACGGTGGTTGACCCCTTAGTGTCGGCAGAAACGGCAAAAGTGGGCATGGATTTATACTATAAAAATCGCGGCAAAAAGCCGGTGGTCGCGGTGATTTATACCCACAGCCACGTTGACCACTACGGTGGCGTGCGCGGCGTGGTTGACGAAGCGGATGTGAAATCCGGCAAGGTGAAAATTTATGCCCCGGCCGGATTTATGGATGAAGCGGTGTCCGAAAACATCATGGCCGGTAACGTCATGAGCCGCCGCGCCAGTTATATGTACGGCAACCTGCTGCAACCCGATGCGAAAGGACAGGTCGGTGCCGGGCTGGGGACAACCACCTCGGCCGGGACCGTCACGCTGATCGCGCCGACCAACTACATCACCAAAACCGGCCAGAAAGAGACCATCGACGGGCTGACCTACGATTTCATGATGGCGCCGGGTTCGGAAGCGCCTTCCGAGATGCTGTGGTATGTCGAAGAGAAAAAAATGATCGAAGCGGCAGAGGATATTACTCATACGCTGCATAACACCTACTCGCTGCGCGGGGCAAAAATTCGTGATCCGCTGGCGTGGTCAAAATACATAAACGATGCGATCAACCGCTGGGGCGATAAAGCGGAAATTATTATGGCGCAGCACCACTGGCCAACCTGGGGTAACGATAACGTCGTTAAGCTGATGAAAAGCCAGCGCGATATGTACCGCTACATCAACGACCAGACCCTGCGTCTGGCCAATACCGGCCTGACCCGTGATGAAATTGCGGCGAACTTCAAACTGCCGGATGGCTTAGCCAAAACCTGGGCCAGCCGCGGCTATTACGGCTCTGTCAGTCACGACGTCAAAGCCACCTATGTGCTGTATCTCGGCTGGTTTGACGGCAACCCGGCCACACTGGATGAACTGCCACCGGAAGAAGCCGCGAAGAAATTCGTCGATTACATGGGCGGAGCGGACAATATCCTGAAAAAAGCCAAAGAGGACTTTGATCAGGGGAATTACCGCTGGGTGGCGCAGGTGGTCAGCAAAGTGGTCTTTGCCGATCCGAATAACGAGGCGGCACGTCACCTCGAGGCGGATGCGCTGGAGCAGTTAGGCTATCAGGCGGAGTCTGGTCCGTGGCGTAACTTCTATCTGACCGGCGCGCAGGAACTGCGTAACGGCGTGCAAAAACTGCCAACGCCGAACACGGCCAGCCCGGATACGGTTAAAGCGATGTCGCCGGAGATGTTCTTCGACTACCTCGGCGTGCATATCAACGGCGAGAAAGCGGCGAATGCGAAGGCGGTATTTAACGTCGATCTGGGCAGTGACGGCGGCAAGTACAAGCTGGAGCTGGAAAATGGCGTGCTGAACCATACGGCGAATGCCGAAGCGAAAGACGCCGATGCCACCATTGTGCTGAACCGCGACACCCTGAATAAAATCATCCTGAAGGAAGAGACTCTGAAACAGGCTGAAGATAAAGGGGATGTGAAGGTGACCGGCAACGGTGCCAAACTGGACGAGATGCTGGGATACATGGATAAGTTTGAGTTCTGGTTCAATATCGTCACACCGTAATCTGTCTCTCCCTGTGGCATCCCCGCCACAGGGAGTTTCCTGCATTCACTTCCTGCTTTGCCATTTCTCCTTCTGTTCCCTTATGAGATATATTAGGCGCACTTTCGTTAAACGATCTCTCTATCACAGGTAACATCGGCAATGGCTCTGATCCCAAAAAACTATGCGCGGCTGGAAAGCGGCTACCGCGAGAAGGCCCTTAAAATCTATCCGTGGGTCTGCGGACGCTGCACGCGGGAATTTGTGTATTCAAACCTGCGGGAGTTAACGGTTCACCATATCGATCACGACCACACCAACAACCCGGAAGACGGCAGTAACTGGGAACTGTTGTGTCTGTATTGCCACGACCACGAACACTCGAAATACACCGAAGCTGACCAGTACGGCACCCGCGTGGTGGCAGGCGAGGACGCGCAAAACGATGTTGAGGCGGCGACGTACAATCCTTTTGCTGATTTGAAATCGATGTTTGATAAGAAGAAGTAAGGGCGGGGGCAGCTTGTGGGGGCTGCCTGCGAAAAGACTGTGTACGCTCATGGTTGAAAACCCACTGTCAAAATGAAGGCGTAAAAACACAGTCTTTTTTCAAAAAGCATCTTTCAAAGAAATACGTTATTTAGTAATGCCCTTTTTATACGCGTAATGGATATAAAAAGGTTAAAGTCGTTTACGTGTTTTCTAAGTTGGATGTAGCCAAATAACATGTGTGAGGAATAAATAATATATTGAATGCTTACGGGCAATCCACATAGTAAATACACCCAGCGTAAGGGGGAGGATTCTATGTTTTGCCAGAAGGTTATTGTGCCATACCCCACCAAAATACCTATTAAAAACATGAGGGTGGGTAACCACATGATATTGTTTTTTATAGTTACTTCAGAATCCTTATATTCATAAAAACTTTTACTTACGAATAAAGATTTGCAAAACTTTTCGTTTTTTTTACGACTTAATAAATAATACCTTAAAATGTAGTTGTTTAGCGGTATATGCTGAGATATTTTATACTCTAATGTTTTTAGTTCCTGTTTATACTTCTCAAGCGCATCGTCTTCATCAGTACACGTTGTGATGTAATTTATAGCTTCAGCTTTCTTTCCATCTGGCATTGAGAAAAAAGTGTCGAATATGAATACTTTTTTCAAATAAGGTAATACAGGGTTAAATAATTTAACGGCACTCGCCAGAGAAGCAATTTCCATTTTCCCACCATTTTTTATCCAGCCATGAGATAACAAGGTAAAAACATTTACATGCAGAAACGATTATTGAATAGCCTAACAAACAAAGTCAATTATACAAGACTGAAGGCATTAAGTTAGCGTATTTTTATCCGTGTAATGGCCCTTCCAGGCACATGACAGGCTAATTGATTATGCTTCACTTAGGTGGTTCATCCAAAAACAATCATTCCCAAAACTTGCAGAATAATCAGCGTGAGAACCTGGTTGGTTAATCGGTCATCTCATTTAGACCCTATCTTGTGACAATCTGTTATCCAGCTGGCGCTTATATCCGAATAAATCAGGCTAATGAGCAACGGGTACTTCCTCAAATCGCGTCGTATACGCCGGTGACAGCATGTCGCGTTTCATCGCCCAGCCGCGCTGGATCCCCTGACCGGCAAACCAGACTTTGCCGGTGCCTTTTTTGTGGATCTCATCCAGCGTTGCCATCAGTTGTTCGCTGTTTTTTCGTGGCTGATATTCATCGAATAAATTGAGCTGGGCGACGCCCTGACTGAAAAAGTCGCCCAGCATCACGCCGCCTTTCTGATAGCGATAGCCGGGTTGCCAGATCTGGTCGAGGCAGCGCACGGCGGCGCTGAGAATATCGCGGCTGTCCTGCGTCGGCGTCATGAGTTTGATCCCGGCATGAGGGCTGTAATAGGGGACGTTGGCGTCGTGCGGACTGGTTTTCACAAACGCCGACACATAGCGGCAATACTGATGCTCAGCGCGCAGTTTCTCGGCGGCGCGCACCGCGTAGTTGCAGATGGCTTCGCGCATGTCCTGATAGTCCGTGATGCGTTCGCCGAAAGAGCGTGAGCAGATGATCTGCTGTTTGGTCGGCACCGACTCCTCAAAGGCCAGACACGACTCGCCGCGCAGTTCGCGCACGGTGCGTTCCAGCACCACGCTGAAATGCTTGCGGATCAGGGCAGAAGGGCAGTCAGCCAGTTGCAGCGCGGTGGTGATCCCCAGCATGTTGAGTTTTTTGCTGATGCGCCGCCCGACGCCCCAGACTTCACTGACATCCACTTTTCCCATCAGGATCCGCTGATGGTCCGTGCGCGATAAATCGACCACGCCATGCGTCCCTTTCCACTTTTTCGCCGCAAAGTTTGCCAGTTTGGCCAGCGTTTTGGTGGGCGCAATGCCGACACCCACCATCAGGTGATTCTCCTTCCAGATCTTATCCTGCACTTGCTTACCGAACGCCGCCAGCGACATGCAGTTATCAATATTCGTGATATCCAGAAACGCCTCGTCGATGGAATAGATATCCACTGCGGGTGCCAGCAGTTCCAGCGAAGTCATTACCCGGCTGGACATGTCGGCGTACAGCGCGTAGTTGGATGAAAACACCGCCACGTTATGACGCCGGATGGTGTCACGCACTTTGAAAAAAGGTGCCCCCATCTCGATTTGTGCCTGTTTGGCGAGGGCATTGCGGGCAATGACGCAGCCGTCGTTATTCGACAAGACAATCACCGGCCGCCCGCGCAGATCCGGGCGGAATATGGTTTCGCAACTCGCGTAAAAGGAGTTCACATCAACGAGGGCAAACATGGTGGTGCGACCGCTGTAAGGAGTTCATTTTCGATACCCACAAGATACTGTTCATACATACAGTATAATCATGAGTAAGGGGAAGAGAAAAGTCCTAATGCGTTGTTGCCGCTATCTTGCTGACGGCGAAGGAAAGAAAATGTTTTGTAAGAAACGGCCAGGGCGGGCGCGGATTCTTCGGGCGGGGTCAAGGTAAAAATTATCTCAGCACGTTATATTGCCCGCTTGTTGGATTTTGGACACTTTGGATACACGGGAATGTACGAATTTAATCTGGTATTGCTGTTGTTACAGCAGATGTGCGTGTTTTTGGTGATTGCCTGGCTGATGAGTAAAACGCGGTTATTTATTCCGCTGGTTCAGGTCACGGTTCGCCTGCCGCATAAATTATTGTGCTATATCACCTTTTCTATTTTTTGCATCATGGGCACCTATTTCGGCCTGCATATCGAGGATTCTATCGCCAATACCCGTGCCATCGGCGCGGTGATGGGCGGATTGCTTGGCGGGCCGGTGGTCGGCGGTCTGGTCGGTCTGACCGGCGGTATCCACCGGTATTCGATGGGCGGCATGACGGCGCTGAGTTGCATGATTTCCACCATCGCCGAGGGATTATTAGGCGGTCTGGTACACAGCATTTTGATCAAACGCGGCCGCATCGATAAGGTGTTTAATCCGCTGGTGGCGGCCGGGGTGACGTTCGTCGCTGAGATCCTGCAAATGGTGATCATACTGCTGATCGCCCGGCCGTTTAACGATGCGCTCCATCTGGTCAGTAACATTGCCGCACCGATGATGGTCACCAATACGCTCGGTGCCGCGATGTTTATGCGCATTCTGCTGGATAAGCGGGCGATGTTCGAAAAATATACTTCGGCGTTTTCAGCCACGGCGCTGAAAGTGGCGGCCTCGACGGAAGGGATTTTGCGGCGCGGCTTTAACGAAGAAAACAGCATGAAGGTAGCGCAGGTGCTGCTGAAAGAGCTGGATATCGGCGCGGTGGCGATCACCGATCGCGAGAAATTGCTGGCCTTTACCGGCATCGGCGACGATCACCATCTGGTGGGCAAACCCATCGCCTCTGAGTATACCTGGCGCGCCATCGAGAACGATGAAGTGGTGTATGCCGACGGCAACGAGATGCCGTACCGCTGCTCGTTGCATCCCAATTGCAAACTGGGTTCCACGCTGGTGATCCCGCTGCGTGGCGAAAATCAGCGGGTGATTGGCACCATCAAGTTGTATGAAGTGCGTAACCGGCTGTTCAGTTCCATCAACCGCACGCTGGGCGAGGGGATTGCTCAGTTGCTGTCGGCGCAGATCCTCGCCGGGAAATTTGAACAGCAAAAAGCCCTGCTGGCGCAGTCGGAGATCAAACTGCTGCACGCGCAGGTCAATCCGCACTTCTTATTTAATGCCCTCAATACCCTGATGGCGGTGATCCGCCACGACAGCGATAAGGCCGGACAACTGGTTCAGTATCTGTCGACCTTCTTTCGCAAAAATCTCAAACGTTCCTCTGAAATCGTCACCCTGGCCGATGAGCTGGAGCATGTGAATGCCTATCTGCAAATCGAACTGGCCCGGTTTTCGTCCCGGCTCAACGTGGATTTACAGGTGCCGGATGAATTCTCTTTTCACAAACTTCCCGCTTTTACCCTGCAACCGCTGGTGGAAAATGCCATTAAACACGGCACTTCGCAGTTGCTGAGTAACGGCAATATTATTATTCGTGCTTACCGTGAAGGGCCGCGGGTGATCGTCGAAGTGGAAGATAATGCCGGGCTGTATCAGCCGGAAGAAAGCGGCGACGGATTAGGCATGAGTCTGGTCGATAAGCGTCTGCGGGCGCGCTTTGGCGACGATTTCGGCATTACCGTCAGCTGTAAACCTGATGATTTTACCCGCGTGACGTTACGTCTGCCGGTTGAGGGAGGGACATGTTAAGAGTTCTGATTGTTGATGATGAGCCGCTGGCGCTGGAGAATTTACGTTTACAGCTACAGGATGAAAGCGACATCGAGATTGTCGGCGAGTGTACCAACGCCATTGAAGCCATCGGTATGATCCACAAAATCCGCCCGGACATTGTGTTTCTGGATATCCAGATGCCGCGCATCAGCGGGCTGGAAATGGTCGGTATGCTCGATCAGCAGCACCGGCCGCACATCGTGTTTCTCACCGCATTTGAAGAATATGCCGTGCAGGCGTTCGAGCAGTGCGCGTTTGACTATCTGCTCAAGCCGATCCAGACGGCGCGGCTGCAAAAAACGCTGGGTCGTCTGCGTCAGGGTTATCAGGGCCAGGATGTCACGCAGTTGCCGCAATACCAGCAGCCGCTGAAGTTTATTCCGTGCATCAGCAGCAACCGTATCTGGCTGTTGCAGATGGAGGATGTGGCGTTTGTCAGCAGCCGGGTGGGCGGGGTGTATGTGACGCGGCAGGATGGCAAAGAAACTTTCACCGAACTGACCTTACGCACGCTGGAAGTGCGCACGCCATTGTTACGTTGTCACCGGCAGTATCTGGTAAACATGGATTATTTGCAGGAAATCCGTCTGGAGGATAAGAATCAGGCGGAACTGTTATTGCGCGATGGTCAGGTGGTGCCGGTCAGCCGTCGCTATCTGAAATCCTTAAAGGAGACGGTGGGGCTGTAAACCCCGCCGCTTTTCTTTTGGACACAGGACTCAGGCCGGTCGCAGCCGGTCAAAGGCTTCGCGGATTTGCGTTTCAGGTAACTGCACGCCGATGAAAACCAGTGCGCTGCGGGGCGTTTCGTCCGGCTGCCACGGGCGATCCCAGTCCGCACTGTACAGCCGCTGCACGCCCTGAAACAGCAGGCGGCACGGCTGGTCTTCTATCCATAACATCCCTTTATAGCGCAGCAGGTTATCGGCAAAACTGGCCAGCAACTCTTCCATCACGGCGGAAACCGCCGTCAGGCCGACCGGATAATCCAGTTCGACCACAATCGAAGAAACGGCGTTTTGCTGCGGCGCGAGGCGGTGGAATAACGGTTTTACCGCGAGCACGTTTTCTTCGAGCATAAATCCACGGGTATCGAACAACAACGCCGGATCGATATCACCCTGAACCATGTTATATACCGGCGCGCGGGCGTTGATGCGTTGCAACCGCGCGGTCAGTTCAGGATTGTCACCGGCCACATCCGTTTTGGTCAGCAGGATGCGGTCGGCATAACCAATCTGCGACTGCGCCAGCGGAAACTGATCCAGCTGCGACATAACATGTACCGCGTCCACCAGCGTGATCACGCCATCTAACACATACCGCTCGCAGATGACGTCATGGGCGAAAAAGGCCTGCAGGATCGGGCCGGGATCGGCCATGCCGGTGCATTCAATCATCAGCCGGTCAAACTGCACGTCGCCTTTATCCACGCTGTCGAGCAGATCCAGCAACGCCGCTTCCAGCTCGCCCGAACGGGTACAGCAGATGCAGCCGTTAGACAGCGTGGTTATGCGGGTTGCCCGGTCGCCAATCAGCTGGTTATCGAGGGGCATTTCGCCAAACTCATTCTCGATCACCGCAATTTTTATCTCCTGCTGTGTATGCAAAATCTGGCGCAGGAGCGTGGTTTTTCCGGCACCCAGAAAACCGGTTAATACTGTGACTGCAATCGGATCCATCGTTGTGCTCCTCTTAACAACAGCGCATTCCGCCTTTACCGTCCCCGCCGTAACGCGCCTGCTGGCGCTCACGGAAAAATTCCTCGTAAGTCATCGGTGGCGTGTCCGGGTGGTTGGTCTGCATATGCAGAACGTAGGTGTCGTAATCCGGTATGCCTACCAGCATACGTGCGGCCTGACCGAGGTATTTCTTCGCCGCACCTAAGTTGTCAAACATACGTACTCCCTGGTATTGATGCTGAAAAACCCCGCAGAACGGGGTTTCTCAGGCAAAGGGTTAGTGTCCGGAGACGGTTTTTATCCCTTCCGCCGGAACCGGAATATAAGGGGTTTCCTTATCGGTCCGTTTATCGGTTTTACGTGCCTGAAGGCAGGCGCGGATACCGTAAAAAATGATGCTGTACACCACAATCAGGAACAGAATACTCAGCCCGGCGTTGGTGTAGTTGTTGATCACAATGTGATGCATATTGCTGATCTGCTCCGGTGTCAGGCTCTCGCCGCCAGCAGCAATGCGTTCTTTATACTGACCGGCCATGTAGAAGAAGCCTTCCATCTGCGCATTGGTGCTGAACAGTTTCAGACCCAGCGCCCAGGTGGTGCAGATCAGCAGCCAGATGGCGGGCACCATGGTGACCCAGATGTACTTCGTGCGTTTCATTTTCACCAGCACCACGGTGGCGAGGATCAGCGCGACGGCAGCCAGCATCTGGTTTGAGATGCCGAACAGCGGCCACAGGCTTTTCACGCCACCCAGCGGATCGACCACGCCCTGATACAGCAGATAACCCCACAGCCCGACGCAGCCTGCGGTGCCGATAATCCCGGCGATCAGCGAGTCGGTTTTTTTCAGGAACGGCACAAAGTTACCCAGTAAATCCTGCAACATAAAGCGGCCGGAACGCGTACCCGCATCCAGCGCGGTCAGGATAAACAGCGCTTCAAACAGAATGCCGAAGTGATACCAGAAGCCCATATCCGCCAGCGGCATGATTTTGTGGAACACATGCGCAATACCTACGGCAAGCGTTGGTGCGCCACCGGCACGGTTCAGCACTGAGGGTTCGCCGATGTCTTTCGCGGTTTGCATAATCTGCTCAGGCGAGATCACAAATCCCCATGAACTGACGGTTGCCGCCGCGTGCGCCGTGACGTCTTTCAGCTGCGCCAGAATCATCGGTGCATTATCGCCGCCCAGTTCGTGCAGGTTTGGCATGGTAATGCCCAGACCGGCTGGCGGCGTATTCATGGCGAAGTATAAACCCGGCTCGATGATCGAGGCCGCGACCAGCGCCATTACCGCCACAAAGGATTCCATCAGCATCGCGCCGTAACCGATAAACCGTGCATCGGTTTCGCAGGCCAGCAGTTTAGGCGTGGTGCCGGAGGCGATCAGCGCGTGGAAACCGGACACCGCACCGCAGGCGATGGTGATAAACAGGAACGGGAACAGTGCGCCTTTCCACAACGGACCTGTGCCGTCGATGTACTGGGTCAGGGCAGGCATTTTCAGTTCAGGATTGAGGATCACGATGCCGATCGCCAGCCCGACGATCACGCCGATTTTCAGGAACGTGGCCAGATAGTCACGCGGTGCCAGAATCAGCCACACCGGCAACAGGGCAGAGACAAAGGCATAACCAATCAGGGTAAAAGTGATGGTGGTGTCTTTGAAGGTCAGCGCCGGACCCCAGTAAGGATCGCTGGCGATAACGCCGCCGAAATAGATTGAAGCGACCAGCAGAACCACGCCAATCACCGAGATCTCACCCACGCGACCCGGCCGGATAAAGCGCATGTAGATGCCCATAAACAGGGCGATCGGCACCGTCGAACAGACGGTAAACACGCCCCACGGGCTTTCTGCCAGCGCTTTCACCACGATTAAAGCCAGCACCGCCAGAATAATAATCATGATCAGGAAGCAGCCGAACAGGGCAATGGTGCCCGGCACCGGCCCCATCTCTTCTTTGATCATCTCGCCCAGAGACGCGCCGTTACGGCGTGAAGAGATAAACAGCACCATAAAGTCCTGCACCGCACCGGCCAGCACCACACCGGCCAGCAACCACAGCACACCCGGCAGATAGCCCATTTGCGCGGCAAGCACCGGACCGACTAACGGACCGGCACCGGCGATGGCGGCAAAGTGGTGACCGAACAGCACATTGCGGTTGGTCGGCACATAGTTCAGACCGTCGTTGTTCACCACGGCAGGCGTGGAGCGCGACGGGTCAAGTTTCATGACCTTTTGCGCGATATACAGGCTGTAATAACGATAGGCCACCAGATAAACCGACACGGAGGCCACGACGATCCATAACGCACTGATGTGTTCACCCCGCCGCAGGGCGACGACGCCCAGACAGCAGGCACCGAGGATCGCAACAATCATCCACGGTAAGTGCCTGAAGAAAGCTTTTTTATTCATAAATAACCCGGTTATTTTAAAAGACTGACGAAAAACCCTTCTCTGTTTGGTTTAATTGAGGAATGGCTGGCAGAGAAGTGGGATCTGTTTTATTGCGGCTATAGGGTGCCAAAATCAGCGGTGCAAAGGCGGGAAACCTGATTAGCGGTCACAGAGGGAGATAAACGGTAATAACACGGATTAAGCGGCAAACGACGGCATGAATGCCGGGAAATCTGTGAGTCAGATCACGTGGAGAGACTCAGCCCCTGCGCAGGAACTGAGTCTGAAAAGTCTGAGGGGGGCTTTTATCAGGCGAAAAGCCCGTCACCGGCACTAAAAATCATCCCCGCCCGTGCTGATGTAAGGTATATCCCCCGTCACAGCAGTCGCGGATCTTGCCCATTCCCGAGACGTGCGGACCGGCGATCAGCGTCTCTTCAGTGGCAAGCTGTGCCAGCAATTTCACGCGGGTCGCCAGCGCCTGCGGCGGATCCATATCAAATCCGATGCTCCAGTGCGGATAGCGCAACTGCAACAGGGTCGAATGCACCACGTCTCCCCAGATAAGCAAACGCTGGCCACCGCCGGTGATCTCAATCCCACTGTGGCCGGGGGTGTGCCCGTGCAGCGGCACCAGCCGGACACCGGGGAGCACCTCTGCGTTGGCCGCCACTGTTTTCACCGCGCCTTCATATGCCCGTAACACCGAAGCAATCAGGGCGAAAAGCCCCGATGTGACCAGATGCGGATAATCTTCCTGCGACGTCGCGCGGGTCCAGAATGTCAGCTCTTCCTCTGAAACATACAGGGTGGCCTGCGGATAAAGCGGCATGCCGTCTTGCGTGATCAGCCCGCCAATATGATCTTCATGCAAATGGGACAGGATAATCCCTCCGACCTGATCCAGCGTGAACCCGGCGTTTTGCAGTGCGGCCGGTGCCCTGCCGAATCGCGGACCGAGTTCACGACCGCAACCGGCATCAATCAGCCACAACTGATCCTCTTTTTTCAGGGCAAAGGCGTTAATGGGTTCCGGCGATGGCCCGGTCGCAGGCAAACCCACGCTTTTATACAGTGCTTCGCCCTCAGCGGATTTGGATGCGGGGATAAAATCCGTGTCGCAGAGAAAAATTCCGTCCTGCAATGTAATGAGGGTGAAGTCCCCGATCTGATGTTGTTCAATCATAAAAAGCTCCTTGTCGTGTTAAAAAAGGCGTGTCAGCCGGACGCACAGCGCCAGAAGGGCGGAAGCGGCGGCCATTACCATCACGGCGGTCCAGCCACCGTGTTCCCAGGCCAGACTGGCGGCGGCAGAACCGGCCGCGCCGAAAGCAAACTGTGCCGCCATGAAAACGGTGTTAAAGCGGCCTCGTGCGCTTCCCGCCGCGCGGAGTATCAGACTCTGATGACTGATCAGCGAAATTTGCAGGCCGGTGGTCATCATCACTACGCCGATGCCCAGCCCGGTCAGGGTCTGCATCGGGATCATCAGCAGGAAACTGGCCGCGACCAGCAGCACGCCGGAAAGTGCGGCGTGCTGTGGCCCTCGTTTACCCGTGACTCGCAGACCAAAGGGCGCCAGCACGGCACCGGCAAGCGCCACCACGCCGAACAGACCGGCACTGCCGCTGTCGAGGCCAAAGCGGGGCGTCTGAAGCAACAGCGCCAGAATTGTCCAGAACGCGCTGAAGCCGAAAAACAGCAGACTTTGCGTCAGCGCGGCGTTCCTGAGAACGGGTTCGTGACGTGCGAGGGTAAACAGTGAGCGGAGTAATTGCGGGTAGGCGGGCTGGCGATCCGGCTGGCTGCGCGGCAGCCTTATGGCAAGGCAGCCCATCATCAGCACAGACAGCAGCGCACCCAGCAGGAAAACCGAACGCCAGCCATACCATGCGCCCATGAAACCACTGACGGTTCGGGCAAGCAGTACGCCCGCCAGCAGCCCGCTGGTTAAGGTCGCCAGCACCGATTCACGGCGCAAAGACGAGGTGAGTCCGGCGGCATGCGGGATCATCTGCTGCGCAATAGTGGCGAACACCCCTGTCAGCATCGAAGAAAAGGCAAGGCTATATATGCCGGGAGAAAGACTGGCGGCCACCATGGCCAGCGTCAGCCCGAGGCACTGAAGCAGTATCAGCGTCCGTCGCTCCATCTTGTCGCCCAGCGGCACCAGCAGAATGAGTCCGAGGGCGTAGCCTGTCTGGGTTGTGGTGGCGATCAGACCGGATGCCGTACCGAAATCATTGGCAATCATGCCCAGCAGCGGCTGATTGTAATACTGGCTGCCTACCGCGATCCCTGTCGCGGCCGCCATCATCAGCACCTGTCCCTGGCTGAGGTCAGGGTTGTCCGGCGAACTGAGCGGGACTGCATGAAATTTACACATAAAAACTCCTTCCCACCGGCAGGCAGCGGGACAAAGGTAACGCCGGGTATGAGCCGTCGGAGGATGGCGTGATATTGACGGAATGAATAACATCTGGGAAATTGATAGCAGGCATACCAACTATCTCTGAAAATGATGAAAACACCGACACTGAGAAACCTCGATCTGAATCTGCTTTATGCGTTTACCATTTTGATGGAAGAGCTGAATGTCAGCCGCGCAGCAGAGCGGATGTACATCGGACAGCCGGGACTCTCCGGCGCACTTCGCCGTCTGCGGGAAGCCCTGGGCGACGAACTTTTTATCCGTGTGGGACGCAAGTTACAGCCGACGCCGCGTGCGCTGGCGATAGCGCCGGACATCGCCAGCGCGTTAGCAACGATCGAACGCACGGTGCAGCCGCCGGATGCTTTCGATCCGGCAACGTGGGAAGGGGAATTTCGGGTCGGGTTGTGCGATAACCTGGAAATGGCATTTTTCGGTGGATTGACCGCGCGTGTCCGTGAACTGGCACCGCATGCGCGGGTCGTGGCGGTGGCCGCGACCAAACGTGATTCGGTATCGTTGCTGGAGGAAGGGGCTTACGATTTCAGCGTGGCCGTACACGGTGAACCGGCGTCGTGGCATATCCGCCAGCCGCTTTTTGATCAGCATCTGAAATGCCTGTACGACCCGCAGCGTCTTCTTCTGACACAGCCGTTAAGCATGGAAGAGTATGGAAACCGGCAGCACGTTATTGTGTCATCGGTGGGGAATGACGTCCGCGAGGTGGATGCCTTTTTGCAACTCGCCGGTGTCAGCCGGGAGATTGTCGCCAGCGTATCGCGCTACTCCGCCGTCGGCCCGGTATTGCAGGCCATACCGGCCATCGCGACCGTGCCTGAAACAGTGGCGCATTGCATGGCGCGGTTGTATGGCCTGAGTGTCTGCGACACACCTCCCGATTTCCCGGTCGAACCGATTTCACTGCTTTACCGCAAAGTGGATGAGGTAAAGGGAAGCGCCGTCTGGTTCCGGCAACTGTTTTCCGACGTCGCCCTGCAGGCATTAAAGGATTCAGGGTGTTTGCCTGAAGGCGTGCGTTCTTCTGAGCCTGAACTGCGAAATCGCAATCTCGGGTCAGACGGATAACTTTCCACTTCCCGACTATCATTTACTCAAACAGAACTGAAATTAAACCTTGGTGGACTTATGACAGGGAAGAAAAATTACGTTTTACTCATCGCGTTGTTCTGCCTGGTGTTTAATGTCGCCGCTGAGACTGCCGGCACGATGAACGACACGGCAGGCGGCGTATCCGGCTTATGGCAGGATTTCAAAGACAACGTCTCGCAGACCTGGAATGAACCGCAATATACCGATATCTATCTGCCGTTTCTCAGCTGGCATAACCGCTATATGTACGATAAGCACAAAACCGATAATTATAATGAGATGCCGTGGGGCGGCGGGATCGGCGTCTCGCGCTATACGCCAGAGGGCAACTGGAGCGGGCTTTTTGCGATGGTCTTTCAGGATTCCCACCGGGAATGGCAACCCGCCGCCGGTTACGGCTGGGAGAAAGGCTGGTATTTAACCCAAAGCAAAGACCTGCGCCTTGGCCTGGGTTTAGCGGGGGGAATTACCGCCCGGGATGACTTCGCGAATTACGTGCCGCTGCCTTTTGTCTTTCCGCTGTTCTCTGCGGGCTATAAAAATATCAATCTGCAGTTCACCTATATTCCGGGCACTTACAACAACGGCAATGTGCTTTTTGCGTGGCTGAGAGCGGGCTTTTAGCGGTTCTTCTGCGTAAGCATTCACCGGCCATGCCGCTCAGTTTTGCGCGTCTTTCCCCGGAAGGTCATTCCGCCATGGCCTTCTCGTTTTTCGCCCGCAATTTCTTCGCCCGGCTTTCCAGCAGCAGATAGCACACCAGCGCCAGCAGCAGCGGCAGGAAGTAGTAAAGCATGCGATAGGCCAGCAGGGCGGCGATAATCGCCCCCTGCGAGGTGTGTTCTCCCGCCAGCAGCGCGATAAACACCGCTTCCAGCACGCCAATCCCCGCCGGAATATGCACGATGACCCCGGCGATACTGCTGACTAACAGCACGCCCAGCACAAAGAAATAGTTGACCTCCTGACCCAGCAGCAGCCAGATAATCGCCGCCATGGCCATCCAGTTGGCGGCGGAAATCACCATCTGCGCCAGCGCAAATTTAAACGACGGCAGCACCAGTTTTTGGCCTTTCACCGTCATATGGCGGTGTTTCGCAAAGGCGCAGAACCAGACGTAAACCGCCACCATCGCCAGCAGCGCAATGCCGACAATGCGCAATGTGCCGTCGCTGATGTACCAGTGCGAAGGGAGATCCACCACGCCGGAGGTGAAAATAATGCCGCCCAGCAAAATATAGCCAAGCCAGTTGGTGGAAATGCTCAGCGAGAAAATGCGCGTGATCGTGCCGCCGGGCAGACCCAGACGGGAGTAAAGCCGGTAGCGCATACCAATGCCGCCAACCCAGGTGCTGAGCGTGAGGTTAAAGGCGTAGCAGATAAATGACACCAGCATGACCTGACGGGCGGCGAGTTTGTGTCCGCAGTAGGCGCGGGCGAGCAGATCGTAACAGCCGTACAGCAGATAGCTGACAATCACCAGCCCCACCGACATCAGCAGTGTCGTGCGGTTGTAATGGCGGATGACCTGCCACACGTCTTGCCAGTTGACCGTGCGGGCGTAAACCACCAGCAGCACGGCCACGGCGATAAAGAAAATCCCGGTGAGGATTTTTTTCGCCAGACGCCATTTTGGATGCGATGCAGACATCAGGGTTTCACCTCCGAATTCTCTGTCGTCACCCGATCCTGCGTTTCAATTTCGGGTTGTACGGGCGGCGCTACCTGAGAAAGCCTTGGCGTGTGTGCCGGTAGCCAGCCGACCATTGCCGGGAATTTACGCAGAAAGTGGAACGCCACCACGCTTTTCGTCAGGTTCCACCAGGTGCGTTTCGGGGCCATGGTTTCATCCACACGCTGGCAGTCTTCGGCAATAATCCCGTGGAGATCCTCACGCAGCGTCTGGTTAAAGGTACGGTCATGGATAATGAGATTGGCTTCAAGGTTGAGCGACAAACTCAGCGGATCGAGATTGCTGGAGCCGACCGTCGCCCAGTGCGCGTCCATCAGTGCGACCTTGCCGTGCAGCGGGCGGCGGCGATATTCATACACCTGCACACCGCCTTTCAGCAGATAGTTGTACAGCAGCTCCGCGCCGACTTTCACAATCGGCATATCCGGATTGCCCTGCACGATGAGTTTCACCCGCACCCCGCGTCGTGCCGCATTGCGCATGGCGTGCAGCAGACGGTAGCCGGGAAAGAAATAAGCGTTGGCGATAATCACTTCACGCTTCGCGCTGGACAGCATTTTCAGATAGTGACGCTCAATATCATCACTGTGATCGTCGTTATCGCGCCAGACAAACAGCGCCTGCGCCTCGCCGGGCTGGCGATTTTCGGCGGCATGATAGCGCCGACGTTGCTGCCACCACCGGCGGGTTTGCGACTGATCGGGCAGGTTTTCCAGCTCAAACTGTAAAATGTCATCCACCACCGGACCTTCTACCCGCACGGCATAATCCTGCTTGGCCTCGGGACCGTAACTGGTCACATGCTCGGCGGAGTAATTGATCCCGCCGACAAACGCCACCGTACTGTCGATGACAACAATTTTACGGTGCATACGGCGGAACAGATTGGTGCGCATCCCCAGCAGCCGCTGACGCGGGTCGTAATAGCGGAACACCACGCCTGCGGACGTCAGTTCGCTGATGAAGTGCTCGCTCAGATCCGCCGATCCATACCCGTCGAGCAGCACCTGAACGTCGATACCACGCTGTGCGGCGCGCAGCAGCACCGCATGCAACTGGCGGCCCACGTTATCTTCAAACCAGATAAAGGTTTCGAGGATCACTTTCCGCTGAGCGTTATCGATAGCCTCGAATAACGCCGGGTAATATTCGTCGCCATTTACCAGAAGCCGGATGTGGTTGCCTTCCCGCCATGCGCTGTTCATAAGTGGATCTCCGCGCTTAACGGCGCATGGTCGGACAGATGACGCCAGTGACGCAACGGCAGCGTGGCGGGCGCGCTGGCATTGGCATTTTTCACATAGATCCGGTCGAGACGCAGGAGTGGCAGACTGACCGGGAAAGTGCGCGCCGGACGCCCTCTGGCGCGGGTGAAAATCTCATCCAGCCCCGCCTGCGTTTTGAGCGGGTAGCTGGCCTTCTGCCGCCAGTCGTTGAAATCGCCCGCGACCAGCACCGGTTCTCCCTCCGGGAACGCGTTCACCCAGTCGGCCAGAATGGTCAACTGCGCCTGACGGTGCGCTTCGCGCAGCCCAAGATGCACACAAATCACATGGACAGGATACTCAAGCTGCGGCGGCACGATGCGGCAGTACAGCAGGCCACGGTTCTCACTGCCTTCCACCGACACGTCGCGATTCTCATAATGTTCAATGGGATAGCGTGACAGCACGGCATTACCGTGATGACCTTCGGGGTAGACCGCGTTGCGCCCGTAGGCGTAGTCGCTCCACATGGTGTCAGCAAGAAACTCGTAATGGGTGGTGTCCGGCCAGTTTTCCACATGCAACGGATGCACTTCGTGCGCGCCCATCACTTCCTGCAGGCAGACGATATCAGCGCCGACGGTGCGTACCGCATCGCGCAACTCGGGTAAAATGAAGCGTTTATTAAACGCAGCGAAGCCCTTATGGGTATTAATCGTCAGTACCTTCAACGAAAACTGTCGGGGTTGTGGGGTCATGTCTTCTCCTGCGTGTGCCACTATCCTGATGAAAATAAAGTATAGTTTCTGTCACGAAAAAGAGGCGCGGTTACAGATTTCTCCGTAAAACCGTTTCCCCGGCAGTCGTTTTGCGGCGGTTATCCGTTTTGCCCGTGAAGATAAACCGGCCAGAAGCCGTTCAGCGCTGCATCGTGCAACGCTTTCACGGTGACGGGCGTCACCCGGCCACGCTGACGGCGGAGACTGAAAGCCAGTGAGCTGAGAAAACCCGCATCCCGCGGGAAGTGATTGAAAGTGAAATAATTTCTGGCATTGACCTTAAAGCGGATAAAAAAGTCATTCATTAAGGTATCGCGCTGAATTTCATTGAGCGGAAGCGTGACTAATGAAAAATCACCGCCGCTGATCTTTTTATAAAATCCGAAGACAGTGGGGCAGTTATGCTGTTCAAGAAAATCAATGATCTCTCTTTCCAGCGCCTGATTAACAATCATGTGGCCTCCTGAGCAGTTCCCCGACGGCCTGATATACGTCAGCAGGCAGGATCGCCCTCATGGGATGCGCCGCGTTTTTACCTTCAGGACGGTGCAAAATAATGTGCTTTTGCGGATCCTGACAGGGGCCGGTATAGGCCGGGTTGGCGGTGGCAAAAAGACTGACGGTTCTGACCCCGGCGGCCACGGCGATATGTAAGGGTCCGGTGTCACCCGTGACGAGAATATTCAGGCTTTTTACCAGCGTCACCAGTCCGGTCAGCGGCGTTTGTCCTGACATGATGCAGATATTATTTTGATGGTGCGCCGGTAATCGTTTTAAAAAATCCTCCGCCAGATGTTTTTCCGCCGCCGTGCCGGTAATAATAATATCCAGATCACGGTATTCATTTAACAGCAGCCCCGCGAGCTGGCTGAAAAATTCAACCGGCCAGCGACGCGATTCATTGGATGCGCCTAACTGAAAGCCGATGCGTTTGCGTAAATACAGACGCGGCGCAGGCGTATTGATCACCGGCAGGTGCATACGGCTTTCACCGGGGTATTCACACACCGGTTCAATCAGTTTTAATTTGCGCCGGATAGTATGGCCGTCAAAATACCCCGAGCAATGATCTAAGTAGTGATTAAATACAGCCGGTTCACTGCCGTAGTGATCACGTAAAATCATTTTACTGCCGGATAATACCGCACACAGCACATCGTAAGGAAAGTGTGCATGTAAAATAACGCTAAGGTCAGGTTTGTGTTTCCTGAGTTTAAGGATTAACGGCAGTATTCTCACCACTTTGTTGTCCCAGACATAAATATCATCGTACCAGTTGTATTGCACCACCAGACTGTGATTCTTTTTACTGGTCACCAGAATAAACCGGCTGGCGGGAAAACTCGTTTTTAAATGCATTATCGCCGGGGTATTCATCAGATAATCCCCCAGCGCGGTGGTGGAATAAATGACAATGTTTTCCGGTGCGGCTGTCCGTGCTGAAAGAGAAAAGGTCTTTCTTCGCGTTAACAAACAATAAAGATGCAATATTGTTTTGATTAACTTCATTTTCATGGCTTTCATTTCAGTTCAGATTACCTGTCATACGGGAAAAGATTTTTTGGCTATCCGTCACTTCATTTCTCAGCGCAATAAACTCGTGAAAAACGTCTTCGGCGGAAAGTCGGGCGACGTCTTCCTCCGCCGAGGCAATGATCCGGCACGGCACTTTCCAGGGACCCCAGACCCGCGGATCGCTGTTGCCGAACAACGCCACCACCGGTCTTCCCACGCCTGCGGCGATGTGCAATGCGCCGCCGTCACTGGTGATGATCTGGTCACACAGGGACATCCCGGCCATCAGTTCGCGGATGTTCACCGTATTGAACGGCACCATAATAATGTCTTTGCAGGCGTTCATAATGCGTTGGGCTTTTTCATCGTCTCCCGGATGTTGCAGGTTATCTTCTGCGCCCGGAGACCAGAACAGAATGATTTTGCAAGGCTCCGTCCGCGACAGCCTGTGCGCGAATTCAATATAATTCTCAACCGGCCAGCGTTGTTTTTCTTTTCTGGCGCTGATCTGCACACCATATAACGGCATGTTATAGGTGTTCTTTATTTTATGAACGGCAAATTCCCTTTCGGATTTTGTCACCCATAATGCCAGTGCGCCGGGTTTCGTATAACAATCTAATGGCCGGGCGAGTTCTGCCATCTGTTCAACCATATGTTTACCGTCTGGCATATACGGTATTTTATCGGTAACGGCATCCGGCGCATCCTCGCCAATGGCAATGATTCTTTTCGCCCGCGATAATGTCGCCCACTGTAAAGGTCTTTTATTCCAGTTGCCCGCCACGATAGCGACATCATACCCTTCCCGCCATATTCTGAAGGTGGTGGCAATACGGTGGAAGAAAGCCTGGATCTTTTTCCTCATGGTTCCTTCATGGTGCAGTTTGGTATAATGATGCACTTTACGGACGCCGGGGTGACCTTCCAGCACTAATTTATTGTAAGAATTAACCAGCATATCGACCTGATGATTTTTCGCCAGTATCGAAATCAGCGGGGTAGTCAGGATCAGATCACCGATATTTTCCCGTCTGATGATTAATATTTTCATTACTTCCCTCATTAAATACACCTTCATCATGCAGGAAGATTTATTGATTACAATCGCCGCCATGACACCATTACATTGACTGTAAAGGTAGACTTAACCCTAAAAAGTTAGTTCCGCTGATAACGTCAGCGTAAAGAAAATGTTGTGTTAAAGGTTGTGAGTATTTCGTGAGGAATGATCCCGTTAAATCAATATATCGATGTTGTGCGCGAAGATAATCTGAAACCGGTCGCTATCCGCCCGCTAACGTCTGAGGATGACAGGAGGACGGGGGCTGTCCGGTGACGCGGCGGAACATGGTCGAAAACGAGGATCCGCTGTCGTATCCCATCGACAGCGCAATGTCATTGACCGGCTTACCTTCCACCAATTGCGCCAGCGCCACCAGCACACAGGCACGCTGCCGCCAGGCAGAAAATGACAGGCCGGTTTGCTGAAGAAAATGCCGACGAAAGGTGCTGGCGCTCATAAACAGCGCGGCGGACCAGCGGTCTGCCGGATCGTGAATCGAAGGCGCCTCTAAAAACACCTGACATAACCGGAGCAACGGGGGATGTTGCGGCAGCGGGATCTCAAATTCCCTGACCGGCATTGCTGCTAACTCTTCCAGCAGCAGGGCGACCAGCAGACGATCCCGGACGGCATCGTATAACGGCGGCAGCTCAACCGCATCGATAAGCAATTGCCTGAGCAGTGGCGAAACCGTGAGAATTTTGCAGCGGTCATCGGGATGCAATTTTGCGGCGGTGTCGGGTTTAACGTACAGACTGCGTGTTGAAACGCCGATAAATTTCACGCTGTGCGCGGTCATCGGCGGGATCCACACCGCATGCTGGGGCGGAACCACCCAGTTCCCCGACGGCGTCGCCACCTGCATCATGCCGGTGGCACCGTACAACAGCTGCGCGCGCCGGTGGCGATGCTCAGGCAGGACGAAGCCTCCCGGATAATCATTCCCCACCGCCACGATCTCACGATCGAGTCCATCATAATCATTGATATGAACGTTACGCATAAAATCCGTCAGGCTGCCGGTTGACTGATTCGCAAGGGTAAATGAGCGCTGCTGAAATGGGAAGGGGGACGTGAAGCCGCTAATCTTGCCGCTCACTTTTTAACGGGGCGACTTTGTGAACGATATCATCATCATTATTCTGGCGGGATTGACGACCGGCATGACCACGGTACTGTTTGGTTTTGGCGGCGGATTCGTCGTGGTGCCTTTTGTCTATCACATCGTGGCGGGACAGGCCGGGCTGTCGGCCAGCGCCATGCATATTGCGGTCGCCACCTCGACCACCGTCATGATTTTTAACGCAGGCTGGGCCAGTTTTCAGAACTGGCGGGCAGGGAAAATCATCGGCCGCACCGTGTTTCCGCTGGTCTGGTTTATCGCGGCGGGCGCGGTGCTGGGTTCCCTGCTGGCCGGGATGATCAGGGACGAGGCGATCCGCGGGATGTTTATGCTTTATCTGCTGTTCACGCTGGCCGACTGCCTGATCCGCAAAGGTTTTATCGCCCGCCCTCAGCCGAAGGCATTATCCGGTTTGACCACGCGGGCCGGGGGCATCTTCATTGGCGCCGTGGCGGCCATGCTGGGCGTCGGCGGCAGTGTGATGACGGTGCCGCTGCTCAGACGGCATGGCTATGAGATGCGCGACTGCGTCAGTGCGGCAAATCCGCTTTCCCTTCCGGTGGCGATTTGTGGCGCGGCGACTTACAGTCTCGCCGGGTTGCAGGCTGTTCCGGCGGCAGGCTATGTCGGTTTTATCAGCGTGAAAATCCTGATCCTGCTGACGGTGTCCGGTTTTCTCGGCATGCTGTTGACCCGCCGCTGTATCCCGCCCGTTCCCGACGTGTTGCACGCCCGGATTTACGTCAGCCTGCTGTTTGCCGTGCTGGTGGCGATGGCGGTGTAAAAGCGCAGACATACGCCTTTCAGCAAGCCGTGGCTGCCGAAAGGCGGGTTAATGATCTTCAGATTGCGTGGACGTGAACACCGTAAGGGCACATGTCAAAATGGCAGGTGTCTTTGCGGTCACAGTGATGCAGGGCCGGATCTTTATTGCCCGGACAGTCGAGGCTTTTTTCAAACGTCTGCCAGAGATTATCATTAAACGGAAAAGCATGAAGAAGGCTAATGTCACGGATATTCCCATTCACGACGATGCCTAAATCGCTGACAATAACTTCGCCGCCGGGGCGCAGGAAATAATGGCTTTTGTACCATAAAATAATCCTCAGATTCCGATAGCTGGATATCACCGCAAAGGCAGCCCCCGTCGAAGGACAAACCAGATTTCTTTCAATCAACCATTCCATGTTAATACCTCCTTGTTGCTGGAAAGGGGATATTTCAGATTTTTGTCACAGGTCTGTTCCGGCCGGGAGAAGAAGGCTGATGAATATATTTATATTCCGCCCGGAAGTCGCTGGTACGGTACCGGTGCGGTGAGACAGAGAAGTAGTGGGTAAATGAGCGTGTAAAAGATTGTTGTGATTCAAAGCCATACCGGCATGCGAGTGAGAGGATCGGCTCGTTACTGTTTTTAAGGTTCTGCGCGATAAGCGTCAGTTTTCTATTGCGGATATATTTCCCTAAGGTTAATCCTGTCTCCTTTTTGAATATTCTTTGCAAATGCCATTTTGAATAGCCTGAATACTCTGCCACACACTGTACTGAAAGCGGGGTGTCTATATTCACTTCAATCCAGCTGATGATATCGTTGATGACGTCTTTGGTGAATGTCGTCACAGCTTTATACCCTCCCTTTATCCTTAAAAGTTGAGGTGTTTATAACATGGAGGAATATAAGACGATTCCGCTATTTCATAACTTTACTTAAGTAAAACTTAACTCACACCTCCCCGGTACGATCAGAACCGCAATAATAAAGACGCTATTATTCCCGTTGTGAAACTAATTCCGTCGTAACGTTTTTTAGCGGACATTCTATACTCACATCTGGCCGGTGCGACTCGATTTCCTACTTAGCTTCTTGTTCATTAAGGCGGTGGTTGAAGTGCTCAAAAAAGTCTGGGGTTTGTCATGCTTTCCGTTGTTACTCCTCTCTGCGGCAAATCAGGCTGACGAGATCAATTTATATTCCATAAACACCGGATCTTTTGTTTACCATCTGACCCACAACCGCGGCCAGTACAATGAAAAATTTGATAACCACTTTTACTCGGTGGAACGCAAATTCTCTGAAGATTCCAAATACAGCCTGTTAGCGGGCACCATGAAAAACAGCTTTGATGACCGCTGTATCGCGCTGGGGCTGCGAAGGGACTGGGTATCCGGCAACACCGGCTGGGTGTTCAAAGGGGTCTACGGGTATACCGGTGAGTTCTTCTTTGATGCCTTTAAACATTGCGGTGATGAAGGGTCGTACAACGATTTCAAAAAAGTCACCGGCATCGGGTTCTCGCCGTATATCTACCACGCCGTTCAGTACAATTTTACCGATTACTTTGGTGTGGAAAGCGGGATTATTATTCCTGCCGTGTTCGTGGTCAGCGTGCAATGGAGCTTCAGATAACCGTTCGTTTAATCAGAATTCATAGTTGTAATTGATGCTGAAGAAATAAATCGACGGATCGTCATAACCGCCTTTCAGCAGCGGGTTTTCGACCTGCGACGATTCCATGGTCAGGTATTCAAACGCCATACCGACATTGCTGGCGGTGGTCACCTGATACTGCGCACCGGCACCAAAACGCCACGCCGCGCCGGAAGGCATGGTCAGTGAGGCGTCATCCTGCGATTTATAAAAACTGCTGTCATAGGCGATACCGGTATTCAGCCGCCAGGTTTCATCCGGGCGGAACTGCACGCCGAATGCGGTATGCCAGGTGTCCTGCAATTTGTTGTCGCGATCCAGCGGACGGCTGCCGGTGTAGATCTGATTGCTGCCGTAGGCGCTCCAGTTCTGCCAGCCCAGATCGCCCATCACCGACCAGCGTTTATTCACGTCATGCACCACGCTTAACATCAGCTGGTCCGGGGTATTCACGTCGGCGGTCAGCGGCAGGGTATATTCCCGGTTATCCAGCTGCGGGAAGCGCGCTTTGCCATCAATATTAAAATGGTACTGCGTTTTACTGGTGAAATTCAGACCGACGCGGGTCTGGTCGGTGGCTTTAAATAACACGCCGGTGCGGAAATTCAGCGCCCAGTCGTGATCCGACTGCTTATGATCCTCATCATCGACATTGCGCGTCAGGGAAAGAAACCCGTAATTAATCCCGATGCCCGCGCCCCAGGATAACCGGTCATTCACTTTCCAGGCCAGCGCCGGGCTGAGCGTCAGTCCGACCAGGGTACTTTTCTTAATCAGCCGGTCACCCGCCCAGTCACCAAAATCCAGCCCCAGACCGTAATTGCCATACAGCCCGATCCCGGCGGATAACGAATCATTCAGCCGCTGCTGATAAAACAGATTGGCGCCGGGGAACCAGCCGATGGTGTTACCGGGGCTGCTGCCGCGTAAGGCGGAATTATCATCGAGGGAATAGGGCGTGTGGCCGTAAAGCGCCTGCAGGCCGCCGGTCAGCATATGATCGGGTAATTCGGTTAAGCCTGCGGGGTTAGACACCAGCGTCGAGGCATCCTGCGCACGGGCGGCCTGACCGGCACCGGCGAGGCCGGTGTCTTCGGTGCCAATTTCATACAGATACAGCCCTGCCGCCTGTGATGACATGGAAAATAAAATGCCACTTATCAAGAAAGTAAGTCTTTTCATATTTCGCCCGGGATCAGCTTGCGATGGAATGACGTGATGCCTATCTAACGATTAGAGAAAGAACCGGATAATTGCAAATAGCCGATAACAAAAAATAAAAAGATGTGTCCATCTGCTAGAAATAATTTCACTTACTGACTAGCCTTTACGCAAACGCCTTCCCGATGAAAACACACAATTCTTTCTATTTAGCAGGATGTTGAGATGAATTATTTATTCCGCGTTTCCGCCCATCGTGGCGGAAAATTGCCGCGTGTCGTCGTCGCTTTTACGCTGTTTATTGTCCTCGCCTGTCAGATGGCGTATGCCGCCACTGAGGCGACGGCAAGCCTTCCTTCCTGGAATGATTCCGCCACAAAATCAAAAATTATTGATTTCGTGCAAAAGGTGACGCTGGAAGGCGGACCGGAATTTGTGATGCCTGAAGCGCGGATTGCGGTGTTCGACAATGACGGCACGTTGTGGACCGAACAACCGGCCTACGTTCAGCTGATTTACCTGATGGATCGTATTAAGGCGCTGGCTCCGCAACACCCTGAATGGAAGAACCAGCAGCCCTTTAAAGGCGTTCTGGA
This sequence comes from Rahnella sp. BIGb0236, assembly GCF_004364755.1. Lineage (NCBI taxonomy): Bacteria > Pseudomonadati > Pseudomonadota > Gammaproteobacteria > Enterobacterales > Yersiniaceae > Rahnella > Rahnella sp. BIGb0236. Next base: position 48,729 of record NZ_SOAO01000001.1, read on the forward strand.
AAATGACATGCATGCGGTTGCGGCGACCGGTAACCCGGGGCTGATGGCGATTGAACATGCCGCCGACGCCGGAATGACCACCGAAGAATTTAAAAAGAGCGTGTCAGCGTGGCTTGATACCGCCCGCGATCCGCGTTTCAAACGGCCTTATACCGAACTGGTGTATCAGCCCATGCTGGAATTGCTGAGCTATCTGCGGGAGCACGGTTTTAATACCTATATTGTCTCCGGCGGCGGCACCGACTTTATGCGGCCGTGGGCGGAGAAAGCCTATGGTATTCCGCCTGAGCAGGTGATCGGCTCCACCGACAAGATCAAATTTGATATCGATAAACAGGGCCATGCCCGGCTGGTCAAACAGGGCGTGATCAATTTTATCGATGACGCGGAAAATAAACCGGTGGCGATCCACCGCTACATTGGCCGGATGCCGCTGCTGGCGTTTGGGAATTCCGACGGTGATTTACCGATGCTGCAATACGTCTCTTCCGGCGCCGGTCCGAATCTGGTGCTTTATCTGCATCACGACGATGCCGCGCGCGAATACGCCTACGACCGGAAATCCGGCTTCGGCAAACTGGATAAAGGTCTGGATGAGGCGGCGAAAAAAGGCTGGCCGGTGGTCAGCATGAAAACTGACTGGAAAACCGTTTTCCCTGCTGCTCAGGCGAAATAATGCATTACCGGAGGCGGATGAACAGATTCAGCAGGGCACAACCCTTTCTTCTCGTGCTGTGCCTCGGGTGGGCACCTCTGGCGGGGGCAGAAACCCCCGCGGTCACGGACCCGAAAGACGCGGCCAGTGACGACGGCCGCACCTTCCCGATCTGGGGGGATGAGGCGCGGGCGCGTGGCTATTCCATTCCGCTGCCGTTTGGCGTCAATCTCAGTTATATGAATATGCGTCAGAACGTCGATGTCGACAGCATCACCTTTTCCGGCCTGAAATTAGGCGCGCATCCCATTCCTGCCGACATGTTTGATATTGATGTCGCCAAAACCCGCGAGCGCAGCCAGACAGAAAATCTGCGTCTCGATATGTGGGTGTTTCCCTTTCTGAATGTGTACGGTCTGCTGGGCTACACCAAAGGGTCTTCGGTCTCCAACGTGTCGGTGGATGCGGATCCGTCACGCTATACCGGCCTTAACCGCGTGATTGCCACCTCGGTCCACAATCTGTACCGCAACGGCGATTTGCAGGATATCGACTTTACCCTCGATTTTCAGGGGCGAACCTGGGGCACAGGTTTCACGCTGGCGGGCGGCTATGGCAACTGGTTTACGCTGGTGGATACCAATTACACCCGCACGGATTTCGACATTCTTGACGGCAGTATTTCGGCAGTGACGGTTTCGCCGCGCGCCGGCTACCGTTTCAACCTGCAAGGCATCACCGGACCTTCGCACCTGAGCCTTTGGGTGGGCAGCATGTATCAGGATGTGCAGCAGGAATTCAAAGGCAAGCTGTCTGATCTGCATATGCCCGCAGAACTTCAGCCGCTGATCAGCGCCGTCAATCAGGATGATGAGGGGCGTTTTGACGTCAAACAGCATCTGAATTCGCCGTGGAATATGCTGATCGGGGCGCAATACGAAATCACGCAAAACTTTAACGTGCTGTCGGAAATCGGTTTCAACGACCGCAACAGCTTCTTTGTTGCAGGTGAATATCGATTCTGATGAACAGATCAGCATGGCTGGCGGGCGGAGTGCTGAGTCTGATGGTGTCGCCGCTGAGTGCCGGAGAACTGTCGCATGAGCAGATCGACGGTTTTCTCAATAAACTCGGCGCGGACAATCATTTTGATGCCAGCAAAGGCGTGGACTGGAGCGTATTGCCTGGCCCGTTTTATACGCCGGAACTGAAACTCGGTCTCGGCACGGCGGTGGCGGGCATTTACCGTATTGATCCGCAAGATAAGCAGACGCAGAACTCCTCCGTGTCGTTTACCGGTTTTGTCAGTACCAGCGGGGCGCTGGGCGTGGGGCTGACCAATTACACCTTTTTCAGTGATGACCAGTGGCGGCTGTTCGTGGATGGCTCACTGGCAAAAATCCCCACCGGTTTCTGGGGCATTGGTTACGACGCGGCGCAGGGAGATGAAATGAAATACACCGAAAATTCGCTGCGCCTGCATCCTCAGATTTTCTACCGGCTGGCCGATCATTGGTATGGCGGCGTGGGCTGGGATTTTTCGACGATCCACGCCGACGTGGACGATCCCCATCAGAACGACCTTTTTACCCGCTACGGTGCTGACACCCGGTCGCAGAGTTCCGGCGGTTCCGTCGCGCTGAATTACGATACCCGTGATGTGATCACCCGGCCCCGGCATGGCCAGTTTTTCAGTGCCGAATACAGCGTTTTTGATCCGGCTACCGGTTCTGATACGCATTTCACCGCCTTGCAGTTGCAGTACAACCATTATCTGCCGCTCAATGACAGCGACGTGCTGGCGTTTGATGTGTGGGGACGATTTTCACAGGGCGATGTGCCGTGGGACCGTCTTTCGCTGGCCGGCGATGACCGCCGGTTACGCGGCTATTATCAGGGGCAATACCGCGATAAAGACGTGGTCAGCACCCAGCTTGAATACCGTAAAAAACTCAACTGGCGACACGGTTATGTGCTGTGGCTGGGGATGGGCGCACTGGGCGATACACCGGGGGATCTGACCTCGCATCCTCTGTTACCCAATGCGGGGGCCGGTTACCGGTTTGAGGTAAAACCGGACATGAATTTGCGGCTGGATCTGGGCGTCGGCCGGGAAAGCGCAGGTTTTTATTTTCAAATTGCGGAGGCTTTTTGAACCACAAAATGCTGTGTACGTGGCTGTTGTGCGCGGCGTCGGTGAGCCATGCTGAAACCATGCCGACGGACATTCTGCCCGTCGAATCCGCTGCCCGTGTCGGACCGGTCGCCCGGCACCTGACCGCGCCGGAATCCCTGCGTCCGTGCTGTGCCTTTGGCTATGGATTACGTGTTCGCGCCATCGGCGTGCCGGTGCCGTTTTACCAGATCGGCAACGTGTTATCCGCCGGTTCGCTCGGTACGCACCATTACAACGACAGTGCGCTCAGCGCGGTGAAAAGTATCGTCGGGCTGAGCGCGGAAAAAAGCGGGCTGATTTACACCCGGCGCGGCGGTTTTATCGATATCGCCCACGTACGCGACACGGCGGATAACACCTTTTACCTGTTCACCCGCATTTACCCGCGCCTCGGCAGCGGCTGGCGGTTGTTCTACAGCGAGGAGCTGGGTCTGCGGCGCATTCAGCTGAAGGCGTTTACCCGTCCGCACACAACGGCGGAGCGGTATACCCTGGCGGCCTGGCTGGCGGGGCATCTGGCCTTTCAGCTGGCGCAATGGCATGAGATCGCCCAGTGGTATGGCTTCCAGTCGGTGAAAGGCTTTTCAGAGGAAATCTCGGCGTTTTCGCCGGAAGATCTCTATTCCAATCTGCTGGGCGCGCGGCTGGCGATTAACGTCATCCTGCACGGCCACGCCGGTTCGCCGGAAAAATACAACGCGGCGATGGGATCCGCCTTACACGACGCGCTGATCCGGCTGGGTGCGGTCAGTGAAGCGGAAACCAAGCGGCAATTTCATGAGGTGGACGGCATCTGGTGGAACAGCAAGCGCCGGGTGCCGGATAAATTTCTGGTGTTAAACCGCAACTATGATCTGAGCGACAGCCGCTTTCCGACGCCGGTGCCTTTCGAAAAAATCCCGCCTTATCGGCTGACGATGCCTGAGACGGTGGCGGGATACCGTTTGTCTGCACGGGGGGAACTGCAAATTTACCCCGGCAGCGAGATGCACGGGCTGAAAACGCCCGCGCATTTTTATACTCCGTCACAATTTCCTGCGCTGGCAGAAAAAGCAAAATACGCCGACCAGATACAGTTGCAGAAATTGAATAAATAGACATTAACGAAACGAGAGTCAGGGAGTCTGTGAATGGCCGACAACAGCTTGAACGCGTTTATCCCGACGTTGATAAGGCGGGGCGGAGTCTTTCTTTTTCTGGCATGTATTGCCCTTTTCAGCGTGTCTCACTCACAGGCGGCGGAACCGCGCCTGTCACCGTCTGATCAGGAAAAAGCCCGGACGGTGTATATTTTCCACCAGCCGATCGTGATGTTGCAGGCGAAGTTCGGCTTGTCCACGCCGGAGGAACGGGTGCTGCGTATCCGCAATACGCTGCGTTCCCTCAGCGAGGAGGACATGCGCCATCCGGTGCAAATCCTGCCGGTGCAGCGTTATGGTCAGCAGGGCCGGTTATTTGTTATCAATGGTAAGCCGCTGATGTTGCTGGCAGAAAGTGATCTGGATGAAGGCGATGACCTGACGCTCGGTCAGGCCGCGCAGCGGGTGCTGGCGCGTTTTAATGCGCAGCGCACCTCGCTTATCGATCAGTATTCTTCCTCGTATCTGACCCTCGCTACCGTTAAGGTGCTGGCGGGCACCGCTGTGCTGATCCTGCTGTATTACCTTGCCTTTCGATCCTGGTCGCGGGTTAAAGCCTATTTTACGGCCAGGATTTTGCTGAAGAAGGGCTGGATCCCCTATCGCTGGCGCAGCCTGCTGGGGGCGGTGGAAGTGCATGCCTACGCGGCTCTGATGATTTTACTCAGCATCGTGGCATTCTATCTGTGGCTGAGCTGGCTGTTCCGCCTGTATCCGTGGACGCGCGTCTGGGGCGAATCCCTTGGCGACTGGTCGGTGAATGTCATCCAGCGGATCGCGCTCTCCATTGTGTCGGCGTTCCCCGGTTTGCTGATTGTGGCGATCATCTTCCTGCTCACCGCGTTTATCCTCAAGTTGCTGAAAATACTGCTCCGGCGGGTAGAGGCCCGCAAACTTCAGGTGCCGGGGCTGCATCCGGAAACCGTCGGGGCGACGCGTAAACTGATTTCGGTGATGGTGTGGTTGTTCGCACTGTCTGCGGCCTATCCGTTTTTACCGGGAGCCAACTCGCTGGCTTTCAAAGGGGTCAGCGTGTTCTTTGGTCTGATGCTGACGCTGGGGTCGGCCGGGGTGATGAACCACGCGATGAGCGGGCTGGTGCTGATTTATTCCCGTGCGCTGCGCAAAGGCGATGTGATCCGCATTGGCGATAACGAAGGGCTGGTGAGTGAAATCGGCATGCTGGCGACGAAAATCATCACCCGTGAAAGTTACGTGGTCACTGTGCCCAATGCGGTGGTGGTCAGCGGCAAGATCACCAACCTCAGTGCCCAGAATCCGGGCGGCGGCGTCAATCTGACCACCGGCGTCACCATCGGTTACGACACGCCGTGGCGGCAGGTGCACGCCATGCTGGAACTGGCCGCCAGCCGCACGCAGGGCATCGATCCGCAGCACAAACCGCTGGTCCGCCAGCTCAGCCTGATGGACTGGTATATCGCGTATGAATTGCAGGTGCATCTGCGGGCGGGCGAATCCCTCGCGGCGGTGAGAACGGAATTACACAGCCATATTCAGGATGTCTTTAACGAATTCAATGTGCAGATTATGTCGCCGAATTTTGTGAATCAGCCGGAAAACGCGGTGATGGTGACCAAAGATAACTGGTTCGCGGCACCGGCGTCGCCGCCGGAAAACACCTAGCCCAGCAGACCGAGATGTTCGACGAGGATCGAGGTACCGATGGCGATCAGCACCACGCCACCCAGAATTTCCGCCCATTTCCCCATCGCCGCGCCGAGGAAGCGGCCAAGCAGCATCCCGGACGTCGCCATAATGGTGGTGGCGGCACCGATAGCCAGCGCCATCACCAGAATATTTACCTGCAGGAAGGCCAGACCGACACCCACGGCCATCGCATCCAGACTGGTTGCCACCGCAGTGGTCACCAGCAACCAGAAGCCGTGACGACGGGGCGCTTCGGTTTCTTCGCTGGCCTCTTTTTTGAACGCCTGCACAATCATGCGCAAACCGAGGATCAGCAGCAGGGTGAACGCCACCCAGTGATCCCAGCTCATGATAAACTGGCTGGCCGCCAGCCCGATCCCCCATCCGATAACCGGTGTAATGGCTTCAATGACGCCAAAAATCAGTCCGGTGCGCAGGGCTTCTTTCAGTGGCGGGCGGTGCAGTGATGCGCCCTTGCCGATCGCCGCAGCGAAGGCATCCATGGACATGCCAAAAGCCAGAATGAGGACGGTATAGAGTTGCATAAAAACGGACCAGTCAGGCCTTCAGGGACAAAAAAGGCTGTTTATTAATTGAGGTGCGCAGTCTGCCACAAAACAGGAAATAAAAAAACCTGTATTTTCAAGGTGTTATAGTATTGGTTAAGAAAGTTAGCACAGGCTATATTTGGTTAATAAGCCCGCTTATTGATGAAAATGGCAGCGCTGTCATACAAAAATGCCTGCCATCATAAGGATTTAGCACGAATGCGGTTTATTCAGAAAATCTGACCCCGGGGTGTGCGGTGCGCCTATCTCGTGGCGTACACGATAAATGTCACCACACCGAAGATCTCCAGGGACGCTTCATCCTGAAAAGTGATGGGGGAATAGGTCGGATTCATCGGCACCAGCTGCAATACCGGACGGGTACATAATTTCTTTACCGTGAACTCACCGTCCACCGCCGCCACCACAATGTCGCCGTGCACGGCGGTCAGGGCGCTGTCAACCACCAGCAAATCGCCGTCGTTAACATTGGCGTCCGTCATCGAATGGCCTGAAACGCGGATAAAGTAGGTCGCACTCGGGTGAGCGATCATCAGTTTGTTCAGATCGAGCTGCGCCTCCACGTAATCCTGCGCCGGTGAAGGGAAGCCGCAAGGGACGCGATCCAGAAACAACGGCAGGGTGATACTTTTCAGCGGGCTGCCGGGAGTGTGTAAAATCATACTGAGTTCTCGTGGTACTGGTTTTATATACAGTATTCACGTCAGCGTGGCGCTGATCAAGCCTGTCAGAGACAGAAAAATGTATCTGCCTGATTGGCGGTGGAATTTATGTTTATGCGGATCGCTACCGGCAAACGAGATTTGGCCGGCGGAGCAAAAATGTCAGGTTTTTGGATAAAAATAACGCGTTTTACAGTTCATCCTACCCTTTTTATTTGTAATACCTGCTCACAAAGAAAATTCAAAGCAAATAATATGTAACAGAAATTATCTTGGGATAATAAAATAGGTTTTATTCTCTAAAGGAAAAATGCTTTTTTTCAATTGTCACGATAAATCATTTCCCTCTCCTCAATTCACTGTTTTAATAAAATGAATGCTTACGCATCTTGTTGTTTTTAAAGGTTTTTATCTCAGTTATTTAGAGGTGGTTAATATAATAATAAGCAGAGTGACATGTGAAATCTCTTAATTACTGTTTATTATCCCCGCATAATTTTACCTCCTCAAACTTTATGGTGATTTATCCGTGAGTAATACACAATATAAACTGAGCAAAGCGCGGCCTCCCCGCGTGCAAATAACGTATGACGTTGAAGTCGGCGGCGCTGAATCCAAAAAAGAATTACCTTTAGTGATGGGGGTGATCGGGGATTTCGCAAAAGACGATATGCCACTGCGTGACCGTCGTTTCACTCACATTGATAAAGACAACTTTAATAATGTGATGGAAGGGATGAAACCGGCAGTCGAAATGCTGGTGGAAAGTACCCTGCCAGAAAAAGAAGGCCAGATGGCGGTCGCTCTGGAATTCAACAGCATGGACGACTTTTCTCCGGAAAACGTGGTGATGCAGGTTGAACCGCTGCGCAAGCTGCTTGAACTGCGTGAGCAACTGAGCGATTTACGCAACCGCACCGCCAGCAATGATCGCCTGAAAGAGCAATTGGTTGAGCTGCTCGAAGGTATCGCAAAAGACGCAGAATCCGCCAAAGGAGATGCAGAATGAGCGATATCCAGGTGATGAACGCCTCTGCCCAGGCGGAGCAATCCGGCGATTATCTTGATCAGATTATCGACAATACCCAGGCCATCCGCCGCGAATCCGACCGGACCAAGGTGAAAAGTCAGCTGGATAACTTCCTGTCGGAAGTGGCATCCGGCGCGGTCATCGTGTCCAATGATCTGGTCGGCAGCATCGAAGCCCGCATTGCGGCCATTGATGAACTGCTCTCTTCTCAGGTCAGCAAAATTATTCAGGCTCCGGAATTCCAGCGTATGGAATCTTCCTGGCGCGGTCTGCACAAACTGGTGCAAAGCAGCGTTACAGAAAACACTAAAGTGCGCGTGTTTAACTGCACCAAGAAAGAGCTGATGCGTGACTTTAAATCAGCCTCCGACTTTGATCAGTCTTCCTTATTTAAAAGCATTTATGAAAGTGAATATGGCACCTTCGGCGGTGACCCGTATTCGGCTTTTGTCGGCGATTTTGAATTCGACTGCATGCCGGAAGATGTTCAGTTGCTCGAGCACATTTCCCATGTTGCCGCCGCAGCCCACGCGCCATTCCTGAGTGCTGCGAATCCTGGCATGTTTGCTATGGGATCCTTCTCCGAAATGCCGCGTCCGCGCGATCTGGGCAAGCTGTTTGAAACCTCCGACTATGCCCGCTGGAAATCCTTCCGCCAGAGCGATGACTCACGCTATGTCGGTTTGACGCTGCCACGCGTCATTGGCCGTCTGCCTTACGGTGCGAAAACCGTGTCCGTGGATGCGTTCAATTTCGAAGAGAAAATTGACGAAAATAACGACGGTGCCAGCTACCTGTGGGTCAACGCGGCTTACGATTTAGCGGGCCGTATGGTGGAAGCTTTTGAAGAGCACGGCTGGTGCGCGGCAATCCGCGGCGTGGAAGGCGGTGGTCTGGTGAAATCCCTGCCAACCTACAACTACATTTCACAGACCGGCGAAAAGGTCATGCAGTGTCCGACAGAAGTGGCGATCTCTGACCGTCGCGAAAAGGAACTGGCTGAACTTGGTTTTATTCCGCTTATTTATTGCAAGGGCACCGATTATGCCGCGTTCTTCGCCGTGCAATCGACCAATAAACCGCGCAAATATGATTCTGAACTGGCCAATGCAAACGCTAAATTGTCCAGCCAGTTGCAATATATTATGACGACGTCGCGCTTTGCTCATTATTTAAAATCCATCGTGCGCGATAAAGTGGGCAGCTTTATGTCCAAATCTGAATGCCAGAATTTCCTGCAAAACTGGATCAACCAATATGTTGTAGGTTCAGATAATGTAGGACCAACGATTAAAGCAAGCCATCCGTTGCGTGAGGCTGTGGTTGAAGTTGTTGATGTACTAGGTTCTCCGGGCAGTTATCGCGCCGTTGCATATTTAAAACCGCATTTCCAGCTTGAAGGGCTAAGCATGTCGCTGCGCCTGGTAGCGGAACTTCCTGCATCGACGGGTGCATAAATATAATCGTTAAAATAAGGATATAAAATGGCTACTGAATCGCTTTTTATGCAAATTGAAGGTATTAAAGGTACTGTCAGCAATAAAGGTTATGAAGGCTGGATCGCTGTTGAGAATATGAATTTCGGTGTTTACTGCTCGGCTAAAATTGATAATGCCAGCGGTCAGGTTAACAGCGATGGCGTTAACTTTGATGCGATTTCATTCTCAAAAGCAATGGATACCACCTCTACTCAGTTATCCAATATGGTTGCGCAAGGCAGCAACGTTAAGCAGATCGTGATTGTTAAGGCCTTGTTCCAGGGCGAGAAACTGGTTGAAGCGCTGAAACTGACCTACAAAAACTGTGTGCTGAACAGCTACAACTTTAATGCCTATTCTGAAGGCGATATCCCGAGTGAAAATCTGAGCTTCGTATTTGGTCAGATGACATTCGAAACCAATATGGTTGAGCCAGATGGCAAAACCAGCAAACAGGGTCCTGTGGGCTGGAACCTGGTTGAGAATACCAAGCTGTAATTTTTCAAAACAACAGTGCACGCCGCAAGCGTGCACTGTATTAAGGTTTATGGATGAAAAGTTTATTGCAGCAATTATCAGATAATAATCCGAAAGACCAGAATGATATTTCTGAGGCAGAAGACAAAAGCAGCACACTCATTGATGAAATATTGCTGCTTTTGTCTTCCCGCCCCCGAAGTTACCGTATTGACGATATTCCGTTAATTAATGCGTCGATCCTTAATTATGGCGTCAGTGATGTTTTTGCCAGCGATACACCGCGTCTTGAGCGCAATGCCATTATGCAATCACGTATTGAAACCGCATTACAGCGTTTTGAACCCAGATTAAAAAACGTCTGTGTCACGCCAGGTGAAGAACTGGGAAGTCTTTGTTCCTTCATCATTGACGCCGAAACACTCGCAGGCGAAGTCCGTTACCGGCTTATGTGGGACGATGTCATCAGTCAATTTTCTCTGCGTGACTAACGAGTAATTCAAATGTTGGCGAAAAAATTAATTTCTTATTATCAGAATGAACTCGCTTACCTCAAAACGCAGGGAAAGGCGTTCGCACGCCATTTTCCCAAAGTCGCCCGCCGTTTAGGGATGTCAGAAGGCACGTCTGAAGATCCGCATATCGAGCGAATTATTGAATCCTTTGCGCTGGTCACCGCGCAGATCCAGCAACGTCTTGATGAAGATATGCCGGAAGTGACCGATGCATTACTGACCGTGCTGGCCCCGCAATTTCTGCGTCCCTTTCCGTCGGTGTGTGTTGTACAGATGCAGCCGGATATCAAAATCAGCGCGCTGACGGCCAGCAACCACATTGATGCCGGAACGGCCTTGTATTCGCGTCCGGTCAACGGTCAGATTTGCCGTTTCCGCACCACTTATCCGGTCACGCTTCAGCCGGTCAGCCTGCATAAAGCCAGCCTGCATCTGGATGCCGATGACATGAGCTGGAGTCTGAAAATACAGTTGTCGGTGTGGCCGGGTGCCACGCTGGCGGCGGATTCCCTGAGGCTGCATCTCAGCGGGGCCAGCCGGATCGTGAACATTCTTTATACCTTGCTGTGCAGCGAAGTGGCGTCACTTTCTGTTCTCCTGCAGGGGCAACACCATACGCTGCCACCGGAGAGTCTCCGGGCTGTCGGTTTCGGCGAAAATGAAGGTTTACTCGCGGGTGACTCGCGGGTTTCACCGACCCACAGCCTGTTGCAGGACTATTTTTTCTTTCCGCAAAAGTTTCATTTTATTGATATGCCGCTGCCTGCGGGCGTCGTGGCAGGCAGTCAGGATGATCTCTCGCTGGTAGTGAAATTCAACCGCTGCATGATGGCGCGACAGCTGGAAAAAATAGCCAGTGCGGTGAATGAAAATCTGTTTCTGCTCAACTGCACGCCCGCGGTCAATCTCTTCGCCCATCGCGCCGAACCGATTTCGCCGGATCACGAAACGGCGGAATATCCGGTGATCCCCGATATCCGCCATCAGGATGCGATGGACGTCTGGTCGGTTGACGGCGTGTCGGCAATGCGCAAACAGGGCAACGAAACGCAGTCCCGCCCCATTTATCCGTTGTTTGGTTTAGACCATTCCGCCAGTGACGGAGAGACCGGGCTGTTCTGGCAATCCATGCGCCGTGAAACCATGCAAAACCATGGCGTCGCTTCCACGCTGTTTATCGCGTTTTCTGACCGGGGAGAGAAGCCCCTGGCGCCCGGTTGCGACATTGTCAGCATGAACCTGACCTGCACCAATCGCGACATTCCGGCCGCCATGCGCAATGGCGACCCTGACGGTGATTTCGATTCGGAACTGCCGATTGCGGGCATGAAGATTATTGCGCTGACGCGCCCGACGCTGCCGGTCAGGCCGCCGGTGAAACAGGCCACGCGCTGGCGGTTAATTTCTCAGCTTTCGCTTAACCATATGCTGATCAGCGGGCCGGAAGGCGCCCGTGTGCTGAAAGAATCTCTGGCGCTGTACAACTTTGTCGATAATCCGGGCATCAGCCGCTTGATCAACCTGATCCAGCATGTCGAATCCAGCCCGGTGATCACCCGGCTGGCCCCGCTGGATCCGCGTTCTATGGCGCGGGGGATTGAAATCCGCGTGACATTTTCCCGCGAGGCAGCGGAAGAGGTGGAGTATTTCCTGCTGTGCCGCTTTATCGATTCGTTTCTGGCGCTGTACGCGCCGGTCAACAGTTTCACCCGGGTGGTCACCTGCATTGACGCACCGGGAGAAACCGCACGTATCTGGCCGGTCCGGGCGGGAAGACTGTCATGGATTTGAGCAAAATCCTCAGCCCGCATAACTTTTTCCAGCAGGTGCGTCTGATGTTGCGCAGGCTGACCCGCGGGCAGGACAAAGACAGTAAACAGGTTCTCGAAGAGCAGCTTTATTTTATTTCGCCGCTCTCGCTGGATGCGCCGAAAGGCGACATTACGCAGGTCACGCCGCTGGATAAGCAGCGCTGGCAGGTTGAGGTGGCTGCTCACGGGCTGACAGGCGCGCTCGGCGCGTTACCGACGGTCTACACCGAATGGATGATCGAACGGTATTACCGCCACGGCGATAAAACGGCCAAAGCCTTTCTGGATATGTTTAACCACCGGCTGCACAGCCTGCGGTATCTCGCCTGGCAGAAATATCATTATTACGCCATGGCGGAATTCACCGCCACGCGGCCGCTGAGTCAGGCCATCCGCGCCTTATCCGGCGTGGCGACCAGCACGCCGTCTCTGCAACAGGAGCAGTTTGCGGATTTGTTCGCCCATTCCGTCCGCTCCATGCTCAACATTGAAACCTGGTTACGACACCGTTTTGCCGTGGCAGCGAAAGTCACGCCTTTTACCGGTGGGTGGCAGGTGATGGATCCGGCCTTGTGTTGCCGGCTGGGAGAACCGACACAAACGCTTGCCGCCGCGCCTATGCTCGGCAGCGTTTACTGGGACCGGCAGTCACATTTTACGGTGACGCTGGGGCCGGTGCCGATGAAAAACGCCGGTTTGTTTTTGCCGAAGGGAAAGCACTACCCGCACCTGTGGTCGCACATCCGCGAATACGTCGGGCAAGGGCTGGATTTTGATATTGATCTGCTGATCGAAAATACGTCGAACATCATCACTCCGCTGGGATGCGGGCAACTCGGGCTGGATATATGCCTTGGGCATTCCGAGGGTGCTGGCCAGCATAAAATTCGTTTACCCGTCTGCCGGGAAGGAAAATAAAAAATGGCAAAATCACTGGGACAAGACAACCGCTTTATCCGGTTTGTCGGCGATGCCGCGGATGCTCTGACGCTGATGCACATCGAGGGCGATGAACAATTTTCGGACACTTTCCGTTATCAGATCCAGTTCCGTACCTCGCTGGTCACCCCGCAGATGGGGCGTTTTCTGGGGCATGAAATGGCCTGTGAGATTGGCCGGGGCAACCAAAAACGTTACGTGCATGGCGTGCTGACCCGCATCGAAGAAGACAACAATGTCGATGGCATCAGCACCTTCACGGGCACGCTTGAACCGCGGATGGCGTTGCTGCGTCTGGGGCGTAATCTGGCGGTGTTCCAGAACATGACCGTGCCGGACCTGGTGTGCAAACTGCTGCGTCAGCAGAACATCAGTCACATTGATTTGCGCCTGCGCGCCACGTATCAGCCGCGTGAATATTGCATTCAGTATCGCGAATCCGATTTCGACTTTATAAGTCGTTTGCTCGAACAGGAAGGGATCTATTACTTCTTCCAGCACGATGCCGGACAGCACACGCTGGTTCTGGCCGATCATCCGTCCAGTCATCAGTCCGGCAAAACAGCAGAATTACCCTTTATGCCATTGCAGGGGCGGGGTGATGGCGTCGGGATCCTGAGCTGGGTCGCGAGTGCTTCGCTGGCGGCCTCATCTGTCACGCTCAAAGGTTTCAATATGGTGCAGGCGGCCAGTGTGGAAGGGGAATCCCAAGCCGTGGTGGCGGAGTATTCCGTGCCGGGCGTCAGTTATGTGGATGCGCACGGTCATGAAAAACGTGACGTATTGCAATCCGGCGCGCGCCTGAAAATGGAACAGCTTGAGTCGGATAATCAGCAGTTCTATGCCGAAGCCAGCGCCTGGTGGTTAGGTTGCGGCGATAAATTCCAGCTGAGCGGGCATCCGTCCTGTCAGGGGAATTACCGCATCAGGTCGGTGCATATGCAGGCTTCGAGCAGCATTGATGACGGGCAACCTGATTTTAGCTACGCGCTGACGGTGCTGAAAGACAGCCTGTCATGGCGTCCGCCGTGCCTGACAAAACAGCCTGAAATCGCCGGTATTCTGACCGCCATTGTGGTCGGGCCGAAATCAGAAGAAGTCCATACGGACGAATATGGCCGCATCAAAATTCAGTTCCCGTGGGATCGCGAAAACAAACACGACGATGGCAGTTCCTGCTGGGTACGGGTTTCCCAGCCGTGGGCGGGCGGTCGCTTTGGCGCCATGTTCCTGCCGCGCGTCAACAGCGAAGTCACGGTCAGTTTTGTGCACGGTAACCCGGATTATCCGCTGGTGACCGGATCGGTCTTCAATGGTCAAAACAAACCGCCGCTGAGTCTGCCTGAAGAGAAAAACCATGCCGGATTTGTCTCGCGCAGTTCCGTGAACGGCAACGTTGAAGAAGGGCATGAACTGCGCTTTGACGACAAAAAAGGCGAAGAGCGGCTGATCATCACCTCGCAAAAAGATCTGCTGCTGACGGTGAAAAACGATGTCACCGGCAGCATCGCCAAAAATGTCACACAAACCATCGGCGAAAACCGCACGACCGAACTCACCAAAGGGAACGACAGCCTGACGCTCAAACAGGGCGATTACAGCCTGGACATCAAAGGCAACCTGCAGGAAAGCCTGACCAGCGGGAATCATCAGTTAAAAATCAGCGGGGGCGGCAGCACGGTGAAAGCGGACAAAGCCTGCGTCATTGAATCCACCCAGTCGATCGAACTGAAAGTCGGCAGCAGCAAAATCACGCTTTCTCCTTCCGGCATCACGCTGAGCGGCACCACGATCAAAATCGAAGGGAAAGGCACGGCAGAACTTAAAGGCGCAATGGTCACTGTTCAGGGGAGTGGTATGACCCAGATCAAGGGCGGCGTGACGATGATTGGCTGAGGAAAAATCACATGAAAGCAAAACTGCTCACGCCAGACGCGCTTGCGGCTTATAACCCGCGACAAAACGGGGCTGAAAACGCCGCGCAACTGATGATGACTGAACAATGGGAAGACGCACTGGCCAGTGTGGTTGCAGATTCTCCGCAAGAGAAACTGCTGGCATGGACGCTGCAACAGGCGCTGAACCAGCCGGGATCTGCAGAGCAGCCGGTGCAGCAATGCGCCAGCGAAATCCGGCAGTGGCTGGCGGAACACGATGACGCCCGGCGCTTCCGTATTTTCCAGCAGGCAGAACAGCTGGGCTTTGATACGCCGGTTGGCGCACTCGGTTTAGCGGTGTTCTGGATGGACGGCAGCATGACGCCTGCGGAATTTGATGCGGTTTACCCTGAAGCGCATTTGTCCCGACTGATGCTGCTTTGCGCCCTGAAATTACTCAGCGTGGGGATCGCGGCGGAAAACGCCCCTCTGACAGGCGCACAGACATTACTGGCGCAATGGCATGCCGTGCAGGGAGGCCACTGATGGGACAACCCGCTGCCCGTGTGGGCGATATGCATGTTTGCCCGATGGTGACGCCCGGCCTGCCGCCGATCCCTCACGTTGGGGGGCCGGTGACCACGCCCGGTACGCCCACGGTGCTGATTGGCGGAATGCCCGCCGCGACGATGGGATCGATGGCGGTGTGTGTCGGGCCACCGGATACGGTCGTCAAGGGCAGCGCGAAAGTGCTGATTGGCGGTAAACCCGCAGCGCGCATGGGCGACAGCACGGCGCATGGCGGAACCATTGTTGCGGGTTGTCCGACCGTACTGATTTCATAGAGTGTATTGAAATGATAATGAATGTTGAGTCTTTGCTCGCCCCGATCAGTGACGATCAGCCCGGTGGCCGCAATATGGAATATGAGCAGGTCTATAACGAGATCCGTGAGGCGCGGGAAAGCGATCCTGACTATTTGCCGCAGGGCGAATGGGCCACGGAATTACGGAAAGCCGACTGGAGCAAAGTCGTTCGCTTAAGCACGAAGGTGTTGCAGGCGGAAAGCAAAGATTTTCAGGTTGCCTGCTGGCTGATCGAAGGCCTGAGCCAGCAACACGGCATCGCGGGGCTGCTGGAGGGCGTCGGTTTTCTGACGCCGTTTATCCAGACTTACTGGCAAAACGGCTGGCCGGAACAGGATGAGGACGGCCTGGTGATCCGCCATGGCATGATCAACCGTCTGGATCGCCAGCTGGCGCAACTGCTGCATTGTCATCCGCTGTTTGGTCAGCCGGAAAGTACGCTGGACCACTGGCGCAAAGTGCTCGCCTATGAACACCGCGTGACGATGAAACCGGACAGTGCCGCCGAACGGGGCAGTGACGACGATTTCTCGATGGAGACGTTCAACCGCTGGGCCGCCACGCTGGATCCGCAAAAGGTCGCCACGCAGAACGAGATGTTAAACCAGATGGTGACCGTGCTGGATCAGCTGGAAACCACTTACGGCCAGCTGAATCCGCAGGCTGATTCTCTGGCGATGGGGCAGACGCGCAGTGCCATCGCCGAAATGCAGGAATTTGTAAAACGCCTGTTTGACCGTGCGGCACCCGCTTATGACGACGTCATGACGCTGAACGTCTTAACGCCTTATGAGGATGAGCCGGACACTGACGTCAGTTCGCTGATCAACAACACCAAAAAACAAACCATGTCGCGGGATCTGGCCATCAGCCAGATGCTGACGATTGCCCATTTTTTCCGTCAGACCGAGCCGTCAAGCCCGGTGCCGTTTCTGATGGAGCGTGCGGCGCGCTGGGCGGCGATGACACTGACCGAATGGCTGGAAGAGATGTTGCAGGATGACAGCAGCATGCGCGATATCAACAAGGTACTGAAAGGGCATAGCAAAGAATGAGGGGGATAACGGGACTGGCAGGGCTGATGCTGGCTGTCATGCTGCTGGCAGGTTGTGCGACAGATAACGATGAAGGTCGCCAGAAGGCGGTCGGCGAGGTGAGCGCGCCTTTCGCCAACGGCGCCATCACCCTGCAACTGCGGGCGGAACCGGGACTGAACAGCCTGAACGACATGCCCAACAGCTGTACGGTATTGCTGCTGCAAACCAAAGACAAACCTGCGCTGGATAAGACACTGGGCAACCCCGCGACGCTGAAAAGTCTGTTTGCCGGTGCCGGTAGCGAAGGGGGTGTTTTGCAGGTGGATCGTTACGTGATGATGCCGGGGCAAACCAACACGGTACATATCGACCGCGCACAGGATACCCGCAATGTGGCGCTGGTCGCGGGCTACTATCCCTTCCCGGTGAAAAAACATATGGTCAGCGCGGAAGTCCCGGTGGCCGCTGAAAGCACAGGTTGGTGGGAGCCGGTCTGGCAGGCGCATTTAACGCCGCTCACGCTTTCTGTCACGTTAGGCAGTGAAAGCATTGTCAGCTCAGATGTCCCTGCTGCCGGAGAGAAAAAATAATGTATCCAGAACAACAGCAGATCTACTGGCATTCCGGACTTTACCTGCAACCGCAGCACTTTCAGTCGCTGGATCTGCATTACGAATGGAATCTGGCAGAACATCTGCGTCTGGCGCAGCCCTATAATCACGGGCTGATTGAGGTCAGCATTAACGACGCAGCGCTGAACGACTATGTGATCAGCGTTGAGCAGATCCGGTGCATTTTGCCGGGAGGCACCCTGCTGTCGCAGCCCGGCAACAGCCGCGTAGAGCAACGCAACTTTCGTGAAATCTGGAAGCAACGCGATCAGCCGCTGACCCTCTGGCTGGCGGTGCGCCGCTTCGATCCGCTGCACAGCAACGTCACCACGCTGGAAAAAGAGCACGACCGCGCCGTTACCCGCTGGATCAATACCAGCGAAGAGCGGGTGATGAAAGATGTCTATGACCATGCGCCGGACGCTGCGGTCGCCCGCCTTTGCTACAACGTCAGGCTGCTGACAGACGTGGAAAAAGACGATGCGGTTGACTGCGAATGCATCCCGCTGACCCGCCTGCGTTACGAAAACGAACGGGTGATCCTCGATCCAACATTCTCGCCGCCTTCCGTCACCTTGTTCGGGTCGTTCAGCCTCGGCAAGATGATCGACACCATCTACTTCGAACTGAGTGCGCGGGCCAGAAAGCTTGAGGAATACAAACGCTCAGAGCGGCTGGTCAGCGACGCCGATCGTGGCGATCAGGTGACGCAGTTGCTGGCGATGCGCTCCCTTAACCGGGTGCTGCCGCAACTGAAAAACTTTTGCCAGGCGCGTCAGGTTCATCCGTGGCAGGTCTATAACATTTTGTGCCAGCTGGTGGGCGATCTCTCTTCGTTCAATGACAGCTGCTCCTTTCTGGGGGAGTGGCACGATGGCGAAAACCCGCTGCACGCCTACAACCATAATGAACTGCTGAGTTGTTTCGACAGCGCCCGTAAGACGCTGATTACGCTGCTGAACAGTCTGGTACTTGAAGACAATACTTACATTACGCTGGAGAACGATCTTCAGGGCGTGTTCACCGGCAGCTTTGACAGTACGCAGAGCAAAAATGCGGAGACGGTACTGCTGCTGTTACGTTCCGCCAATATGCCGATGGAAAACCGTCAGATCAAAAATCCGGGCGGCATCAAACTGGCCTCGCCGAAGATGATTGAACCGTTGATCCAGCATGCGTTGCCGGGTATTCCGGTGACACGCTGCGTGCAGCCTCCGCGTGGTGTGCCTAACCGCAGCGATTCGCACTATTTCCTGGTCGAACAGGACAGCGAACTGTGGAACAAAGCCCGTCAGCACAGCAGTATTTCCTTCTACTGGCCTGATATGCCGGAAGACCTTCAGGTACAAGTGATATTTGTGGTGCCCTCATGATGAGTTTACTCAATTGTTATTTACCGCTGTTCCGCTATGTGACGGCATTCTTTATTGATCCGCAGGAATATCCGGATTACAGCGCGTTTCGTGAAAAAAGCATTACGTTATTACAGCAGGCGTTGCGTGAATCAGAACGTCATCATGAAACCGCTGAATGTGAAGATGCTTATTTTGCCGTGGTGCTGTGGGTCGATGAGCGCGTATTACGTTCCCGCGCGGAGTGGGTGAAGGAATGGCGCAGCAGTCTGTTGCAAAAATATTATTTTGATATTTCTGTCGGCGGCGAAGCGTTTTTCGAACGGCTCGATGAGACAGATAAAAATAATACTCAACTGAGAATGGTTTATCTGTTCTGTCTGCTGATGGGTTTCCACGGGAAATACACCTCTCAGGATGCGCAGCTTTTGCAACAACGCATCAATGATGAACGTCAGTGTCTGCCGGAAGAGTGGCGTCAGTGGCCGAACGACGCCTTGCTGGTAGAGCAGGAAGCCGGTGGCGGTGAAAAAAATAAAGCGGTGAAGAAGCGACTGCGTCAGCGTAAAGGGCTTTTGTTTTCCCTGCCGCTGGCTATTTATTTATTAATGCTGCTCGCCGGCTTAGGGATATTTTTCGGATAACACACTATGTTTAAAAAATTAGTTTCCTTTGCCGCATGGGCGTTATTCCTGTGTCTGCTGCTTATTGTCTGTGTCGTCATGTCCGTGGTTCTGGAACGGTCATTGCTGCATGCGTTCGCGTTGTGGCTGATCGTTATTATTGCCGTGTTACTGATCCGCTTTGTCTGGGGTTCTGTTTCCGGTATTGCACAGGCGAAATATATTTCCGGCCTGAAGGCGAAATTTAAACTCACCCGGCTGGAATATGTGTTATTCGAGCACTGGAAAACCGGTGCGGCGGTCATTAAACGCATCAGACGGCGCAAACAGCCGATCCCCTGGTTTGTCCTGACCGGCGGGCGGAGCGGTAAAACGACGCTGATGGCTGGCGCGGGATTGCCATTATTTTCCAATGAGCCGGAAAGTTCGCTGGTGGTGCCGACCCGTACCTTACGCTGGTGGTTCTTCCGCTCTGCGGGTTTTCTCGATCTCTCCAGCCAGTTTCTGAATAAAACTCCGGCCTTTGAGCGCGGCTGGTTACGTCTGGTGAACTGGTGCGGACGTCTGCCCGCGCCCGCAGGCATTGTGGTGTGCGTGTCCGTCAGCGAACTGCTGGAAAAAGATGACGCGGATCTGCATCTGCATGCGCGGCATATCCGCACGCAGATTGAGCCGCTGGTCAGCAAAGTCAAACGCCGTCTGCCGGTGTACCTGTTTATTACCTGCTGTGACCGCATGCCCGGCTTTAGCCACTGGACCCGTCAGCTTTCGGCCGCCCAACGCCAGCAGCCGCTGGGGTATTACTGGCGCAGTTCACCGATCGTCGATGGCAAGGATCCGGCCCTGCTGGATCCGCTGTTCAGGTGTGTGAAAGACGGGCTGGATAAAGTGCGCGTCAGCATGCTTTCCGGTGGCGAACCGGATGCCGATACGCTGGCGCTGATGGATTTCCCGGAACAACTGCCGCAACTGCAACCGGCGCTGCAACGCTATCTGGCGGCATTGTGTGAGCCGGACGCTTACTTTCAGCCTGCGGCACTGGGCGGGATCTGGTTTACCGCCACCGAGCCGGTCAGCAAAAACAGCGCGTCGCGTCAGGCTTTCTTTATCCATGAGCTGATGACGCGGTTATTGCCGACGTTAAGCCGTCAGCGTGAAGTCGAACCTGTCGGGTTTGGCCGCCGTTATCTGCATAAATGGGGCGCGATGACCTTCAGTGCGCTGGCGATCACCTATCTGCTGATCGCCGGTTATTTCACCGGCCGTCTTACCGCAGGGACACCGGCGCTGATGGAGACCACGGCGCAGGTTCAGCAGATTGAGAATATCGAAGGCTGGCGCCGTCATCCGCTGCACTATTTACCCTTTGTGCCGGTGCTTCATCACCGTCATGAGCAGCTTGAAGCCAGCATTATTGCGATGACACCGCGTGACAATGTGAACCTGCGCGAGACAGCGGATCACTACCAGCAACAGTTCACCGAGGCGGTGCCTGAGCAAAAACGCGCGCTGATCCTGGATCTGGCACGCACCCTGATCGCCAAACAGGCCATGTGGGAAAAACAGCCGGTCAGTGAACTGCTCACCCAGCCAGCGGTTCCGGCGGCGCTGAGCATGACGGGCGCCACGGTGCCTTTATCCCGTCAGCAGGATGTGGTGTTGCAGCGCGCCCTGATACAGCAGCCGGGAGGCAGAAAGCAGTTAGTGGTGCTGCGTGAATTACTGGGGCGTCTGGTCAACAGTGATCCGCAGATGGTATGGCTGTTGGCACCGTCAGAGGAGCTGACGCCGGTGAACCTGACCGATTTCCTGCCTTTGTCTGAGGACAAAACGCAGGTCAGCGGCCTGTGGACGAAGCAGGGCACCGCGCAAATTCAGGGCTGGCTGGATGAGATCCGCCGCGCTGGCGATGAACAGGTTCCGATGCCTGAACTGGCAGCCTTTGAACAACGCTGGCCTGCACTGCGCCAGACCCAATGGATGACCATGATGCTGGCGATGAACCAGCAACCGGCACCGGTGCTGAGCGGTGAACAGTGGCAAACCGCGCTGATTGCGCTCGATCAGGGCCACAGCCCGTCGATGAAATTTGCCCGTTACGTCAGTGAGCAACTGGACGACATCCGTGCTCAGGATGCCGCGCTCTGGCTGCGTGAATTGCGCCGGTTAAATCAGTTACAGGCTATGCCGGTACCGGGGGCGCTGGTGCCGCGCATCAGTAAGATTCAGCAATCCATCCAGAAGAAAATGTCAGCACTGCTGAAAATTGACAGCAAAACGCTGACACCGGTGCTTTCGGATCTGAATGTGAAGAACTGGAATGCGTGGAAAGCCAGCGTGCATGCGGCGGTTTCCGACGTGTTCGCCACGCCGAAAAGCAGCGACCGGCTGACGCGCGGCTTGTTCCAGACCGGTGCCGCGGGCGACAGCAATCCGCTGCAACTGCTGGACAGCCGTTTTAACGTGCTGCGTAAAAGCCTGTCTGCCGAGCGCGATGATTTTGCCACCAACGCGGTATGGACGCTGTATCAGAGCGATGCGCACTGGCTGGTGGCGCAGGCCATGCAACGTTCTGCCTGCTGGCTGGAGCAGCAATGGCAGAGCCGGGTGCTGTGGCCGATGGAAAATAACGCCAGCCGTCTGGAATACGACGATCAGCAAGATCAGGCGTGGCAATACCTGTCTGACTTTATCCGCGGACCGGCGAAAAGTGTGCTGGTTGTCGGTGACGGTGGACCCCGGGCCGGTGAATTCAACGGACATACGCCCGGCCTGACGCCGGAATTCCTGCGGATGGTGAACCACGTGCTGCGTCCGGATGACGTGCTGGCGATGCCGGAACGTGAAAATACCCGCGATGACGATGCGCTGGCCGCCCTGAAAGAGGAACAGGCCGATCTCGAAGCCCAGATGGCGGCACTGGAAGCCAAACCGCTGGAACTGACGCTTAAAAGCCTGCCAGCCACCATTCCGGGCGGCGCGCGGCTGATGCCGACAGGCACCGGGCTGACGCTGTTCTGCGATGAGCAACAGTGGAAACTCAACAGCATGAACTTCAGCGAACAGGCGGCATTCCGCTGGCGTCCGGGGCATTGCAGCCGCGCCACGCTGGTGATCAAATTCCCGGGCTTTGACCTGACTTACGAATACTTTGGCGACGCGGCCTGGCCGGATTTCCTGCACGACATCGCCGACGGACAGCACCGCTTCAAAGCGGAAGATTTCCCGGATGAGGCTGCACAACTGGCGGCGCTGGGCATCAGCGAAGTCATGGTGCGTTATCAGGCCGGTTCGCAGAATGCGATACAGGATAACTGGCATCAATGGCAGGAACTCCGTCAGGCACTGAATGACAACGCCGTGGCGCAGCAGGAAACGGGCACTAAAAAAGCGGAAAAACAACGGCCAACGGCACTCAGGAGCGCGTTCTCACAATTGCCTGTCCGTATCACGGAATGTCTCTGAGCGTCCGGACAGGACGCCGTTAGAAAAAATTACACAGGATGATGTATGGGTAACTACCTGAAGAAAATTGTAGAGAAAATGAATGTTGAGGCGCGCGAATGCCTTGATGCCGCGATCAGTCTGGCCGTCAGCCGCACGCATCACGAAGTGGACATTGAGCATTTGCTGCTCGCCCTGGTGACCCGTCAGCCCGCGCTGATTGAGCAACTTTGTCTGAACGCCGGATTGCGTGGCGATGCCCTGGTCGATGCGCTGAAAGTCAGCCTTAATCACCTGCGAAGCGGCAATACGCGCAGCCCGGTATTGTCCGAATTGCTGGTCGAACATCTGGAGAAATCCTGGTTACACGCCAGTGCCTGCTGGCAACACATTCAACTGCCGGCACAGGCATTTCTGGGCAGTCTGATTGCCGCTGAAAAAGACAATCAGATGCATCTGTCACCGGCGTTACAGCAGGCGCTGATGTGCCAGACCGATCGCGCCGACCGCCTGTTGCGCGAAGCCTGCGCACCGGCTCAGGTCATGACTAATCCGGCAGCGGCCAGTCACAACGCGGATTCTGCGGTGATGAAATTTACCCGCAACCTGACCGGACAGGCCCGCGACGGGGCGCTGGATCCGGCGCTGGGGCGTGAGCAGGAAATCCGTCAGCTGATTGACGTGTTGCTGCGCCGTCGCCAGAACAATCCGGTCCTGACCGGCGAACCGGGCGTGGGGAAAACCGCGCTGGTGGAAGGGCTGGCGCAGCGTATCGTCGACGGAACCGTGCCGGAAGCCCTGCAGAAAATGGAAATTCTGTCGCTGGATATGGGGCTGCTGCAGGCCGGTGCCAGCGTAAAAGGTGAATTCGAAAACCGTCTGCAAACCCTGTTGCGCGAAGTGAAGGACTATCCGTCGCCGGTCATTCTGTTTATCGATGAGGCGCATACGCTGATCGGGGCAGGCGGTCAGGCGGGGCAGAACGATGCCGCGAACCTGCTGAAACCGGCGCTGGCGCGCGGCGAGATGCGCGTGGTAGCCGCCACTACCTGGGCGGAATACAAAAAATACTTTGAGAAGGACGCCGCACTGGCCCGCCGTTTTCAGGTGATCAAGGTGGCAGAGCCGGACGAAGAAACCGCTACGGCGATGCTGCGCTCGCTGAAACCGGCGCTGAGTCAGCATCATGGCGTGCAGATCCTCGAAAGTGCGCTGGTCGCCGCCGTGCGCCTCTCCAGCCGTTATATTTCCGGCCGTCAGTTACCGGACAAATCCATCAGCCTGCTGGATACCGCCTGCGCCCGCGTGGCGATTTCGCAATGCCACGAACCGAAGGAGATCGAAGATCTCAACGCGCTGCTCAGCAACATTCATACCGAGCGGGAAAGTCTGCTGAAAGAGGGCGACAACGCCACAAGGCTGAAATGGCTGGATCAGCGCGAAAGCGAACTCACGCAGAGTTTAGAAACACTGCTGCCGGTCTGGCATCAGCAGCAGGACATTGTGGCGCAGATTAACGGCACTGACGATGTGGCGCAAATTGCCGTCTTACGCTCGCAACTGGCTGAGATGCATAAAGATCAGGCGCTGGTGTATGACTGCGTGGACGCGATCTGTGTCGCCGATGTGATTGCCGGCTGGACCGGTATTCCGCTGGGCCGGATGATGGAAAAAGAGCAGCAACAGCTCGGTGATCTGGTCGCGCGTCTGGAAAGCCGGGTGATCGGCCAGTCCCACGCGTTAGCGGCCATTGCACAGCAAATCCGCATCGTGCGCGCCAATCTGGCGGATCCGGTTAAACCCACCGGGGTTTATATGCTGGCCGGTCCGTCCGGTGTCGGGAAAACAGAAACGGCGCTGGCCTTATCCGAACTGCTTTTTGGTGGCGAGCAAAGTTTAATCACCATCAATATGTCCGAATATCAGGAAGCCCATTCCGTGTCCGGCCTGAAAGGTTCACCGCCGGGATATGTCGGCTATGGACAAGGCGGCGTGCTGACCGAGGCCGTGCGCCGTCGCCCGTACAGCGTGGTATTGCTGGATGAAGTCGAGAAAGCCCACCCGGACGTGATGGAGATGTTCTATCAGGTCTTTGATAAAGGCGTGATGGAAGATGCCGAAGGCCAGCTGATCAATTTCCGCAACACCCTGATTATCCTGACCAGCAATCTGGCCAGTGATCTGGTGATGACCGCCTGCGCTGCCGGAAACCCCGATCAGACCGCGCTGACCGCACTGCTGCGTCCTGAATTCGACCAGTTCTTCCGTCCGGCCCTGATGGGGCGTCTGCAACTGATCCCTTACCTGCCGGTGGTGGGCGATACCCTGGCGAAAATTATCCGTCTCAAAATCGACAAAGTGTGTAAACGCTTTGCCGGTGCCGGTGAGGGCAATTCTTCGCTGACGTACAGTGAAAAAGTGGTGGAGTTCATTGCCAGCCGCTGTCAGGTCGAGCAAAGCGGGGCGCGTGAAATTGACGCGGTCCTTAACCGGGAACTGCTGCCGTTGCTGACCGACCGCCTGCTGGCGGTGGAAAACAAAGCGGATATCCATTTGCAGGTGGGCGTCAGTAAAGATCAGCTCACGCTGACGAAGCAGCCTGCTGCGAAACGTGCTGCGGCGAAACAACCCGTCTGAATGACAGGAAAAGGATGACCATGAAAAACCGGGTGAATTTGCGGGCGCTGAAAATCAACGGGCATGATCCACGGCTCAGTAAAGCGTTCCTGTTGCTGAGCAGTGAACTCAGCCCGCTGAACGGTACCCTTCCCGCAAGGCTGGACTGGCATGCGCTGGAAGAACGGTGTTTTCAGCTGTTCCATGAATACGGCTATGACCTGCAAAGCGGCATGTGGTTTTGTCTGATCAATTTGCGGCTGAAGAGCTGGAAGGGGCTGGCGCTGGCGCTCGATCTGCTGTCGACAGCCTTTACCCACAACAGCCAGCGCTGCTGGCCGCCGGTGGCTGCCGTTTCGCAGCGTCAGCAACTGATCGACTGGTTCAGTGCCAATGTGGCGACCCATATCTATACGCTGGAATACGGGCCGGAAAACAGCGCGGACATGCGTCAGGTAGAAAGAAGCATCGGCGTGTTGTGCAGTCAGTCTAAAAACCTGCAATCGCGCAGCCACGATTCACTGAACAATCTGCACTATTTCCTGCAGGTTCGCTGCCGTTCTGTGCCGTATCCGGCACAGGTCAGCGTGACAAAAGCCGCACCGGTCGCGGCTGAAAACACGCCGCCGGCAGTGAGTGAGAAGAAGGCCCCCGCGCCGGTGGCTGAAATCGTACAGGATGCCGAACCGGCAGAAATCCGGCTGGCGGTGGAAACCCGTCTGCGTCCGTTATGGTGGGCGCTGGGGGGAATGGCGGCGGGGATCGCGCTCTGCGCGGTAGTTGCCGCGTTATGGTGTTACTCGCAGACGCTGAGTTTCAGTGAAACGCTGAGCGCCC
Source organism: Rahnella sp. BIGb0236 (assembly GCF_004364755.1). Taxonomy (NCBI): domain Bacteria; kingdom Pseudomonadati; phylum Pseudomonadota; class Gammaproteobacteria; order Enterobacterales; family Yersiniaceae; genus Rahnella; species Rahnella sp. BIGb0236. The sequence continues at coordinate 75,111 of NZ_SOAO01000001.1, forward strand.
CGTTACTGGCACTGCAACACAGCGAACATCAGTTGAATGACGCCTGGAATCATGCACCGGATGCCGATTTGCAGGCGCAAAAAGAGGCGGTCCTGGCGCGTGCTGCGCCGGTTCTCGAATGGCTGAGTGCGCAACCGCCACAAGCGTTGCTGCGTCAGGGGGAGCAATTGTCTGACCATCTGGAAAAGGCCTATCCGGGAAATCAATACAGTGCCCGATGGCAGCGCACATTAGACGAAAAGGCGGGTGATATTCCGGCACTGGATGGCTATGTGCTGGCGAATAAACATCTGGATGAGCTGGAAGCCCGCCTGCTATACGCCGAGCAAAAACAGAGCAAATATATGACCGTGTCGGAGTTGAAAACGGCGGTATACCAGATACGTCAGGATCTGCAACGTAATGGGACCAGCGCAGAAACATTGTTATGGACGATCCGGGAGAATAAGAAAAATCACAGGGAAGGGAATCCGGCACTTTTAAAACAATTTACGCAACGAATCGACGCACTGAATGTGAACGGTTTGGTGAATGAGTAATCGAGTTCAGGCAATTTTTAATTGCCATAATTTCATTTTTACAATTTAGATGATTATATTTCACGATAAAATTTTATTAAGGGTTAACGATGAAAAATAAAGCATTCTCACAAAGTAAATATATTGACGATAATCGAAATATTTTCTCTGGTAGTCTGGATGGGCTATGTTTTGGTCTATCTCTCACATGGCTTGATTCAAAGATCAAGAAAAGAGGATTTAATAAGTATAGTGAAAGGACAAAAATTAAATCCCGGGTGTTAACCAGGCAAGAATCAATGGACCGGAGAATCATTCGCACGCCGTGGAATGGTGACGACAAGGAATATATGATGAAGCAACTGAGAGTCACCGAAGGGGTTTTTCGTAGCTGGGGCGGGATCCGGGGATGTGAATTCATTTATTCTCAGGCAGCTTATAATAATGGTTCCAGTTATGTTTTAGCCAATGAACTGGCAAATCAAATAATTAAGCCCTGTTTTAGTGCTGAGGTGTATGGTGTTATCAGTATCTTTTCAACCGGGTCTGCGCATAGCATGGCCTGGTCCCAGAAAAATGAGTGGTATGATTTTTTTGATGCCAATACCGGTTCATTCCTGAAGATACATGAAGATCATTTCTCCTCATTCTTTACTGACCATATACGAAAGTATTACAGCAATTTTGACGCAGCATGGGATATTGTGAAACTTGGCCCTCCAAAAAAGCGTGGCGGATTATTTTCCTGTTTTGGACGGTAATTCTTTAAAAAGCCGTGCGGCGGAACTGGTTAAAATAATTAATTAGGCATATTTGCAAGTGCTTTCACTATGGATAGAAATGATGCATCCGGCAGAAGAAAGATTAAGAATACTCTTACCCTTTGTCATAGCGAATGCTAAGCAACAGTTGCATATTGCCCTGAAGGCCCTGGGGCGGAGTAAGTTATCAGAGGAAACCAAAAAGATCCTCAATGAATTGTTGAATGAAAATAATTCTGCGACGGTGAAAAAACTCATTCATTCTCTGAATGAAATTAAAAGGAAGATGGAAAATTTAACACCAGAGCATTTTGATGTTGCAGAAGAGTTGTATGAGGCAGGAGGGGGCACTGTCGGATACGTGAAAGCGACGGATGCCAGAGACTTCAATAATGGTGTCCGGAAGAAATATATTGCATTGTCTTATCTGCGCACCGGACGCATGCATATTGATGATATTGCTGCAACGGTGATTCACGAGTTAAGCCATCTGGTTTTAAATACAGAGGACAACGCCTATTCTATCAGTATGGAAAAGCAGGCATCGGGTTTGTTCACACCGTGGTCGGTAAAAGACTTACATCGTTATGCCAGAGAAAAGCACAGCCTTCCTTTGAATAATGCTGAAACCTTATCAAGAATTGTATTGTTGATTTATTTTTCAGAAAGTAAATTACCCCAGTATAAAAAAGCCTATGCCTTATATTGGGAGTCAGGAGATAACAAAATACTGGCATTTCATCGTATGGATGCAGATAGAAATCCAAGGGTGAGTAGCCCGGAATTAACAAGGAAATCAAACAAGTTACGTGTCATTGGTGGGCATATGGTTATTTGATTTTGATATTACCACAAAGGATTTATGCAAGTGAAAAATCAGGTGGTAAAAAGAGTGAAATTGTTAAAAGTATATTTATTAATAGTCATCATATAATGGAGTTACATTATGTTTGGAAATAAACAACTAAAGTCACCTGATGCTGACAAAGTCAAAACGTTAAAAAAATGGGACGCACGCAATAAGAAAAGACAACTTCTTATTCATACCATTTCGATAAACTATGGGTCCTCGCCTTTACTGACAAGACCTGCCCGAGAGGTTTTTAAAACCTGGGATGTCATTTCAAGTTCATTCATTGACCTGGATGCTGTGCTGAGAGGCTTCCGTCTGGGGCGCGGGCTTACGGTCAGATCGCAATCAGGCTTGTTTTTTGAAGCAGGATTTGTTCTCGATGTACCGGTGCAAAATATATTGGGGACGTTCAGTAATGATATCTGGTTCCCTAATCATGCTGGTGTCAATACCGGTACCGGCAAAGTCTATGATCGGTTTTCTCTTGCTGACAAAATTTTCGAGGGTAAAGGCAAAAATAAAGAGATCATGGCGCCTGGTGGTTACAATCAAATTCAACCACCCGGGAAGATACTTAAGAAAACTAATTACCAATGGCATAATGAGATATTGCTTGTTGGCCGACCGAATATTAACACTTATCAGGGACTACCGCCGACGAGTGACATAAAAATAGCAGGGATTTTTGTAGCACCTAAGACCATACGCGCGACCCGGGAAATGACAATCGAGGCTAACGAAAGGTTGTATAAGTTAGTTGACCGGATGAAAAAATGTAATCCAGGTATTCCGGTTACAGATATTTCCCGTTAATGCAAAACTTCGCGGCGATGATTCTCACACCGCTGTGGATAAACGCGGGATTGAGTCAGAAAAGCGTCATCAATGAACTGATGGCATGTGAGTGCAACTATACTCTTTCTGTGGGGCGATCACTGTCGCCCCGGAAATTGTGAAGCCACTCATGACGCAAACTAAAAATAAATCATCGCTGCTGACCGTGACGGTGGCGTGTATCGGCGTCGTCTATGGCGACATCGGTACCAGCCCGTTATATACCCTGCGTGAATGCCTGACCGGACAGGCAGGCATTGCCGTGACACAAAGTGCGCTGTTCGGCTTTCTGTCGCTGATTTTCTGGCTGCTGATGCTGGTCGTCTCCGTGAAATACATCAGCTTCGTTATGCGGGCTGACAACGACGGAGAAGGCGGTATTCTCACCCTGATGGCGCTGGCGATCCGTAATCTGAATCCGCGCTGGATCCCGTTTATCATGTTTATCGGGCTGGTAGGGGGCAGTTTTTTCTACGGCGACGGCGTGATCACGCCCGCCATCTCGGTGCTTTCGGCCATTGAAGGGCTGGAAATTATCGAGCCATCACTCGACCCTTTCATTATTCCGTTTGCGATTGCCGTCCTGACATTGCTGTTTTTCATTCAGAAAAAGGGCACCGGCATCGTGGGCAATATTTTCGCCCCGGTGATGGTGCTGTGGTTCGTGACCATTGGCGCGCTGGGCGTCGGTGGCATCATGCGTAACCCTGAAGTGTTGCAGGCGATGAATCCTTACTGGGCGCTGCATTTCTTTGTGGAATACAAAGTCGTGTCGTTTTTCGCCCTTGGCATGGTGGTGCTTTCGGTCACTGGCGGCGAGGCGCTGTATGCCGATATGGGACATTTTGGTAAGAAGCCCATCCGCATCGCCTGGTTTGCGCTGGTCGGGCCTTCGCTGGTCATGAACTATTTCGGTCAGGGCGCATTATTACTCAGTCAGCCCGCCGCCATTAAGAACCCGTTTTTCCTGCTGGCACCTGACTGGGCGCTGGTTCCGCTGCTGGTGCTGGCCACGCTGGCCACAGTGATTGCCTCGCAGGCGGTGATTTCCGGCGTATTCTCACTGACCCGGCAGGCGGTGCGCATGGGCTATCTGCCGCCCATGCGCATTATCTATACCTCGGATGTGGAGTCCGGTCAGATATACATTCCGGTGGTGAACTGGCTGCTGTATTTCGCGGTACTGATTGCCATCGTCAGCTTTAAACACTCGGGTAATCTGGCGTCGGCGTACGGTATCGTGGTGACCGGCACCATGGTGATCACTTCCGTGCTGCTCGGCATCGTGATGGTGAAAAACTGGGGCTGGAAATCCTGGGCAGGCGGACTGGCGATGGCGGTGATGCTGCTGATAGACATCCCGCTGTTTGCCGCCAACCTGATCAAACTGTTTTCCGGCGGCTGGCTGCCGGTGGCGATCGGCCTGAGTATTCTGGTGATCATGCTGACGTGGAAAACCGAGCGGTCGCGCCTGTTGCGCCGCCTGCGTCAGGATCCTGAAGCCCTGGAATCGCTGATTTCGTCGCTGGAAAAAGCCCCGCCGCAGCGGGTGCCGGGCACGGCCGTGGTGATGTCCCGCGGGCAATACGAAGTGCCGCTGGTGCTGTTGCATAACCTCAAGCACAACAAAATTCTGCATGAACGCGTGGTGTTACTGACTATCGTCACTGAGGATGTGCCCTACGTGCATAACGTCAGACGAGTCACCATCGAACAGCTTTCACCGGCATTCTGGCGGGTGGTCGCCAGTTACGGCTGGCGCGAGAAACCGAATGTCACGGATATCCTTTACCGTTGCGGGCTGGAAGGGCTGAAAAGCAGCATGAACGAGACGTCATTCTTCTTATCCCGTGACACCTTTATCCTCGGCGAACCGCGCCCGTGGTACCTGAAGGCGCGCGCAAAACTGTTCCAGGTGTTGCAGCGTAATTCCCTGCGTGCGCCGGAGCATTATCATATCCCGCCCAACCGGGTGATTGAGCTGGGTGCGGTGGTCAGGTTCTGACCGCCCGCCAGCGTTACGAGGCCATCTGCTGCGGGACGAGTTTTTGCAGCAGAGCGGCCACATCCACCTCATCGACGTTTTCCGCCAGCAGATAACGGCTGGCGTAGTCGCGCCAGATCCCTGATTGCAGGAAAAGCACAAACACATCGCGGTTCAGATGCTGTTCATTCACCATCGAGGTCATGATATTCAGGGCTTCAGACAGCCGCTTGCCCGGTTTATAAGGGCGGTCAGCCGCCGTCAGGGCTTCAAACACATCCGCCACGGCCATCATTTTCACCGGGATACTCATTTGCTGATCGCTGAGCTGATAAGGATAGCCTTTGCCGTCCATCCGCTCGTGGTGACCTCCGGCAATCACCGGCACATTGGCCATGGTGCGCGGGAACGGCAGTTTTTTCAGCATGATAATAGTCTGCATAATGTGTTCGTTAATTTTATAGCGTTCCTCATCATTGAGCGTGCCACGTCGGACCGACAGGTTGTAAATCTCGCCGTAGTTGTAGAGATACACCGGTTCGCGAAGCCTGAACTGATAGCTTTCCGGCAGGTGATTTTTGCTGTCGCGATAAATGATATGTTCCTCTTTATCGGCCAGCAGCGGTTCCTGTACCGGCAGTGATTGCGCCGGACGGCGGCCTTTACGCGCCAGTTCACCCGCAGAGACGCCCGCCGTGTCGTCAAGCGTGCGGGTCCACTGATAACCGGCGATATGCTGAATACGCAGCAGGGCAGCGTCAGAAAGAAACTCCGTGCCGATATTACAGCGCGCGATGAACGCGAAATCGTCATCCAGTTGCGCCAGTGCGGCGGCAAGTGACTGTTTGTCGGTGTCCGTCGGCGTCCCGGTTGCGTGACAACGTAACCAGTCGATCTCTTTTTCCCGTTTCAGCACTTCAAACCGCATGCGGATCTCATGAATACGATCGTAGATCAGCTCCAGCTTGGTGGCTTTATCGACGACAAATTCCGGCGTGGTGATCTTGCCGCAGTCATGTAACCAGCAGGCGGTATGCAGTTCCTCCCATTCGTGATCCGTCAGCGTGAACGCGGAAAAAGGCCCTTCCTGAGAATCGACCGCCGCCTGCGCCAGCATTTTGGTGATTTCCGGCACCCGCTGACAGTGGCCGCCGGTGTAAGGGCTTTTGGCATCGATCGCGCCGGCGATCAGCTCAATAAAGGCGTTCAGCAGGTTCTTTTGTTCCTGGAGTAAATACTGGGTTTCGATGGCAACGGACAGGCTGCCGACCAGCGCATCGACCAGCTGGATCCTGGCCTTCTGGCGCGGTTCGCTCAGCGATTTCACGCTGAATACCAACAGGAACCCGAGCAGGTGATTATCGTGGGTTTGCATCGGCACCGCGAAATAATGCAGCGGAAGATAAGGGGAAAGCAGGTCGCGCAGCGGCGCAGGGATCTCCCCGGTATGCCGGAAAACACCGGCCACCGGCGTGCCCTCGCGAACCTTCCAGAACGCCGGTAAATCATGGTGATCAAACCGCACCGACGCCACGTCGGCGATCTCCGGCGGTGCGTTGCCCCGGTTAACCGCCACCGGCGTGAAGGTTTCACCGTGCTTATCCGCCAGAAAAATAATGCCGCCGTCCATGTCGGCGATGTCGGTGGTTTCATCCAGCAATCCCTGCATCTGGCGGGGGAAATTGTCTTTGGCCGAAAGAATGCTGCCCATCGAAATAAACTGTTTCAGCCTGCGCCGCATTTTTGCCATCGCGAGGCGCAGATCATCCACTTCAGCAATGGCGGAGGGGCGGCTTTCTCCCTCATCAAAAATCAGGCTGCTGATGGATTCGGCATCCCGCTGCAAATGCAGCAACGGGCGGGAAATGCGCAGGGAAAAAAACCAGACCACGGGCAGGCTGAGGAGCAGCAGCACAAAGGCCACCAGCGTGGCCCTGTTTCTGACCGCATTGGCACCGGCGGTCAGCGTGGCGGAAGGCGTGGCGATCAGCAACTGGTAGCGGTTGCCGTTGTTGCTGAGGCTGATCACTGAGCCGAACCAGTCCTCATCTTGTACCCTGAACACCCGGCTGTCGCCGTGGCCTGGCGTGCCGCGGGACGCCAGCAGCGCCTGTAATTCCGGCGACCGGTCACCTTTTCGCAACGGCTGGCTGGCGACACTCTCATTGGCAAAATTGACGATTTCTGCCTGACTGCCCGCCGGTAAATCCTGTTGTTTCAGAAACTGAGAAAGCAGGGCCAGCGAGACATCCAGCCCGATCACCGCCTGCTGATTATCCGCCAGACGGCTGTAAGTGAAGCCGGTCTCGCCGGTGCCTTTAAACAGGTAATTAGGGGAAGTCACCAGCCCGTGAGAGTGTGATGCCTGAATAAACCAGTCGCGGCTGCGCGGATCAAACAGCTCGTTGTCGACAACGCGCTCACCGATAATGTGCTGATTATCATCCAGATAGATAAAGCGTTTTTCAGGTTTACCCGCCAGCCACTGATTGCTCTGAACCAGCCATTTCGCGTTGGCGGGGATCTGGAAAAAGGCGCGGCTGGCGGCAGTGATCCGGCGCAGCATAAAAAAATCACCGCCGGCATAGCCGATATACACTGAACTGGCGTAATCATTTTGCCGCAGGATTTCGATAAATTTGCCGACCTGCGCCATTCTCTGACTGAGATTTTCCGCGCCGGTGACCGGCATACCGGTCAGAATATTCACCGACATCATCATGGTGCGCGTCACATTATGCAGTTCCGCCGCCACCGCATCCCCGGTTTGCTGATATTGCCGCGCGGCGCTGATCTGAGTTAAGCGGGTGAGCTGGCTGTGGCTGAAAAGGGCGATCACGCTGCCGATGACCACAATCAGTAACGTGAACAGCGTGGCGATCTGAAGATGCAACGGATAGCGGCGGGTCAGCCCCGAAAGGTAGCCTGACATACGAAGTCCCGGAATAAGTGTCAACTTATCTGATCGTAGCTAACTTACCGGCGGATAAAGAAAATATCAGAAGAGTGCCATGGTTTGCCATGCCCGGCGCGATAAACCGGGCATGAGAAAGACGACGTACGGGAAGGGGTTATGCCTGCGGGGTTTCCGTCAGATTGGTGACGTTAACGTCCTGCGGTGACGCAGATTGAGTGGTCTGTGACGACGGGGTTGGCGTCAGCTCGGTCACTGCCGGTGTGGCCGTCTGCTGAGTTGTCACCGGTGCCGCTGGCGTTGCGGCCTGTGTGGTGACCGGCGCGGCTGGCGTTTCAGGGGTCGCCTGCGGTGCGGTAACCGGGGCGGCAGGGGTTGTCGTCTGCGCCTGTGCGTCCGTCGCCGGGGCGACATCTTCAATTTGCTTCGGCATGCTCGGCACCGGTTCTGCCGGGATCGATTCTGACTTAGGTTTTGGCACCGGCGTTGACGCGCGAACTAAGAATGTCGGTTTGAGATCCGCAACAGAATAGGTCACATGGCTGATCATATCCGGCGAGGTGGCCACTTCGACCGGTGAAATGGTCACGCGGCCAATCAGCGAACGGGCATAGCCGCCGACCTTGTGTTTGCCTTCCGGCAGCTTAACTTCCAGACTTTCGCCCAGTCCTAACGCACCGGCATCTTTACCGTCGACGGTCACATACAGTTTGGTGCCATCGTCCGTTTTTGTCGGGATGTGGGTCACGGTCACCCGCGTCGAACCGAAATCGAAAGCCGGTGCCTGTTCGGCGGTTTTCGATTTTGCGCATCCTGTCAGGGCGAAAATGGCCGCAACAGCGGCCAGAGTGAAGCGATAACTCATAGTACGGCGTCTTCCTTTAAGGGATTTTTGTGATCTGCGTACCAATATACCCGATCCGGGAGGAGAGATGAATGCGCAAACGGGGAACTCGGAACAGTCTGCCGGAACGGATGTTTCCTTCGTCGCATAACCTGCAACTTTCGGTTGAACCGTTTGGTCAATTTGTGTATTTTTATGCAAATTAATTGCATAAAATAACAATCACACAGGAGTGACTATGCTTAAGTCCTTAATTTTCACCGGGTGTCTGCTTTCTTCCTTAATCACATCTGCCTATGCCGCACAGACGACTTATGTGGTCGGTTCCGGCGGAACTTACCGTCCGTTCGAATATGAAAACAGCCAGAAACAGCTGGAAGGTTTTGATATCGACATCATCAAGGCCATCGCGAAAGCGGAAAACTTTGATATCAAACTGGTCAATACGCCGTGGGAAGGCATCTTTGCCACCCTGAATTCCGGCGACCGTGACATCATCATTTCCGGTATCACCATCACCGATAAACGCAAAGCGATGGTGGATTTCTCCGCACCGTACTTCCCGGCAGAGCAGTCCATTGTGGTGCCTGAAGATTCCAAAGTGGATTCCGTTGCCGCGCTGAAAGGGCAGAAAGTCGGCGTGGTGAACTCCAGCACCGGCGACATCGTGGTGTCGAATGAGCTGGGTAAAAACAGCACCGACATCAAACGCTTCGATAACACGCCGCTGATGTTGCAGGAACTGGCGGAAGACGGCATCGGCGCGGCGGTAGGTGACGTGGGCGTGGTGAAGTACTACATCAAATCTCATCCTGAAAAAGCGCTGAAACTGGTGCCGGATGCGAAATTTGAACGCCAGTATTTCGGCATTGCGGTCGCCAAAGACAACACCGAGTTGCTGGGTAAAATCAACGCCGGTCTGAAGAAAATCGTGGCTGACGGCACCTACGCGAAAATCTACCAAACCTGGTTCGACAAGAACGTTCCCACTCTTCCTGCCAACTGAATATTTCGATAAAACACAACGTTAATCAGGGGCGGCAAAACGCCCCTGAACAAGGACAGGTATGACCGGATTTCGCTGGGAGATAATCTCAGAATATGCGCCGCTGTTTGTACAGGGCGCGCTGATGACCATCAAATGCACCATTATTTGCGTCATTTTAGGCACCACCTGGGGGCTGCTGCTTGGCCTCGGCAGGATGGCCCGCGCCGATGACGGCCCGTGGAAACACATCCTGCGCTTCGCCGTGCAATGGCCGGTGCGCATTTACGTCAGTGCCTTTCGTGGCACGCCGCTGTTTGTGCAGATCATGGTGGTTCACTTTGCCCTGGTGCCGCTGTTTATCAACCCGCGCGACGGGATTTTAGTCGCCAACGGCCTGATGTCTTCGGATTTCGCCCGCGCATTGCGTTCCGATTACGGCGCGTTTTTATCCTGCGTGGTGGCGATTACCCTCAATGCGGGGGCTTACGTCTCGGAAATCTTCCGTGCGGGTATTCAGTCGATCGATAACGGTCAGATGGAAGCCTCGCGCGCGTTGGGCATGGGCTGGGGCAAAACCATGCGCAAAGTGATATTGCCGCAGGCGTTCCGCCGTATTCTGCCGCCGCTGGGCAATAACGCCATTGCGATCGTGAAAGATTCCTCGCTGGCCTCGGCGATCGGCCTTGCCGATCTGGCGTATGCCGCACGCACGGTGTCCGGCGCTTACGCGACCTACTGGGAACCCTACCTGACCATTTCACTGGTTTACTGGGTGCTGACTTTCCTGCTCTCGCTGCTGGTTCAGCACATGGAAAAGCGATTCGGCAAAAGTGATGCGAGATAAGTAAGCGTTAGTAACCGCCTGAATTTACACGGCAAAGTGAATCGACTTTGCCGCTTTCCAAATCCTACATGTCAACTCCCTGCAAAACCCCTGCAAAACTCTTCTGCAATACTGTATAAAAATCGTTCTTCTTAGATAGCCAGAGTAATCCACTCCTTTCCTCTATCATCATTGTACAGATCGGTCATTTTCTGATTTTTGTGACCCAGTAACTTTTTCGTATCGATGCCTTGTGATCGATACAGGCGTTCCGATAATGATCGTTGTTCGTGGAATGATGGCGGGGATCCTTCTGACCAAGTCAGGCCGCTATTATCGCGAACTTTAGCGAATGACTTTGTGATTGATGCTGTTGATACCGCACCACCTCTTTTCGCTTTACCTTTGGCATGGTGTATATGCAGCAAATAAGGGCTGATCACCAAATCCCTACAACGGGTAATAATTTCTCGCAAAGTAACACCCACTTTTTCATTGCGAAGTGAAAGTGGCAGGGCGAGCCTCATACCGGTTTTACTTTGCTCAATGTGTAAATGATCATCCCATACGTCAGAGAACTTCATCTTTGCCAAATCGCCAAGGCGCTGCCCAGTTAATATGGCCAGTAACATGGAGTTTTGTACGTAAACTTGTTCATTTTCAGCAGCTAAATAAATGGTCTGCCATTCCTCAAATGTTAGTCTTTCTCTTTGAACCGAATTCTTTGTTTGCCTGGTGGCAGCCGCAGGGTTATATCCCGGATCAACTTCTCCTGCATGCTGTGCTTCTTTATAGACGTCCATCAGAACAGAACGGACAACTTGCGCCATTCTCCTATGACCTTTTTCTTTGTGCTGGTCGATAATCGCCGCTATATCTTTCGCGCCTACTGCCTTCAATTCCAAATGGCCGCATTCACGCCTAAAGATCTCAACTGGTCCAGATTTGTGTTTCAGTGTTTGTTTTTTAATTTCGCCATCAGAAACGCGTTCCGCCTGTATTTTAAGATAACGGTCGAGCCAATTGGTTACGGTTATAGACATACCCAACTGGACACTTATTTTTTCCCTGATCGTGAACATGTGCTTCATTTTCTGTTCGGCCAGGCGGGTATTTGCCTCGATCGCTATTTGCCGTGCTTCCTCCTCACTATCGCCTAGGCCGTGAAACTTTCCGGTGACCGGGTGCTTATAACGCCAGTAAACCTTTTTGGTTCTGACGTCGGTATAGCAGGAGAGACCGGGAATATTCACGTTGTATTTACGTGGACGAGCCATCTTCGAGAATCCTTTTTAAACGTGGATTATCATCCTTCTTGACTATGGGCATATCGGTCATGCCAATAAAGCGCGCTGACGCTTCGACACGCCAGCACCGCCCAGCTTTGAAGGGTGGTGGAGATATCATGCCGCTCTTTGCATACTTCATCAGGGTTGGCCTGCTTGGTATTGGATCTGAGAATTCATCCTGAGCCCATGCATCTAACGTTAATGTTCTCGTCATAAATCACCCCACACGTTTAGTTATAGCCGGCTGCACACCGGTTTACTGACTGACCCGAAAACGGCCGTAATATTTCCCAGCTCGCCACCATGGCATTTTTTCACCTGGTGGCATTGCTGGCGCAAACTCAACTGGAACAAACCACAGGTTCAGCATTCGTTTCACGAAAAACCGCCTGACTAAATGCGACCTCATGATTTTCTGTCTGCCTTAATTTTGTAGTAGGCCTGTTCGAAGCCTCTCCAGTATTTCCAGTACTGGAACCGCTGCTGTAGCCAATGCGGTGCCATATCACTCACCATCCTTCACGGTCTGATCTCTGTTCTTCCACCCAGCAGGCGAATCGCGATACGTTCCCGCAAAGTTAGCTTTCGTTCCTTGCCTCGGGCGTTGATTATCAAAGGTTCGCCTTTGGGCGGGTACACAACTCTGACTGATTGGCAGTCAAGAGCGTGAGACGCTTCAAGTAATGTCGATTTTAAATGCTTAGGGCATTCTTTCTGCACTATCTCGCCGTCCGAGATAACTCCTGCAATGCCTTGGAGCAAACTTGCCAGATTACTGAGATAGTTTTTCATTGTTCACCTTCTGTTTTAACGATGCCGCCAGCGGCCTCGATTGCTGAGTCAATGACGTAGACAGCCTGTCCGACTTGCGCGCTATCAGTAAACTCAACGAAGTATTCAGCAAACTCACCCCCGTCGTGGTCGATGCTACCGATTTGTCGCAGACCGACCGGCTTTTGCGGGGCGGTGGCTGGATTGAGGAAAGGGATATCAGACGCTGCCATGCGCGCATCAATCGCATCATCAAAATGGTCAGGACTCAAACCACCCATTAAGTTCTCTGAACTGATAAGGCCGGTTCGGGTGTCGCAATCCCAGCTGTCGCTGTCTTCACCCCATGCGTCCTCATCACGCAGAAAGCGATACCGGTTAGCGTCACGAATGATGTCATCACCGATTGCCATCGGCACCTGACCGCCTTTCAGCTCTGCAATTTCCGCCTGAGCAGCCAGCAATTTTCGCTCCACTGCTTTCTCTCGATGCAATGCCTTGTGCAGTTCTTCCTCTGAGCCGGCAGCCCGCTGGCGTTCTGCTTCGAGCTGGTCGAGAATTCTTTCCAGCAATTTGATGTGGATTTTAGTTTCAGGAATGAAGCGGTCATAACCCTTAGCTATTTTGAGCCGCAACTCTGCAATTTCTACACGCAGCGCCGCTGTATCTGTTGTATCAGTCATACAGCCTCCCGATAAGCTTTGCTGGCGCTGAGCGCCTGTTTGTAACTGGCCTTGGCTTCTTTCTGGGTATTACACCATTCACCGGCAGCGCGGTGGGAAACCATTCGGAATTTCCCGTCGTTTGGATGCCACGAACCGTATTCAATTTCCGGCACGTCAATACCCAGCCACTCAGCAAACGAGTGGCCATAATCAGCAGCCAGATATTCTTCGTACCGGGTGCGTTTCTTCGGCGCTGGCAGTGCTGCAATTGCGATCTCTTGGCCAGCATCCGTAACGTGATAAACGACATCATTTTCTGCGCAGAAAGACGGCGCGGCGCGGGAAGTCATCAGGCCAGCAGCAACCAGAGATTCCAGGTCGGCACTGTCGCTGTGACCGCTGCTGGCGAGGAAATAATTACGGTATGGTTCCCGGTGATTCTCGTTGATTCCCAGTGCATGCTGCATCAGACCGATCTGATGTTGGGTTGCCTCAGTCATCATGCGTACTCCGCTTCTTCTTTCTGGCGCTCTTTTCTGCCACGATACCAGCCGCGCTTAATCCAGCGCCGAGCCTTGCGCATGGCATCGATATCGGCACGCACTACCTCAGGGAACCCGCCACGCTTCACGGTTTTGGGCTTCGTTCCTTCGTAACCCTGCTCTTCACCAATTTCGAATATTTCTGACCGGTAATAGGCCAGCCATTCAGCGCGGCAGCACTGAGGACAGGGAATGTCACCGCCGTTGTCGAGATAGCCCTCGAACCCGCTGTCTGCATCCCACAGCTCGCCATCGATGCACACGCTATCGGGATAGTGCGCACCAAATTCGTAACCTTGATAACCGCAACTTGCCGGTACCTTTTCTGTTGTGCTTTTAGTCATGATGTCCTGCCTTCTGTACGCATTGCTCAAACCAAAAAACGATAGGTGAAGCAGTTACCTGCACCTGCCCAAATCTTTCAGCCGTGCGGAAATTGACGCTGTACTGTCGTGCTCTGTCCGCTTGTGCGGCGATGTTTTCCCTGAAATCTTCCAGACTAAACGTCGATTTGAATAAGTTGCATGGCGCACATGCCGGGAAAAGATTCTCCTGCACATCGTTTTCAGGCTTCCAGTGCTCACCGCTGTAAATAATTTTGCGTGTCCCGTCGGCGCGCCTTTCTCCGAACTCCCATTTTCTGAATGCTGCCTGGACGTGATCGGCGTGCCAGCCTTTTTCAGGCAACTCACAGCCGCAATAAGCACACCGGCCGCCGAACATACCCCGCAATTCTTCACGTTGAACCTTGCTGAGTTTCATAATTCTCCCAGTTCAGAACATCAGTTCTTCCCAGCGGCGCATAAACAAAGCTCTGGCCTGTACTGGGTTGAGAGGTGTGATAAGAATGTCGGTTGGTTTGATGCCTTCCAGAATCGGCCAGAAATTATCTGCATCGACTTCCAGATCCCGGCGTTCGGTCGCCAGCATGATCAGATCAGCTGTTTTGACGATGGCGCTCATCTCCCGAGGCAGTTCGTACTTCTCGCGGATCAGGGAATCAATCTGGCGCTCGACGCGGGCATAGTCCGGCAGCATGCGTTTCAGCGGGGCGGGGATGTCCTTCATGTACGCCTCAGTGGCATCATGCAACAGGGCTTCGCGCTGGTATTGCGGCTCAACAATCATGCTGCACAGAACAGAGTGCTGAGCCACGCTGTAGAATTCGGCAATCTGTCCGGCAAAGCGGCATTCGTGGGATAGTCCCTGCGCGATATCGCCGATATTGAAGGCGAGCACATTAGGATTTGAGAAATCCAGATGCTGGCCGGAAAAGGTGGTTAACCAGGTCATAAAATTACTCCATACGTAGTTTTAGGTTGAGCGAATCCCTTGCCAGTGACGGCAATTAATAAAATTCAGAGGCTTTTAAATTATCTTTGGGCTTCGCCGCCCAGCGCGGAAATAAGGCTGGAAATCAGCGCGGAATATTCGCTGGTCACCAGAATGAAATCAGCATTAAAGCGCGCGGAGAAATCTTCACGGTCGATGTCGTCATTCTGATCGGCCAGTGTGTCGCTCGGTTTCAGCTTTTTCAGCGTGAAGGAGTCATTGATCTGGAAGCTGACGCGTTCCTGCCAATCCATCGACACCTGGGTAACCAGTTTGCCATTTTCGATATGTGTCCCGATTTCGTCGCTGACCAAAGCCTGCTTCTTACAGCGGATAGTACCGCCTTCTTCCAGAATCGCTTTCAGCTCAGCTTCATCCTGCAAAGCGAACCCAGCTGGCGTCTGGCCGCTGCGCACCCATTCTGTCAGGGTAAGTTCGATCGGTGTTTCCATCGTCAGCGGAACCACCGGAAGAGAACCGAGGCTTTTACGTAGGAGTGCCAGCATATCTTCTGCTTTCTTGGCGCTGACCGCGGCGACCATGATCAGGCGGTTATCCAGATCAATCCACATGAAGGTCTGAGTTAATCGGCTGAACGCGCGCGGCATAAGACTGTGCAGCACTTCGTCTTTCAGTGAATCTTTCTCGGTCTTCTTCAGCTTGCGATGCTGCTCACCTTCCAATTGCTCAATTTTTCCCGCCAGCTCCTGCTTAATTACCGGCGCCGGAAGCATTTTCTCTTCACGCTTAGCGCAGATCAGAAGCTGATGGCCAGCGGTGTGAACCAACTGATCGCCGCCGAACTTGCCCATTGGTGATACCCATCCTGTTTTAGCCATATCCTGGCTGCCGCACGGCGAGAAGACGAATTGAGCCATCTGACTTTGCATTTCTGCTGCATCGAGCGCGATATCGCGGCTCATGCGGTAAATCTGGATGTTTTTAAACCAAAGTTGTTTCACGTTAATCACTCCTGTTTATGCCCACTGCACCGGGCGGAAACTCACACACATAGACAAGGGCGGCCAGTAATGCACAGGGCGTGCTGGGTGGGTGCCAGCGGCCCTTGTCTATGTATGCGAAAAAATTGGCGGTGGTCATGATCAGAACATTATCTTCGCTCCCCCTGATGTTGGATGGTTGAAGAGTCATGCCACCGCCGAAAGACAACTACACACAGCAATTATCGAGGTTCCACGTCGATCTGATTGGGCGGCGGGAGTCGAACCCGCAATCGGGTAGGGAACCCGACCATCACCTAATGCTTGCCACAACAGAGAGAGCTTTGAGCGGGGCGCTTAGGTGGATGATTAGGCCATTCCTAAGCGTTGCCCTACCGGTTTTGGGTAATCCTGGCTTGGGTATCGCCACCGGCTATAGGATTAAGACAATGAGCGAAGTTAATCAGTCCTCTCTCTATTACCCCTCTCAAAACTCTCTCTGTTGTGTGCTGGTCTTTCCCAGCCGTCACTGCCATGAGAGTGCAGGCAGGTCACTGACCAGATAACGCGCTGGATCAACTCGCGGTTGCGGTGGCCGGTGCTGACTGTCATCCGGCTTGTGCTTAAATGCCATCTCGGACATTCACGTTACGTTTGCACTGGTTTGGTCGCGAACCGGCAGTTACTCAACTTTGCTGCCCCAGAGGCGCATCAGCCTGCGCATTCACCACAACGGGAAGAACACTGGGACTGTGGTCAGATCGGGTTGGTGGTAAGTGAGTTCATCAACCCCCAGTGTTCTTGCCGTTGTAAAGCAGTCGTCAACTTCTGGTTTACATCTGAACTTGTAAAGATGGCTTACAGGTTCCCGCTATTGCGATGGTCGTTGTGATGTTGATGAGGTAAATATACTTACGAGTAAATTTAAAGTAAATACCTTGGAGTAAACAAAATGACAGGACATGGCTATATCTTTGAATTGTGGGGCAATTTATTTGAGTTTGTGGAGGGGTAAGAAAAGTAACTAACAATGAAAGGATTGAAACTGAGGGGGTTAATATGCTTTTGATTCAATTGGTTAAATTTACTTTACACCAAAGAACCTGATAATGATCAGAGTGACTGCCAAGGATAGAATAAGAACTCCAACCCTTTTCCATGCAATTTTCGTCCCATCGCCATGGATTTCAACCAATGAAGGAAGGGGCGAAACCTCACTGCCGCAATGTTTGCACTTCAAAGCCTGGCGCTTTATAGGCTCAGCACAAAAAGGGCATTCGCGTAATTCAGATGAATTTACAGATGGATTGTGTAAGGACGGGATAATCAGGACATGAATAATCGCAACGATAAAGAGGAGGAAACCGTAGAGCCACCATGCCCCGAAAGACCTTCCTTTACTTTGAGCAATAAACGCCGGGATTAGCCCGAGCACGGCTGCAATAATTAAAAGTTCCATCAATGATTATTCCTTTAGAATCAATGATAAGTCATGGCAGGTTCGCTATTTTAGCGTCAACGACAACGCCTATAATTTTGCAATTACCATTAATTTCTGTCATTGGCCACTGAGGATTAAGAGCCTTCAAAAATTTCCGCCCGGCGTCCTCAACGTATTTTTTAAATGTAGCTTCATTGTCAGATTCAAGCTTTGCAACAACCAATTTACCGTTCGTCGCTTCGACCTCTGGATCAACTAAAATTACCATTCCTTCAGGTATGCTGAGCCCGGCTGGCGCAGTCATTGAGTCGCCTTTCACGTCAAGCCAAAATGAATTTTCTGAACATTCAACTGTAGTTTCAAGCCAACGATCGATGCTTTTTCGATGATAAGGCTCAATAGCTTCAGACCATGCCCCAGCACTAACCCAGCTTATAACGGGGTAAACACCTGCCGTGTAATTAAAACCGGCAAACGATACATTACTGCTCTCAGCTGATATTCCATCCATCCAGCCTCTACTGAGTTTTAAGGCGTCTTCTATTTGTCTGACGGCCTTCTCCCCGATATTTCTCTTTCCGGACTTGCCTTCAGGGTAAAGCATTCGAGACACAACTGTAACATCGATACCAGTAGCCTCAGAAAAGGCTCTCTGCGTTTCAAATCGCCCTACCAACTCTTTTAGTTTAAGTCGGCGGCATTCGTATATTTCGGAATTATTGTCTTCTTTCATGACTTCATCTTACTAAAAATTACTCTTAGGTAAATGACCTGTGAGTATTGATTAAAGTTTACTTGTAAGTATACTTTGAGTAACTAACTCAGGAGGAAACATGGACACGCTAAGAATTTATCTCAATGCCTTGAGCATCGGTGAGCAACGCGACTTTGCTGCTAAATGCAGCACCTCCGTTGAATACCTTCGCAAGGCAATCAGTAAGAAACAAAAATTAGGCCCCGCTTTATCAGTACTTATCGAAACAAACTCTGACGGTGCTGTAAGCCGTAAGGATCTGCATCCAGATGACTGGCAGGGAATTTGGCCTGAATTGAATTCTATGATCCCAGCCGCCTGAATATAACTACCAAAGGGAAAACAACATGGTAGACCTGAAATCAGTAGTTAAAGCGATGTGCAAAGCCTATCCCGGCGGACGCTCGGCAATGGCTGGCGCTCTGGGCATGACTGAAACGCAGTTCAACAACAACCTGTACGAAAAAAACGGCTGCCGGTTCTTCGAAATTGTTGAGCTGGAAGCGATGGAAGACATCAGCGGTACCAACCACCTGGCGGATTATTTTGCTCAGCGCCGGGGAGGCTTTTTCGTTGAAATCCCCAATCGTGACGAACTGGACCACGTTGATCTGTTTATCAAAGGGGTAAAGGTAGCGGCAAAGAGCGGGAAGGTTGATCAGCAAATCAATGCGTCAATTGCAGATGATGGCGTTATTGACCAGGACGAAAAGGCCGAAATTATGGCTCTGCATCGTAAGCATTTGGCTGCCCGCGATGAGTACGTGAAGTCAGTTGTGGCTTTGCATGAAAGGGTTGACGCCTCAGGAGTGCAGTCCCGAGGCGTCGGCGCATTAACAAATCGTGTGGAGTAATTAACGCATGAACAGTCTACTCATAAAAGCTGGCGTTCCGCAAATCCGCTGTGTTGCGACAGGCGGGGCCGCTGGCTCTCTTTCGTATGAAGTGATGATAGGTAACCGCTGGATCCCCTGCAACTACCAGTTCGCTGCGTGGTGGGTAGGTTATGTCTGTGAGCACAGCCGGAAGGTGAGCGCATGTCTGAAGAAATCCAGAAGCTGGACCGGAACTACAAGGATTGGCGGGGCGTTGTGGTACACGTCGTGGGCTTCGACAGAGCAGGGGATCGCGTCATCTTCATGCGCGCCGGTTACCCGCATGAGTGCGCACAGCCTACTGAACAATTCCGGCGAAAGTTTAAGAGGGTCCTATGAGCGTTAAGTTATCCGCATATGTCTGGGATGGTTGCGCTGCTGCCGGTTTAAAAATATCGGCGGTGGCCATTATGGCGCGCCTCGCTGACTTCAGTTCTGACGAGGGCCTGTGCTGGCCGTCTATCACTACGATTGCCCGCCAGCTGGGTGCCGGTGAAAGCACTGTGCGTACAACGCTTGGCAAACTTGAGGCTGACGGCTGGATCACCAGCACCCAGCGCCGAAAGGGAAACCGCAACACATCGAACATGTACCAGCTGAATATCGCTAAGCTTCGTGCTGCTGCTGAACCGTCAGATTCTGACACATCAAAATCTGACGCATCAAAATCTGACCGGTCAAAATCCGACGCATCAAAATCGAGCACGAATACCGGTTTTCACCCGCCAGAATCTGGGGGGGATCCGTTAGTAAATTCAAAACAAGATCCATCAGATATTAAAACCCCTTGTCAGCCTGCTGCGCAGACCGACGCAGAAGTCGAAATTACTGATCAGGCTAAACAGGTTCTGAATTACCTGAACCAGACCACCGGCTCACGCTATCAGGTCAGCAAATCCTCTCTGGATAATATCCGCGCCAGACTGCGTGAAGGCTTCACCCGTGAAGAACAGCAACTGACCGTTGATTACATGCATGCCAAGTGGGGCGGCGATCTGGAAATGGCCGAGTACCTGCGACCGTCCACGCTGTTCCAGCCTTCAAAGTTCCCTGGCTACCTCGAGGGAGCCAACGCATGGAATCGTGCAGGCCGACCAGCCCGCAAAAACGGGAAGTGGGATCGCGGTGAAGTAGCTGTTGATACCTCAGAGCGTGATTCAGCTTACCGCAGGTTCATCAGTGGCGTTGCGGCGGCCAAAGCCCCGAGTGATTTGGAAAAACTGGTTTGTACCGAGGCAAGTAAGGCAAGCGTGCGCGGTATGCGTAGTGATTTCGCGATCAGCACTTGGAACCGCATCTGGAAAGAATGCGCCCAGCGCCAGCAGGGAGTGAAAGCAGCATGAAATTACGAAGTGAGATAAATACCGAACTTCAGGCTATGCAGGCGAAAGAAGCCCATGAAGACATCATGCTTCGTGCTGACAGCTTCTGCTATGCGTACTGCGCTATTAAGTCAGCTCTTAGTACACCCGCAATTGATCACAAATTTTTCCTCGGGCCTGCAATTATTTTTGCGGATAAAAACCAAGCCCTACATGCAATCAGTGGATTGAAAAGTTTCAAGCAAACTGGCTGGGTCACCTATACCCATTTCACCGGCATGCTTCAGGCTTTCTTCTCAACTGGTGATTCAGCAAAGCTTGTTCTGCTGAATCAGGCCTCTCGCAAGCAGGGGGCGCAATGAGCTATCAGCTGAATGTTGGTCGTTGTGAAGAGGTCCTGCGCGGTCTGGCTGACAACAGCGTCGATTCGATTGTCACTGACCCACCATATGGCCTGAATTTCATGGGGAGTAAGTGGGATTATCAGGTGCCAACAGTTGATCAGTGGGCCGAGTGTCTGCGCGTTCTAAAGCCTGGCGGGCATCTTCTGGCCTTCGGTGGCTCACGCACTTATCACCGTCTCGTTGTGAACATTGAAGACGCCGGTTTCGAGATCCGCGACCAACTGATGTGGATTTACGGCAGTGGCTTTCCGAAGTCTAAAAACCTGCAGGGCGAAAACGCCGGGATGGGTACCGCACTTAAGCCCGCGCATGAACCGATCGTCATGGCTCGCAAACCGCTGATCGGGAATGTTGAGACTAACGTCGAACAGTTCGGTACCGGCGCACTGCACATCGATATCTCCCGCGTTCCGACGGAAGAGGCCCTGACTGGCGGCGCTGGCGCACTTCTATCGCATGTTCGAGATGATAAAGCGCCAGACTGCGCCGAATGGCAACCAGGGCAGCTTGGCCGCTGGCCTGCAAACGTCATTCATGACGGTAGTGAAGAGGTGATAGCTGCATTCCCTGACGCTAAAGGGCAACAAGGCGACCTGAAAACTACGGGAAAATCCCGGCCTGCACGCGTTTGTTATGGCGATATGAACGCGCCGCGCGAACATGCCGCTCGAGTAGAGATCATCAGATCAGCCGCCCGATTCTTCTACTGCGCGAAGGTCACGAAGACAGAACGCGATGAAGGAATGGAACGGTTTGTGCCGGTCACAGCATCTGAAATGACCGGCGGCCGCGTAGAGGGAAGCGCAGGTCTCAATGATCCGCGTGCTGGCGCTGGGCGAACATCTGGCGCACGTAATGCTCACCCAACCGTTAAACCCTGCGAACTGATGCGCTATCTCTGCCGCCTGATTACCCCCGCTAGTGGCACAGTTCTGGATCCGTTTATGGGTTCCGGTTCCACCGGTAAAGCCGCCATTCTCGATGGGTTCAGCTTTATTGGTATTGAGCTCGATCCTGACCATCTGACTACTGCCGCCGCCCGTATCGCCCATTCAGTGAAGGTGATTGCTGATGAATGAATTCCAGAAAATCTGGCTTGATGCCTATCGCGGTTGGTTAAAATCAGTCTCCCCGGAGGGGGAGCTGCATCCCACTGATTACACCGCTGCGCGGGAACATGCTGACTCTGTGCTGAGCAGCCTGCTTAAAGCAGGGGAGATGAACTGATGATCCACTATCACGGCGGACCTATTACCCCTGATACCTGCGCAATGAAAGCATGGTCAGTTGGGCATGCGTTTATCTCTTTTGCGAATTCGAGCCAGATTGGTTTGGCATCGGAAATCTGTCAGTCATTCGCGTTGGACAACGGTGCGTTCTCAATTTGGAAGAAGGCAGGCAAAAACAAAATCGACTGGTCCGATTATTACGGATTCGTGGAGCGTTGGAAGAATCATCCTGGTCTCGATTTCGCGGTCATTCCGGACGTTATCGACGGCGGAGCGGCGGAGAATGATGCCCTGCTGGCTGAGTGGCCACACGGCAAATTCATCGGGTGCCCGGTTTGGCACATGAATGAAAGTGAAGAGCGTTTTATCCGACTATGCCATGAGTACCCGCGTGTAGCCATTGGCAGTTGCGGTGAGTATGACGTGAAATCACCGCTTAAAGCAGTGGCCCGTATGAAGGACATCATTCGTCATGTAGTTGATGCTCACAGCCGGCCAATTACTAAACTGCATGGCCTCCGCATGCTGAATAAGGACATCTTCACCAAACTGCCACTGGCGTCAGCTGACAGTACCAACATTGCGCGCAATATCGGAATTGATAGTGCTTGGAAAGGGACGTATTCACCTCAGTCAAAAGAAACCCGCGCATATGTGTTGGCGGAGCGCATCGAATCCTATAACAGCACCGGCACGTTGGAATATTGCGAAATCCGGGACCGCTTCAACATGCAACTGCAGATGGAGGTTTGAAGCTTATGAGACTGATTTTGCCATTCCCGCCAAGCGTCAACGGTTACTGGCGCTCCACCAGAAAAGGCGTGTTGATCAGCGAGCGCGGGCGGATCTTCCGGTCAAATGCGCTGGCGGCGATTTATCAGCAGTTGCGCTGCCGGCCACCGGCGCTGCTGTCTGAACTGGATGTGCATCTGGTTCTGTTTCCACCGACCAGGGCGAAACGCGATTTAGATAATTTCCAGAAGGCGCTGTTTGATGGCCTGACCCATGCGGGGATCTGGAAAGACGACAGCCAGGTGAAACGAATGCTGGTCGAGTGGGGACCGGTTATCAAAGATGGTAAGGCAGAAATAACGATTACTGATTTCAAAACCGCCGGGGTGCAGCCGGTTTAACGTGTGGAGTGAGTATGTCGAACAGTTTGCTGTCAGGAAAAGTGGTAACGATGTCGAGCCGTGAGATTGCTGCGCTGGTGCAGAGTAAGCACAGCAATGTCAAACGGTCGGCAGAACGGCTAGTAGTTGCTGGTATTTTAAGCGCGCCGTTGGAGCACACCCCCTATCAACACGAACAGAACGGGGAAGAATATCAGGAGTACTGGTTCAATAAGCGCGATTCGCTGGTGCTGGTTGCCCGGCTGTCGCCCGAGTTCACCGCGGCAGTAGTTGACCGCTGGCAGGAGCTGGAATTGAAAAACCAGTTACCCCAGTCATTGCCCGAGGCTCTCCGCCTGGCTGCTGATCTGGCCGATGAAAAACAGGCACTTGAATCTCAGCTGGCGCTGGCGGCCCCGAAAGTGGAATTCGTTGATCAGTACGTCATGGCTAAGGGATCTATGGGATTTCGCGCGGTCTGCAAATTGCTGCATGCGAAAGAACCTGAATTCAGGATGTTCCTGCTCGAGAAAGACATTGTTTACCGGCTGGAAGGCCAGTTGACGCCAAAGGCCAATCATTTAGAGGCAGGGCGATTTGAGGTGAAAACCGGTACAAGCCTGAATAGCCAACATGCATTCCGTCAGGCGCGCTTCACGGCGAAGGGTGTTGAATGGGTTGCCGGGTTGTGGGCTGGCTATCTGCGACAGAGACAGGGGAACCCAGCGTGAGAGCATTACTGAAACCATACCCGCAGCGGGATCTGGGGATCGTGCTGTTACGGCCGCCGGGCGACCTGCTGCAGCATTTCAGCGGGAAACGCCTGTTGATCACCGATGAGCCGGCTGACCTGCGGGGCGTGGCAGACGGACTTGTACCGGTAGAGGCTCAGCCGTTATCACGTGATCCACGCCTTGCAATATTTCTTACATCAGAGCCGATTATCAACCTGGTTGGCGGGTGGGATGGCCTGACATTGTGGGTTAAGCGCAATCGCTGCTGCCAATGCACCGACTTTGGCGGCCAGTACCATCATCACGAACTGGTTCAGTCTCGCCGTGGGCGTGGCGTGGTGTCCCTGTGCTGGTCCCATGACAACGAATATCACGGGAAAGGATCCGTGAAACTTGATGCAGCGGCCCGGGCGAACGCCACTGAATTTGTGTCTGAGATGATCCGTGCACGCTCCCGGTTACCTGCCGGACACCAACTGACTTTGCCGGAGCTTTGCTGGTGGGCAATCAGTAACGGTCTGGCGTCCCATCTGCCGGAGGAAATTATCTGCGAGGCGCTGGGGATGAGATACCGGCCGCCTGGCGAACAGCTGAAGGAATCCGATATCAACCCCGGCGAACGCGAACCACGTGAAGTGCTGGCGAGCAACATCAAACCTGTGCTGGCGCTGGCCGTTGATCCGGAAACCCCTGAATCCTTCATGCTGCGCCCGAAACGCCGCCGGTACGAAAACACGAAATACACCCAATGGGTAAAGCGCCAGCCATGTTGTGCCTGTGGCAACGGGTCTGATGATCCGCACCACATTACCGGCAATGGCTTTGGGGGTATGGCAACAAAAGCGCATGACCTGTTCGTGATCCCGCTGTGCAGACGGTGTCATGACTCACTTCATACGAATACCCAGGATTGGGAAAACGAACACGGTACACAGGAACATCTGTTACTGACGACATTAGACCGCGCGCTGGCGATGGGTGTTATCGCTACCGGCAAAACAAAATAAGTGTGGAGAGAATAATGCGTGATATTCATGAGACTTTAGAACTTTGGGGAGCTTGGGCAGCAAGCGATAATAGTGGCGTTGATTTTTCCCCTATTGCGGCAGGATTTAAAGGGCTTTTGCCACAAACTTCTAAGTCACGTTTACAATGCTGCGATGATGAAGGCATTATGATTGATGGGTGTGTCTCTAAGTTAAAGAAATATAAAAAAGAAGAATACGAGTTAGTAATACTTCATTATGTATTTAATATTTCACTCAGGACAATTGCCAAAAGGCGTAAGTGTTCAGACGGTACGATTAGAAAAAAAATGCAAACTGCAGAAGGTTTTATTCATGGTGTGATGTGCATGCTTGATTGAAATATTATGAATTTGAATTAATCAATGGCGTTGATTAAATATCAACGCCTTAAGATAGCCATAATTTTAAAATATGAATGAAATACTGCATTTTTGAAAAGGCGGCATCAGTGAAATATAAGTATGCAAGGGACGTTAACACGCCTCCAGTAATCATTATCAATCCAACAGAGAAAAGTGCAATCTTTTGCAGCCTTAATCTGGAGAATAAATTTTCAAAGGTACCTTTAACATCCCCAGATAGCACATTGTAATCTCTATCTATCTGATTTTTCTTATATTTTAGTTCTTCTTTGATTGCATTAAGCGTCTGCCACTGATTACATAAAACAAGTAGCACTAAGAAGCAAAATACAATACATCCGATCATTATTGCACTATTAATGATAGCTTGACCGTCGAATGTTGTTGTGTGTTTTAATTGAGTTGCGACTATTACAGTAGCAACTGGAATGCCTAAAATATGATTCTGTATATCTGAAAATGTTTTGTGGATCTTTCCCATCTCTTCAACTTTCGCAGTCCTTAACTGATCAACGACTTTTTCATATGAAAAACCAGATACGAAAACTTTATATCCTTTTTCAAAGTGTTCATTCAATTGTGAAATGTTATTGAGCAAATAGTTGAAACTGGAAGATTTGGGTGTGTTCTCGCAAAGAGACTTAATACTATTACCAAGAATTGTTAATTTTTGCTCACGGTGCATGTCCTCCGCGAACATAGAGAAAAGTTTGTTTACTATATCTACGTTTAATAAATCTAAATTATGAGCATCATAAATAACAGGAATCTTCAATACCGAAGAGTCAAAAAAAACCAGATCGCAATTTATTTCATCGAGATAAGCTGCACTTTCTTTAAGTAAGTTTATTAACTTAAGAACAAGCTTATATTTTTTTATTGAAGCAGGTTCGATAGTATCTTTATTATAATAATCCAAGCCACTAATATAAAATCGTTTAGGTTCTTTGATTCGGTTTTTCGGGTTTTCTAAAAAATCGGAAAACTTTCGGTAAAATTTACCAAGATTGAAACGAGGCGGTCGTACATTGAGTAAGACCGTTTCACCCAAAGCAATAGTGCCTTGTTCAAGAGAAACGCCAAAGTCTCCGCTTTCAGGGAGGATATCATTTAGGATATCGCATTTTTCTTGAGAGTTAAGCAGCAAATGACCTTCAGAAGCATCTGAATCAAATACAATATCTTTGTATAATGTAACAAGATGCTCAAAGGTTCTATTCATCTTCTTCTTCGTTTTCTTCTGTCTCTGATAGTAGTTCTTTTCTTAACGGTTCTGGTATTTGAGATAAAATTAAGCGATCATGATCTTTATCATAGGTTACTGACCCATCCAATAGAGCTTCCCTATCAAATTTCAAGCTCCAATGTTGTGATTTACCCTTAAAGCTTACCAGATCCCGAATAACATTACCATCTGGCACAAAGCCATCTGAAAGTTGAAGGTCTTCATTCGATAACTTTTCAAGTAATAATTCTGGGTCTGAAGGCCAGAGTTCATTAGCAAAAGTTAATATATCAAAAGGCGTACCAGCCTTGCTGAGAGTCTGTAATTGATTATGAGCGTTGTTTAAAAATTCTTCCCTTTCGTCACCTTCGATATTATTCTCGCTGACAAATTCTCTAAGTGCATCCCTTAATTTTTCAGTTTCTTTTTTTGCAATGAGTATGTCATTACAACCCAGGAATTTTTTAAAATATGCAGAAACAGTATTTTGCCCTTTTAAGAAACTTATATATCTTTCTTTTTCATCCTGCCAAGAGGTTAGGTCAATCCTTCCTGCAACTCGTAGTTTTGAAATATCCAAATACTCACTATCTTCCACATCGAAGTCTTTTACAATTGAGCCGAGTGTGGCAGTCAGCAATGCTACTAAAAGGTAATGATGTTCTGCTATTTCAATATGAGCGATTAGCACAAAACCACCTGTAGACATTTGTTCACTATTTGCTCTGTCTCCTAAATGGTTTAGCATTCGCACACTTATGTTATAGAAATCTTGCGTTTTAGAGACAAAGTAATCGCTTGCTATGTTTCCCATAGGATAGCTATCGCGATCATCTTCAAAGCGCCCATACCCTTTGCCTGCCCGGCCAGAGTACTTGGCAGTAATATCATTAATTAACCGCCTTGAGGCTTCACGTACTGCCTTCTCATTAGGAGAGGGAAGAAGCTCTGGGATCCCATGTTGCTCTTTGTTCATTACATGCATCACCAAATGGTGGATAGCAATATCTTCTTGCTGTGTTGACATAAAAATCCTTTGTATATAAATGTTTTTCTTATAATCCCAACTTGAAACTATTAGTTAGAAATTTTGTTAGGGGTGAAATATTCTTCAGTAACACTAATATAGAGAATATTTTTCATAAAACCACTAATGCGTACGCAAAAAACGTTGTAACGTGTTAAGAGTGGTCACGTAGTCACAAAGCTTAGACAATCTCAAAACCCCATTTTGGCGGGGTTTTGTTGTTTCTGGATTTGAATGTCGAGGAGTATGAACTGGTAAAGCCTGGAGCAGGCGAGGCGTAATAAGAACATATTATTTCGCAAACTTAACCATACAAAGTATATCCGCCATGCCCGAAGCTAAACTGTTACCACCTTTAACATAATCAAGTTTAGCAACGAACTCTCCCGAAGGAGTATAAAGAGTGACGGCACCATAGCCGTTTTGGCAGTCCTTATCCAAAATTGTGAACTTTCTATAGTTCACTGTTTTATCATTATTATTAGCCTTGGGAACGTTCTGAACGAGCATAGACCTGATGCCATTTTCCAAATTTCCCGATTGATCTTTGACATAATAATCAGAATCCTCAGTGCTATTTGAGTAGGTCCAACCTGGAAAGCTTTTTTGGGCTTCTGCATGACCAGTCAGGGTTGCACTCATTAAAACCAAACCCAAAACCCAAGTGATTTTCATAGACTCTTCCTTTTTTAAGATTTTTCGTATTGTTAGCACTGATTTATCATAAATTTCTTTTTAATTCATCATCCGAAGCATTTATGCGGTTTTTTATGCCCTCAATTCGGTTGTGAGGACACCTACAGCGATAAGGGGTTTATCAATGTCCGAGCCGGTTTCAGCTTCAGCTGCTTCAGCGGCGCTTGCCACCGTCGGTGTCTTCGGCTGGTTCACCGGTCTGGATTACGGCGTGGTGTTCGGTGCCTTTGCTGGCGCTGTGTTCTACGTCACGTCAGCCGTTGACCTGTCAGCGTGGCGTCGCATTTCGTATTTTGGTGTTTCATTCATGTGTGGCCTGCTCGGTGCCGGTGTTGCTGGCGCTAAGCTGGCTGTCTGGCTCAGTTACCCTGATAAACCATTGGATGCCTTGGGAGCGGTGATCATCTCCGCACTGGCGGTGCAACTGCTTACGTTCGCCAGCAACCGGGCAAAGAACCCAACATCACTGATTGATCGGTGGAGGGGGCAAAGTGGTAATAAATGACCCGCTGGTAATCCTGAACGTGGTGGTGTGTACGTTGGTGGTTATCCGGCTGAGCTTCTTTCGAAAGAATGGGGCCACACATCGCCGCTGGGCGTCGTGGCTGGCCTACCTGCTGATCCTGATTTACGGCCATGTCCCGCTGCGCTTCCTGTTCGATCATTACGATGGTACGCGCTTAGCCATCTTCTTACTGAACGTCGTTATTTGCATCGCGTTATTCGTCACGCGCGGCAACGTGGCGAAAATCATTAAAGTCCTGAGACTTCCGCAATGACAAAAGACCAATTTACCCGGGCGGCTTCACTTAGCGCCGACTTAGCCACGCGCTGGTATCCGCACCTGGTATCAACGATGGCTGAATTCGATATTTCTACTCCAGCACGTCAGGCGGCATTTATTGCTCAGGTTGGGCATGAGTCTGGTGGCTTTAAGAAGCTGTGGGAGTCTTTCGACTATTCCGTTGAAGGTCTAAAAATCTTCGGAAAACGGCTCACAGACTCTCAACGTCAACAACTCGGACGGCAAATTGGTGAGCCGTATGTGCCCATGGAAAGGCAGAAGGCTATTGCTAACCTCGTCTATGCAGGCAGGTTCGGTAATAAAGCCGCCGGAGACGGTTATAAATTCCATGGTCGTGGCCTGAAACAAATCACGTTCCTCGATAACTACCTGGCCTGTGGGCGCGCGCTGGGTCTTGATTTGATCGGAAGTCCAGATCTGTTGCATCAGCCGGAATACGCGGCGCGGTCGGCGGGCTGGTTCTGGAAGGCCAATAACTGCAACAGCTTTGCCGACTCCGGCGACTTTGTGGGGCTGACCAAACGCATTAACGGCGGTGACAACGGTCTGGCTGATCGTCAGGCCCGATATGCTGTCGCCAAAAAGGCATTAGGCATCTGAGGATCCCCTAGTGGAAACATCGCTGTTTACTGCTCTGCTGAAGGCTTACTGGAAAACGGCAGTCGCCATTGTGCTGGCCGCCGCGCTGGCCTGGTGGATTGAAGGGCTGCGCTGGGACGCCGACGTTTCCAAACGCAATGAAGCCCACACCGCCGCGTTGAAGAAACAAAGCGATCAGGCAGTGATTGACCTGACCAACCAGCAGAAGCGAACCGAAGCGGCACAGGCCGCGCTGGCGGCGCTGGATGCTAAGCACACGAAGGAAATGGCAGATGAACAGGCCAAGAATGACCGTTTGCGCGCTGATGTCGCTGCTGGTACTCGCCGGGTGCGGATCGCGGCAGCAAACCTTGCCACCAGCCAGCTCATCCGGGACACAACTTCCGGCACCGGCAGCCTGGGCGATGCAGTACAAATCGACCTCACGCCAGCAGGTGGATCAGCTGTTCTCAGTCTCAGAGAGTCTACCAGCAGAGACGACCAAGTGATCCAGTATCTTCAGGGCTATATTGCGGAAGTGGTCAAACAACGTTCTATAAAATAAGATAAGCTTTCAGCAAACTTGTTAATCGGTTTTAAAATGGAACAGTTTACTAATTCTATAAGAGCGAGCTTGCAAGCTAGCAACTGGTATGGGGCTTTGTTTATGGCGTTATCAATGCCAGATATATGTGGAGCTTTAGAAAACCCGATGGCCGGCAGTAGGGCACGCTATAGGAAATGGTTCAACGATCATCTGAAGCCTTTGTATGACCTTGAGACAATGCCTGAGGCTTTACGTTTTAACGGTGCTGACTGCTATTCATTTCGATGTTCATGCTTGCATTCTGGTATGAATCACGAAACCAAGGACAGGACAAGGAAGTTTATTTTCACCCCCCCACCAGGGGGAGGAGGTTTACTTCATAGAAATTCGGTTCATGGATGTTTGAGTCTCCAAATAGATATTTTCTGTCGAGATGTGGCAAATCAGGTTGATATTTGGAAGGAAGCCCAGAATGCTAACCAAGATGTCCAGTTTCGAATTTCTGAACTTATGCAAATACGCTGGCCTGATGGGCGTATAGCATTATGAGATAGGCCGCCTACGGGCGGTTTTTTTATGTCAATAAAAAGGTGCTTCATTATGAAAGTCACTATTGATGGTGACCAATATGCGCCTGTGTGCAATTCGGGTAACAATGCAATGCCAGTCCTGAATTATAGTGTCAAATGAAACTATTAGCAATGAAAGGTACTCCCGACAGGGGGCCTTGCCACGGGGCGACGGACTCGCGGAAAACGGCTAGTTTTCGCGATCTAGGGTCATCATCATCATCTGTGCAGGTTATTGATTTTGCAGTATGCGAAATTGCAAAGATGTCGAATCGTTTAAAAAGTGTTCACCATCATGGACCAAGAAATCGCCTCGCTCAAACTGAACATCAACCAACTTGCAGGGATCACCGGTGTGCATCGGCAGACGGTCGCGGCGCGCCTGAAAAACGTCGACCCCGCACCGGGCAGTAACGCGAAACTGAAATTATTTTCCGTCACCGATGTGTTAACCGAATTGATGATCCCGACGGTTTCTGGCGACGTGGCAGAAATGACGCCGTCCGACCGGCTGGCGCACTGGAAAGCCGAGAATGAGCGTCTGACCTTTGAACAAAGCATGGGGCAGCTCATCCCTGCAGAAGATGTGGCAAGAGAGTTTTCAGTGATGGCGAAAGCCGTGGTTCAGGTGCTGGAAACGTTGCCGGACGTACTCGAGCGAGATTGTGCGTTACCGCCGTCCGCCGTGATGCGTATACAAAATATTATTGATGATCTGCGTGACCAGATTGCGCAGAAGGTCACTGATGCAGAACCGGAGGAGGACACGTCTGAGGAGGACTGATGGCAAAGCGGGCTTCAGCGCGTGGCATCCGGAGGGATGTACCGGGCATTCTTCGCGCACCGCGGCGCATGCTGGTTGCCGATGCGGTCAGCCAATATATGCGCGTGCCGATGGGGGCGGGAAACTCCGTTCCCTGGGATCCGAATTTGGCACCGTATGTTGTCGACCCCATGAACTGCCTGGCATCCCGCGAGTACGACGCCGTGATCTTCGTCGGTCCGTCCCGAACAGGTAAAACCATCGGTCTGATCGACGGCTGGATTGTTTACAACGTTGTCTGTGACCCTTCGGATATGTTGCTTATCCAGATGACGGAAGAGAAGGCGCGTGAGCACAGCAAAAAGCGCCTTGACCGGACCTTTCGCAGCAGCCCTGAAGTGGCTAAACGCCTGAGCCCACGCCGTAATGATAACAACGTATACGACCGGACATTCCGGGCAGGGAACTACCTCAAAATCGGCTGGCCCTCTATTAATATTATGTCCTCGTCCGATTATAAGTGCGTTGCACTGACGGACTATGACCGATTCCCCGAAGATATTGACGGTGAGGGGGACGCTTTTACGCTGGCCTCAAAACGTACGACGACATTTATGTCTTCGGGCATGACGCTGGTGGAGAGCTCACCGGGTCGCGATATTCGTGATACCAAATGGCGCCGCAGTTCACTGCATGAGGCGCCGCCGACCACCGGCATTCTTTCTTTATATAACCGTGGCGATCGCCGACGCTGGTACTGGCCTTGTCCGCACTGCGGCGAACACTTCCAGCCCGCGAAAGACGTAGTGCAGGGTTATCAGAATATTGCCGACCCTGTGGTCGCCAGCGAGGCGGCATTCATAGAGTGTCCGCATTGCCGGGGAAAAATTACAGCAGGGCAGAAGCGCGCACTTAATCAGAAAGGTGTCTGGCTTCGCGACGGTGAACAGATTGACCGTCATGGCACTGTCACGGGAACGGCCAGACGATCGCGCATTGCGTCATTCTGGATGGAGGGACCCGCCGCGGCGTACCAAACGCTTTCGCAGCTGGTCTACAAATTGCTGTCCGCTCAGCAGGACTACGAGGCGAACGGAAGTGAAGAAACCCTTAAAGCGGTGATCAATACTGACTGGGGTCTGCCTTATATCCCTCAGTCCAGCGTTGAGCAGCGCAAATCCGAAACCCTGATGGCGCGCGCCTCGACCGTGACCAAGCGCACCGTGCCTGACGGGGTGCGTTTTCTGGTGGCGACCGTTGACGTACAGGGCGGACGCAACCGGCGGTTCGTTGTGCAGGTGATCGGCTATGGCGCCCACGGTGAGCGCTGGGTCGTTGACCGATACAACATTAAACAGTCGATGCGCACGGGGCCGAACGGCGAAAGCTTGCCGATTGACCCGGCTGGCTATCTGGAAGACTGGGATTTGCTGCGCACGGACGTGCTGGATAAGCAGTGGCCACTCAACAGCAATCCGGACGTTTCTCTGCCCGTGCTGGCGATGGCGGTCGACTCCGGCGGTGAAGACGGTGTCACCGGCAATGCATATGAGTTCTGGCGCCAATGCCGCCGCGATGGCGTGCACAAGCGCGTTTATCTCTTCAAAGGGGACAGCACCACCCGCAGCAAGCTGATCACCAAGTCACTGCCGGACAATACCGACCGACCAAACCGCCGGGCGGAGGCCCGCGGTGACGTGCCGCTTTACCTTCTGCAGACCAACATGCTCAAAGACCGGATCAGTAACGCCCTTCAGCGCGATACGCCGGGGGCTAACTACGTCCACTTTCCTGACTGGTTGGGGGAGTGGTTTTATGACGAACTGACCTATGAAGAACGGGGCGCTGACGGGAAGTGGACTAAGCCGGGCAAGGGGGCCAATGAAGCGTTCGACCTGATGGTTTATGCCCATGCACTGGTGATTTTGCGAGGATATGAGCGGATAAACTGGGGAAAACCGCCTTCGTGGGCGCAGCCTATTGAACAATCCACACCGAGCACGCAGTCAGAACCGCCAGCCCTGCCAGCCCGCAGTAACCATCCAAAACCGAAACCAACCCGCGCCAAGACAGAGGATAAACCTTCTGCCTGGGCGCCATCGACATCAGGAGGCTGGGTATGAATCAGGCCGATATTGAAGACATGATCCAGCAGTATATGACCGCCGAGCGCGCCGTTCTGCAGGGGAAATCCATCACGTTCAACGGGCAGTCCATGACGATGGAGAACCTGAGCGAAATCCAGAAGGGGCGAAACGTCTGGGAGCGACGACTCAGCACGCTGCTGGCGTCACAGCGCGGGCGACCGCAGTACCGGCTGGCGAGGTTCCCGCGATGAGCCTGATTGATGACGCAATTGGCCTTTTTTCACCCGGCTGGAAGGCATCCCGCCTGCGTTCACGCGTGGCAATAAACGCCTACGAGGCGGCATTACCGACGCGCACGCACCGGGCGAAGCGCGAAAACCGCAATGCCAACCAGCTTACCCAGTTCGCCGGACGTTCGATCCGCGAGCAGGCGCGCTGGCTAGACAATAATCACGATCTGGTGATCGGCCTGCTGGATAAGCTGGAAGAGCGCATCGTCGGCGCGCGGGGCATCGTTGTTGATCCTCAGCCTATCCTGAAAACTGGGCTGGTGGCCGATGACCTGTCCAAACAAATACGTGCTGCGTGGGCGGAGTGGTCTATTTCTCCCGACGTTACCGGGCAGTTTACCCGCCCGGTCCTTGAGCGTCTGATGGCGCGAACCTGGCTGCGCGACGGCGAGGTTTTCGGGCAAATGGTTCGGGGGACCGCACCCGGACTGACGCCCACGGCCAACATCCCCTTCTGGGTCGAGGCGCTGGAGCCGGATTACATTCCGCTTGAGATGAGCGATACCGGCAGGGGGATTTGCCAGGGTATTTATCTCAACAGCTGGGGATGCCCGACAAAGTACGTCGTGTATAAGAATCTGGTGACCTCCGGCGTGGCGCTGGGTAACACCAAAGAAATCGCCGCAGACGGCATGATGCACCTGAAATTCATGCGCCGTCTTCATCAGGTGCGCGGCAATAGCCTGCTCTCCGGCATCCTTATCCGCCTGAGTGCGCTGAAGGAGTACGAAGATTCTGAGCTGACCGCCGCCCGCATTGCCGCCGCGCTGGGCATGTACGTGAAAAAAGGCGACGGCCAGACATACGGCGACGAAGGTAATGACAAAGGTCCCCGTGAGCTCAACATCGAACCCGGCATGCTTTTCGATGAGCTGGCGCCGGGTGAAGAGATCGGGATGATTAAATCAGACCGTCCCAATCCTAACCTTGAGACGTTCCGCAACGGTCAGCTCAGGGCTGTGGCCGCCGGCAGCCGCAGCAGCTTTTCCAGCATCTCCCGCAACTATAACGGTACCTACAGCTCCCAGCGTCAGGAGCTGGTCGAGTCCTTTGAAGGGTACGGCATTCTTCAGGATGCGTTTATCGCCGCCGTGACCCGCCCGATGTACCGCAGCTGGTTGCAGATGGCCATCACCGCGGGCGTGATCAACGTGCCCCCCGACGTGGACACGGCGACGCTGTTTAACGCCGTGTACAGCGGACCGGTCATGCCGTGGATTGACCCAATGAAAGAGGCCAATTCGTGGCGCGTGCTTTTGCGCGGCGGGGCGGCAACGGAAGGTGACTGGATCCGGGCGCGCGGCGCTAATCCGGGCGATGTAAAACGCCGCCGCAAGGCGGAAGTCGACGAAAATAAAGCGTTAGATCTGGTCTTCGACACGGATCCGGCAAACGATAAAGGGGAAGCCAGTGCGCAAGAATCCAAGAAATAAACTGAGTGTGTCACCCAAAGCCTCGGCGGGCGATAAAAGCTGGTTCCGCATGAAGGCCAGCGGTGATAAGACCGCCGATATTTATATTTACGACGAGATTGGTTACTGGGGCGTGACGGCCCGCCAGTTTGCCAGCAGCATGAAAGCGCTGGGCGACCTCGACCATATCAACCTGCATATCCATTCACCGGGGGGCGACGTCTTTGACGGCATTGCCATTTACAACCTGCTGAACAGCCATACGGCCAGCAAAACCGTGTATATCGACGGCCTTGCCGCCTCGATGGCATCGGTGATTGCGATGGTGGGCAACCCCATCATCATGCCTGAAAATGCCATGATGATGATCCACAAACCCTGGGGGATCACCGGCGGCGACGCCAACGACATGCGCGACTACGCCGACCTGCTGGATAAGGTCGAGGCCGTGCTGATCCCGTCCTATGCCAAAAAAACCGGTAAAACCTCCGACGAACTTTCCCTGATGCTGGGTGAGGAAACGTGGATGACCGCTCAGGAATGCCTTGAGCACGGTTTTGCCGACCAGATCTCTACCGCGGTGCAGGCAATGGCCCGCATTAATTCAAAACGTATCGAGGAATTCGACGCTATGCCAAACGCACTGAAAAACATGATCACTAAGCCGAAAGCGACCACCCAGAACCCGCCGGCGCCGCAGAGTCCGCCCGCTGCCCCGGTTGTTCCTGCCCCCGCCGCGCTGGATGAAAATACCATTCGTAATCAGGTGATTGCGGCACAGAAACAGCGCGTCACGGGGATCAAAGACCTGTTCGCGATGTTCGGCGGCCGCCATCAGGAATTGCAGGCGACGTGCATCGAAGACATCGACTGCACGGTCGAGCAGGCCAAGGACAAGCTGCTGGTCATGCTGGGCAAAGACGCCAGTCCGTCGAATAAAAACGGCGGCAATGCGCACATCTACGCAGGGAACGGTAACTTTACCGGCGACGGTATCCGTCAGGCGCTGATGGCGCGCGCGGGCTATGAGGACCGCCAAAACGACAACGTCTACAATGGCATGACGCTGCGCGAATATGCGCGCATGTCGCTGACCGAACGCGGCGTCAGCGTGGGGGCGTTCAACCCGATGCAGATGGTCGGCCTTTCCCTGACCCACAGCACCTCTGACTTCGGCAATATCCTGCTGGACGTGGCGAATAAGTCCCTGCTGCAGGGCTGGGAAGAGTCGGAAGAGACCTTCGAAGCCTGGACGAAGAAAGGGCAGCTCTCCGACTTTAAAACGGCACACCGCGTCGGCATGGGCGGCTTCCCGTCGTTGCGTAAGGTGCGCGAAGGGGCGGAGTACAAATACGTGACCACCGCAGATAATAGCGAAACCATTGCGCTGGCCACCTACGGTGAAATCTTCTCCATTACCCGTCAGGCCATCATCAATGACGATCTGAACCAGCTGACCGACGTGCCGATGAAAATGGGGCGCGCGGCGAAGGCCACCATCGGCGATCTGGTCTACGCCGTGCTCACCGGCAACCCGAAGTTATCCGACGGCAAGGCGTTGTTCAGCAGCGATCACAAAAACCTGGCAACCGGCACCATTGACGTCACAACTCTGGATGCGGCTCGCCAGCTGATGCGCGTGCAGAAAGAGCCGACCACCGGGCGCACCCTGAACATTCGCCCAGCCTTCCTGCTGGTGCCGACCGCGCTTGAGACGGTCGCCAACCAGACGATCAAATCAGCCAGCGTGAAAGGGGCTGACGTGAACGCCGGCATCATCAACCCGATCCAGAACTTTGCGACGGTTATCGGTGAGCCACGCCTCGATGATAACAGCGCGAAAGCCTGGTATCTGGCGGCGGCGCAGGGCATGGACACCATCGAGGTGGCTTACCTGAACGGGGTCGAGCTGCCGTACATCGACCAGCAGGAAGGCTTCAATACCGACGGCATCGCGACGAAAGTGCGCATCGACGCCGGCGTGGCGCCGCTGGATTACCGCGGCCTGGTCAAGTCCAGCGGCCAGTAACATTTCCCCGCGTTACCTTCACGCCCGTAAGGGCTTTTTTTATACCTAAAATTCGCCCCTTCGCGGGGCGTATGGAGCTTTGTTATGGCTAAGAATTTTGTGCAGGAAGGGCAGACCATTTCCATTACCAATACCGGTCAGGCGGTGATTGAGAGCGGCGCCCCCGTGGTGCTGGGTTCCCTGCTCGTTGTCTCACTGGTGGATATTGCCCCGAATGAAACCGGTACGGGCATGGCGGAAGGGGTATTCCTGCTGCCGAAAGTCTCCGCCGACGCCATTCCGGCGGGGACAAAAGTGTATATCGCGGACGGGGAAATCCAGCTGGCGGCGGCGGATGCCGTGGCGGCGGGGATCGCGTGGGAACAGGCCGGTGCAGGCTCGACCGTCGTTGAAGTCAAAATCAATGCCTAACCCGTTCGATGCGCTGGCGGCGCGGATGGATGCCACCACCGTCGCGCGCTTTGGGCGAGACGTGGTGATTAACGGCGCCGCGCTTACCGGCGTTGAAAGCCACTTTTTGCCCGAAATGGGGCCGGTCAGCGGTGATGGCCTGTCCGTGGTGATTTTTTCTGCCGCTTACCGGCCTCACCGTAACGATCAGGTGATGTATCAGGGCGAAAGTTACATCGTCACCCGCCATCAGGTGTTTAACGGAAAGCCGCAAATCTGGCTGGAATAAAGGGGAGCACATGACCATCAAAGGGCTTGAACAGGCGATCAGTAATCTGAACAACATCAGTAAGACCGCCGTTCCCCGCGCCTCGGCGCAGGCCGTGAACCGGGTGGCGGGGCGGGCCATCAGCCGGAGCAGTTCGTCGGTATCGAAGGAAACGAAGGTGCCGAGAAAGCTGGTCATGCAGCGCGCAAAGCTGAAAAAGGCCACGATGAACCGACCGGTCGCCACGTTAAAAATCAACCGGGGCAACTTGCCCGCCATCAAGCTCGGGGCCGCGCAAATGCGTATCTCCCGTCGTAAGGGCAACGTGCGCGGGCAGGGCAGCGTGCTGAAAATCGGGCGCTTCACGTTCCGCGACGCCTTTATTCAGCAGCTTGCCAACGGACGCTGGCACGTTCTCCAGCGCTCGGGGAAAAGCCGGTACCCGATTGACGTGGTGAAAATCCCCCTGACGACGCCGCTGACCAACGCCTATACGGTGGAAACAAACCGCCTGATGCAAAGCGATATGCCGAAAGAAATGGCTTCCGCCCTGAAAAATCAACTGAGGCTGATCATTAAACGATGATAAAGCACCCCAAAATCCGCAAAGCCGTGCTGGATGCGCTGAAACTTTCGGTGACCGATCCTTCCGTCACCTGGTATGACGGTCGCCCAAGTTTTCTTACCGCTGAAGACCTGCCTGCCGTAGCTGTCTACCTTTCCGGTGCTGAACCCACCGGCGAAACCCTTGATGAAGATGAGTGGCGGGCAACGCTTCACGTCGAGGTATTTCTTAAGGCGGTGAGTCCTGACACCGATCTCGACCTGTGGATGGAACAAAACATTTACCCCGTAGTGGGTGACATCCCGGCACTTTCAGACCTTATCGAAAACATCACGCCCGAAGGCTATGAGTATCAGCGCGATGATGAAATGTCGACGTGGGGCTCCGCTGACCTGCGTTACACCCTGACTTACATAATGTGAGGAATTTATGACCACACAACTCGAACCGACCAAAGGCGCGGGCACAACACTCTGGATTTACACCGGCAGCGGTGATCCCTATGCCAATCCGTTATCGGATCAGGACTGGACACGGCTGGCAAAAATCAAGGAGCTGACGCCGGGTGAAATGACGGCCGAATCCTATGACGACACATATCTCGATGATGCCGACGCCGACTGGAACGGCACAGCGCAGGGGGCTAAATCCTCCGGCGACACATCTTTTACACTGGCCTGGAAGCCAGGAGAAAGCGGCCAGCAGGATCTGGTTAACTGGTTTTACGATGGCACGGTGCGCGGGTACAAAATCCGTTATCCCAATACTGCTGTCGATGTCTTCCGTGGTTGGATCAGTAGCCTAGGTAAGGCGGTCCCGGTAAAAGAGGTGATTACCCGGACGGTAAAGATCACCAATACGGGCAAACCTGCTTTGGCCGAAAGCAATCAGACCGCCGCTTTACCGGTGACCGGCGTTACCGTCACGCCGTCAACAACCAGCGTGGTGGTCGGACAAAATGCGGTGATAACTGTGGCGGTTCTTCCTGACGGGGCGACAAACGGCTCGTTTAATGTTGCGTCTGCAGATCAGACCGTCGCCACGCTGACGGTATCGGGTAATACAGTCACAGCGAAGGGCCTCAAAGTGGGCACTACACAAATCATCGTGATGACCAATAATGGCCAGAAAGTAGCTATCTGCACATTGACCGTCACGGCGGCATAACGGAGCGAGCATGTTTTTAAAAACGGAACTGTTTGAGTTTAATGGGGCAAAAACCACGCTCTGCGAACTGTCGGCTCTGCAGCGCGTCGAGCTGTTGCATTATCTGGCCGCGCAGGAAAAAACGTTGCCCAAAGATGAACCCGACCAACAAATCCTGTCCGCCTCGCTTGTAGAACTGAATATCCGCGCGGGTGCGATGGTGGTCGCCATGTCACTGTGGCACAGCGAGTCACCGAAGCCGGATATTCAAGACCTCCAGCAACAGGTGATGAGCACATGGCCGGTAGAGGCCATCGGGAAGGCGGATACTCAGGTCAAGGTGCTGTCGGGCATGATCGAAAACCTTCAGGTAAACGAACAGGATACTCAGGGATCTGAAAACGCCGACAATACCGGGGAAACAGCGGAAAAGCGCTAACCCGTGGAAAGGATTTTGTCATGAAGCTGGCACGTGAGTTCAAACGACCTGACTGGCGCGCCATGCTTTCTGATATGTCCTCCAGCGATCTGGAGGAATGGCACCGCTTTTATGAGTCCCATTACTTCGAAGATGCGCTGCTTGATACACATTTCGCCGCGCTGAACCTTAATATTTTGTCGCTGGTATGCGGGGAAACCGATATTAACCTGGGCCATTTCAGTCTGCTAAAACCTCATGTGGTGGAGGAGCAGCCGGATCTCGATGATGAACAATTAATGGCTATCGCAGAAGGTCTGTCAGGAGGAGTTCGCTATGGCCCAGCCCGTGGGTGATTTGGTTGTCAGCCTTGATGTTGATGCCGCAAAATTTAATGAACAGGTTAGTTATGTCCGCAAGCAATTTACCGGCTTAGGGGCGGACTCGACGAAAGCCGGGACGCAGGTCCAGCAGGCATTCTCTAAACAGGAACTTGCTGCACAACGGGCCGGTATTTCTATCGGACAATATAAAGCGGCCATGCGTATGTTGCCGGCACAGTTTACCGATATTGCTACCCAGTTGGCGGGCGGCCAAAGCCCATGGCTAATTCTACTTCAGCAGGGAGGGCAGATTAAAGATTCGTTTGGTGGAGTCGCGAATGTTGCCAAAATACTGCTGACATATATCACCCCGCTGAATGCTGCGATCGGCGTTGGCGCCGTGGTCTTTGGTAGCCTTGGCATGGCTGTATATAAAAGCCGGCAGGAGATTGCAGAAGCCAGCAAAATCATTCAGGGATCGTTAGGGTTAAGTGGCAGTGCT
Source organism: Rahnella sp. BIGb0236 (assembly GCF_004364755.1). Lineage (NCBI taxonomy): Bacteria > Pseudomonadati > Pseudomonadota > Gammaproteobacteria > Enterobacterales > Yersiniaceae > Rahnella > Rahnella sp. BIGb0236. Next base: position 116,072 of record NZ_SOAO01000001.1, read on the forward strand.
GCGGAAAAGCTGGCGCAAAATATTCGCGCTATTGCTGATTCGTCTGGCGACTCGATTAAAAGTGTCGCCGATCTCTTCATCACCACGAAAGATGGCGCTGACGAAGCAACGCAGAAAATGATTGCAGTCGGATTCAGTTATCTCGACGCCAAAGCTAAGGTCAGTGAATACAAAGGATCATCTGACTTTACCAGCCTCAATGCCCAGATCGAAGCGCACCGACTTAAGGTTCTCGGTATTCCGGATGCGTGGACCGACGCGGAAGTGGCTGTCAGAAATTATTATTCGGGTGTGAACTTAGGCAAGCAAAACGTCGCATTAGGGGGGGCTATTGATCCCATCGTTGGCGTTCTTGAGCAGGCGAAGCAGTTAAGGGGGGACCTCACAAAAGCCACGATAGACGGTAACCTTGCAACACAGAAATCAGTGGAATGGATAAATAAGGAATATCTGGCTACGGATGCTGTTGCAGGAGCTGAAGCTAAACTCAAAGACGCCAGGGAACAGTCGCGGAGAATTGCCTTCTCGGGTGATGCTACCGCTATCGCGAATGCGCAAAAACTCATTGTCCTGCGTGAAAAAGAAGTTGAGCAGGCCAAGAAACGGCAAGAACCGAAAAAAACGCGGGTCACCACTTCTGCGGGAGACCGGGCAGAAGACAGCGCCCAGGGCGATTTACTGTCTCTGCAGGCACAGTTGAACGTGTTGCAGCAGCATGCGAGCGTAAACGATGTTATCAGCCAGCAACGCAAAGATCTGTGGCAAACCGAAAATCAGTACGCAGTACTCGAGCAGGCGGAAAGCAGCCGACAATTGTCTGCACAGGAAAAATCCCTGCTGGCACATAAAGATGAAACGCTGGAGTACAAGAGGCAACTGGCTGCGCTGGGCGATAAGGTCGTTGCCCAGCAACGTCTAAATGCGCTTTCCGATCAGGCCGATAAATTTGCCCAGCAGCAGTCGGCAAAACGCGCCGCACTGGATGCCCAAGCGGAGGGGGTTTCCTCTCGTCAGGCTGACCGCGCGGCCACCTTGCAGCGTCTGCAGGAAACCTATGTGTTTAATCCCTCTGCCCAGCAACGCGTTCTGCAGGAACAACAGAAAACGTATGATGCAGAGGACGCTTTGCGGTCAAACTGGGTGGCTGGCGCGAAACAGGGCTGGGCAGAATATGCCGAATCAGCAACGGATGTTTTCACTTCTGTTCAGCAGGTCGCACAGGCGGGATTCAATGGTCTTGCTGACAGCCTGACAAGTCTGACGACTACCGGTAAAGCGAGCTTTAAAGAGTTTGGCGTCTCAATTTTAAAAATGATCAGTCAGGTTATCAGCCGGTTGATTGTTGCCTATACGATTCAGTCTGCGATGGGATGGATAAGTGGAGGCAGTGTCAAATCCTCCTCAAACACATCCTTTTCCTCGGGCGCCTACAGTAATTTACAGCTGGCTTATAACGGCGGCTACATCCGGGAGTTTGACGTGGGCGGCTACACCGGGCACGGCGGTAAGTATGAACCTAAAGGCATCGTTCACGGCGGAGAGTTCGTTTTCACCAAGGAGGCGACCAGCCGTCTGGGCATAGCCAATCTTTATCGCTTGATGAAAGGGTATGCAACGGGTGGCTATGTTGGTAATTCAGAGTTGGGTGGGGGAAGATTTGGATCTTCCGGCATTAGCGTTTATGCGCCGGTGACCATCGACCAACAGTCAGCTGCGGGTGAAACCAGCATCAGTGATACGACAAATACTGCCAAACAGCTGCAGGGCATCGTTCAGCAGGTTCTATCTGAAAGGCTCAGGAAGGAAATGTCGCCGGGGGGGCTGTTGTATAAAAAATGAATGAATTATTGATGATTTGAAAGTAATTGTGTTGATTTTCCCTGATGGTAGGATGTGATTATTCATAAAGAATTGGGGAATTGTTGTGAAAATTATAGGGTTCGTAGCATTTGTTATTGGCATGGTTATTATCATTTCAGCCACCTTAATGGACGTTAGTGTTGCCACTGAGGCTGGTTATAGAGTGAATAATATAGGCCTGATTTCAACCAGGCAGAACGGAATAATAGCAGGTGGTTTTATTACTCTTTGTGGCCTATTGCTGGCTATATTTGGAGATAGAATAAAAATCAATGCTGTAAGTGTTAAGAAATGTCCATATTGTGCTGAGCTAGTTAATATAGAAGCTAAAAAATGCAAACATTGCGGGAGTGAAATATCTTTAGAGAAGATCTCTGAAAAAGAGGTAATTAACAAAGAGGAGATGTCTGATTTTAATTATCCACAATATCTTTTTATTATAGTTGGCGTCGTTTTTGTTGTAATAATTTCAATACTTTTTATTCCTAAGTTGTAAAAGTGAGATGGCATTCTAGTTTGCATTTCCAACTTGATAAAGATAATTAAATAAACCTATTCAATATCATCAACCCGCTCCGGCGGGTTTTTTATGGGTGAGATATGGCGACTGATACCTTTACCTGGCGAACGCAAAAAAGTGCACAGGGTACCGACACGGTCAGAACGCTGCAGGCACAGTTTGGCGATGGCTATAAGCAGGTTGCCGAAAGCGGCATTAACGTGAACGACGAAAGTTGGAGCCTGAGCTGGACCGGAAAAAAAACGGATGCGGCTACGATCCGGAAATTCTTACTGAGCCACGTAATTTCATCGTTCTGGTGGACAAATCCCTGGGGAGAGAAATATTTATGGCGTGTCAAATCTGACTCCCTCTCGGTCAGTTTTCCCGCCGGTAATAAAGCCACGCTGACTTTTACCTTTGAAAGGGCCTTTGCGCCTTAATATGAATACAGTCCTGAAAGGTTGCCTGCGGGCGGCTTTTTTTATTGGGAGAAACCATGAGCTTTACGCAGGATGTACAGGCGCTTGAGCCGGGGCAGCTGATCCAGCTTATTGAGATTGATGGTACTCAATTTGGTTTGGATACTGTTTTGCGCTTCCATGCGCACAATATCGACTTCGAAGGCTGGAATGCTTTTGCCTCGGAAAACCTGCCCTCCATTATCTGGCAGGGCAATGAATATGATCCCCATCCTTATGAGCTTACCGGTCTTGAATTGACCAGTACGGGTTCTCAGCCTGTACCCACGCTTTCTATCGGTAACGTAGGCAATTACGTCACGGCGCTGTGCCTGCAGTATGACGATATGGTGAAGGCGAAAGTCAAAGTTCACACGACGCTGGCGAAATACCTCGATGCGGCTAACTGGACATCGGGTAACCCCACAGCCAGCCAGACGGAAGAGCGGGTTCAACTCTTTTATATCAACGCCAAAAAAGCCGAGACGCGCATTCAGGTCGACTTCGAGCTGTGTTCTCCTTTCGATGTCCAGAGCCTACAACTGCCGACCCGCCAGATAACCCCAGTGTGCACCTGGTGCATGCGAGGTTGGTACCGCACTGGCACCGGGTGTGATTACGCGGGTTCAAATTACTTCCTCAAAGATGGCACGCCAACAAATAATCCGGCGCTCGACGTTTGTGGTGGGCGAATGTCAGATTGCAAATTGCGTTTCGGTACAGAAAACCCGCTGCCATTCGGCGGGTTTCCGGCGGCAAACTTACAGGGTAAATAACCATGCGCGAAAAACTGATGAATGAAATCCGTGCGCATGTATCAGCCGAATATCCAAACGAAGCCTGCGGCCTGATCGTTGAAACCGGTACCGGTCAGCGGTTCATACCCAGCCGAAATATCGCTGATAAACCTGCTGATACTTTCACGCTTTCGCCCGATGACTACCTGGCAGCCACTGAGTTGGGTGATGTCATTATGGTGATCCACTCGCACCCCGATGTGGTGCAGCTGGTGCCGTCAGAAATGGACCGCATCCAGTGCGACCACTCCGGCGTTGAGTGGGGGATCATGTCGTGGCCGGACGGTGATTTCTGTACGCTGTCACCGCGCGGCGATCGTGAGCTCGCGGGGCGGCGCTGGGTGCTGGGGCATGCTGACTGCTGGTCACTCATCATGGACTACTACCGGACGGAACACGGCATTATCGTAAACAACTACTCGGTTGACCGTGAATGGTGGGTTAATGGAGAGGAAAATCTTTATGACGATAACTGGCAGGCGGAGGGGTTCGTAGAGGTTGACGCCAGCGGCATGCGGCCGGGAGACATGATCATGATGCGCGTTCAGGCGCCGGTGACCAATCACGCGGCGATTTATCTTGGCGAAAACATCATGGTTCACCACCTGTTTGGCAACCTTTCTGCCCGCGTTCCGTACGGCAAATATTATCGTGACCGGACGGTGCGGGTCGTCCGCCGTAAGGAGTTAATGCATGTTTAAGACAATGACGCTGAAAGGTGGTCTTGCGAAGAAATTCGGTAAAGTTCACCGGTTCCACGTGGCGGATCTAAACGAGTTTCTGCGCGCGATGTGCTCGCAGGTGCAGGGATTCAAAAAGTACGTATCGAATGCTCACCTCAACGGGGTGAAATTCGCTTTTTATAACGGCAAGAACAACATCTCGATCGAAGAATTCGACATGTCAGCGGCAGCTACCGAATACACCATGGTGCCAGTCATTGAAGGCGCAAAGCGTGGAGGGACCTTACAACTCGTCATTGGTGCAGTGGCTTTAGTTGCAGCATTTTTTACAGCAGGGACGACTATGGCTGCGTGGGGAGCTGCAGTGTCGGCCACAGCAGCGGGCACCGCGACCGCTTCTATGGCTGCGGCGACTATTTTATCGGGGGTTGGTTTAAGCATGATGCTCGGTGGTGTAGTTCAAATGTTGACGCCGCAGCCGGGTTTCAATGTTGGATCTTCCTCAAGCACTGATAACAAAGCCAACTATGCGTTCGGCTCGCCAGTGAATACGGTGGCTATGGGTTATCCGGTACCGCTGCTTTATGGTCAGCGTGAAATCGGCGGTGCAATCATCAGCGCGGGGATTTTCTCCAGCGATCAGCAGTGAAAAAAATACAATTTCTAATTAACCCGCTTCGGCGGGTTTTTTAATGGGTGAAATATGCGACTTCTTGACGGTGAGACCATTATCCAGGGTGCAAAAGGTGGCGGTGGCAGCGCCCATACACCGGTCGAACAGGCCGATGATCTGCTGTCTGAAGCAAAGCTAAAAATGGTTATCGCCCTTTCAGAGGGTGAGATTCAGGGTGACCTGGTTGCTCAGCAAATTTTCCTTAACGATACCCAGCTGGCTAACGACGACGGCACGTATAACTTCACCGGTGTAAAGTGGGATTACCGCAAAGGAACGCAGGATCAAACCTATCTGCAAGGCATGCCGGAAATTGACAACGAATCTTCCGTTGGCATTGAAGTCAAAGAAGCCTCGCCGTGGACACGTCAGTTTTCAAACCTCACGCTTGATGCCATCCGTATCAAGCTGAGCCTGCCTATTCAGTATCAGTACAAAGACAACGGTGACATGGTGGGGACCGTCACCCAGTATGCAATTGACCTTTCTACTGATGGCGCCGCCTACAAGACAGTGGTAAACGGCAAATTCGATGGGAAAACCACATCGGAGTATCAGCGAGATCACCGTATTGATCTCCCCTCTGCCACTACTGGCTGGACGATACGTGTCCGGCGCATCACCGCCGATTCGACTTCGACCAAACTCATCAATGCCTTCAAAGTATTTTCATTTGCTGAGGTGATCGACAGCAAGCTGCGGTACCCGAATACTGCGCTGCTCTATATCGAACTGGATTCCAGCCAGTTCAACGGAAGCGTGCCGAAAACAACCTGCAAGCCAAAGGGGAAACTGATCCGGGTGCCCACCACCTATAATCCGGTAACCAGAACCTACAGCGGGACGTGGGCAGGTGATTTCAAAATTGCCTACAGCAATAATCCAGCATGGATATTTTACGACCTGGTGCTGGATGAAATTTACGGCATGGGCAACCGCGTAGACGCAACCATGATCGACAAATGGGAGCTTTACAGCATCGCGCAATATTGCGACGCGGCAGTGTCCGACGGCGCCGGCGGCACCGAACCACGCTTTACCTGTAACGTTTTCATTCAGAACCAGCAGGACGCTTATACCGTTTTGCGAGATCTTGCCGCCATCTTCCGTGGGATTACGTTCTGGGGAAACGACCAGATATTTGTGCGCGCTGATGTGCCACAGGATGATGTTGATTTCACATACCACAGCTCTAACGTAGTCGACGGCCTGTTCACCTACGCTGGTGGTTCCTATAAAAACCGGTTTTCATCCTGTCAGGTCAGTTGGTCTGATCCGGGTAATCACTTTTCCGACACCATTGAAAGTGTTTACGAGCCAGAACTGGTAGAGCGTTATAACTGGAATGAAACTCAGCTGACGGCAATTGGGTGCACCTCACAGAGTGAGGCACACCGTCGCGGTCGCTGGGTGATCCTGTCAAATGCGAAAGACGGCACGGTCTCGTTCGGCGTCGGTCTTGATGGTTACATTCCGATGCCCGCTGAGATTATCGGGATTGCCGATCCGTTCAGAGCCGGGAAAGCCAACGGTGGCCGCATCAGTGCGGTGAATGGCAGAAACGTCACGCTTGACCGTACAGCTGATTATGGGATCGGCGATCGTCTTGTGGTGAATTTACCGGATGGTACAGCGCAGACCCGGACAATCAGCGCCGTGAGCACCGACAAGAAAACGTTCACGGTGGCAACAGCTTACCGGATGACGCCGGTCGCTGGCGCTGTATGGGCCATCGACAGCGATAACTTAGCGATACAATATTTCCGGATCACGTCCATCGCGTCGAATGATGACGGCACCTTTACGGTTGCCGGTGTTCAGCACGACCCGAATAAATACCGGTATATCGATGATGGCGTAAAAGTCGACTCTGCGCCGATCACCGTGACGCCTACCAACGTCATGAAAGCACCTGCCAATATCCTGATTACAGAAGTTGACCACGTTGCACAAGGTCTCACAGTGGCATCGCTTCAGGCAGCCTGGGATAAAGTGGAGGGCGCAATAAATTACACCGCCCAATGGCGCAAAGATAACGGTGACTGGGTAAATATTGGCAAGACCAGTGCGCAGGGTTTTACCGTTCAGGGAATTTATGCGGGCGTGTACGATGTGCGCGTCCGGGCTATCAACGCCGTCGATGTGTCCTCTCCGTGGGGATACGCTGATTCGACCACACTGAACGGCAAGGTAGGCAAGCCGGGAACACCAACCAATCTTTTGGCAACCAACAATGTCGTGTGGAATATTGATATCACCTGGGGTTTCCCGGCGGGATCTGGTGATACGGCTTACACCGAACTCGAGGTAACCACAACAGCGGACGGACTTAACCCGCAGTTCCTCGCCTACGTTCCGTATCCGGGGGTGAGCTACCAGCACGGGCCAATGCCGGCAGGTGTGAGACGCTGGTACCGGGCACGCCTTATTGACCGCATCGGAAACACCGGTGACTGGACTGGTTTTATTGAAGGCGCGAGTAATGCCGACGCCGATGACATCCTCGGCGATATCATTGAAGACTTCATGAACTCAGAAGATGGAAAGGCGCTCTTGGCGCCGTTACAAACCAGCCCTGAAGCCATTTTGCAAAACGTGATGGCAACTTACGATACGGTGAATCAACAATGGGCTCAGTATGGCGACAATAAAGCGGGGATCATTCAGGCACAAAAAGTCGCGGCTGATGCCGAAAGTTCTGTGGCTCAGTTAGAAACGGATGTGGTGGCTCAGTTTGCCGAAACGGAAGCGGCGCTTCAGGAAAAGTTTACAGCATACGCGGATGCCTCAGGCGGCTCAGCTATTTACACGCTGAAAACCGGTTTGAAATATGGTGGTGTTAATTATGACGCTGGCCTGTCTGTTGCGGTCACTATTAATGGCTCAACCGTTGATACCCGTGTTGCCATCAACGCAGATAAATTTGTTATTGCCAGTGGGAGTAGCAATAACATTTACTCTCCTTTCACGGTACAAAACGGCCAGGTCTTCATCTCTCAAGGTTTTATAGGAAATGGCTGGATCACCAATGCGATGATCGGCGATTACATCCAGTCGAATAACTATGTGGCAGGCGTTACTGGCTGGAGGCTTGATAAAGGAGGCACATTTATCAATATGGGGACTTCCGGCAATGGTGGCAAGAAATCTACAAACGTAACGGACAGCGTGAAAGATGAAAACGGTGTTCTTCGCGTTCAGGTTGGCTTAATTACGGGGGTCTGGTAATGGCTAACTGGGGTATTCAGACGTGGGATGCAAACGGAAACCCGAACAACACCGGTATAGTGCCGGTGTTGGTTGTGGCCACCGTGTATTTGAGTGCCGGGCAGGTTTCCGGCACGTATTCTCACAGCGTGCCGACAGGATTTAAAGTTGCCGCAATTCAGTCACCGATTACTGGTGATGCATATTCTGGATCACGCCGAAAAGTTACTGGCACTGGTGGCACGATAACAATCAGCGATGCGAATGGAGACTATTCAGCCGGGACATATACCGCTGATGAGTGCTGGTTAATCATTTATTTGGTGAAAGTATAATGGCAACCTGGGGCGCACTATTTACTGATCAATACGGAAATCCGTGGATTACACCGGACACAACGCCGATGTGTCTTGTGCAGAAGATTGTTTTAACACCGTCGACGGGGGGATCCTACAATTTGCCGGTGAACTCATCTTCGCCGTTTATTATTGCCTGCCACGCCACGGTGGCAAATACGCTTTTCTATATCAGAAAGGTTGGTTCGACTTATACCCTAAATTACTCAGTATCAGGTGTCGGCGGAAGTCCGGGCACGGTGACAATTTATATTTTTGGATACGTCATCCCGCAGCCTTTACCGAAATGGGGCGTTGCTATATGGAACGCTGCCGGGCAGTGCATTTTAACCAATGAAACAAAGGTGATGAACCCGCCGGTTGGGTACGGAACGATTGGGTCAACCACGGACATTGGCTATCTCGTTGATAAGACCGTTGCAGGAAAGTGGGCGGTTCTGCCGCGCGTGATGGGTATTGTGGTGGGGGTTTTAGGCACCACTCAGCCACGGCCCTGGACTTCTCCCATTGATACCTCTGCGTATTATAACGGGTCATCTACGAGGCTGCGCGCAGGGACCCGGGATGCGCCTGGTGAAGAATTACATAATGTTGGGTATTCAAATTCAAGAGACCAAATATTTGCAATAGACGTTTCCCGTTATTAATCAATCAGTAACATAAACGATCGTTAAAAACGATCAATCTTAAATAATTGATCTGTTTAACCAATTATCCCGCCGTAATATTCATTGCTACTGTCCTTTTATCTACGTTAAAAGGGACGAAAACATGAAGAATATTTTGATGGTGCTGACCATTGTTTTGCTGGCATCCGGCTGTGCCGGTGTGCTTGAAAAGCAGGAATCTGTTTGTTCTGGTACTGCCCTTATCGGAGGACAGGAAGCCCATGTGCAGATTTATGGCGTTCGGCAAGTTGGCAGTCAGACCCAGTATAAGGCTGGTGATCCGTTCGGCTGGCGCTGGGTAAGTAAGACGAATTTCATCAGTACAACATGCGATAAATAACCTCGCAAATTCTCATAAACCCGCTTCGGCGGGTTTTTTTATGCCTGGAGCAAAACATGTCGGCAGGAACTATCTCATTAACCAATAACTCTGCAACCGTGACGGGGACTGGTACCGCCTTTACCACTGACTTAAAAGCAAACGACTTTATCGTCGTTATTGTTGGCGGAGTGACATATACCCTTGGGGTCAAAGCAACAGCATCCGCAACATCACTAACGTTAATCACCCCATATGGTGGACCGACTGTCACCGGTAACGCATGGACTGCGGTACCGAATGCGACACTGGTTGGTATCACCGCACAGGTAGCCGCAGATGTTGCAAAAGCTATTCGAGGGTTGAACCTTGATAAGGCCAATTGGCAGCAGGTATTCAGCGGTACCGGAACAATTACGGTCACGTTGCCAGATGGCTCAACGTATTCCGGCCCAGCCTGGAACAGCCTTACTACTTCACTCAATAATAAGGCTGCAAAAGGCGCAAATACCGACATAACATCTATTTCCGGACTGACGACGGCGCTGACAATTGAGCAAGGGGGTACAGGTGCTAATACCGCAGCATCAGCCAGAAGCGCGTTTGGCTTGGGGTCAATTTCAACCGCAAATGCAGCGGCTTCAGTTGTTGATGTAACGCCGGGCGTGGCGGTAAGAAATGGGGATTACGGTATTGGTGGTATCGGTGGTGCAGGTAACGGGGTACCAATCGGCAGTTATGGGAATAATGCGAACTATATGGCGCTCAATGGCTGGTATGGCGGTGCCGGAGTTAGCGCAATTAACCATTTTGATGGTTTTTCTCCACTATTGACCATGAGCCGTTTTGCGGGTGGTTATATTGCCCAGATGCAAATCACACAAACTGGCTCTTTCGGTATTCGCGGAGGTGTTGGCGCTACAACGAGTAACCAGGGAACATGGTCAAATTGGTTCACGGTGTACACGACCGGCAACACAACAAAAGCATCAAACGGCGTTCTGTCAGCAGCGTCACCAGTTGCCAGAGTAGTGCAGTCAAAATCAGCATGTACTCGCCCTGATATTGCAGAAGACTCATTTGAATGGTGCGGTGCAGGGGTCGCGAATGAAGAAGCCCGGGGCATCACTATCACTCGGGTTGATGTCGGCGTTTATACGGTCGCTGGTAGCCTCGGTTTTGCAGAGGACAGCTGGCATCTCAAAGCACCTGCTGATCCTGCTGGGAATGGGGATTTAGCAATCGTTGAAGGCGAACAGGCAGAAGATGGCACGCTGACAATTAAGCTGTTCAAAAAGCGTTATAAGCTGAATGAGGAAACTGGTGATATTGATCTGATTGCTGGCGCATCGATGGATGTACCAGCCAATTCCTGGATTGATGTCCGTATGCTGATGCCGCCAGTTGCTGTTGATGGGGTGATCAGCGAAGAAGAAACTGACTCTTAAGCATTGAGCTTCATTTTTGTATAGGTGTGATAATCTCAAAGAAAATTGAGAGGTTATTATGCTTACAGACGAAGAACATTTGTTAATACGTCAGGAGATCGGTGATGCGGTCGCTGTTGTCCTTGAACAAGGTAAGATAGTGAGTGTGGAAACAATAATTACGCAGCTGGAGCGGAAACAGCAAAAAGTAGTTCATCTGCATCATAAAGATAGGTTCAAGCACGCCATCGAATTTCTGATCTCAATGTCATAAAAAAGCCCTCGCAAGAGGGCCAGTGAACATCACCAAATTTAGTTTCGGAACGAGAGCTATGCTCCCGAAGAGATATTAGTGGCTTTGAGGAATTTCGCTTAAGAAAAAAGGTTTCGTAATTAAAGAAACTCTGGGATGTTTTACGAATAAAAAAAGCCCGCTCGGACAGCGGGCTAATATCAAAGTTATCAACATTACTTAGTACTGGAAGGTAGTCACTCCATCCAATGTTAATTTTAGTTTAAGACAGTATAAAAGCTATTTTTTGGACAAAAAGAACCCACCGGCTAGGTGGGCTATTCAAGGATAGGAATACTTTATGCCTTGGCAGGCTTGCTGCTCTTTCGTCAGCTCTTCTAAGAATAGTCTTATGCCTGGTGTTTTCCAGATTGAAAGCAAAAAAACCACTTTCGGTAGAGAGTGGGCAGAATGCGTGTTCTAAGGCTTGCTTACGAAATGTGAATGGTTTAACGACATCAATCATTTCATGACTTCCCTTTAAGGCTAGTTTATTTTCTCTAAGATCAACCCCCTAAGATTTACTTCCCCATCAGACCTTCACAATCCCAACCCACCATGATTATACTGTATGCATAACCAGTATTCGTGAGGTGGCTATGCCAAGATATTCCGACATCAAAGGTGCATTCATCAAAAGCATCACCCTTGATCCAAAGCGTGGGCAGATAGTGACAACTGCCCGCTTCGTAGAGGAGCTGGGGAAGGTGAATCATCACTGGACGCTTCAGCAGGCCAATGAGTGGATAGAGCACTATCAGTCGTACTTCCGCGATTACTCAGATCATGACAGGGAAGATAAGCGATATTTTCTGCAAAATATGGGCTATGTGCGATAAGGAGGAGCTATGGGATTTCCATCACCTGCAGGTGACTACATTGAATCGCGTATCGACCTGAATAAAGTCTGCAATTGCACCGGGCCGGCATCTCGCCTGTACATCGCCGAGCGGTACCATGGGAAACATATCAACTCCGGCACGATGCTGCTGATAGATCCGGCAATCAAGCCGGTCGACGGTAATCTTCTGCTTGCGCGAATTAACGGGGATCTTGATGTTTGGCGGCTGGTGACAATCCTGCGCCGTGGGCTGGAATCATTGATCGACCAAAACGACTTCATTGCTTTTGGTGATGAGTTCTTAGACGACGAGATAATTATCGAAGGTGTGGTGACATTCATCATCTACGACGCAAGGAATGAAGTGTTCGATGACACCGTGGTGTTTTGATTTGTGGCTGGTGATTTATAAGGGCGAAAAAAAACCTCCGTTGGTGACGGAGGTTCTCTTAACAGAAGGAGCCGCGTATCTTTTACGTATCCTTTTCTGTCCAGATGGTGTCAGCGCGTGGTCCTAACTCCGCTCATAACTTACTGGTTTATATGAGCTTGTCCTGCCACTGTCCTATCTAAATTGGTGGAGCTGGGGGGATTTGAACCCCCGGATATTTGCTCTCATTATCCTGAGTTAAGAAATGGATTGCCTTCCAAAACCCCTTCTGCAAAACTAATTTAATTCATCGTGAATTCAGAGACTTGCAAACCCCGCTTTTTACCTGTTTTTACACAACAAAAACCAACAATAACTACTAATAATCATGCAATTACACAACTTTAACCCGTCTACTGGTTCAACACATGGAAAAGAGGTTTGGCAAAAGTGATTCACGTTAAGGATTTACAGAAGCAGTTTGGCGAAACCCATGTTTTGCGCGGCATCTCGTGCGATATCGCAGAGCAGGAAGTGGTGTGCATCATCGGGCCGTCCGGCTCCGGCAAAAGCACCTTTCTGCGCTGCCTGAATGCGCTGGAAAAGCCGAATGGCGGTGAAGTGGTGGTCAACGGTTTCGCCGTGCATGACCCGAAAACCAATCTGAACACGCTGCGTTCCGGCGTCGGTATGGTGTTTCAGCGCTTTAATCTGTTCCCGCACATGACCGTGCTGGAAAACCTGATCATGGCGCCGATGTCACTGAAAGGGCTGAGCAAAGCGCAAGCCGTATCACGGGCAGAAAAGCTGCTGCAAAAAGTCGGGCTGATCGACAAAATCGATGCCTGGCCTGCCAGTTTGTCCGGCGGGCAGCAACAGCGCGTGGCGATTGCCCGTGCGCTGGCGATGGAACCGTCAGTGATTTTGTTCGATGAACCGACATCGGCGCTCGATCCGGAACTGGTCGGCGAAGTGCTGGCAGTAATGAAACAACTGGCGCTGGAAGGCATGACGATGGTGATCGTCACCCACGAAATGGGCTTCGCCCGTGAAGTGGCCGACCGCGTGGTGTTTATCGATCAGGGTGTGATCCAGGAACAGGGGCCGCCAGAGCAACTGTTCAGCGCCCCTGAAAATCCCCGTACGAAGGCATTTTTGAGTAAAGTGTTGTAATCCTCCCGGGCGCACTGTGCTGCGCCCGTTTTCTCACCCTGACGAGGGCTGTCCGTGCCGCAATTCCATTCTTACTGCATTTCCTCCACCGGCGAAGAAACGGGAAGCGGCGATCTCAACGCGCGTTTCCCTTACTGGAGTTTTACCAAAACCGCCATCGCGATCTGCGCGCTGAAACTGGCTGAGCAGGGTGTTCTGCATTTGGATCACCCTGTGGAGGGGGAAAACTTTACGCTGCGCCAACTGCTCAGTCATACCGCCGGTCTGCCTGATTATGGCGCACTGGGCCGCTATCATGACGCGGTTGCCGCCGGAGAAGAGCCGTGGCCGCGTGAGACATTACTCGCCGCCGCTTTCGCCAAAGGCAGATTGTTTGCGCCCGGTGAAGGCTGGTCGTATTCCAATATCGGTTACATGTTCGTACGTGAACTTATCGAGGCGGTGTCAGGCAAAAGCTTTGCTCAACTGGTGAATGACTTCATCAGCCAGCCGCTCGGGCTGACCAGTGTTTTTCACGTCACCACCCGCGAACAGTTCGCAGAACTTCATTGCCCGGCGGCCGGACATTATCATCCGGGTTGGGTGTATCACGGCTGTCTGGCGGGTAACGCACCGGACGCGGCAAAACTGCTGCATGGGCTATTTTCCGGCCAATTACTCAGCGCGTCGTCGCTGGCGGAAATGCAGGTGACGTATCCGCTCGGCGGCGCGATTGCCGGGCGTCCGTGGACCGAATGCGGCTATGCGCTGGGGCTGATGTGCGGCGCGATGGGCGGGAGCGGTCGCGTTGCCGGCCATACCGGCGGCGGCCCTTCCTGTGTCAACGCGGTGTACCATTTTCCGGATCTGCCCGATGCCATGACCGTTGCCTGTTTTGCCGAAGGCGATCATGAGGGAAGTGTGGAGTCGGAAGCGGGCAGGCTGGCAAGGGCGTAAGGTAATGGCCTCTTTTTGAAGCCACTTTGTGCTAAATTAGCCGACATTCTTACCGGCATTCCCGAGGCAACATGATCACTCCGCTCAACCGTACCACCCGTGAAATGAAGATCAACAATGTGGTGCTGGTCACCAGTGCGTTGAAATCGCTGGGGTCGGCGACCAAAGCAGATCTGGCGGGGGTGACCGGGCTGAGTATTGCCACCTGCGGCGCGGTGCTCAACGATCTGAGCCTGAGCCGCGAAGTGCTGGCGCTGGAACGGGAAGTGTCACGCGGCGGCCGTCCGGCACAGCGTTATGCCTATAACCCGGATTTCTTCTCCGTGCTGAGTCTGTATGCGCAGGGCAGTGATGCGGGCGCGCAGATTATCTGGTCGGTGAATACCGCCACGGGCGAAAGTCTGGCGCAGGGCGAGGTGCGTTTTCTGCCACTGACCCTGACCCGGTTTTATCAGCAAATTGAGCGTCTGCTGGCGGAGTATCCCAACATCAAAGCCCTCGGTATCGGGTTGCCGGGGGTGGTGGTAAAAGGCACCGTCGCGACCTGTGACATCAGTGCCTTCGCCGGTGTGCCTGTGGAGCAGCAGTTGCGCGAGCGGCTGGGGATTTACGTGCAGGCCGACAACGACATGAACTACACCGCCTGGGGATTTTACCGCAGCAGTTGCGCCGGTGTGACCGCGCCGGTGGCCTATCTGTTCAAACCGGCGGTGCCGTGTCTGGGCTGCGGCATGGTGGTCAACGGTCAGGTTTTGCACGGTGCCAGCCAGTTTGCCGGTGAAGTCTCCAATCTGCCTTATCGGGATATGGATAAACTGCCGGTGGCCGAAGAGATGGCGAAGGTGGTGATCTCTCTGGCGGCAATCATCAACCCAGCGACCATCGCGCTCTCCGGCCCTAAAATCAGCGAGGCGCTGATCCCTGAACTGACCGCTCTCTGCCTGCAACATATCCCGGCGCAACATATGCCCGCACTGATTTACCGTCCGTCGATGCGTCAGGATTATCTGCAAGGCATCACGGAACTGACCCTGAGAAATTACAACCTGCACGTCGCTTTCGGCGAGTGATCCGCATTGACTTTGTTTTGAGCGCGCCTTTATACTCGCCACTTATTAAAAGTCTTTTAATAAGTAATTTACCTGCCGGGAGAAGCCGATGTCATTGTCCTCTGAGATGGAAAGTCTGAACGCGCACGCCGGAAGTCCGGCCAGACGGGTCGCCACGCGGGCGATATTTTTTGTCACCGGCATGGCGATGGGGCTATGGGCGGCGCTGGTGCCTTACGCGCAAATGCGTACGCACTCGGAGGCCGGTGATCTCGGCTTGCTGCTGCTGTGTCTGGGAGCCGGTTCGCTGCTGTCAATGCTCGGATCGGGACGGATCATTGGCCGGTTCGGTTGCCGCGCCGTGATCATCGCCGCTGTGGTGTTGTACTGCCTGATGCTGCCATTACTGGCGTTTTTCAGCGATATCTGGCTGCTGGCGCTCAGCCTGTTTATTTTCGGCATGGGTATCGGGCTGGCCGATGTGGCGGTGAATGTGCAGGGCACGCTGGTGGAACAGGCGGCGGATAAACCGCTGATGTCCGGTTTTCATTGCCTGTGGAGCGTCGGAGGCATCGCCGGAGCCGGTGGCGGGGCGCTGTTGCTCAGTGCCGGGGTGTCGCCCCTTGGCAGCACGTTTTGCGCGGTGGCGCTGGTCGCTGTGGTCACGGCGTATTCCTTTCGCGGCATGCTGCCTTTTGGCGCGCATGAAGAAGACGCGGGCGAAGGGAAACCGAAAGCCAGACCCAATTTCAGGCTGATGCTGATGGCTGTTATGGCGATGATCTGTTTTATGGCAGAAGGCGCGGTGCTTGACTGGGGCGGCGTATTTCTGACCCGCGAACGCGGTCTGGCGCTGGAACATGCGGGCTGGGGATTTGCCGTGTTTGCCGTGGCGATGTCGCTGATGCGTCTGACCGGTGATGCGATTGTCAGTGCGCTCGGACGTAAACGTATTCTGATAGTCGGCGGCGTGCTCGGTATTGCAGGTTATCTGATGGTGGTGTTGTTGCCGGGCTGGATCCTGCCACTGTGCGGATTTGCCCTGGTGGGGATCGGCGCGGCGAATATCGTGCCGGTGCTGATCACCCTCGCCGGTCAGGAAAAAGTGATGCCGGTGAACATGTCCGTGGCAATGGTCGCGACGCTGGGCTATCTCGGTGTGCTGGGCGGTCCGGCGCTGATCGGGTTTATTGCCCATCTTTCCAGCCTGTATGTGGCGTTTTCGGCGGTGGCGGCGGCATTTCTTGTCATTACGTTTGGGGCTTATAAACTGAAGTACTGAAGGTGCGTGAAAAACGATTTAAAACTGAGTGGCAACCTTGCCAGCTGACGCCTGAACCCCGTCAGCCTTTTTTTATTCTTAACTTTGTATTTTTAATCCGATACCCGACCCTGTAAGGAGTTGTAATGGCTGTAAAACTTATTGCCGTCGACATGGATGGTACATTCCTTAATCAGCATGGCGAATATAATAAAGCCCGCTTCCGCGAGCAATATCAGCAACTGCTGGCGCGTGACATCAAGTTCGTGGTGGCCAGCGGTAACCAGTATTACCAGCTGAAATCCTTCTTTGATGATATCGATGAACAGATCGCTTATGTGGCCGAAGGCGGTGGCTATGTGGTCGATAAAAAACAGGAAATTTACTGCGGTAAACTGGAACCGGCGCAGGTCGCCGACGTGCTGGACTGGATCAGCCGCACCCCTGGCATCAACACTATCGTCTGCGGGCGAAAGGGCGCGTATGTCCTTAAGGGTACCGACGACGCTTATATCAGCCGCATGCGCCGCTATTATCATCGCCTGAGCCCCGTTTCTGATTACGCCGATATCGATGACACGATTTTTAAATTTGCCCTCAGCTATGTGGAAGATGACGTGTATCCGCTGATGAGTGAAATCAATGCCCGCCTGGGCGGCATCGTGTCGCCGGTGACCAGCGGACATGGTTCAGTGGATCTGATCATTACCGGCAATCATAAAGCCAGTGGCCTGCGGAAAATTCAGCAAATCTACGGGATCCGCGACGACGAAGTGCTGGCATTCGGTGACAGCGGCAACGATCTGGAAATGCTCAGTTACGCCGGTTTTGGTTTTGCCATGGAAAATGCCTCTGAACCGGCGAAAGCCGCGGCAAAATACACCGCGCCCTCACACCGTGAAGAAGGCGTGCTGAAGATTATTGATGACGTATTGAACAACCAGCCACCTTTCAGCGAAAGCGCCTGATCCCTCCCATGCCACCCGCCGGACAGCGTTTCCGGGTGGCATGCTTCAAACATTTTGTGCTGAAAACCCTCGCTGCGCCACAATTCAGAAATATCGATGAACAGCCTCTAAAATTCCTACTGCCATTAACCAAAACGTTGACGCAAGCTGCCTTGTGGTGATTTTTTTTGCAAAAAACACCCTGAATGCGCGGCCGGAAAATTGATGTCAATAAAGTCAATCAGACGGTGTAAATAAGGCATGAAAAAATAATAAAGGATATACCGCTATGCGCGCAGAACGTTTCGGAATTTTCTCCCGCATGGAATGATAACTGCCATCATTTAAACAGGTATTGTTATGTTTTTATGGTTTTTTATGACATAACTCTAAAATTCCTAACTGTTTGTATTGTTATCCCAAAATATCGACATAGGAAATATCCC
This sequence comes from Rahnella sp. BIGb0236, assembly GCF_004364755.1. Taxonomy (NCBI): domain Bacteria; kingdom Pseudomonadati; phylum Pseudomonadota; class Gammaproteobacteria; order Enterobacterales; family Yersiniaceae; genus Rahnella; species Rahnella sp. BIGb0236. Next base: position 134,337 of record NZ_SOAO01000001.1, read on the forward strand.
GAATTAAGATTGCCGGGCATTCGGGAGTTTTAGGATTTTTCTTCTGAAAAGGGCAAAACGGAAAGTGATACCAACGGAATGATTAATGAAACATACAGTGATTATCCACTCTGGTTATTATGAGAGGCTGACTATTTCGTCAGTACTTAATCATCTTGACTTACAAACGCACCCTTTTATGTCGCTCAATGAATTTTACAATTCAGGGGTAGGGATGGGCGTTGATAGTATTATTCTCGAGGTGAAAGACTCGCCCGAAAATTTCAATGCGGTGATGAAATTTATCCGCAGAATGGATTTTTTATACACTCCCCCGCGGCTTATCGTCGTCACCAAAATTGAACAAACTGATAAGCTGGCCCTGCTCACGGAAGAGGGGATTGATATGCTGATCTCCGAACAGGAAGCGTTGCCTGTGCTCAGGAAAATGCTCATTACCGGTGCCGCTGATCTGAATTATCAGATGGCGATCAGCCCTTATTTACAGCAAAAGCAAATGGCTTCAGTACAGTCGGCACAACAGTGCCTGACGGCAACGGAATGGGAAGTATTAAACGAAATAAAAACCATGAAAACCAATGCCAGTGTGGCGGAGAAAATGGGAAAGAGCAGTAAGACGATCAGTACTCACAAGCGAAATGCGATGAAGAAACTGGGGTTGAAAAATTCGATTGAATTGTACAAATACCTGATGCAATAACCTGGCTACGATCAGCCAGGTTGAGGTTCAGAGTGAGTGATTCAGTACCCGGTTAAGATAATTGAACAGTTCTTTGGTATTCTTTAATTTAAGTTTTCGCATGGCGCTGTATTTATAATAATAAAGATTCGACAAGGGGATCGAGGTGGCTTTTTCGATATTTCTCATTGTCGGATCTTGAGATAAACAACGGAGCAAAATCGCTTCGTTTTTCGTCAGAACATAGTCCTCGACGAAGGGCCGCAGCGCGTCATAACGGGCTTTCAGTAAGCTATCAAAGAAGAAGAAAATCTTTGAAAACGAATGCTCTTTGCATAAATGAAAGTCTGCCAGCCGGCTGTTGACGATCACATTGTCGCTCAGGATGACAAATTTCGCCTCTCCCTGAAGTAACGACTTTAAATTGTAGATAAACTTATCAATATTAAACTCGGATTTCACTTCTCCGGGTTCAATAATGTAAATGTCGTACGTTCCCTTCTTTGTATCAAGCGCATCTTCCGCACTGATTTGATTGAAAGTGATGCTCTTTGGTGTATGGGCTAAAGAAAATAAATGCTTTAATCCGATATACGTCAATGTGCATGAGTCAATAAGTGCAATGCGCATCATTAATTCATTCCTTTAAATGAACTTATTCTCCGTAAAAGACATTGCATATATTCAATGATATCCCTCCGTTATTATCATCAAATATGCCTGTAATCATAATATATAGTCTGGTTCTCGTCGTCAACGTAACCGAAATTTATTGATTAAGGTTTATGTAATTAAATATTCCGACTTTGCAGGCATAACTCTTTGATAATTAGAATCAAATAGGAATTTTTGTAATGATTGGTATTACCCGTTTAGGATTATTTTTTCATTTCTATATCTAATACTTAAATAATCCTAGACTACTCCATAAAGTTGACATGATTATACAATAAACAATATAGGAAAATGATGATGAAGTGTACAAGACGCTTAATACTTTCATTTGTATTTTAAAACGAAAGTTTTGTCATTAATAAAACCGCCGGGAACCCGGCGGATGAGAACAGATTTTGTTCAGAGGGTGGCTTTGCGGCTTTCGGTAAAACGACGGAACGCATCAAGGGTTTCGTCACTGACATGATGTTCAACCCCTTCCGCATCGAGACGCGCGGTTTCCGCGCTGATCCCCAGTGCGATGAAAAACGCTTCCACCACGTTATGGCGCTCGCGGTTTTCGGCGGCCAGTCTTTCGCCTTCCGGTGTCAGGAACGTCCCGCGATAAGGCAACTGATGCACCAATCCGGCGTTGGCCAGACGTTTCAATGTTTTTGCTACGGTAGGCTGGGAAACCCCGAGACGCGCCGCCAAATCAACCTGACGGGCTTCGCCAAATTCATGAATTAAGTCTGAAATCAGCTCAACGTAATCGTCCATTAATTCCCGGCGATGCGCCTCGCGCACCTGTAAAAAACCCTGAGCGTGTTCTTCCACATCCAGTAATGGATTTATTTTTTTCTCTTTCACTACGCCTGCCTCTTGCTAACTCAATGGTTTTTCCGCCCCCGCGTACATCACGGCAACTCACGCATTGTAAACCAAGTGCACACATCTACCAATTTCTGAAAACTTTGCCTTGGCTATGGAGTATAGCCTGTGCTATACCTGAGTAATAAACCGCCGGTTGATGTGCAGTGTGACAGGAGAACTTTCATGGGAAATGGACAGAACATCGTAAAATTATTCAGTCAGTCGCCGTTCCGTTTACGGCTGATGCTGGTTGGCATGATCGTGGCGCTGATCACCGGCCACGCGCAGGCGGCGGAAAAAGACAAAAAAAAGTTTAAGGTCGTCACCACCTTTACGGTGATCCAGGATATCGCGCAAAACGTCGCCGGTGATGCAGCGACGGTGGAGTCGATCACCAAACCCGGCGCGGAAATCCATGATTACCAGCCGACACCGCGTGACATCGTAAAAACGCAGTCTGCTGATCTGATTTTGTGGAACGGTTTTAACCTCGAACGCTGGTTCGGCCGCTTCTTCGCCAACATTAAAAATGTGCCTTCCGCCACCGTGACAGACGGCATCGCGCCATTGCCTATTCAGGAAGGGCCGTATGTCGGCAATCCGAACCCGCATGCCTGGATGTCGGCCAAAAATGCACTGGTGTATGTCGAGAATATTCGTGCGGCGCTGGTGAAATATGATCCGGAAAATGCCGCTGTCTATGACCGTAACGCGAAAAGTTACGCCGAAAAAATCAGCCTGCTTGATGCACCGCTGCGTGAACGTCTGGCAAAAATTCCTGAAGGTCAGCGCTGGCTGGTGACCAGTGAAGGCGCGTTCAGTTATCTGGCGAAAGATTACGGCTTAAAGGAAGCTTATCTGTGGCCGATCAACGCCGAAGAACAGGGTACGCCGCAGCAGGTGAAAAAAATCATCGATCTGGTGCGTCAGCAACAGATCCCGGTGGTGTTCAGTGAGAGCACCATCTCAGACAAACCGGCGAAACAGGTCAGTAAAGAGACGGGGGCGAAGTACGGCGGCGTGTTGTATGTCGATTCACTTTCCGCCGCAGACGGACCGGTGCCGACATATATTGACCTGCTGAAAGTCACGGTGGGCACCATTGCAGAAGGATTCGGCCAATGAATGATGCTGCGCTGCAACTCGACGTTGACGATATCTCGGTGACCTACAACAACGGTCATACGGCGATTGAAAATGCCTCGTTTACGCTGCGCGGCGGCTCGGTTTGCGCGCTGCTCGGCGTCAATGGCAGCGGTAAATCCACCCTGTTTAAAACCATCATGGGGATTATCCGTCCGACCCACGGACGGGTAACGCTGGATGGCCTGAACGTGGCGAAGGCGCTGAAACAAAACCTGATTGCTTATGTACCGCAGTCTGAAGAAGTGGACTGGAATTTCCCGGTGCTGGTGCGTGATGTGGTGATGATGGGGCGTTACGGAAAAATGTCGTTTCTGCGCATCCCGTCAGCGGAGGACAAAAAACAGGTGGCGTCGGCACTGGCGCGGGTCGGCCTGACCGAACTGGCGCACCGCCAGATTGGCGAGCTGTCCGGCGGCCAGAAAAAACGTGTCTTTCTGGCGCGGGCGCTGGCTCAGCAGGGGCGGGTCATGCTGCTCGATGAGCCGTTCACCGGTGTCGATATCAAAACGGAAAATGCGATTATTGATCTCCTGCGCCAGTTGCGCGATGAAGGGCATCTGATCCTGGTGTCCACTCATAACATCGCCAGCGTGCCGGATTTCTGCGACCGCGTGGTGCTGATTAACCGCACGGTAATGGCCGCCGGTCCGCTGGAAAGCACCTTTACCCATCAGAATCTTGAAAATACCTTCGGCGGCGCGTTGCGCAATATTGGTTATCTGGTCCCGCAGGAACCGGTGAGGCGGGTGATATGATCGGATTTCTGCTTGAGCCGTTTCAGTACAACTATATGGTGAAAGCGATCTGGGTCAGTGCCGGCGTGGGCGCGGTATGCGCTTTTTTATCGGCGTACCTGATGCTTAAAGGCTGGTCGCTGATGGGCGATGCGCTGTCGCATTCCGTGGTGCCGGGCGTGGCGGGGGCGTATGCGCTGGGTTTTCCGTACGCCATTGGCGCGTTCGGTACCGGTATTCTGGCCGCGCTTTCCATGACGCTGTTACGCCATTTCACCAAACTGCGGGAAGACGCGATTATCGGTTTCGTCTTCTCCACCTTTTTTGCCCTTGGCCTGTTACTGGTGTCGCTCAATCCGACCTCGGTTAACGTGCAGTCGATCCTGTTTGGCAACATTTTAGGCATTGATGATGCCGATATCTTGCAGGTGCAGATTATTGTCGGGGTGTCGCTGCTGGTGTTATGTGTGATCTGGCGGGATCTGCTGGCGGTCTTTTTCGATGAGGCGCATGCCGTTTCGGTCGGGCTTTCCCCGCTGTGGCTGAAAGTCATCTTCTTCACCATTTTCAGCGCCTGCAGCGTGGCTGCATTGCAAACCGTCGGCGCGATTCTGGTGATCGCCATGGTGATCACCCCCGGCGCGACGGCCTATCTTCTCTCCGACCGCTTCTCCCATCTGCTGATAATTTCGGTGGCGATCGGTGCTGTCACCAGTGCGGCAGGGGCATGGCTGAGCTATTACCTTGATGGTGCCACCGGCGGGGTGATTGTTTGCCTGCAAACCACCGTTTTCCTGCTGGCGTTTCTGTTCGCGCCGAAACACGGCTGGCTGGTGAACCATTTCCGTATTAAAAAACGGAGCCGCGCATGATGTCCTGGTTTGAAGTGCTGACGGAGCCACTGAGCTTTGATTTTATGCAACGTGCGTTGCTGACCGCCGTGGCGACCAGCATTGTCTGCGCGATATTTTCCTGCTTTCTGGTGCTGAAAGGCTGGTCGCTGATGGGCGATGCCATTTCGCATGCGGTGCTGCCCGGCGTGGTGCTGGCGTATCTGGCGGGGATCCCGCTGGTGATTGGCGCTTTCGGCTCCGGCCTGTTCTGCGCCGTCGCGACCGGTTTTATCAAAGAGCATTGCCGGGTAAAAGAAGATTCGGTGATGGGCATCGTCTTCTCCGGTATGTTTGCCGCCGGACTGGTGCTGTTCTCGCGGGTCAACACCGAACAGCATCTCAGTCATATCCTGTTTGGCAACGTGCTGGGCGTGACCGACAGCGAAATGCTGCAAACGCTGATCATCGCCACGGTGGTGACGCTGGCAATCATCCTTAAATTCAAAGATCTGATGCTGTTTTGTTTTGATCCGGTACAGGCTAAAGTTATCGGGCTGCCGGTACGTTTCTATCATTATGCGTTGTTATGCATGCTGGCGCTGACCATCGTGGCCGCGCTACAGGCGGTCGGTGTGGTGCTGGTGGTGGCAATGCTGATCACGCCGGGTATCACGGCGTTTCTGTTGTGTAAAACTTTACCGAAGATGCTGCTGGTCGCGGTGACCGCGTCAATGCTGGCCGCCATCAGCGGCACCTTTATCAGCTTTTATATCGATGCGGCGACCGGCCCGACGATTGTGCTGGTGCAGGCAGCGCTCTTTCTGCTGGCGCTTGCCCTGCATTTATTGCGTAAATCCGTCAAACCCCGCCATGCCGCACCGAATGCGTAGTACCGGCACGGCAGGTTTGTCATGCTGCACGCCGTGTTCCCTTCCTGAGAGATTCTGATGACTCAACAATTTGCGCCTGTCGAACTGGAAAAAGCTTACCGTCTGATCAACCACGGCACGACCGCGCTGGTCTCCGCGCACCATGCGGGCGTGGACAATGTGATGTCGGCTTCCTGGGTGTGTGGTCTGGATTTCAGACCGGCAAAACTCACCGTGGTGCTGGATAAAATCGCCCGCACGCGCGAGCTTATCGAAGAAAGCGGATTTTTTGTGATTCAGGTGCCCACGGTGGCGCAGTTGCAAATGACCTATGACCTCGGTAACCGCACGCTGAGAAACGATCCGGAAAAACTGCAACACTGCGGCGCGGAACTGTTCCGCATGGAAGGGCACGGTGATCTGCCGTTTGTGGCGGGCTGTACTGCATGGCTGGCGTGCAGGCTGATCCCGGAACCGCATAACCAGCAGGCGCATGACTTATTTATCGGGGAAATTGTCGGAGCATGGGCGGATACCCGCGTGTTCCGCGACGGCCACTGGCATTTCGAAGAGGCGGATCCTGCGCTGCGCAGTCTGCATTACATCGCGGGCGGCCAGTTTTACGCCACCGGTGAACCTCTGAATGCGAATACGGAATTGAGCTGACGGGCAGGGCATTAAAGAAAGGTCATATGGGGAAATAACAGGGCGGCGAGGCCAACATCCGCCCGAAATAATAAATGCTACAGAACTCCCATTTGTTGAAACAAATGCAATTCTGTAGCATTTTAGGTACTACACACGTTTAAATTTCCCTGGTGTTGGCTAATGTTGCCGCCTGACTCTGCTGGTCAGGTTTTTTTTTGCTAATTAATTGTTATGCGGTGATTATACGGGTGGAGGCGCATCCGGATAGTTGTACTAAGGTGTAATGGGATACTGTACTTTATGACAGAAACTCCACGAAAATCAAAAGGGAACGGGCTTTAGCCAGGGGGGAGACAGTTATGCATTCTCGTGTAAGAAATGATCAGAAAATAATAGAAACGTTGCGCGACTATATCGAGCGGAAATTAGTTTCGTACGGGCCTTTAAAATACACCTATATGGTCATCAATAAAAAAAATCCTACTAATATTTTTGTGGTGACCAGCTATCCGGATGAATGGGTCAATATTTATACCACGCATAACTATCACCATATTGATCCTGTGGTTCTCACTGCCTTCAAGCGTGTTTCCCCTTTCGCCTGGGATGAAAACCTGACAGTACTTTCTGATCTCAAATCGTCGAAGATTTTTTCATTGTCGAAGAAGTTCAGCATCGCCAATGGCTACACGTTCGTGCTTCATGACCATATGAATAACCTCGGCATGTTGTCGCTGATTATGGAATCCGGTCAGGAAAAAGGTCCGGAAAGTAAAGTGGCTCAGGACATGGATAAATTGCAGTGTCTGCTGATTAAAACCCATGAAAAAATGCTGATGCTTAACCAGAGCGCGGCGACGGCCTCGGCAAATACCACGATGAATACCAGCAAACCCATTTTCTCCGCGCGGGAAAATGAAGTATTGCATTGGGCAAGTATGGGCAAAACCTATGACGAAATTGCCCAGATTGCCAATATCACCACCCGCACAGTGAAATATCACATGGGGAATGTCGTCAGGAAACTGGGCGTGATTAACGCCAAGCAGGCTATCCGGCTTGGCGTTGAACTTGAGCTGATTAAGCCTGTACTGGTGTCACCTGCAAAGACATAGGCCACTCGCACAGGGCGGCGATATCTGACTCAGACTGCTCACTGATCCGCTTCGCCAGCAGATGCTGGTTGTGGCGGTCAATTGGCAGACGCAGAAGATAAATCGGTTCATTTTCAGCGACAAAGCCTTCTTTCACCACCTCGACTTCCCAGCCTGAGCGTTTGGCAATCGTCAGCATCGCCCGGCTGACGATGGTGTAAATCCCCGTATGGCCGTGATGACGCGCATAGTTGATCATCGACAAAAACAGCACATAACTGATGGGATAACGGCTGCCCAGCAGGTCTTTCGCCCGGTTCTTATCGACAAAAAAACGGCTCGATTCGATATAATCACCCTCAGGTAATGTCACGTCGCCAAATAATGCGTGGAACGTGTGGGTGATCATATTAGGCAGGCGCAAATCAATAAAACGGACACTGCACACCAGCTGGTTGTCGTAAATTCCCAGCATGTAGCGCGTATCCGAATTATCGTATTCGTCGAACTCCATGCCATTGCTGCAATTAACGGCCCAATCCAGACGGTCCTTAAAGGTTTTCTTCCTCAGTTTATACAGGTCTTGCGAACGTCTTTCTGTCAGGTCGTTGTAGCTGACATCAAAAATTTCTAACATTTTTTTTCCTGATATTGAATACGGTCGAAGAGGAGGTTATTTGCATCTGCCCTGATTATTGCAATAAATAATCGGCAAATAAATCACAGACTGTAGGGGAATTGTGATTAGCAGGAAGAAAAATAAAAGCCATGCGCTGGCGCATGGCCTGATCAGGGGCAAGCAGGGCGGTTTAGCGGTAAACCGGCAGTAAACTGAAAGCCGACAGGATATGCACCACCGCGTTCAGAATACCGAACAGCAACACCAGCACGATCATCTTATTGCCGCCCCACACGCGATACTGCGGGCTGCCGAAACGCTGGCGGGAGGCACGGGCCATCAGCGCAGGCACAATCACTGCCCAGACCGTGGCGGCGAGACCGGCAAAACCAATCGCGTAAATAAAACCATCCGGATAAATCACACCGCCAATCACCGGCGGCACAAAGGTTATCAGCGCTGTTTTAAAACGACCGGTACGGCTGTCATCGAACTTAAACAGATCGGCAAGATAGTCGAATAATCCCAGTGTCACACCGAGGAACGAGCAGGCGACGGCGAAGTTGGAGAAAATCGTCAGCAGCAAATCCAGCCCGGCGCTGTTGAGGATCTGACTCAGCGACTGCACCAGCACGTCAATATTGCCACCCCGTTCGGCGATACCGATAAATTCCGGGCGCGGAATGTTGCCCATCGTCCCCAGCATCCAGATGATATACAGCCCCAGCGCCATCAGCGTGCCGGTCAGGAGACATTTTTTAATGATCTGCGGGTTCTTGCCATAGTACTTCATCAGGCTCGGCACGTTGCCGTGATAGCCAAACGACGCCAGACAAAACGGCAGCGTCGCCAGCACATAAGGCGCGTAACTCGGGTTCAGCTCCACGCTGTTGAGCAGATTCACCGGTTTGATATGCCACAACAGACTGCCGAAGGTCAGGAAGAACGCGATGATTTTGGCACCCAGCACGACAGCGGTCATGCGGCTCACGGCGCGGGTACTCAGCCAGACGATAAACGCCACGGCCAGCGCGGTCAGCAGGCCGCCGAGGCGCGGGGAGAAACTCACCGACATTTCGCGCAACGTATGCTGGATCACCGAACCGCTGGCCGAAATATAGGCATACGTCAGGATATACAGCACGAAGGCGATGGTGATGCCGTTCAGCCGGTTCCAGTTTTTGCCCAGCAAATCGCCGGTCACCGTATTGAAACTGGAGCCGACCGGGTAGTTAAGGTTGGCTTCCAGGATCATCAGACCGGAATGCAGCATGCAGAACCAGGTAAAAATCAGTGCGGCGACTGACCAGCAGAACCAGGCACCCGACATGACCACCGGCAAAGAGAACATCCCGGCGCCGATAATGGTGCCTCCGATAATCATTGCGCCGCCCAAAACAGAACGTTGCGGGGCGGTCACGGAAAGCGTCGCCATAATGCGTATCCTCGCGTGGCTTTTATCACGATTCGGTAAATGAATTGCTGTAAAAGAAGTGACAGGAAAAATGGTCATCAGATGCGCGTTTATGCTGCGTCTTTGGCCTTGAGCGCCGCAATATAGTGGATCGCCAGCGGAATGTACACCGTTGAACTAGTTTACTGGTACAAAAAGGGGCATTAACCACCCCCAAAGGGAAATAACGCCGAAAATGTGTACAAAATATTATTTTTGTGCAATTTTCAGGTTAATCGGGTAATGAATATTTCCAGCGCAGATCACAGATTTCATTAGGGTTTATCCTATTACGCCAAATAAAAAAGCTGTTCGTAAATACAGGGTTGACAGCGAGTTTATTACGAGTAAATTAGAACTCAGCACCAGAGAGAAGTGGAATGAAAATTTTATTTCGCGGTGCATTTAGCAGGTTGATAAACTTGCAAGTAATGAGATGCGATAAAGGCCACGAAGTATTTTAGTTTGGGTGATTCAACACCGGGTGGTAATTTCAAACCCGTGAGATGACGCTTTAAGGCCACGCAGTAAAGCTGTGCAATCGCATGATGTGGAACACAACGCGATGATGTAACGCCTTGTTAGTCAGAGTAATGTTCGCGATTTGGGTACGTTAAGTCTGAAATCGAGAATATCGCGACGAGAGTAAGGTCACGCATCAAAGAGTCTATATCGCGAGGGTGATGTACTCATTTATCCCGACTGAAAACCGGCTTAAGTGAAATGAACAGGATACCGATGTTATTCCACGAAATTATAGGAGGATAGCGTTACCAGACAGCAAAATATATCCTGTGAAACGATGTACATCTTTAAAAGCAGTAATATGTAATTAAGTTGATGAATGTTAAATATTAATTTGATAGTACCTTAAAAGCCCCGGTTTAACGACTGGGGCTTTTTCATTATTAAGATGCCATTCTTTATGACAGCAGGTTATTACTTACCGCTGATGGTGCCTTCCAGAATCGCTTCTGCGCCCAGACAAACCAGAAAACACACCAGTGTGGTCTCTTTCTTCGCCGTGGCGGCAGACAACGTACTTTCCTCATCACTGATCGCATCGCCTTTCGACAGGCTGACATCTGCGATATTGATTTCACCGTCCATCACATACAGCCATTGCGCAAAACCGGGATGCGCGGGGATTTCCGTGGTGCTGTCAGCGTCCAAGCGGATGTCGTACACATACACCGCCTGACGGATTTCCAGCGGTGATTCAATGCCTTCCGGCGCGGCCAGCAGCGTCCACGCGTTTTGTTTCACCCCGTCCGGTCGATCCATAAACTGCACGCGACCTTCAAGATTTGCCTTACGCGGGCGGATAAAAATCTGCAACATTTCGGCCGGTACCAGCGGCGTGGATTCTTCATGCCAGAAGCTTTCACCGGCATTCATCATCATCAGCTTTTTCGGCGAGAGCGGCACACGGTGACCCGCCGAATCCTCGTGCACCATCGATCCGCGCCACATATAGCTGAGGATCTCGTCATTGTTATGCTCATGCATCTTCACCAGCGTACCCGGTTCCAGATTGGCATGATCAATCACACTCAGCGGCCCGAAAGCATCATCGCCATTTTCAGGCAGGATTTGCCCGGGGCGAATACGGCGGATACGAAACGGGCCATATTCGAATGTGGTTTTAGGCTCAGCACGTAAAACGTTAAACATAATATCTCCGGCAGGGACAGGAATGCATTGCGTCAGTAAAAATTCGGATACCATTTCTTAACATATGTCTTCAGACCAGATCCAGCAACGCATTCAGTTGCGCAATCTTTTGCAACCATTGCTGCTGAAGTTCGGGCTTCTGATGTTTCGTTTTCCGCGCCCGGTCTTCTTCCAGCTTGCTTTCCAGATCCAGCAGCAGGGCGAGCAGCCGTTCCTCCTCGGTTTCCGCCACTTCCGCTGTTTCGGTTGCGGGTGCCGTTACCGTCAGGGAAGGGACGGAAGACGCCCCAGCCAGCAGGGCATACACCGGTGCCAGCGCGTGCCACTCCTCCAGACGCTGTTGGTCGATCAGCCAGAAGCGGTTGCAGCTTTCTTCGATCAGCGTCCGGTCATGCGACACCAGCAATACCGCGCCGCTGAAGGTTTTCAGCGTCTGCGCCAGTTCCTCTTTGCCTTCCAGATCCAGATGGTTGGTCGGCTCATCGAGCAGCAGCAGGGAATAATTCGCCAGCGTCAGGCCGATAAACAACAACCGCGACCGCTCGCCGCCGCTGAGGGTACTGACTTTTTGCTGATGACGGATAAACGGGAATCCGGCACCGATCAGGGCCATTTTCCGCTGTTCTTCCGTCAGCGGTGCAAACGGCGACAGCGCATCCGTCAGCGAATCATCATCCTGTAACTGATGCTGGTTCTGATCGTAATAGCCGGTCCGCACGCGCGGGTGAAAAATAATGCCTCCGTCATCGGGTTGCGGCTGGCTATACGCCTGCCATAAAGCCTGTAAAAGCGACGATTTCCCGCAGCCGTTACGCCCGACCAGCGCGATGCGATCACCGCTTTTCACCCGCAGGTCATTGAGGGAAAACAGCACCGGCGCCTCTGCCGCCGGGCGTATCTGCAAACCGGAAAGTGCCAGCACACGGTCCGCCGCCAGCGCCTCGCCGTTCAGCCGCAGCGTCCACTGATTTCCCGCCGTGACCTCCGTCTGGTCGTCTTTCATCCGGCCGACCTGTTTTTCCATTTGTTTGGCCTTGCGCGCCAGCCCTTCGTTATCGTAAACGCTGCCCCACACGGCCAGCCGTTTTGCGCTTCGCGTGACGCGGTCAATTTCCTTTTGCTCGGACTTACGGCGCAGGGCGTCGGCGATATCTTTTTCATCCAGCGCCTGTCGCGCCTGCGTGCATGGCAAACGGATAAATTGCAGCGTTTTATCGCGCAGGATCCAGGTGCTGTGGGTCACGCTGTCGAGCAAACGGCGGTCATGGGAAACCAGCACAAAGCTGCCATTCCAGTTTTTCAGAAACTGTTCCAGCCATAACAGAGTGGTCAGATCCAGATGGTTACTGGGTTCATCAAGCAGCAACACATCCGGCTGGCGGATCAGCGCGCGTGCCAGCAGCAGACGGGTATGCTGTCCGCCGCTGAGGGTTCCGGCCGTCAGTTTCAGGGCCTGTTCATCAAACCCGAGGCTGGAAAGCAGCACCTGCGCCTGCCAGGCTTCCGGCTGATGCAGGCTGTCGGGCAGAAGGCTGAACACCGCGTCCAGCAGGCTGTGGTCATTGAGTTCAGCGGGCAGATGTTGCTCGACACGCGCCATCAGGCAGTGATTCGCGAGCGTGACGGTGCCGGCGGTGGCCGCCAGTTCACCGCTGAGGATTTTCAGCAGGGTACTTTTACCGCAGCCGTTATGGCCGATCAGGCCGATGCGGTCGCCTTTTTTCAGGCCGAAGGAAATCTCAGCCAGCAAAGGGCCGAAGGCATTATCGAAAGATAAGGATTGTGCAGATAACAATGTCGTCATGATGCTTACTCAGGTTTAAGGCATAGCAATGCCCATCGTCAAAATAGCCGACGATAACCGGTAAGCCGGAGGGAAGTTCTCAGGATGTCAGTTAGCTTCGCTCAGGCAGGTTATCGCGGCACGGAGCCGGAAACACCTGAGCAGTGACGATCGCTAAGGACGAGTGAAATTAAAAAAACTTCACGGGTCAGCATGGCAATCCTCCTTATATATAACGTTGGTGAATGAATGAGCTGATTATATTGGGGATTTTCGATTTGTTCCAGTGCCGAAAATCCCCGCAACATTATCAGGATGCGGCGATGTCATTTTCCAGTTTCTGCCGTTTACGCAGACCGGGGAACCAGGTCATCCATAATCCCACCACGATCAGCGTGCCGACACCGCCGATGGCCGCAGCAGGCACTGCGCCAACCCAGGCTGCCAGCAGGCCGGATTCAAATTCGCCGAGCTGATTCGAGGTATTGATGAAGATGGAATTCACGGCGCTGACGCGGCCGCGCATGTCGTCCGGCGTATCGAGTTGCACCAGCGCGCCACGGATCACCATGCTGATCATGTCGAAACCGCCGAGGGCAAATAACGCCAGCATGGATAACCACAGCGAGGTGGAAAAGGCGAATACCAGCGTGGCGGCACCAAACCCGGCGACAGCGGCGAACATGATTTTCCCGACATTCCGGTTGAGTGCCCGATGGCTGAGCCAGAACCCGACAATCAGGCCGCCGACCGCCGGTGCGCCGCGCAATAAGCCCAGACCCCACGGACCGGTGTGCAGAATATCATGGGCAAAAATTGGCAGCAGCGCGGTAGCCCCGCCGAGCAGGACCGCGAACAGATCGAGGGAAATAACGCCCAGCACGTCCGGCCGGGCGCGAATAAAACCAATACCGGCGAATAATGTTTTGAAGGTGGCGGGTACGCGGCGTGGCGGCGTCTGCTCATAACGTAAACGGCTGACCATCACGATCGACAGCAGGTACAGACAGGCGCATACCGCGTAAGCCACTCCCGCGCCCGCGACATACAGAAAACCGCCGAGCGCCGGACCGACCATGGCCGCCGCCTGTCCGGAGACACTGTTGGCGGCCATCGCGCGTGCCAGTAAATTCGGCGGCACCAGCGCGGGCAACATGGACTGCAACGACGGCGCTTCCATCGCTTTAGCGGTTGAAATCACAAAGATCAGGCCGAGCACAATCACTTCATTAACGTGATGCGTCAGCGTCAGATAAGCCAGTGCGGCAATCGCCACCCATTCAGCGATTTGCCCGAGCAGTACCACGCGGCGGCGGTCAAACTGATCGGCCACGTGTCCGGCGACTAATGCCAGCAACACGGAAGGTAAAAACTGCACCAGCCCGATAAGCCCGAGATCAAACGCGCGGCCTGTTATCGAATAAATCTGCCAGCTCACCACAATGGAAAGCATCTGGAAACCAAAACTGGATGCGGCGCGGGCGATCCAGAAAGCGACAAACGAGCGGTGCTGTAACAGTGAATCCGGACCGACGGCAGGAGCAGACATGACAAATCCCTGAAAAATGAAAGATGCCGTGTCTGCGGTCAGTGACGACTCGTTAGCGCGGCAATTATTGTGTATACAAATAATTAACAAACAATCTGAGTCGTCTTTTTATCATAAAAAGTTCAGCAAATCTTCATCTCACATTGTGAAGAAATTGTGCAGCTCGCGGGCTAAGACCACAGGCTGTTCTTCGGGGATAAAGTGGCCGCTGTGAGCAATGATAATGCCGGTGACGTTTTCAGCGAAAGCGCGCAGGGGAAGAGCCATATCCGGAATCGATCCCTGACTGGCGCTGACCGCCAGCAGCGGCATTGGCAGTTTTCCCCGCCGGTTCAGCTCGCGGTTCTGTTCAGCGGATTTCGTCACCGAGCGGTAATACGCCAGCCCGGCGCGCAGACCGCCGCTTTTGAGGAAAACACGCAGATACTCGCTGATATCGTCCTCGCTGAACGCATCCGGCGCGGCGGTTTTACGGCGTAAAAACCAGTCGAGATACACCCGTTCGTTGCCGGTGATCAGCGCCTCCGGCAAATCAGGCAGCGTATGGAAGGCGAAATGCCAGGTTTTCCACGAGGTATCCGGCGTCACCGGCAGGGCATCCGGCAAGGTAATTCCGGGGATCCCGGCATCCAGCAGCGCCAGCCGCCGGACTTCATCGCCATACATCGCCGCATACGGATAAGCCACCCATGCGCCGACATCGTGTGCCGCCAGCGAATAATGTGAATGCCCGAGAAGCTGCATCAGGCCGTGAATTTTCTGCGCCAGATTTTGCGTGTCGTAGCCGCTTTCCGGCCGGTCAGAATCCCCCTGACCGGGAAGATCCGGCGCGATCAGCCAGAAATCGTTCGCCAGTGCCTGCATCACGCCGCGCCACGCATACCAGGTTTGCGGAAAACCAGCCAGCAATAACAACACTTTACCTTCAGGATTGCCGCCGCTGACGTAATGCAGGCGCACGCCTTCGACGCTGGCATAGCGATGGGTAAAGCCGGGCAATGAGGGGTCAGCCACGGCGAAAGGGTCGGCAGACACCACAGAAGAGCGCGTTTTATCAGTCATAGTCAGTCTCCGTAAAAAGGATAATTAGGAAATATTTGTTTCCTAAATGGGAAAAAATTTTTAATCGAGCATTTTCAGGGCCAGTTGCAATGTCGCCTCCATGTCCTGATTGTTTTCCACTTTACCGGCAACCCGCATGCCCAGTGCAATGCACAGCAGCAGCGAGGTGGCGGCGGCAGCGTCGAGGTTGGGCGATATTGAACCGTCGCGCTGACCCTGTTCAATCAGGCCCGTGAGCAGGGACTTGTTGCGCATAATGGCCTGACGAACCAGTGTGGCGAGTTCCTCGTCCAGCGTGAGTAATTCGACGGCGCCGACAACCACCAGACAGCCGCGACGGCCTTCGATTTCATGGGAAGAGGTGAGGTAAAAACGCAGCAGTTCGGCGATACGTTCACGGCCGGTAGTGACGCGCTCAATCTGCTGGCGCAACTGGGCATTACGCAGCGACGTATAGCGTTCAAATACGTGAAGAAACAGGGTGCGTTTATCGGTGAAAGCTTTGTAAATACTGCCTGCGGTCAGGTTCATCGCCTGACTCAGGTCACTGACGGAGGCGGCATGGAAGCCTTTTTCCCGAAACACCGTCATGGCGTTATCCAGCGCAAGTCCGGTATCGAATTCACGCGGACGGCCGCGATCTTTAGGTGAAGCGGATGTCATAAAAATGCCACCATTAGGAAACGTTAATTTCCTAATGGTGGCATTAACACAGAAACGGATCAAGCCGTTTGTCAAATCACGGCGGGTTTACCAGCGCAGTTCGCGACCGGAATATTCCACAAAGTGATGGCCGCCTTTGCCACGCCAGGCATCGAACTGATCGACAATCCCGGTGGCACTTTCCGTCACGGTCAGGGTGGCATTCTCGCCGCCCATATCCGTCTGTACCCAGCCCGGATGCACGGAAAGCAGCGTCAGTTCCTGCTTCTCTGTCTGCTCCAGCAAGCCACGGGTCAGCATGTTCAGTGCCGCTTTACTGGCGGAATAAAGCGGATAAGTCGCCACTTCGTTCTCATTCAGGCTGGACAGTTCAGAGGTCATTAATGCCAGCACACCGGTGCGGTGATTTAACAGCGGCAGCAACGCAGAGGCAATGCGCACAGGGGAGATGGTATTGGTCATAAACAGCTGAACAATTTCTTTATCGCTGGCCTGATGCAGATCCTGATGATCCGGCCCGAACGCCCCGGCGTTGACAAAAATCAGGTCAAAACGGCTTTCTGAAAGCGCGTCTTTAACCGCTTCGCGCTGTTCCGCTTCGTTGATATCCAGTTTCAGCCAGTCGGCAGAACCCGAAGCGCCTGCGGGAACCGCGTCACGCGTGGTGGCCGTGACCTTCCAGCCGCGTTCCGCGAGCGTTTTCACCACACCCAAACCGATACCGCGTGATGCGCCGATGATCAATGCTTTCTTAGAGTCAGTCATATTCATCCTTTTTAATCAATGCGTTAACTTCAGTTCGTTATTTTTATCAAACCGGTGAAACGTATTTCATGGTTAACCGCAGTATGTGACAGCCGGACGCCAGCAACAATGGGCTGGAGTCTGATTTTCCCAGCCGGGCTTTTTGTTGAAAAAATCATCGTGACCGGACTCGTAAATTTGTCATGGGGCAGGGGATAATCAATGACAACGGCACCTTGCTGATCACGCTGCTGTTTGGTTACACCTTGTGTTATATGCCCCCTCTGGCGCTGACCAACAAAATTATTGTGTTCCACAGCCTGAAAAACGTCGATAAGCGTTTCCGGTGTGCTGTATAACCCTCTGGTGGCGGTGCATCCGGTGTACAGACAAGCCGGGCTTTCGTTCATGCCGCCGGTAATTTGCCACGGCTCGTTGTCCAAAAATCTTTCAAAGGAGAAGAAAAGCATGCTCGCCTTTAAATGGATAAGTCTCGGATTTGTTCTCGTACTCTTACTGTCTTTCGGATACAGCTACGCCAAAGCTACGCAGACCCGGGAAGAACCCGCCGGAGAGAGCTGGTCCACGGCACGGCGGGATTCCGCCGGTATTGCGCCGGATCCGGTTAAATTCAAAAACACCGCGATTATCCAGATCTATGCCGCCCCGACCTATGGCTGGCGCGGGCTGGTGGCCGTGCATCCGTGGATTATTTTCAAACGTGAAGGTGAAACGGAATTTACCCGTTATGACGTCATCAGCTGGGGCAGCACCAATGTGGTCAGGCGTAATTACACCGTCCCGGACGGTTACTGGTTTGGCTCGCGGCCGCGGGTGCTGGTGGATCACCGTGGTGCAGCGGCGCAGGCGATGATCCCGCAGCTCACTGCGGCGATCAAAAGCTATCCCTATCCGCACACTTATCACGCGTGGCCGGGGCCGAACAGCAATACCTTTATCGCCCATATAGGGCGTGAAGTGCCTGATTTACATCTCGATTTGCCATCCAATGCCCTCGGGAAAGATTACCGGGCAATCACCCATCCGGTGGGGTTGCCACCCTCAGGGCGCGGCGTGCAAATTTCCGTGCTCGGGTTGCTTGGCGTGACGCTGGGCGTCGAAGAAGGGGTAGAGGTCAATGTGTTAGGGCTGAATCTGGGCATTGATGTGAAGGATCCGGCTTTGCGGTTGCCGTTTGTCGGACGCGTCGGATTTGATAATCCGGGTAACGCTGAACTGTGATCCCGTGTTAAGCATAAAATTCTCTTAACTGTTTATCTCTCCCTTGCCCTGCTGTTTTTTCACTTTCGCCTGAAGTCTTTCAGGTGAAAGTTCCGGGAATTTGTCTCAGAATAATCTCACCCCGTGCGTTCATCCCGCCCTGTAAAAAGCCACAAAAACGCAAATTACCCCGCATTTCTTTGTAAGGATTTTGCAAATTTCCCTAGGAAGTGACTGACTTTTGTAAGGCTAATGGGTCTGTTGTAATCAAATTGTCTTCATTTCCGCCTTCCGGGTGATCAGATTTTTCCTTTCTGGCAACAAAACAACGGCCTGATTTTTAAGATTTTTCCATTCACGCCATCAATGTTTTTAATAGGATATTTCGCCTTAAATCAATGTATTTCAAACCGTGCCCCTCTCTGTGGGCCACTTTTGCACAGGACAGAAGGTTGTAATAATACCCCTGCAAGTCAGAAGGAATGTGGGTTCTGGAAACTGCGTCAGCATGGCGCGAGGACGTTTCCGGTAAGGATAATGACAGGAGTGTCAGATGAAAAAAACGCTGAGAAAAGTCGCAGGTAAGTTAAGTATTTTGACAGTGTGTCTGGCGCTGCCCCTTGCCGGTCATGCAGATGTAACAAAAAGTGACGGGGACTGGGCCGCAGCACCTTCGATGAAAGGGCTGGACTCAGTGGATCTGAAAACCGCCATCCTGCAGGCGTTTTCACGCAGCCCGTCGGTCACCCAGCAGGCGTATCAGATGGGGATCGGCCAGGCGCAGATCCGCGAGGCGCAAAGTGCGTGGTTTCCGCAGATCGGGCTGACTGCCAATACCGGCAGCTCGACGCAACAGGATTTCTCCAACAGCATGAACAACGCGGCGGCTTACGGCCTGACGTTGTCACAGCTGATTTATGATTTCGGCAAAACCAATGCCAGCATCAGCCAGCAGAAATCTGCCCAGGAAAGTTATCGCTATAAATTACTGGCAACCCTGTCGGACGTCGCAGAGCAAACTGCCACGGCGTATCTGGATGTATTGAAATATCAGGATCTGACGGCAGCAGTGGAAGAAAATATTCGCGCACTGGAAGACGTGAGAAGAATGTCGTCCTTACGTTCCGATGCCGGATTAACGACGCAATCCGATGTATTACAGGCTCAGTCACGTATTTCCGGTATGCGATCGACACTGAAACAATATCAGGCGAACTTAGCGGCGGCGAAGGCGCAGTTAACGTCACTGACCGGTGTGAGGGCGACTAATTATAAACCTTTCATGACAGATAAATTCGACACGCCGGTTGCGCCGGATAATATCGATTATTCGACAATACCGACGGTGTTATATGCGCAGGCGCAACAACAATCTGCGTCATTTGACGTGAATAAAGCCAAATCCGATTATTTGCCGACGCTGAGTTTGCAGGCGAACCGGACGCGTTATGAAACCAAAAACGATCCGTACTGGAATAACCAAATCCAGTTTCAAGTCAATGCGCCGCTGTATCAGGGAGGGGCGGTTTCCGCCAGAGTCAGGCAGGCCGAAGGACGCAAAAACATCGCGGGCACGGTGGTGGATCAGGCCAAGCTCGACGTTCTGCAAAAAGCTTCGGTGGCCTACGCCAACTGGGCTGGTGCGGAAGGTCAGGCACAGGCCAGTGCTGACCAGTTACAGGATTCCATACGTTCGCGCGATGTGTACAAAAGTGAATATAAACTCAGTCAGCGCACATTGAATGACTTGCTGAGTGTCGAACAAGACGTGTTTCAGGCAAAGTTTTCGCAAATCAGCGCGAAATACGACAGCCGTTATTCGCTGGTCAATTATGCCACAGCGATTAACGATTTATTACCCCAGCTTGGGATCAGTCAGGGAGCAGGTCAGCCATTACCTGACCTTAAGTAATCTGCATTTAACAATAAATCCAATCACTGGCAACGGTATTGGAATAACGCCCCACAGGTATAACAAGGATTAAGGAAGATAGCATGCGCAAAACCATGGATATTATCTCTCGTAAAACATCGTTGAAAAATGAATTCACTGCACAGGGAAATACGGCTGTTGCCATGAATGAATCGGGCATTGTGGTTATTCATGACTCGGTGAAAAATGTCGCCAGTTATGAACGCAGCGGCAATGACCTGATTATTCATATGCAGGATGGCTCAGTCATTCGCTGTGTAGGATATTTCGAGAATATGGGTGAGAAAGACGAAAATAAACTGGTCTTTCAGGATGGCAAGCAGGAGCTGACGGAAGTCACCTTCACGGACGCTGCCGTTGCTCATGACGCACCTGTGTTTGCCCTCCATGCGGTTGAAACCCCGCTGGCTGGCATCGAATCGCTGTTGCTCAGCACCACGGAAGTCACGTTGGAATGGCCGTACCTGCTGGGTGGCGCGCTGGGCGTCGGCGCAGTGGGTGCACTGCTGGCGCACGGCGGGGGATCGGACGAAAAAACGAAAGTCATTGATAACACCAAAGCGGTTGAAGTGGCGCAGCCAACGTTCCTAGTGACCGATACACAGGGCGACAGTCAGGGCATTCTGGCCAATCAGGCGGTCACAGACGACACCCGTCCGACCTTTACCGGCACCGGTTATCCGGGCGCGGATATCGCCATCGTCGATGCCAGCGGCAATATCATTGCCACCGCCCTGGTCGACAGCAACGGACAATGGACCGCCCAGCTGGCGCCGCAGGCGGCCGGTTCGCATACCTACATTGTGGTGCAGGAAAGCAACGGTTCGACCACCAGCGCGGGTTCCATCACCCTGACCGTCGTCACCGCCAAAGCCGTCCTGAGCATCGATACGATGGCGGGCGATAACGTCCTGAACGCCGCCGAAGCCGGCAGCGATGTCGCGATTTCCGGTAAAAGCGACAATCTGGCCGCAGGCACCACGGTGACGGTCTCTCTCAATGGCGCAAGCTGGCAAACCACCGTGGGCGCTGATGGCGCCTGGTCGGTGAAGGTGCCGGCGGCAGACGCGCAGGCACTGGCCGATGGCGTGTATACCGTACAGGTCAGCGGTGTGGATCGCGCGGGCAACACCATTACCTCCAGCTCTTCTTTGGCGGTTGATACGCACCCTCCGTCGCTGACCATCGCCACTCTGGCGGGCGATGACATGCTTAATGCGGCCGAAGCGGGCAAAGACCTGACGCTCAGCGGCACCTCGGATGCTGGTGCCGGACGAGTCGTCACCCTGAACCTGAACGGCCAGACGTACACCGCGACAGTGGGTGCGGACGGCAACTGGTCGGCGACCGTTCCTGCGGCACAGGCAGGCGCACTGGCGGACGGCAATGTCACGATCAGCGCATCCGTCAGCGATGCAGCGGGCAACAGCACCTCCACCACCCATGACTTGCGCGTCGACACCACCGTTCCGGTCGTCACCATCGATACCATCGCCGGTGACAATATCCTCAACAGCGCGGAACAAACCCAGGCGCAAATCGTCAGCGGCACCAGTACCGGCGGGGAAGCGGGCGACACGGTCACCCTGTTAGTTAACGGACAGACGTACACCACGACACTCACCGCCGATGGCTCATGGAGCATCGGTTTACCGGCGTCCGTGTTCAGTTCCGTGGCGGATGGCCGCTACACTGTCAGCGTCAGCATTACCGACAAAGCCGGAAACACCGGCTCGCAGTCAACGACAGTGCTGATCTCTTCAGAAGTGCCGGAACTGGCCATCAACACTGTGGCAACCGACGACATCATCAATGCCATTGAGAAGGGCAACGCGCTGGTAATCAGCGGGACCAGCAACAGCGCCGATGGCACGCCAGTATCGCTGACGCTGAACGGCGTGACTTACAGCGGCACCGTCAGCGGCGGCCACTGGTCTGTCACCGTCCCTGCCAGCGAGGTTTCAAAACTCGGTGAAGCGACCTATACCCTTTCCGCCAGCAGCACAGATGCCGAAGGCAACAGCGGTGCGGCCACCCACAACGTGGTGGTTGACTCCGTTCTGCCGACCGTCAGCATCGCAGTGACGGCAGGCGACAACATCATTAACGCTACCGAAATTGACACCGACCAGACCCTCAGCGGTAAAGTGGCCAACGCCGCCGCCGGAGATGTGGTCACTGTCACGGTGGGCGGCAATATCTACACCACTACGGTTCAGGACGATCTGAGCTGGAGCGTCAGCGTACCTTCTGCGGATCTGAAAGGTTTCGGCGATGGCGATTTAACCATCTCAGCCAGCGTCACCAATCAGCATGGCAACACTGGCAGCGCCGATCGTGATATCGCGATCGACGCCGGTCTGCCGGGTCTGCGTATCGATACGGTGGCGGGCGACGATATCGTCAACAGCATCGAGATCCAGCAGAACCAGATCATCAGCGGCACCAGTACCGATATCGCTGAAGGCAACAGCGTGACTGTCACCGTTAATGGCGTCGATTATCAGGCGACAGTTGGGGCGAACGGCGCATGGTCAGCAGCGGTTCCGGCAGCGGACGTGGCGAACTGGCCAGCGGGTGCGTTGAATATCAGCGTGACCGGCTCTGATACCTCCGGTAACAGCGTAACCATCTCGAACAACGTCACCGTGGATCTGAGCAGCGTGGCGATCTCTGTCGACACCATCGCAGCGGACGACATGATTAACGCGGCCGAAAAAGCGGCGGATCTGACGCTGACCGGTTCGACACAAAACGTCGAAGCCGGTCAGACGGTGACCGTAAACTTTGCAGGGCACACGTACACCACAACTGTTCAGGCTAATGGTAGCTGGAGCGTCACCGTTCCGGCGGGCGATATGACCAGCCTGAAAGACGGCGACGTGACTGCGACGGCCAGCGTCACCAACGTGGCAGGCAACAGCGCGAGCGCGGCGAATACGGCGGAAGTGGATGCGTCGGCACCGGCTATCACTATCAACACTATCGCCGGTGACAACGTTCTGAATCTGGCGGAAGCGGGCGCAGGCGTGATCCTGAGCGGTACCTCGACGGCGGAAGCGGGTCAGGTTGTGACCGTGACGGTAAACGGCAACGATTACACCGCAACGGTCGGCACCGACGGCACCTGGAGCACGTCTGTTCCGGCAGCAGACGCGGCGGCACTGACTGACGGCACGTATTCTGTCATTGCAACTGTCCAGGATGTGGCCGGTAACAGCAGCAGCGCGACCGGCTCTGTGCTGGTTGATGTCACCGCACCAACGTTAAGCATCAACACCCTTGCAGCAGACGACGTGATCAACGCGCAGGAACTTCAGCAGAACCTGATGATCACCGGTTCGAGCACCGGCGTGCCAGCGGGCGGATTAGTCACCGTCGACATCGACGGCCACAGCTACACCGCAGCAGTGGATGCGAACGGCAACTGGAGCGTCGGCGTTCCGTCTGACGTGGTCAGCACGCTGACCGATGGCGGCTACACTGTGACGGCTTCTGTCAAAGACGCTGCAGGTAACGACGGTTCTGTTACACACGACGTCACGGTTGATACCGTTTCTCCGGTTCTGACTATTAATACTGTCGCAGCCGACGACGTGATCAACGCCATCGAAAAAGGCGAAGCCCTGACCGTCAGCGGCACCAGCGACGGTACCGACGGCAGCATTGTCACGCTGAACTTCAACGGCACAAACTACACCGCAACCGTCAGCAACGGCGCGTGGACGCTGGACGTTCCTGCTACCGACGTGGCGAAACTCGGCGAGGCGGATTACACCCTGACCGCCAGCAGCACCGACGCGGCGGGCAACACCGGCAACACCTCGCACAGCGTTCTGGTCGACAGTGCGCTGCCAACCGTCAGCATCAGCCCGGTGGCGACCGACAATGTCATCAACGCGACTGAAATCAATGCGGATCAGCTGATTGGCGGCAAAGTCACCAATGCGGCAGCGGGCGATACCGTTACCATTACGCTGGGCGGCAACACCTATACGGCTACGGTTCAGGATGACCTGAGCTGGAGCGTCAGCGTACCGTCTGCGGATCTGAAAGGTTTCGGCGATGGCGATTTAACCATCTCAGCCAGCGTCACCAATCAGCATGGCAACACTGGCAGCGCCGATCGTGATATCGCGATCGACGCCGGTCTGCCGGGTCTGCGTATCGATACGGTGGCGGGCGACGATATCGTCAACAGCATCGAGATCCAGCAGAACCAGATCATCAGCGGCACCAGTACCGATATCGCTGAAGGCAACAGCGTGACTGTCACCGTTAATGGCGTCGATTATCAGGCGACAGTTGGGGCGAACGGCGCATGGTCAGCAGCGGTTCCGGCAGCGGACGTGGCGAACTGGCCTGCGGGTCAGCTTGCGATTAGCGTGACCGGCTCCGATACCTCGGGTAACAGCGTGACTATCTCTAATAACGTCACCGTGGATCTGAGCAGCGTGGCGATCTCTGTCGACACCATCGCGGTGGACGACATGATCAATGCCGCCGAAAAAGCGGCGGATCTGACGCTGACCGGTTCGACACAAAACGTCGAAGCCGGTCAGACGGTGACCGTAAACTTTGCAGGGCACACGTACACCACAACTGTTCAGGCTAATGGTAGCTGGAGCGTCACCGTTCCGGCGGGCGATATGACCAGCCTGAAAGACGGCGACGTGACCGCAACGGCCAGCGTCACCAACGTCGCAGGCAACAGCGCAACAGCGGCGAATACGGCGGAAGTGGATGCGTCGGCACCGACTATCACCATCAACACCATCGCCGGTGACAACGTGCTGAACAGTGCGGAAGCGGGCGCGGACGTAGTCCTGAGCGGCACCTCGACGGCGGAAGCGGGTCAGGTCGTGACCGTGACGGTAAACGGCAACGATTACACCGCAACGGTCGGCACCGACGGCAGCTGGAGCACGTCCGTTCCGGCAGCAGACGCAGCGGCGCTGGCTGACGGCACATACCCTGTCATCGCAACTGTCAGCGATGTGGCGGGCAACAGCAGCAGCGCGACCGGTTCATTACTGGTCGACGTCACCGCACCAACGTTAAGCATCAATACCGTTTCCACTGACGACGTGATCAACGCGCAGGAACTCCAGCAGAACCTGATGATCTCCGGCGGTTCAACCGGCGTGCCAGCGGGCGGACTGGTAACCGTCGACATCGACGGCAACAGTTATACCGCAGCGGTCGACGCGAACGGTAACTGGAGCGTCGGCGTTCCTGCAGACGTGGTCAGCACGCTGACTGACGGTTCGTACACCGTGACGGCTTCTGTCAAAGACGCCGCAGGCAACGACGGTTCGGTTACGCACGACGTCACGGTTGATACCGTGTCGCCGGTGCTGACTATTAATACTGTCGCAGCCGACGACGTGATCAACGCCATCGAAAAAGGCGAAGCGCTGACCGTCAGCGGCACCAGCGACGGTGCGGACGGCAGCACCGTGACGCTGAACTTCAACGGTCAAAACTATACCGCCACTGTCAGCAACGGCGCGTGGACGCTGGACGTTCCGGCAACAGACGTCGCGAAACTCGGCGAGGCAGATTACACCCTGACCGCCAGCAGCACCGACGCGGCGGGTAACACCGGCAATACCTCGCATGTTGTTCTGGTTGACAGTGCGCTGCCAACCGTCAGCATCAGCCCGGTGGCAACCGACAACGTCATCAACGCGACTGAAATCAATGCGGATCAGCTGATTGGCGGCACCGTGACCAACGCGGCAGCCGGTGACGTTGTCACTATTACGCTGGGCGGCAATACCTATACCGCCACAGTTCAGGACGATCTGAGCTGGAGCGTCAGCGTACCTTCTGCGGATCTGAAAGGGTTCGGCGACGGCGACCTGACGATTAGTGCGTCAGTTACCAATCAGCACGGCAACACCGGCAGCGCCGATCGTGAGATCAACATCGACGCCGGTCTGCCGGGTCTGCGCATCGACACCGTGGCGGGCGACGATATCGTCAACAGCATCGAGATCCAGCAGAACCAGATCATCAGCGGCACCAGCACGGATATCGCGGCAGGCAGCAGCGTGACAGTCACCGTCAACGGCGTGGATTATCAGGCGACGGTTGGCGCGAACGGCGCCTGGTCAGCAGCGGTTCCGGCAGCGGACGTGGCGAACTGGCCTGCGGGTCAGCTTGCGATTAGCGTGACCGGCTCCGATACCTCGGGTAACTCTGTCACCATTTCCAATAACGTGACCGTGGATCTGAGCAGCGTGGCGATCTCTGTCGACACCATCGCAACGGACGACATGATTAACGCTGCCGAAAAAGCGGCGGATCTGACGCTGACCGGTACCACGCAGAACGTGGAAGCGGGTCAGACGGTCACCGTCAACTTTGCAGGGCACACGTACACCACAACTGTTCAGGCCAATGGCGGCTGGAGCGTCACCGTTCCGGCAGGCGATATGACCAGCCTGAAAGACGGCGACGTCACCGCAACCGCCAGCGTCACCAACGTGGCGGGTAACAGCGCGAGCGCGGCGAATACGGCGGAAATCGATGCGTCGGCACCGGCTATCACCATCAACACTATCGCCGGTGATAACGTGCTGAACAGCGCGGAAGCGGGCGCGGACGTAGTCCTGAGCGGCACATCGACGGCGGAAGCGGGTCAGGTTGTGACCGTGACGGTAAACGGCAACGATTACACCGCAACGGTGGGTACCGACGGCAGCTGGAGCACGTCTGTTCCGGCAGCAGACGCAGCGACGCTGGCTGATGGCACCTATTCTGTCACTGCAACTGTCCAGGATGTGGCCGGTAACAGCAGCAGCGCGACCGGCTCTGTGCTGGTTGATGTCACTGCGCCAACGTTAAACATCAATACCGTTTCCACTGACGACGTGATCAATGCTCAGGAGCTCCAGCAGAACCTGATGATCTCCGGCGGTTCCACGGGCGTGCCAGCGGGCGGATTAGTCACCGTCGAGATCGGCGGCCACAGCTACACCGCCGCAGTGGATGCGAACGGCAACTGGAGTGTTGGCGTTCCGGCAGACGTGGTCAGCACGCTGACTGACGGTTCGTACACCGTCAGCGCAACCGTGAAAGACGCCGCAGGTAACGACGGTTCGGTGACGCACGACGTCACTGTCGACACCGTTTCTCCGGTGCTGACCATCAACACCGTGGCCGCCGACGACGTGATCAACGCCATCGAAAAAGGCGAAGCGCTGACCGTCAGCGGCACCAGCGACGGTACCGACGGCAGCACCGTGACGCTGAACTTCAACGGCACAAACTACACCGCCACTGTCAGCAACGGCGCGTGGACGCTGGACGTTCCGGCAACCGACGTGGCGAAACTCGGCGAAGCGGATTACACCCTGACCGCCAGCAGCACCGACGCAGCGGGCAACACCGGTAGCACCTCGCACAGCGTTCTGGTCGACAGTGCGCTGCCAACCGTCAGCATCAGCCCTGTGGCGACTGACAATGTCATCAACGCGATTGAAATCAATACGGATCAGCTGATTGGCGGCAAAGTCACCAATGCGGCAGCCGGTGACGTTGTCACTATTACGCTGGGCGGCAACACCTATACGGCTACGGTTCAGGATGACCTGAGCTGGAGCGTCAGCGTGCCGTCTGCGGATCTGAAAGGCTTCGGCGACGGTGATTTAACCGTCTCTGCCAGCGTGACTAATCAGCACGGCAACACCGGCAGCGCCGATCGTGACATCGCGATCGACGCCGGTCTGCCGGGGCTGCGTATCGACACGGTGGCGGGCGACGATGTGGTCAACAGCATCGAGATCCAGCAGAACCAGATCATCAGCGGCACCAGCACCGATATCGCGGCAGGCAGCAGCGTGACGGTTACCGTTAATGGTGTGGATTATCAGGCAACGGTTGGGGCGAACGGCGCATGGTCAGCAGCGGTTCCGGCAGCGGACGTGGCGAACTGGCCTGCGGGTCAGCTTGCGATTAGCGTGACCGGCTCGGATACCTCGGGTAACTCTGTCACCATTTCCAATAACGTCACCGTGGATCTGAGCAGCGTGGCGATCTCTGTCGATACCATCGCGGTGGACGACATGATTAATGCTGCCGAAAAAGCGGCGGATCTGACGCTGAGCGGTTCGACACAAAATGTCGAAGCCGGTCAGACGGTGACCGTGAACTTTGCAGGTCACACCTACACCACAACCGTGCAATCCGGCGGTAGCTGGAGCGTCACCGTTCCGGCGGGCGATATGACCAGCCTGAAAGACGGCGACGTGACTGCGACGGCCAGCGTCACCAACGTCGCAGGCAACAGCGCAACAGCGGCGAATACGGCGGAAGTGGATGCGTCGGCACCGACTATCACCATCAACACCATCGCCGGTGACAACGTGCTGAACAGCGCGGAAGCGGGCGCAGACGTGGTCCTGAGCGGCACATCGACGGCGGAAGCGGGTCAGGTTGTGACCGTGACGGTAAACGGCAACGATTACACCGCAACGGTCGGCACCGACGGCACCTGGAGCACGTCTGTTCCGGCAGCAGACGCGGCGGCGCTGGCTGACGGCACCTATTCTGTCACTGCAACTGTCCAGGATGTGGCCGGTAACAGCAGCAGCGCGACCGGCTCTGTGCTGGTTGATGTCACTGTGCCAACGTTAAACATCAATACCGTTTCCACTGACGACGTGATCAATGCTCAGGAGCTCCAGCAGAACCTGATGATCTCCGGCGGTTCAACCGGCGTGCCAGCGGGCGGGCTGGTAACCGTCGACATCGACGGCCACACCTACACCGCAGCGGTTGACGCGAACGGCAACTGGAGCGTCGGCGTTCCGGCAGACGTGGTCAGCACGCTGACTGACGGTTCGTACACTGTGACAGCTTCTGTCAAAGATGCCGCAGGCAACGACGGTTCGGTGACGCACGACGTCACGGTAGACACCGTTTCTCCGGTGCTGAGCATCAACACCGTGGCCGCCGACGACGTGATCAACGCCATCGAAAAAGGCGAAGCGCTGACTGTCAGCGGCACCAGCGACGGTACCGACGGCAGCACCGTGACGCTGAACTTCAACGGCACAAACTACACCGCCACTGTCAGCAACGGCACGTGGACGCTTGACGTTCCGGCAACCGATGTGGCGAAACTTGGCGAGGCAGATTACACCCTGACCGCCAGCAGCACCGACGCGGCGGGCAACACCGGTAACACCTCGCATGTTGTTCTGGTTGACAGTGCGCTGCCAACCGTCAGCATCAGCCCGGTGGCGACCGACAACGTCATCAACGCGACTGAAATCAATGCGGATCAGCTGATTGGCGGCAAAGTCACCAATGCGGCAGCGGGCGATACCGTTACCATTACGCTGGGCGGCAACACCTATACGGCTACGGTTCAGGATGACCTGAGCTGGAGCGTCAGCGTGCCGTCTGCGGATCTGAAAGGGTTCGGCGACGGTGATTTAACCGTCTCTGCCAGCGTAACCAACCAGCACGGCAACACCGGCAGCGCCGATCGTGACATCGCGATCGACGCCGGTCTGCCGGGTCTGCGTATCGACACGGTGGCGGGCGACGATATCGTCAACAGCATCGAGATCCAGCAGAACCAGATCATCAGCGGCACCAGCACCGATATCGCGGCAGGCAGCAGCGTGACGGTTACCGTTAACGGCGTGGATTATCAGGCCACCGTGGGCGCGAACGGCGCATGGTCAGCAGCGATCCCGTCAGCGGACGTGGCGAACTGGCCAGCGGGTCAGCTTGCGATTAGCGTGACTGGCTCGGATACCTCCGGTAACAGCGTGACTATCTCTAATAACGTCACCGTAGATCTGAGCAGCGTGGCGATTTCTGTCGACACCATCGCAGCGGACGACATGATTAACGCTGTTGAAAAAGCGGCAGACCTGACGTTGACGGGTTCGACACAAAATGTCGAAGTGGGTCAGACGGTGACCGTGAACTTTGCAGGGCACACCTACACCACAACCGTACAATCCGGCGGTAGCTGGAGCGTCACCGTTCCGGCAGGCGATATGACTGCGCTGAAAGATGGCGACGTCACCGCAACCGCCAGCGTCACCAATGTGGCAGGCAACAGCGCCAGCGCAGCGAATACGGCGGAAGTGGATGCGTCGGCACCGGCTATCACTATCAACACTATCGCCGGTGACAATGTGCTGAACAGCGCGGAAGCGGGCGCAGACGTGGTCCTGAGCGGTACATCTACTGCGGAAGCCGGTCAGATTGTGACCGTGACGGTAAACGGCAACGATTACACCGCAACGGTGGGTAACGACGGCACCTGGAGCACGTCTGTTCCGGCAGCAGATGCGGCGACGCTGGCTGATGGCACCTATTCTGTCACTGCCACGGTTAAGGATGTGGCCGGTAACAGCAGCAGCGCGACCGGTTCATTACTGGTTGACGTCACTGCGCCAACGTTAAGCATCAATGCCGTTTCCACTGACGACGTGATCAACGCGCAGGAGCATCAGCAGAACCTGATGATTTCCGGTTCGAGCACTGGCGTGCCAGCGGGCGGACTGGTAACCGTCGACATCGACGGCAACAACTACACCGCAGCGGTGGATGCGAACGGCAACTGGAGTGTTGGCGTTCCGGCAGACGTGGTCAGCACGCTGACTGACGGTTCGTACACCGTGACGGCTTCTGTCAAAGACGCCGCAGGTAACAACGGTTCTGTTACACACGACGTCACTGTCGACACCGTTTCTCCGGTGCTGACCATCAACACTGTAGCCGCCGACGACGTGATCAACACCATCGAAAAAGGCGAAGCCCTCACCGTCAGCGGCACCAGCGACGGTACCGACGGCAGCATTGTCACGCTGAACTTCAACGGCACAAACTACACCGCCACTGTCAGCAACGGCGCGTGGACGCTGGACGTTCCGGCAACCGATGTGGCGAAACTGGGTGAGGCAACTTACACCCTGACCGCCAGCAGCACCGACGCGGCGGGTAACACCGGTAGCACCTCGCATACCGTTCTGGTTGACAGTGCGCTGCCAACCGTCAGCATCAGCCCGGTGGCGACTGACAACGTCATCAATTCGACTGAAATCAATGCCGATCAGCTGATTGGCGGCACCGTGACCAACGCGGCAGCCGGTGACGTTGTCACCATTACGCTGGGCGGCAATACCTATACGGCCACAGTTCAGGATGACCTGAGCTGGAGCGTCAGCGTGCCTTCTGCGGACCTGAAAGGTTTTGGCGATGGCGACCTGACGATTTCCGCCAGCGTAACTAATCAGCACGGCAACACCGGCACCAACGATCGCGATATCAACATCGATGCCGGTCTGCCGGGGCTGCGTATCGACACGGTGGCGGGCGACGATATCGTCAACAGCATCGAGATCCAGCAGAACCAGATCATCAGCGGCACCAGCACCGATATCGCGGCAGGCAGCAGCGTGACGGTTACCGTTAACGGCGTGGATTATCAGGCCACCGTGGGCGCGAACGGCGCGTGGTCTGCGGCGGTTCCGGCAGCGGACGTGGCGAACTGGCCAGCGGGTCAGCTTGCGATTAGCGTGACCGGCTCTGATACCTCGGGTAACTCTGTCACCATTTCCAATAACGTGACCGTGGATCTGAGCAGCGTGGCGATCTCTGTCGACACCATCGCAACGGACGACATGATTAACGCTGCCGAAAAAGCGGCAGACCTGACGCTGACCGGTACCACGCAGAATGTGGAAGCCGGTCAGACGGTGACCGTGAACTTTGCAGGTCACACGTACACCACAACTGTTCAGGCTAATGGTAGCTGGAGCGTCACCGTTCCGGCAGGCGATATGACTGCGCTGAAAGACGGCGACGTGACCGCGACGGCCAGCGTCACCAACGTCGCAGGCAACAGCGCGAGCGCGGCGAATACGGCGGAAGTGGATGCTTCTGCGCCGACAGTAACCATTCAAACTATCAGCGCCAGCGATGTGCTGAACGCCATTAATGCGGGTACTGAGGTCACACTCAGCGGCACCAGCACCGCGCAGGCGGGTCAGACCGTCACCATCACGCTGGGCAGCGAAACCTACACAGCAACCGTGGCGGCCGATGGCACCTGGACAACCGGCGTACCGAACAACGTGTTCTCCGGTCTGGGCGACGGGTCTTACACTCTCACCGCCAGTGTCAGCGATATCGCGGGCAATCCGGCGACAGCCACCGGTACCGCGCAGGTGGATCTGACCGCACCGGTCGTCACGATCAATACCGTGGCGGGCGATGACGTGATCAACAGTACTGAGCACGGGCAGGCGCAGGTCATCAGCGGCACCGTGACCGGTGTCGATGCAGGCTCTGTGGTCACGGTGACCATCAATAATGTCGATTACCGCGCGGTCAGCGATGGCTCCGGTAACTGGAGCGTCGGGGTTCCGGCGAATGTGGTCAGCGGCCTGAACGACGGCAGTTACACCCTCACCGCGCAGGTCACGGACACGGCCGGAAATACCGGTTCCGCGAACCGCGATGTGACGGTGGAAACCACTGCGCCGGTCTTTGTCATCAATGATATGGCGGGTGGGGATAACATTCTTAACGCCGCCGAGGCGCAGACCACGCTGACTGTCACCGGTACGGTGACGGGGCTGGCAGATGGCGCGACGGTTATCGTGACGCTTAACGGCCTGAACTATCAGGGCACCGTCAGCGGTGGCGTATGGAGTGCGGATATTCCGGCCAGCGATCTGGCGAATCTGGGACAGGCGCTGTATCAGGTCAGCGTCAGCGGTACCGACGTTTACGGCAACAACGGGTCTTCCGCTAAAACGCTGCAAACGTCCTCCGACAGCCCGGCAGTGACCATTAATACGGTCGCCGGTGATGACATCATCAACGCCACTGAAATCACACAAGATCAGGTGATCAGCGGCACCGTCACCCATGCGGAAGCGGGTCAGACCGTCACCGTGACGGTGGGCGGTAAAACCTACACCGCAGAAGTACAAAACGATCTCTCATGGAGCCTGACCGTTCCGGCCGCCGATCTGGTTGCCATGGGCGACGGTAGCCTGAACATTGCCGCCAGCGTAACCAACACCAGCGGCAACAGCGGTTCCGGTGAGCGCGATATCACGATTGATGCGGCGATCCCGGGGCTGCGTATCGACACCATTGCCGGTGACGATATCGTTAACAGCATCGAAATTCAGCAGAACCAGATTGTCAGCGGTACCAGCACCGGTCTGGCAGCGGGCAGCAGCGTCACCGTGACCATTAACGGCGTCGATTATGCGGCGACCGTCGGCGCAGGCGGCAAGTGGTCTGCGGCAGTTCCTGCGGCTGACGTGGCGAACTGGCCTGCCGGTGAGCTGACGGTGTCTGTGAGCGGCACCAGTTCCGCCGGTAACAGCGTGACGATCAGTCATGACATCACGGTCGATCTGAGCAGTGTCAGCATTGCCATCGACACGGTGTCCACGGACAACATGCTGAATGCGGCGGAGAAGGCGGCAGATCTTACCCTGAGCGGCACCACGCAAAACGTCGAAGCGGGCCAGACGGTGACGGTGATCTTTGCCGGTCACAGCTACACCGCGCAGGTGCAAACCGGCGGCGCATGGAGCCTGACGGTTCCGGCTGCCGACATGAGCAACCTGAAAGACGGCGACGCAGAAATTCGTGTTTCGGTCACCAATACTGCCGGTAACAGCGCCAGTGCGGCACAGGATGTGACGGTGGATACCGTTGCGCCAACCATTACCCTCAACACCATTGCCGGTGACAATGTGCTGAATCTGGCCGAAGCCAGCGCGGATGTGATCATCAGCGGCACCACCACGGCAGAACCTGGTCAGATTGTGAAGGTCGGGAATTACGAGGCGATAGTGGCGGATGACGGCACCTGGAGCGTGACGGTTCCGGCCGCAGATGCAGGCGCACTCTCAGACGGCACCTTTACCATTACCGCATCCGTCAGCGACGTGGCGGGCAACAGTGCGTCGGTCAGCAATGATTTGCTGGTGGATGTGACGCCGCCAACGCTGACCATCAACACCCTCGCAGCAGACGACGTGATCAACGCGCAGGAACTCCGGCAGAACCTGATGATCACCGGTTCGAGCACCGGCGTGCCAGCGGGCGGATTAGTGACTGTCGACATCGACGGCAACAGCTACACCGCAGCAGTGGATGCGAACGGCAACTGGAGCGTCGGCGTTCCGGCAGACGTGGTCAGCACGCTGACTGACGGTTCTTACACTGTCAGCGCAACCGTGAAAGATGCCGCAGGCAACGACGGTTCGGTGACGCATGATGTGACGGTTGATACCGTGTCTCCGGTGCTCACCATCAACACCGTGGCCGCCGACGATGTGATCAACGCCATTGAAAAAGGCGAAGCCCTGACCGTCAGTGGCACCAGTGACGGCGCGGACGGCAGCACCGTGACGCTGAACTTCAACGGCCAGAACTACACCGCAACCGTCAGCAACGGCGCGTGGACGCTGGACGTTCCGGCAACAGACGTCGCGAAACTTGGCGAGGCAGATTACACCCTGACTGCCAGCAGCACCGACGCGGCGGGTAACACCGGCAATACCTCGCATGTTGTTCTGGTTGACAGTGCGTTGCCTTCCGTAACTATCAACCCGGTAGCGACCGATAACGTCATCAACGCCACTGAAATCAATACGGATCAGCTGATTGGCGGCAAAGTCACCAATGCGGCAGCCGGTGACGTTGTCACTATTACGCTGGGCGGCAATACCTATACCGCCACCGTTCAGGACGACCTGAGCTGGAGCGTCAGCGTGCCTTCTGCGGATCTGAAAGGCTTCGGCGATGGCGACCTGACGATTTCCGCCAGCGTAACTAATCAGCACGGCAACACCGGCAGCGCCGATCGTGACATCGCGATCGACGCCGGTCTGCCGGGTCTGCGTATCGATACGGTGGCGGGCGACGATATTGTCAACAGCATCGAGATCCAGCAGAACCAGATCATCAGCGGCACCAGCACCGATATCGCGGCAGGCAGCAGCGTGACGGTTACCGTCAATGGCGTGGATTATCAGGCGACGGTTGGCGCGAACGGCGCATGGTCAGCAGCGATCCCGTCAGCGGATGTGGCGAACTGGCCTGCGGGTCAGCTTGCGATTAGCGTGACCGGTTCTGATACCTCGGGGAACAGCGTAACCATTTCGAATAACGTGACCGTGGATCTGAGCAGCGTGGCGATCTCTGTCGACACCATCGCGGTGGACGACATGATTAACGCGGCTGAAAAAGCGGCAGACCTGACGCTGACGGGTTCAACACAAAACGTCGAAGCCGGTCAGACGGTGACCGTAAACTTTGCAGGTCACACGTACACCACAACCGTGCAATCCGGCGGTAGCTGGAGCGTCACCGTTCCGGCGGGCGATATGACTGCGCTGAAAGACGGCGACGTCACCGCAACCGCCAGCGTCACCAACGTCGCAGGCAACAGCGCGAGCGCGGCGAATACGGCGGAAGTGGATGCATCGGCACCGGCTATCACTATCAACACCATCGCCGGTGACAATGTGCTGAACAGCGCGGAAGCGGGCGCGGACGTGCTCCTGAGCGGCACATCTACTGCCGAAGCGGGTCAGGTTGTGACCGTGACGGTAAACGGCAACGATTACACCGCCACGGTCGGCACCGACGGCAGCTGGAGCACGTCTGTTCCGGCAGCAGACGCGGCGGCACTGACTGACGGCACCTATTCCGTCAGCGCAACTGTGCAGGATGTGGCGGGCAACAGCAGCAGCGCGACCGGCTCTGTGCTGGTGGATATCACTGCGCCGGTGGTCAGCGTGAATACGGTGGCGGGCGACGATGTGATCAACGCGGCGGAACATTCGCAGGCGCAGGTCATCACCGGTGGCAGCACCGGCACCCAGCCGGGCAATCTGGTGACGCTGGTGATTGGCGGAGTCACCTATTCCACAGTAGTGGATGCCAGCGGTAACTGGAGCGTCGGCGTTCCGGCGGATGTGATTAAGGGACTGGCCTCCGGCGAGAACACGATTTCTGTCAGCATCACCGACAGCGCGGGTAACACCGGCAGCAGCGATCATCTGATCACCGTGAATACCGATGCGGTCAGCCTGAGCATCGACACGATTGCGCAGGACGACATCATCAATGCGGCGGAAAAAGGCACCAGCCTGACGATTTCCGGCGGCAGCGACATGCTGGCGACCGGCACCGAAGTGACGGTAGTGCTGAACGGGAAAAGTTACACCGCAGATGTGAACGCGAACGGAGACTGGACGCTGAGCGTACCGGCCACCGATCTGGCGGCGATCGCGGACGGTAATTACACCGTGACCGCCAGTGCGAATGATGCGGCAGGCAATCCGGCCAGCGCGACGCATAACGTGGTGGTGGATGCCACCGCGCCTGCACTGCTGATCAATCCGGTAACGGCCAGCGGCATGCTGAATGCGGCCGAACTGGGGCAACCCCTGACGCTGAGCGGGACCTCTACCGCACAGGCTGGTCAGACGGTCAGCGTTACGCTGAACAATGAAACCTACACCACCACCGTGAATGCCAACGGCACCTGGACGGTGAATCTCCCGGCAGATGACGTGGCAGCCCTGACGGACGGCACGCTGACGGTCACCGCCAGCACCACCGACGTGGCGGGCAATCCGGTCTCTGCAAACACTTCGGTGATTGTCGATACCGTCGCGCCAACGCTGACCATTAACACCATCGCCGGTGATGACATCATCAACACCACCGAGCAGCAGGCGGGTCAGACCCTGAGCGGTACCACCTCGGCGGAAGCGGGGCAGATTGTCACTGTCACCTTTAACAATCGCGAGTACCACGCCACCGTCACCGCTGACGGCACGTGGAGCCTGAATGTGCCTGCGGCAGATTTCAACGGTGCAGCGGACGGCAGTTACACCGTCAGCGCCTCGGTGAGTGATGTGGCGGGCAATCCGGCGGCGGCAGATTCTTCTGTCAGCCTCAGCGGTGCGGTGCCTGAAATCACCATCAACACGTTTGCGCAGGACGATGTGGTCAGTGCGGCGGAACACGGCGGGCCGCTGGCGATCACCGGTACCTCAACGGCGACGGCCGGTTCGATGGTGACCGTCACCCTTAACGGCGTGACCTACACCACGCAGGTCGGAAGCGATCAGAACTGGACGCTGAACCTCAGCGCCAACGCGGTTTCTGCGCTGGCGGATGGTGAGAATTACAGCATCACTGCCTCGGTCACCAACAGCATCGGCAACAGCGGTTCGGCCAGCCACGACATTGCGGTCGACACCACCGCGCCATCAATGACCATCACCATTGATTCGGTCAGCGATGACACCGGTCGCAGCACCAGCGATTTCGTGACCAGCGATAACACCCTCACCCTGAACGGCGCGCTTTCTGCGGCTCTGGGTAACAATGAGTCCGCGCAAATCAGCCTGGATGGCGGGGTGACCTGGAACACGCTTACCGTGACCGGAACCACCTGGAATTACGCGCAGGGAAGCGCGCTGGCGGATGGCAGTTACACCTATAACGTGCGGGTGATTGACGCGGCGGGCAACGTCGGGTCAACGGCGTCGCAGACGGTGGTGATTGACACCGTGGCACCGGACGCCAGCCAGACCATCAGTATCGACGCGGTTTCGCAGGATACCGGACTGAGCAGCAGCGACTTTATCACCAGCGACACCACCCTCAACCTGCGCGGCACATTGGGCGCGGCACCGGGGGCGGATGAGTATGTACAAATCAGCCTCGACGGTGGCACGACCTGGAATGACGTCAGCATCAGCGGTCTGACCTGGACCTACATCGACGGCCGCACGCTGACCGACGGGGATTACCACTACCAGATGCGGGTGGTGGATCTGGCAGGTAATGTCGGCGCGACCGCCAGTCAGGTGGTCACGATTGATACGACCGCACCGGACAGCAGCAAAACGGTCAGCGTTGACGCCATCAGCAGCGATACCGGTCTGAGCAGCACCGACTTTGTGACCAGCGACACCTCGCTGACGGTCACCGGTTCGCTCGGCGC
The DNA here is from genome assembly GCF_004364755.1 of Rahnella sp. BIGb0236. Lineage (NCBI taxonomy): Bacteria > Pseudomonadati > Pseudomonadota > Gammaproteobacteria > Enterobacterales > Yersiniaceae > Rahnella > Rahnella sp. BIGb0236. Next base: position 172,596 of record NZ_SOAO01000001.1, read on the forward strand.
CACGCTGGCGGCTGATGAAGTGGTGCAGGTGAGTACCGACGGTGGCCTGACGTGGGCGAACGCGACGACGATCGGCACCGGCTGGACATTCACCGATGGCCGCACGCTGACGGACGGCGATTACACCTACAACGTCCGCGTGGTGGATACCGCCGGTAACGTCGGTAACGTGACCTCGAAAGTGGTCACCGTCGACACCGTTGCACCGGACGCCAGCAAAACCGTGACCATTGACAGCATCGCCACCGATACCGGTTCTTCTGCCAGCGACTTTGTCACCAGCGATACTTCGCTGACCGTCACCGGTTCGATTGGCGCGGAACTGAGTCCGGGCGAAGTGGTGCAGATCAGCGTGGATAACGGCGCGACCTGGACCACGGTGACGCTTCAGGGCAGCACCTGGACCTACGTTGACGGCCGCACGCTGACCGACGGCCAGACGCTGTATCAGGTCCGCGTGGTGGATCAGGCGGGTAACGTCGGGCAGACCGCGCAGCAGGTGGTCACCATTGACACCACCGCGCCGACGCAAATCATCACCATTGACGCTGTCAGTAATGACACCGGCGATTCCGCCAGTGACTTCATCACCAGCGACAACACGCTGACGATGACCGGTTCACTGAGCGCGGCACTCGCCACCGACGAAAGGGCGCAAATCAGCCTCGACGGCGGTAAAACCTGGACTGACGTGGTGGTAAACGGTGTGGGCTGGAGCTATGACGCGACCGGCACCGTGCTGGCGGACGGCAATTACAACGTGCAGGTTCGGGTTATCGATCAGGCGGGCAATGTCGGCACGATCGGCAGCCAGACCGTGGTCATCGACACGCTGAACCCTGAGGCAGTAGCGACCATCGTGCAGTATTCCGATGACGAAGGTGACCGCACCGGGTCGTTCGGTTCCGGTACCAGTACCGATGAAACCGCACCGACGCTGAGCGGCACGCTGAGCAAGGCGATGGCTGACGGTGAAGTGCTGAAAATCTACCGTAACGGCGTGTTTGTCGGCGTCGCGACGGTGGTCGGGCTGGCCTGGACCTTCTCGGATTCCGCGCTGGCAGACGGCACTTACGTTTACGTCGCGACATCGCAGGATCTGGCGGGGAATACCACGTCATCCACTGATTTCACGCTGAAGGTGGACACCTCGATCCCGACCACGATGGCGACCGTGACGGGAGAATCCACGCAGGACACGACGCCGGTCATCAGCGGTACGTTGTCCGAAGCGCTGGGCGAAGGCATGTATGTGCAGGTGGTGGTAAACGGCGTGACCTACACGTCGGAAACCGGCGGCGCCGTGGTGGTCGATCCGCTCAACAACACCTGGTATTTGCAGGTGCCGGGCGCGCTCGGGCTGGCAAGCTACGACGTCACCGCCCAGGTGAGAAGCAGTGCAGGCAACGGTAACGATGCCGGCATCAGCACCAGCGCGATTATCGTGTATGCCGAAACCGCGGTGGACACCAGCTGGGCGACCACGGCGGGGGCCACATCGACCAATGCCATGGCCTTCAGCCTGAACAGCGGCGGTTTGTGGAATATTGTCACCGGTATTTCCGATTACAGCAGTTCTGATCTGAACAGTTATGCCGGTACCACGCTGACCAACTCACGCGGCAATATCGTGGTGAGTTACACGCTGGCGGATACCGACCGTAACGGCACGTCAGATATCTATGCCACGGAAACCAACTACGGCGGCAGTATTCAGGGCAAATGGACAGCGAACGCAGACGGTACCTATACCTACGGCCAGCAGGCCATCGGGACCACCATCTGGTACGGCGGCGTGATTGCTTACGATAAAACCGGTGACGGCTGGGTAGATCTGGCGTACGGCGATGCAGGCGGCGACTCGCGCAGCTATCTGGTGAATAACAACGGTGTGTTGTCAGCCGATGGTTCTGCGGGTGCCGCCGGGCTTGCAGGGGTCACGTACCGCGAAATCTCGGGCATCGATATTAACAACGACGGCACGGTAGACATCGTTCAGCACACTAACCGTAACGGCGCGTATGCCCTGACGGTAGTGAGTAATAACGGTACGGGCACGCTGTCGGAGACCCAGAATATTGCCAACGTCTTTGTGGTGAACTCAGCAGACTCAACGACGGCCGCGTCCATGACCTGGGCGGACTTCAACGGTGACGGGTATATGGATCTGTATATCTCCACCGGACGTAATACCACCACCTCCACCAACTATGGCGGGGTGATTTATTACAACGACGGCAACGGGAATTTGCTCACCACGACCACACAAGTTGAGGCATCCACCACCAGCTCAGCGGCGGGCGGTTATCTGTCAGCTGCCGTGGACTGGGACGGTGACGGTGATATGGACATCATCAAGTTCAGCACCTATTCCGGCAGCCAGAAGGCCACGCTGTATCTTAACGACGGCACCGGCAAGGGCTGGACCAGCAGCGCGCTGGCTTCGTCACTGGTCAACGTGACGGGGATTGCGACCCTCGATTACGACTGGAACGGGACGCAGGATCTGCTGGTGTCACAGGCCAACGGCAAAGTGGTGTATGTCGCCAATAACAGCACCATTGCTGACGGCACGGCGATCCACCTGCGCATTCTCGACGGCGAAGGGATGAACGTGTTCTACGGCAACACCGTGCAGCTTTACAACGCGGCCGGTGAACTGGTGGCCTCGCAGATCATCAATGCCCAGTCGGGTATCGGGATCAACGATGCCTCGGCGCTGGTGAATTTCTACGGGCTGGATCCGAATGAAACCTATTCGGCGGTGCTGGTGCGCAACATCAACGGTGTGTCGTCCAATGCGACCTGGACGGATCTCACCGCTGGCGACGGTACCAGCAGCTACTCGTTAACCGCAGATGCGGCAACCGGCGGTAACAGCGGCACGATCACCGGTACCGGTTACAACGACACGTTTGTCGCGGAAAGCGGCACTTATGTCTACAACGGTTCCGGCGGCTGGAGCACCTCGTCCGACCATGCGACATGGAGCGCCACCGGCGGTCAGGACATTGTCGATTACCGCAATGCGACCAGCGGCATCACGGTGGATCTGAGCAGCAGTAACGCGCAGAACACCGGGTTCAACACGTCAACCTTCAAGGATATCGAAGGCATTGCCGGGTCGGACTACGACGATGTCATCACCGGCAGCGCGGGCGATAACCTGTTTGAAGGGCGCGGCGGCAACGATACCTTCAACTTAGCCAGCGGCGGGCACGACACGCTGTTGTACAAGTTGCTGGACAGTTCTGACGCCACCGGCGGTAACGGGTCCGACACCATTAACGGCTTCACGGTCGGGACATGGGAGGGCACGGCGAACTCGGATCGTCTGGATCTGAGCGATCTGTTGCAGTCGGGCGGGTATACCGGCACCGGCTCGGCAAGCTACGTCAACGGCGTGGCGACCCTGGACGCCTCGGCGGGCAATATCACCGATTACCTGTCGGTGACCACAGAAGGCAACAACACCGTCATCAAGGTTGATATGGATGGCAGTGGTTCAGCACAGTCGATGACCACCATCGCCACGCTGACCAACGTGCATACCGATCTGGCGACGTTGCTGGCGAACCATCAGCTGATTGTCGGTTAATCAGTAGCGGGGGCGGAACAGGGGAAATGCTCTGTTCCGCTTCTCCGGATGGCCTGTTCATGTTCCGGAATGAGCGTGAAGGAAGAATGAATTAGGGAAGAATGAAGATGAAAAAAGAGACCATGTTAGATAAAGGCTACACCGCCTGGCTGAAAGCCATGCTCGATATCGCCAAGCACTATCGTCTGGACTATTCAGAAGAACACGTCAAAGCCACCATCGCGTGGGAGATGGGTTCTCCGGCCGACGTGGTGCTCGATGAAATGGCCAAAAAACTCGGACTGGGGCGCGTGACGCGTGATTTCCACCCGCGAGATTTGGATCCGGTTTCCGTGCCGTTTGTCATTACGCTCGATAACGGGCGACTGGGCGTGGTGACGCATATGGACGCCAGCGGCCAGTGCGCCGTGCAGTTCACGGAAGATCAGGGTCTGGAAACCACCTTAACGGCTGAACAACTTGCTGAGCGGGCGCAAAGCACCACCTTGCTGCGCCCGCTGCACACCATTCCTGATGCGCGTGTTGATAACTACATCAAACCGTACAAGAAAAACTGGTTCTGGGATCTGGCGCTGAAAGACTGGCGTCGTTACAGCGACATCATGCTGGCCTCCATGATTGCCAACGTGCTGGCGCTGGCGGGCATGCTGTTTTCCATGCAGGTGTATGACCGCGTAGTGCCGTCGCAATCCATCCCGACGCTGTGGGTGTTATTCGGCGGCGTGATGCTGGCGATTATTTTTGAATTCGTGATGCGCATGGTCCGTGTGCATATTTCCGATGTGGTGGGGAAACGCGCCGATCTGCGCATTTCTGACCGCGTATTTGGCCGTGCGCTGCGCATTAAAAACAGCGCCCGCTCCAAATCCACCGGATCCTTTATTTCGCAAATCCGCGAGCTGGAATCCGTGCGGGAACTGATCACCTCGACCACCATCAGCGTGATGGCCGATCTGCCGTTCTTCCTGCTGTTTACGGTCATTCTGTGGATGATCGGCGGGCCGCTGGTGTTTGTGGTGTTGCTGGCGCTGCCTTTGCTGCTGATCCCCGGTTTACTGATCCAGAAACCGCTGGCGAAGCTGGCAAACGAAGGTATGCGTGAATCGGCGGTGCGTAACGCCTCGCTGGTCGAAGCGGTGGAATCCCTCGAAGACATCAAACTGATGCGCGCCGAACAGCGTTTCCAGAACCAGTGGAATCACTGCAACGAAGTGTCGGCGGATATCAGTATGCGTCAGCGTTTTCTGACCAGCATGCTGATGACCTGGACGCAGGAAGTGCAGTCCATTGTCTATGCGGTGGTGTTGCTGGTCGGCTGCTATCTGGTGATGAGCGGCGACATGACCACCGGGGCGCTGGTGGGGACGACCATTCTGGCCTCCCGTACCATTGCGCCGCTGGCGCAGATTTCCGGTGTGCTCTCCCGCTGGCAGCAGGCGAAAGTCGCCCGCAAAGGGCTGGATGAACTGATGCAGCGCCCGATTGATCAGGAAGATGGCCGGAAGATGGTGCATAAGCCGCAGATCACCGGCGAATACGCGCTCAATGACGCGGTATTTTACTACGACGAAGAAGCCAAAATGGTCAATCTGGCCATTGCGCGTCTGAACATCAAACCGGGCGAGAAGATTGCCATTCTGGGTAAAAACGGTGCCGGTAAATCCACCCTGTTGCAGGTGCTGGCGGGCATGCAGCAGGTGCAGCAAGGTCAGGTGGTGCTCGACAACGTCAACATCAAACAGATTGATCCGGCGGATCTGCGCCGCGACGTGGCGCTGCACAATCAGCACGCGAACCTGTTCTTTGGCTCGGTGCGCGACAACATCACCATGGGGCGTCCGCAGGCCACTGACGAGGAAATCCATCAGGCGCTGGTGATCAGCGGGGCGCTGACCTTTGTGCAGCAAAAAGAGGACGGCCTGAACTTCCTGATCCACGAAGGCGGTGTCGGGCTTTCCGGCGGCCAGCGTCAGGCGCTGTTGCTGGCGCGCAATATCATCCTCCAGCCGCAGGTGCTGCTGCTCGATGAACCGACAGCGTGGCTGGATGAGATTTCCGAATGGAATCTGATTACCCAACTCACCACATGGGCAAAAGACAAAACGCTGGTGATCGCCACGCACCGTCTGGCGCTTTTACAACTGGTGGATCGCATCATCGTGATGGATAACGGCCGTATTTCCCTCGATGGCAACAAAGACGAGATCCTGAATAAGCATTTCAGGCAAAAAGGACAGACCGCCGCAGCCAACACACCGCCGGTGAAACAGGAGGCTTCATGATGAACGGACGCAAAACCTTTCAGCGTCAGCGGGCGGAAAAAGCCCTGCCGCGCTCTACCATTCTGGTGTGGGCATTGTCACTGATGCTGCTGTGCTTCTTCCTGTGGGCGAACTTCTACACGCTTGATGAAGTCACCACCGGCACCGGCAAAGTGATCCCCTCGTCGCACGAGCAGATTGTGCAGTCGCTGGAAGGCGGCATTGTGCATTCGATTGATGTGCAGGAAGGCGAAGTGGTGGAGCGCGGACAACGTCTGGCGCAGCTGGATCGCACCAAAACCGAATCCGGGGTGCAGGAAAGCGTGGCGCGCTTACATGCGGCGCTGGCGACGGCGGCGCGTTTAACGGCGCAAATCAACAACACGCCGCTGACCTTTCCGGCAGAACTGGATGATGAGCCGGAACTGGTGAAGTCGGAAACCGAGCTGTATAACTCCAGCCGCACCAGTCTGGAAAAACAGTTATCCGGACTGAAGCAGGGCGTTACGCTGATCCGCCGTGAGCTGGCGATGACCACGCCGCTGGTGAAACAGGGCGCGGCCAGTGATGTGGAAGTGCTGCGTCTGCAACGTCAGATCAACGAAATGGAAAGCAAAGCCACCGATCTGGAAACCCAGTACAACGTGCGTGCCGGTGAAGAGCTGGCGAAAGCCAACGCCGAAATCGAAGCCCAGCGTTCGGTCATTTTAGGGCGTAAAGACTCGCTGAACCGTCTGGAATTCTTCTCGCCGGTGAAAGGGATTGTGAAAAGCATCGACGTGAACACGGTGGGCGGGGTGATCCCGCCGAACGGCAAGCTGATGACGCTGGTGCCGATTGATGATCAGATGCTGGTGGAAGCACAAATCTCGCCACGCGATGTGGCCTTTATTCATCCGGGTCAGAAAGCGAAGGTGAAAATCACCGCCTACGACTATTCGATTTACGGCAGTTTTGACGGCGAAGTGACCACCATTTCCCCTGATACTCTTCAGGATGAAGTGCGGCGTGATGTATACTATTACCGCGTGAATATCAAAACGCACGCCAATTATCTGGAAAATAAGCACCACGAGAAGTTCTATATCTTCCCCGGCATGATTGCCACGGTGGATATTAAAACCGGCAATAAAAGTATTCTCGATTACCTGCTCAAACCGCTGAACAAAATGAACGAGGCGCTGAGAGAGCGTTAATCAGCCCGTCATCCGCCGTACCGCAGATGAAAGTCTGCGGTACGGTTATGGGGTATTTCAGCCAAACGACCTGAGGCTATTCGCCAGACTGTACGCGGTCTTCTGGCCGTTGGTTTGATATTCCCCGGCAAGCGTTTCCCGCACCAGTGCCCGCAGATCCGTTCTTGCAGTGTTATCTGACACGCCCAGAATGTCGCTGATCTGTGCGGCCGAGAATTCAGTATCAGGCCAGGCTTGCATAATATTGAACAAGGCAAACTGACGGCGTGTCAGCCGGTGGAATGCACCCGATTCGAACAATATTTTCTCTGCCACGGCCCTGCGTTTTAACATCGTCTCGATATGTTCCAGATAATGATTTAATGCGCGTTTCACGATCTGCATCTGAAATTCGATAAAAAAGGTCAGATCCATGCCGTCGGATTCGGTGTACTGGTAACTCTGCGCGTATTTTACCGGGGCGGCATAAAGCAGGCTGCTGATGGAAATATACTGAAAAGCGTCGTATCCGGACTTTCTCAGCGACCAGTAAAATAATGCGCGGCTGGTGCGTCCGTTGCCATCCCTGAAAGGATGCTCATGCGCCACCATAAAATGCAAAATGCAGGCACGGATCAGCGGATGGATATAACCGCCATTTTTCCCGTTGGCCCAGTCGCAAATAGCCTGCAAACGTGGGGTAATCTCCGCGGCGGGTGGCGGCTGATGGACGACATTGCCGTCATAGTCTGCGATGACCACATCGTCGGTGGTGCGGAAATCGCCGGGAACATATCTGGCATCATCAATACCTCCCATTCCCGTCGCATGAAATTGACGGATAAGGCTGATACTCAGCGGCTCCTCAAGATGCGCGGCGATCTCCTTCATCAGGCGGGCATTCCCGGCAATCATGTGCTCACTTTCCGTGCAGGGTTTGCGACCTGATTCAAGCATTTTCCACGCCACCAATGTGGTGGTATTGGCCCCTTCGAGTTGCGAACTGGTGATGGGTTCTTCGTACTGCAAATGCACCAGTGCTGCGCCGATATCGGAAAGTCGTTTCTGCTGCTGGCCCAGCGCCAGTGTGGTCGCCAACTTGTCTGCCTGTTCGCAGACTTCCGTCATCAGCGCCGTCTGGTTGAAGCCCGCCTGCTGATTTTTAGTGTTGGCATAGCCGATAAACTGCATGGCGGAATGACGCGTCCGCCGGGTAAAACTCCAGGCCGTGACCGGATCCAGTCCTTTGGCAACGCGATACTGATACTTATGCCATGGCAAATAGCGACCCTGTTCATCGATCAGTCTGGCGCAGGATTGATATTGAACATAGTGTTCGCCATGAAGGCTCTCCAGCGGAACCAGCACGGGAGGAAATTTTATAGCCATAGGGAAACTATCTCAAAAATTAACGATATTGAGATAGTCTACGCGCATCTGACTGGACGTCAAACAGACAGAAAGGTGCTGTGTGGGAAGGGTGATATTGATTCCAAAAAAAGCCCGCCATTGCTGGCGGGCCTCTGTGTTACTCAGGCTTTCTTACTTCACGCATTTCGCGCAGGTACTGGCATGGATTTGCTGGAAGAAATCGTTGCCTTTGTCATCCACCAGGATGAAGGCCGGGAAGTCTTCCACTTCAATTTTCCAGATGGCTTCCATCCCCAGTTCAGGGTATTCCACACATTCCAGACTCTTGATGCTTTGCTGCGCCAGCACCGCTGCCGGGCCGCCGATGCTGCCGAGATAGAAACCGCCGTGTTTGTGACACGCGTCGGTCACCTGCTGGCTGCGGTTGCCTTTTGCCAGCATGATCATGCTGCCGCCGTGGGATTGCAGCAGATCCACGTAGGAATCCATGCGGCCAGCGGTGGTCGGGCCGAGGGAACCGGACGCGTAACCTTCAGGGGTTTTCGCCGGGCCTGCGTAGTAAATCGGGTGATCTTTGATGTACTGCGGCAAGCCTTCGCCGTTATCCAGACGCTCTTTCAGTTTGGCGTGCGCAATGTCACGACCGACGATGATCGTACCGCTCAGCGACAGGCGGGTAGACACCGGATATTCAGAAAGCTGAGCCAGGATTTCTTTCATCGGACGGTTCAGGTCAACCTTCACCACACCGGCTTCGCCCTGCTGACGCAATGCTTCAGGGATGTATTTGCCCGGATTGTCTTCCAGTTTTTCGATCCAGATGCCGTCGCGGTTGATTTTGGCTTTGATGTTACGGTCTGCGGAGCAGGAAACGCCCATCCCGACCGGACAGGACGCGCCGTGACGCGGCAGACGCACCACGCGGATGTCGTGAGCAAAGTATTTGCCGCCGAACTGTGCGCCCAGACCGAGGTTGTTGGCTTCCACCAGCAGTTCCTGTTCCAGATTCACATCACGGAATGCCTGACCGTGTTCGTTACCTTCGGTTGGCAGGCCGTCGTAGTAATGGGTGGAGGCCAGTTTCACGGTTTTCAGCGTGGCTTCCGCCGACGTACCGCCAATCACAAACGCGATATGGTACGGCGGGCAGGCTGCGGTACCCAGCGTACGCATTTTATCCACCAGATAATCTTTCAGCTTAGCCGGGGTGATCAGGGCTTTGGTTTCCTGATACAGATAGGTTTTGTTGGCGGAGCCGCCGCCTTTAGCGATGCACAGGAATTTGTACTCGTCGCCATCGACGCTGTAGAGGTCGATTTGCGCAGGCAGGTTGGTGCCGGTGTTCACTTCTTTGTACATATCCAGCGCGGCGTTCTGGGAATAGCGCAGGTTATCTTCAATGAAGGTGTTGTAGACGCCCTGAGACAGGCTGGCTTCGTCGCCGCCGCCGGTCCAGACGCGCTGGCCTTTTTTACCCATGATGATCGCGGTGCCGGTGTCCTGACAGGTTGGCAGGATCCCTTTGGCGGCGATTTCAGAGTTACGCAGGAATTGCAGCGCGACGTATTTGTCGTTTTCGCTGGATTCCGGATCATGAAGAATTGACGCCACCTGTTGCTGATGCGCCGGGCGCAGCATGAAGGAAGCATCGTGGAAAGCCTGTTGTGCCAGCAGGGTCAGCGCCTGAGGTTCAACCTTTAACACCTCTTCGCCGTCGAAATGGCTGACAGAAACATGGTCTTTGGTCAGCAGATAGTATTCGGTGTCATCTTTGGAAACGGGGAAGGGATTTTGATAATAGAACGGTTTGTTCGACATTGTTTTCTCACTTTTTCCGTTTTTGCCGCCACGGGTGGGACTGTTGACTCGGTAGAGCAGAGGTGTTCGGGGCGACGTTTATATTCGATCTGTATGTTGCCAGCCAAATACACAGGCTGGCAACGGGGTTTATATGTTTTCTTTCAGTAAATGCTCTGTTAATGCTTTGTGGGTGATTTTATCGCCACACTCAGAACATCATGACCATCCACGGATACCCGATCACCAGTAAGGCAATCAGGAAGATAGCGCCGAAGATGGTACCGAGACGCCAGTAATCTTTGGTCGGCAGATAACCACTGCCGTAATAAATGGGGCTTGGGCCGGTACCGTACGGGGTGATGATCCCCATGACGCCCAGAGACGTCACCATCAGCAGACAGAACACCTGCATGTTGATGCCCGGAATGGCAGCACCAATCGTCAGCATCGCGGGCAACAGCGCGGTGGTGTGCGCCGTGGTGCTGGCGAACAGGTAGTGCAGCAGGTAAAACGCCAGCAGCAGGGCGATGGTCGCCGCACCCGGAGAGATACCGCCCATCAGCGCCGCGCCTTCTTTACCCAGCCAGGCGATGAAGCCGGTGCGGGATAAGCCGTCAGCCAGTGCCACCAGCGTGGCGAACCAGGCGAAGGTGTTCCACGCCGGTTTGTTGCTGGTGATGTCATTCCAGTTCAGCACGCCGGTCCACAGCATCAGCACCACGACCAGCAGTGCGGCCATTGCCGGTTCAATAAAGCTTGCCGCGAAAATCCACATTGCCAGCGCACAGCATACGAAGACCAGCAGCAGGATTTCATGACGGGACATTCTGCCCAGTTTTGCCAGCTCAGCGGTCGCCCAGCGCGGCACTTCGTCATTGATTTTCACTTCCGGCGGATAGAACCAGTAGGCCAGCAGTGGCATGGTCAGCAGAAGCAGCAGACCGACCGGCAGGAAGGCGATGAACCAGGTGCCCCAGGAAATGTTAATACCGGTGACGCTGTTCACAATACCCAGCGCCAGCAGGTTAGGGGCCAGTGCAGACAGGAACATGGAACTGGTGATACAGGCTGCGGTGATCGCCACCCACATCAGGTAAGAACCGATTTTACGCGCACTCGGGTCATTCGGTTTTGAGCCATACAACGGCGGCAGGTTGGCGATGATCGGGTAGATCGTGCCGCCGCTGCGCGCGGTGTTGGACGGGGTGAACGGGGCCAGTAACAGGTCCGCAAAGGTGATGGCATAACCGAGCGTCAGGCTGCGGCGGCCCAGATATTTCACCAGGATCAGCGCCAGACGGCGACCGAACTGGGTTTTATCGTAGCCCGCGGCAAACATGAATGCGCCGAAGATTAACCAGACCGTTGAGTTACCAAAACCGCTGACCGCCCATTTAAAGGACTGCGCCGCGGTTTTGAATTTCGGATCCGCCAGCTCAGCCGGGCTGAACAGCAGCCATTGACTGAACAGGGCGATGACCACCACGCCGGTTAAGCCGATCACCGCACCCGGCAATGGCTCGAAGATCAGACCGATAATGACACCGACAAAGATGGCAAAGAAATGCCATGCATGAGGTTCCAGACCGGCAGGGACCGGAACCAGCAGCAACAGCACGGACACCAGCACGGGAAGTACCATAAAGATCCAGCAATTTTTTTTGCCGGATCCGGCATTTTTCGCTGGCTCTTTCACCGCAGTTTTTGTTGTTTCGCTCATAATATTTATCTTAGGTAGTTAGGAATATTGTGATGATGCATAGGTAAGATGTTGTCTGGTTTTTTTAGTTACTTAATCTTTTTTTTAGTTATTCAATAGTGGCATGTTAATTGCCTCGTTATTGTTATTTGCCCTGAGTACTTCGTATTCCCCGTAAGAGGGAGGAAACATTTATATAATGCGATTTCCCTGGTTTTTACTGTTGATCTTGATCAACAAAATACAGCGATGAAACTCTTTTTAAATGAAATAAAATGACGCCGAAGTCAGGTGCGGGGAAAATAAACGCCGACGGATGCGCGGAGGCTCCCAGCAGAAACATGACGGCAAAAATGGAGTAGGCGAAATGAGAGTGATTCACAGCGGAACAGGCCGGTCACTGACGACCCTATGCAACTTGCCAGACGGCGAACTCCGTGATCTGCAGGGAAAAAAGGGTGCGCAGGATGTAATAATAATCCCATCAGTTAAATACAAATAAGCGCGGAGTTTGCATCCGTGTAATTATTTAATTTAACCGTTAACATATTTTTAATATAACAGGTGTTAAGTTAATAGATAAATAGTTAATTAACTAATGTAAGAGGTTTTGAAAGTAAAAATAAAACTATATTAAAAGTATGACATCGGCATCGAAATAAAAATAACGAATAATAATTCGACACTCCACAACGCTTAACCGAAATAGCGCGCCGATAACGAATTCAGAAATTAATAATTAAGTTTGGAGTCACGATTATGAGCAACAAAAATGTGTTACTGAGTCCGTTCACTTTGCCAAATGGCACCGTGCTGAAAAACCGTATCCTGATGGCGCCGATGACCACCTGCACCGGTTTTTATGACGGCACGGTGACCAGTGAACTGGTCGATTATTATCGCGCCCGTGCCGGCAGCATCGGCACGGTGATCGTGGAGTGTTGCTTTATCGATGATAAAGGTCTGGCCTTCCCCGGTGCGATCGGCATCGACAATGACAGCAAAATCGACGGACTGGCGAAAATCGCCGCCGCCGTGAAATCTCAGGGCTCGAAAGCGGTGTTGCAGATTTATCACGGCGGCCGCATGAGCGAACCGAAACTGATCGGCGGCCAGCAGCCGGTGGCACCCAGTGCGCTGGCGGCGCCGCGTGAGGGTGCTGCCACGCCGGTGGCGCTGACCGCAGAAGAAGTGGACGCCATGATCACCAAATTCGGTGAAGGCGTGCGTCGTGCGATTGAAGCCGGCTTTGACGGTGTCGAAATCCACGGTGCCAATACCTATCTTATTCAGCAGTTCTTCTCGCCAAACTCTAACCAGCGTGACGACAAATGGGGCGGCAGCCGCGAGAACCGCGCCCGCTTCCCGCTGGCCGTTCTGGATATCACCCATGAGATGGCGAAGAAATACGCCGACGACGCGTTTATTATTGGTTACCGTTTCTCACCGGAAGAACTGGAAGAGCCGGGTATCCGCTTTGCTGACACCCTGTACCTGCTGGAACAACTGGCGGCGCGCGGCCTCGATTATCTGCATTTCTCCCTCGGTTATTCGCTGCGTCCTTCCATTGTCGATACCACCGATCCGACACCGCTGATCGACAAATATGTCGCGATGCGTTCCGACACGCTGGCCAAAATCCCGGTGATGGGTGTGGGCGGGATCGTCAATATCTCCGACGCTGAGAAGGCGCTGGAACACGGTTACGACATGATCGCCATCGGTAAAGCCTGCATTGCTTATCCGGACTGGACTGACCGTATCGCCGCCGGTCAGAAACTTGAGCTGTTCATCGACAGCACCCAACGCGAGGCGCTGACCATTCCTGAGCCGCTGTGGCGCTTCTCGCTGGTTGACGCGATGATCCGCGACATGAGCATGACGTCGAAGAAATTCAAAGCCGGTGTGTTCCGGGAAAAAGTGCAGGACGCGAACCACGAGCTGGCGCTGAATGTCAGTCTGGACACCGATCGCATTGCCGATATCGTGCTGGAAGCGGGCGCGGATCTGGATGTGGAATTCACCACCCATTTTGACATCATCCGCAGCCGTATTCTCGACGCCAACAGCCCGCACGTCGATGCAGTCACCGGCGCGACCGAGCAAAGTGAAGCGGTAAAAAAAGCCGTATCGAAAGCCATTGCCAAATCCTGTAAAGCGCAGTTGCTGGAAGAGGGCGGCAACCTGAATGCGCCGCAAAGCTATGACGTTGTGGTCGTCGGCAGCGGCGGTGCCGGTCTGGCCGCGGCGATTCAGGCGTGTGACGAAGGCGCGAAAGTGCTGATCGTGGAGAAAATGTCGACCATTGGCGGTAACACCATTAAAGCGTCAGTCGGCATGAACGCCGCTGAAACCCGTTATCAGCAGCTGAAAGGCATTGAAGACAGTAAAGCGCTGTTCTATCAGGAAACCCTGAAGGGCGGCCAGTTCAAAAACAACACCGTGCTGCTGAAAGAGTTTATCGAGCGCGCACCGCTGGCGGTGGAATGGCTGGCCGATCACCAGATTGAGCTGAGCGATATCACCATCACCGGCGGCATGAGCATTGACCGTACGCACCGTCCGGCGGACCGCAGCGCAGTAGGCGGCTTCCTGATCAGCGGTCTGGTGAAAAACCTCAACAAGCGCAATATCGACGTGATGCTCGACACTTCCGTCACTGAAATCCGTTATGCCGGTGGCGCGGTGCAGGGCGTGCAGTTGCTCAATGACGACAATGAAGTGCTGACCGTGAACGCCAAAAGCGTGATCGTGGCGACCGGCGGTTTCAGCGCCAACCGCGACATGGTAGTGAAATACCGCCCTGAGCTGGACGGTTTCGTGACCACCAACCACAAAGGTGCGACCGGCAGCGGTATCGCCATCCTGCAAAATATCGGCGCAGGCACGGTGGACATGGGCGAGATCCAGATCCACCCGACCGTTGAGCAAACCACCTCTTACCTGATTTCCGAGGCCATTCGTGGCGGCGGTGCGATTCTGGTCAGCCAGGCGGGCAAACGCTTCTTCAATGAGATGGAAACCCGCGACAAAGTGTCCGCGAACATCATCGCGCTGCCGGAGAAATTCGCCTACGTGGTGTTCGACGAGCAGGTGCGCCTGAACAACAAAGCGGCTGACGAATACATCGCGAAAGGCTTTGTCATCAGCGGCAGTTCACCGCGCGAACTGGCGGCGAAACTGGAGATGGATTCTGACGCCTTCCTGGCAACGCTGGAAAGCTATAATGTGGCCGTTGATAAGCAGGATGACGTGGAGTTTGGTCGCCGCACCGCGCTGCGCCACCCGATCAATCAGGGGCCGTTCTACGCCATCCGCATCGCGCCGGGCGTGCATCACACCATGGGCGGCGTGACCATCAATACCGATACCTGCGTGCTGGATGCGCAGCAACAGGTGCTCGGCGGGGCGTATGCGGCCGGTGAAGTGGTCGGCGGCATTCACGGCGGTAACCGTATCGGCGGTAATGCCGTTGCAGATATCATTATCTTCGGTATCCTTGCCGGACAAAACGCCGCGAAATTTGCGATGCGGTAACCGTTCATCAGCAAGGATTTTCCATGACGCCAGACGATCGTATCTATGCTTATTCCGCTGTGTTGATGGGTTCGCCCATTCTTCTCAAGCTGTTTGAACATAACGAGAGTCTGGCGTCGCGCATTTTCAGGCTGATCAAATTGCAGGAAATCACCTTCACGGTGAACCGCCCGCACTCCGACATCATGGCGATTAACCATGCCGCCGGACGTGACCCTGTCACCGTCAGCGCGCCGGTGTTTGAGTTAATCCGCCGCGCCAAAGCCATCAGTTGCCTGCCAGACAGCAGTTTCAATTTCACCATCGGCCCGCTGGTCAAACGCTGGAAAATCGGCTTCAGCGGTCACAGCATCCCCGCCGCAGAAGATTTACAGGCGTTGCTGGCGCTGACCCATCCGCAGGATGTGATCCTCGATGAATCCGCGCGCTCGGTGTTTCTGCAAAAAGCCGGTATGGAAATTGATCTGGGTGCGATTGCCAAAGGTTATATCGCCGATGTAGTGCGCGATGCCCTGCGGGAAGCGCAGGTGGAGAACGCCTTAATCAATCTCGGGGGCAACGTGCAGACGCTCGGTGCCGGTGCGGAAGGCGCGTGGGGCATCGGCCTGAAAAAGCCGTTTGCCGATGCCGATACGCTGATTGGCGTGATCGGTGTGACCGGCAAATCGGTGGTGACGTCAGGGGTTTACGAGCGGTATTTCGAGCTGGACGGCCACTGTTATCACCACATTCTCGATCCGAAAACCGGTTATCCGCTGGATAATGAACTGCTCAGCGTAACCATTATTTCGCAGGACTCGATAGACGGGGATATCTGGACGACGTTGTTGTACGGAATGGGCGTGGAGAAGAGTCTGGCGTATCTGCCGCAAATTCCGCATATCGAAGCGATTTTCGTCACCCGCGACGGGCAGATCATCGTGTCATCACAGCGGCAGTTTACCTTCACGCCGCTGGATGACACTTATCAGATCACCACTTACTGACAGTATTGTTTGAGTAACGACGCGTGATCGGCCTGCAGACGGTAACGGTAGACCGGTCTGCCGGTGACGCCGTAATGAATACTGGTGAACAAAATGTTCATCTGCGCCAGCCAGATCAGGTATTTACGGCAGGACACCCGCGAAATATTCACCGAGCTGGCCAGTTCATCCGTGGAGAACTCAATGGTCGGATGGGCATCAATCCACTGACACAGCGTGCGTAATGTCTGCGGCGTTAAGCCTTTTGGCAGCTTTTTGGTGTCCGCTGCCGCCGGATTGCTGCCGTGGATCAGCCGGTCAACGTCGGACTGTTCGTAATACTGCTGATTATCCATCAGCGTTTTCTTCTGCTGCCAGCCGGTCAGTGCTTCCTCAAAACGGGAGAACTGGAACGGTTTGATCAGATAATCCACCACGCCGTAATTGAGCGATTTTTTGATGGTCTCGGCATCCGCTGCAGAAGAAATCACAATCACGTCGATGGGGCGACGGGCGTTACGCAGTTCAGGCAGCAAATCCAGCCCGTTATCCTGCTGCATGTACACATCGAGCAAAATCAGATCGATAGACAGTTCTGAATTCAAAACCAGATCTTTCGCCTGTTGCAATGTCGACGCGGTGCCGCAGCAGGTGAAGCCATCAATCTGGCCCACATAACAACGGTTAAGCTCTGCCACCATGGCATCATCATCCACTATCAGCACATTGATCAAGAACGTGTCCTCTCCGCATCCCAGGGAAGTTGTACAAAAAATTGGGTATAAACGTCAGGCTCGGATTCTACATTAATCATTCCGCCGAGGCTTTCCACTTGCTGTTTCGCCAGGAATAACCCCATGCCGCGTTGATCGCCTTTCGACGACACACCCTTTTCGAATATTGCGTCAATATTTTCCGGCTGAATGCCCGGACCGTCGTCGCTGACGATACAGGCCAGCGAGCCGTTCTGGTAATGCAGCAACACGCTGACCTCACCATCAGGCTGATCGCCCAGCGCATCCAGCGCGTTTTCTATCAGGTTGCCCAGCACGGTGATCAGCGCCGCCACCTGATCTTCATTGTTATTATCCGGCAGCAGACTGTCATCGCTGAGCGTCAGCAAATGCCGGGTATCCGATGCGCGGTTGATCTTACTCAGCAGGAAACCGGCAATCACCGGAGACTTGATTTTCAGCAGCAGGGAACCGATTTCCGCCTGATAGTTATTGGCGGTTTTGAGAATGTAATCCTCAAGCTGCGCGTAGCTTTTCATGTGCAGCAATCCGAGGATCACATGCAGTTTGTTCATGAATTCATGCGAACGTTCACGTAACGAATCCGCGTAGTTTACCATGCCACTCAGACGCTGCATTAACTGGCTGACCTCGGTTTTATCCCTGAAAGTACAGATCGCGCCAATGATCACGCCGTTATTGCGTACCGGCACGGTGTTGCTCAGCAGCAGGCGTCCCTTAAAGTTAATTTCTTCATCACGACGCGGCACGCCGGTATTAAGCACATCGCGCAGGTTGGCGATCAGCGGCAGTGATTCCTCGTGCGGCGTGACGTCCTGCGCGGTTTCCTGAAAGATCTGCCGTGCAGTCTGATTGATCAATGTGACATGAGCAAGATCGTCCACCGCGATCACGCCTTCCTTGATCGACTGCAACATCGCCTGACGCTGTTCAAACAGGGTAGAGATTTCGTACGGCTCCAGCCCGAACAAAATCCGTTTGAGCATTTTCACCAGACAATAGGTGCCCAGCGCGCCGACCATCATGCCGAATAACACGGTCCACAGAATGCTCCAGCGGCTTTTGTTGATTTGCTCGGTGACTCTGACCAGCGAAATCCCGATGGCGACCACGCCGATTTGCCTGTGATGATCGTCATACACGGGGGTAAACACGCGCAGCGCCTCATCGAGCGTGCCTTTGTTTATGGAGACATTTTCATTGCCGAGCAGCGCGGGATTGATGTCGTCGCCGATAAAATGATGACTGATCACATCGGCATTGGGGTGCGAGTAGCGGATGCCGTCCATATTGGTGACCACCACAAACAGCAGGTCGTTGCGCTTTTGCACCGCGCTGGCGATGGGCTGGATAATGCCGCTGTCCGGCGGCAGCGCCAGGGCATTTTTTATCTCAGGTAAATCCGCCAGCGTGCGCGCCACCGCCAGCGCCTTATCTTTTACACCGTCGCGCGTGGTATCGCTCACCTGCACGAAATACAGCAGATGAACCACCAGCAGGACAGACGCGATCACCGCGCTGATCATCAGAATGACAGAGGTACTGAGCTTCATGGGGTGCTTACGCACGGAAAGAGGTTGCTGCGAGTCGCTCATGGGAGCCCCGGAGAAAGAGAGCCAATAGCTCATGGGTGATGTCTGACAGTTCGCGTTGTTCGTCGGGTGTGATGAAGCAGAACACTGCGTGAACCATCCCTGTTCACGCATCATGATATGTCTGTTTGCCTGATACTTCCGCTCTTTATTACTTTCGAAAGTGAGAATGGCGGGGAAACACCCGTAAAAAAGGCCTGAATCGCTTCAGGCCTTTCTTTTCCATCACGATAACCCGTTACTGGAAGTAAATATCGCCGTTCTCGGCTTTGAGGATCTTGCCGTCGGTATCGGTGATCAGCGCGTAGCTGCCGCCGATGTAGGTCCAGTGGCTGCCCGCGTCCGGCGCAGGCAGGTGACGTTCCTGCCAGCCGACGATTTCATACGGCTTGGTGCGGTACAGCGCAGGCACCTGATCGCCAATGGCATAGAGTTTGGAATCATCGTAGAACGATTTGATTTCATGTGAATTCGACGCGGCAAAAGCCGTGTTCGCCAGCGGTAACAGGGAAGAAACGACCAGAGCTGACAACATTACAATTTTAGAATGACGCATAGATTATCCCGTTAAAACCATCAACTTAATGCCTGCCTCGGTGATATGCCGCCAGTCCGTTGTATGAGCAGTAAAGCCGAAGCCTGTGCTTTTTCTGTAGGACAGGATAATAGCGAGAAATGGCGCTCAGGCTGGGGGATTTTTTTGTGTCGAAATGCAAATGAATGAGGCGAAGGTTTTGTTGCTTTCCACATTATTCGTCTGCTTTGTAAACTTTTGAGACAAATAAACACTGACGAAATGTGCCTGAAAATTAACGATTAATCCTGTTTGCCGGGATGAAATCTGCGCTCAGGCCGGAATGTCGCCTGACGTTACATATCCTTTAATCACCCTCTCTCACAAAAGAAACCATCATGAACAGTAAACGGATCTTTACCTGGTCGTTCATGACCGGGCTGGTTATCGGGTTGATCGGGCTGGCTTATCTGGTGCTGGGGATCTGGCTGGCGGCACTGGGCGGATCACCCTGGTATATCCTGTTTGGTGCCGGGTATTTACTCAGCGGGATTTTCATTGCGCGGCGCAAAGCCCGGGGCATCTGGCTCTATCTGCTGACGTTTCTGGTGTGCTGCGGCTGGTCGCTGTGGGAAGTCGGCCTGGACGGCTGGCAGCTGATGCCGCGTCTGTTTGTGATGGCGCTGCTGGGCGTCTGGTGCAGCCTGCCCTGGGTCACCCGCCAGGTAATGGCAGACGGGGATAATCCCCGTGCCGGTACGCTGGCCGGGCTGGTGTACATCGTGGCGATTGCCGGGATTTTTTATACCGGCTGGCAAGTGACCGCGTCACGTTTTGTTCACCATCAGGCGATCCCCGCGCAGTCGGGCGATACGCCGCCAGCCGCCACGCCGGCAAGCAATGACTGGCGCTTTTATGGCCGGACAGAAGCGGGGCAACGCTATTCGCCGCTGACTCAGATCACCCCGGCGAATGTCAGTCAGCTCAAACCGGCATGGGAATACCATTCCGGCGATGTGATGAGAAAAGGCGAGGACAAGGGCGGGCGTGAATTCAATTTCGAAGTGACGCCCATCAAGGTCGGGAATTCCCTGTTTATCTGTACGCCGCACCGCGAGGTGATTGCCCTTGACGCCACCAGCGGCAAACAACGCTGGAAGTTCGATCCTAAATCTGACACCTCAGCCAATGAATATCTGGCCTGTCGCGGCGTGGCATACAGCCAGAGCGCCGACGACAAAGTGTGTCCGGAAAAAATCATCGCCACCACCAGCGAAGCGCGGATGGTGGCACTCAACGCGCAGACCGGTAAACCCTGTTCTTCCTTTGGGCAGAACGGCTTTGTCAGCCTGACCGACCATATGGGCGACGTGCCGCCGGGCTTCCACTTTATTACCTCGCAGCCGATGGTGATGGATGGCCGCATCGTGCTCGGTGGCTGGATTTACGACAATCAGTCCACCGGTGAGCCGTCGGGCGTGGTGCGTGCTTACGACGTAAATTCCGGTCAGCTGGCGTGGGCGTGGGATATGGGCAGAAATCCGCCGAATGCGCCGCTGAAAGCAGGGGAAGTCTACACGCGCGGTACGCCAAACGGCTGGGGAACTTACACCGGCGACCCGGCCCTCGGGCTGATTTACATTCCGCTCGGCAATGCGACGCCGGATTACTACGGCGCCAAACGCCGCCCGTTTGATGATAAATATTCCAGTTCGCTTGTGGCGCTGGATATCCATACCGGCGAGGAACGCTGGCATTTCCAGACCGTGCATCATGACGTGTGGGACTTCGATGTGCCGGTCGGCCCGACGCTGGTCGATCTGCCATCGCCGGATGGCAGCACGGTGCCTGCGCTGGTTCAAACCACCAAAATGGGGCAACTGTTCCTGCTCGATCGCCGTACCGGCAAACCGCTGGCGCAGGTGAATGAAAAACCGGTGCCGACCTCGCCGTCCTTGCCGGGTGAACGCCTTTCGCCGACGCAGCCGGATTCGGTCGGTATGCCCAATCTTTCTCCTGCCGATCTGAAAGAATCTGATGCCTGGGGCGCAACCCCTATCGACCAGCTTTATTGTCGTATTCAGTTCAAAAGCGCCCGTTATCAGGGACAGTTCACGCCGCCCGCAGAGGGCAAATCCATTGCCTATCCGGCCTTTGATGGCGTCATTGACTGGTATGGCGCGTCGGTGGATCCGATCCGCCATGTGCTGATCGCCAACACCAGCTATATCCCGTTCACCATGGAAGTGAAGAAATCCGCCGATGCCATCCGGGAAGGGCTGATGCAGAAATGGGCGGGCTGGACGAGCAAGCAACCGTACCCGAAACCGAAAGATTTCTCGGTCGGGCCACAATACGGCACACCGTGGGCGGCGATCGTCAAACCTTGGCTCAGTTTACTGGATGCGCCGTGCAGCGCGCCGCCGTGGGGGAAAATCGTGGCGATTGATCTCAATACCCGAAAAATTGCCTGGGAAAGACCGGCCGGGACCACACGCGACATGAACATTTTCGGTACGCACACCAATGTGCCACTGCCGACCGGGATTTTCATGATGGGCGCGGATGTGATCACGCAAAGCGGGCTGATTTTTACCGGCGCCACGGCGGATAATTATTTGCGCGCATTTGATGAAAACAACGGTAATGAACTGTGGCGCGCGCGGCTTCCGGCGGGCGGGCAGGCCACGCCGATGACCTATACCGGCGATGACGGCAGGCAGTTTGTGGTGATCGCCGCAGGCGGTCACGGCGGGCTGGGCACCACGTCCGGCGATGCGGTCGTGGCCTATGCGTTACCGGCCAAATAAGTGTTCCCGGTAACGCAGGATCATCAGAAGTGTCTGATGATGCCCACAGGCCGCCCGTGATGTTCTATTTTTAAAATCCATTCATCAAAAAATAAGGAATGTTTATGAACAGCAAAACAATCCCCAAATCACTGAATGAACCGCATGTGGATGCCTATCCGACGCCGCCGTTTGAGCATCAGAAACAGCCGTTTCCGGGGCTGGCCAGCAAAATGAATCCGCTGCCGGATCACGGCGAGCTGACCTATAAAGGCAGTGAACGTCTGAAAGGTCGCAAGGCGCTGATCACCGGCGGTGACTCCGGGATTGGCCGCGCGGTGGCGATTGCCTTCGCCCGAGAAGGCGCACAGGTTGCTATTAACTATCTGCCGGACGAAGAGCCGGACGCGAAACAAGTGGTCGATTTGCTGTGGGCGGAAGGGCTGAAAGTCGTGGCGATCCCCGGTGATATCCGCGATGAGAAATTCTGTCAGCAACTGGTGAAAGAGGCCGAAGAAAAACTCGGCGGGCTGGATCTGCTGATCAATAACGCCGGTCGTCAGCAGTTCTGTGATTCGATTAAAGACCTGACCACCGAAGCCTTTGATGCCACCTATAAAACCAATGTGTATGCGATGTTCTGGATCACCAAAGCGGCGCTGGAATTCATTCCGCGCGGTGGTTCGATCATTAATACCACTTCCGTGCAGGCGTTTTCGCCGAGCGATAATCTGCTGGATTATTCGTCAACCAAAGCGTCGATCATGGCGTTCACCAAAGGGCTGGCAAAACAGCTGGCGGGCGACGGGATCCGGGTCAACGGCGTTGCGCCGGGACCGTACTGGACGCCGTTGCAGATTTCCGGCGGTCAGCCGCAGGAAAAAATTGAATCCTTTGGGGAACAGGCTCCGCTGAAACGCCCGGGGCAGCCTGCCGAAATCGCACCGCTGTATGTGACGCTGGCCTCTTCGGAAAGCAGTTATTCTTCCGGTCAGATCTGGTGTTCAGATGGCGGGACAGGGACGGTGTAAGCTTCAGAGATCCGGTGAAAAATGTCCGCGTCATGTCGTCGTCTGAGACATAAAAATTGCGGATTATTCCTATTTTTCAACAGGCAGGGCAAGCCATCTCGCGGACGGGATAAAGGCAGCTATGATTGATTTATCTGTACCCCGCTACAGATAACCACTGCATTTTACCTTGTGTCTGTGTGTGCTTGCCCGCTCTGCATGCGGGCTTTTTTTTAACTGAAAATGCCCTGCTAGTGAATGACCTCAAAATTAGCAATGAGATTTATCCAATTGTGCTATATTTTAAGGATTCATTTCATCTTATGCAGAGCGCGTCACATGCCGGATATTAAAATTGTTTGCGAACAATGCGGGTCTGATCGTTTTGTTGCGGCAGCCAATACCCCGCTGGCCGATATCGTCCATTCCATTGTCTGTGCCCAGTGTCAGCACCCGGTCAGAGTGGATGAGGTGGTTATTTTCAGAGAAGGCGTTTATATCAGCGGCACCTTTGATGCTTTTCCTTCCGCCGAACCGGGCAGGTTACACGATTTTGATATATGAGGTATCAACGTATTAAAAACGCCCGAAACACGCTGCGCTGGCGACGGAAACTTGTAACAATCATTTCAAAATCTCCGCGATAAAATCTGTAAAAGTAGACATTCCTCGACTTTTCCTCTAAAACTTCTGCGGTTAATACCAGACAATACCAGTATTCAGCAATCAAATAATAACCGCTGAATGTTAAAGAGCGGCTGCACGACAGCCGCCGGGCAAGCGTATTCACAACGATTCCGACAGACTTTCTCTGGAGATTTTATGCATTCCTCTGTTAATAAAAACGAAAGCCGGACTTTCTTCGGCCATCCCTATCCGCTGGGTTCACTGTTCTTCACTGAGATGTGGGAGCGGTTCTCGTTTTACGGCATCCGTCCTTTACTGATCCTGTTTATGGCAGCGACGGTGTACGACGGCGGTATGGGACTGGCGCGCGAAAACGCCTCGGCCATCGTCGGTATCTTTGCCGGCTGTATGTATCTGGCGGCGCTGCCGGGTGGCTGGCTGGCGGATAACTGGCTGGGGCAGCAGAAGGCGGTCTGGTACGGGTCGATCCTCATCGCCCTCGGCCACCTGTCGATTGCGCTGTCGGCATTCATGGGAGACAGCCTGTTTTTCATCGGTCTGATGTTTATTGTCCTCGGTTCCGGCCTGTTCAAAACCTGTATCTCCGTGATGGTCGGTACGCTGTATAAGAAAGGCGATGCACGTCGTGACGGCGGTTTCTCGCTGTTCTATATGGGCATCAATATGGGATCTTTCATCGCGCCGCTGATTTCCGGCTGGCTGATCAAAACCCACGGCTGGCACTGGGGCTTTGGTATCGGCGGTATCGGGATGCTGGTGGCGCTGATTATCTTCCGTCTGTATGCCGTTCCGGCCATGAAACGCTATGACAGCGAAGTGGGGCTGGATTCCACCTGGAACAGTCCGGTGGCGAAGAAAAACGGTGTCGGCGGCTGGTTGCTGGCGCTGGCGGCAGGCGTGGCGGTGATCGTGACGCTGATCGCGCAGGGCATCATTGTGATCAATCCGGTCGCAGTGGCCAGCGTGCTGGTGTATGTGATCGCGGCGTCCGTGGCGCTTTATTTCATCTATCTGTTTGTGTTCGCCGGGCTGAACCGCAAAGAACGCGCCCGCCTGCTGGTGTGCTTTATTCTGCTGGTGTCTGCGGCCTTCTTCTGGTCGGCGTTTGAGCAGAAACCGACCTCGTTCAACCTGTTCGCCAACGACTATACCAACCGCATGATCGGCGATTTTGAAATCCCTGCCGTGTGGTTCCAGTCGATCAATGCGCTGTTTATTATCCTGCTGGCTCCGGTCTTCAGCTGGGCATGGCCGCGACTGGCGCAGAACAATGTGCGTCCGGGCAGTATCACCAAGTTTGTCATCGGCATTTTATGCGCGGCGGCGGGTTTTGGGATCATGATGCTGGCGGCGCAGAATGTGCTGAACAATGGCGGCGCAGGGGTTTCACCTCTGTGGCTGGTGGGCAGTATCCTGATGCTGACTCTGGGCGAACTGTGCCTCAGCCCGATTGGTCTGGCGACCATGACGCTGCTGGCGCCGGAAAGAATGCGCGGCCAGATGATGGGGCTGTGGTTCTGTGCCAGCGCGCTGGGTAATCTGGCCGCCGGTTTGATTGGCGGACACGTCAAAGCCGATCAGCTGGATATGCTGCCGAATCTGTTCGCGCGCTGTTCCATCGCGTTGCTGATCTGTGCGGCGGTGCTGTTTGTGCTGATCATTCCGGTACGCAGAATGCTGGCGAATGCGCAGGTAAAGACTGAGCAGGAAAAGGCCACCGAAGCCTGAGTTTGCACGATGCGCTTTTAGAAAGATGAGTCACACGAAGGCCGGTCTGATGACCGGCCTTCTTTATTTCTCCACGCTATTTCCCCAATTTACCGGCATGTTTCAGAGACTGATTCAAATCCTGAATACGTTTCATGGTTTTCATGGTGCGCGATGCGGTGGCGGACGCCACGGAGAGGATCAGCATTTCCAGACAAACCAGAACCGTGCCATGCAGCGGCATCCTGCCGTTTTCTCCTCCGCGTGGCACATTGATGACCAGCGCGGCTTCTTTGGCAAAATAGGAGTCAGGCGCATTGGTCAGCAAAATGACCGGAATACCCAGACGTTTCGCCTCCTGCAGGGTGGCTTTTCCCTCCCGATGGGCGCTTTTTTGCGCCATCATAATCAGCACATCCCCCCGTTGCAGGCAGATCAGTTGTTCGGCCAGCGCAATCCCGGAACGGTTAAGTGACAGGGAAGGGATGCCAATCCGGCTAAAAAGGCGGGCGCTGTAATCGGCAAGAATACCCGACGCATTCAGGCCAAACAGCGCCACCTGCCGCGCCCCTATCAGCAATGCCACAGCCTGAGAAATGGCCTGCCGGTTATGTGGCTCCGATAACGCATCGCAGGCGCGTTTATGCCCGTCGAGCACGAAATTGATCCCGGAATCAATATCACAGGCCAGTTCGCTGACGGTGGTGATCATCTTCTCTTCCGAATTAACCGCCGTACCAAACCAGGCTTCCAGCGTTTTTTTCATGTCACGTAAACCGGCAAAACCTAATGCCTGAACGGCGCGGATGACGGTGGCGTCGGAGACCTCCGTGGCGGCGGCGATTTCCATCGCGGTCGCGTCCAGTGCTGATTCACGGTTGTTCTGAATCGGTTTGCAGGCCGGGCGGCAGGGTGGATATCCGCGCACGATAGCGTTCCCCAAAAACATCAATACGCTTTTTAAGTGGAATGGCAGCCATTGAATGATCTTGCTCCTTTGCGTGTTAAGCGTTTAACCGGGAGAAATTAACGGATTTAAGTTGTGGGCTATATTAGCAATGTAGTGTTTTTCGGGAAGAAAAAATTCATTTTGCAGGGTTATTCAGGCGAAGCTTGAAAGGTAAGGGAAGGGTTTTCGGTATATCTCATTAAAAATGAATAGGTAATTATTTGGTGGGCTGTGTGATTTTGGCAAAGTCCGTCCGGCTGGCGTGTAGTGAAAATCATGAAGATATGATTTACTACTACATGCTTGCGTGTTGGAATGATAATCAATTGCATTAAGGCGCGAGACAGTCGCCAGATGTTCTTCACTGCAAAAGATGTCATATTTCACACCAGGTCGAATGAAATGAATAATAACAGGCAGTTGGCTTTTAAAAGAAAACACCATCCGGCGATACTTGCGGCTCTCTGTGGTGTGGCGATGCTGTCGCCGAAGACAGGGTATTCCGCCGGGGATGGCGATACCCTGACCATTACCGGGCAGGAACAGGAACAAAACGATCAGGGATACAGCGCAGGCACCAGTTCAGTCGCCAGTAAAACCCCGACACCGCGGCTTAACGAAGCGCAGTCGGTCAGCGTGGTGACCCAACAACAGTTGGACGATTATCAGGCCACCAGTCTTTCAGACGCGATGCGCTTTGTCAGCGGTGTCAGCGAAGGCAACACGCTGGCAGGCACGGAAGATGGCTTTGTCCGTCGCGGCTTCGGTTCCAACTCTGACGGCTCCATTTATCGCGACGGCGTGCGCAGCAGTCAGGGGCTGAATTTCGATGCCACGACAGAACGGGTGGAAGTGCTGAAAGGGTCCGCCTCGCTGCTGTACGGCATCCAGAACCCCGGCGGCGTGATCAATCTGGTCAGCAAAAAACCGCAATACGACTGGCACACCAAAGTCAGCGGGCGCTACGCCAGTGAAGGTGGCGGAGCAGGGACCGTGGACGTGACCGGTCCGCTGGGGAATGGATTTGCATTCCGTATGATCGCCGAAAAACAGGATCAGGATTACTGGCGCAATTTCGGCAGTGACAAACACACGTTAATTTCGCCGTCCCTGCAATGGTATGGCGAAAAAGCCAGCTTCCTGATCAGCTATTCGGATTACCGCTACGACATTCCTTATGATCGCGGCACAGCCTTTATTAACGGCAAACCGATCGATATCGGCTATAAAGACCGGCTGGATGACAAGTCCAACCGTGCATGGGGTCATAATAAAACGCTCAACGCGCATTATGACTGGCAGTTCAGCGACGACTGGAGCACCCGTCTCACGCTTGGCTGGAATCAGCGTCGTTACAACAATGATGAGGTCAGGGTGACGGCAGTGAACACCACCACCGGCGCTGTGACGCGTCGCGCGGATGCCAACCGGGGCTTTAATCATAAAACCAAATATGTATCCTGGGATCTGCTGGGGTCGCAGGATATTCTGGGCATGAATCACGATATCGTGCTCGGCACCGATTATGAGATGAACCAGACCTATCGCGCCCATCAGTATCAGGGGAAGTCGGACAGCAGCTTTAACTACAATAATCCGCAATATGACATTCTCTCGCCGGTGGTGGACAGCAGCACGGAAAATACCGCCAACGGCAATAACCTCAACCGTATTCACAGCCGTTCGGTGTATGCCAAAGACAGCATCTCACTGACCTCCGACTGGATCGCCGTCGTCGGGGGGCGTTATCAGCATTATGAGCAACGTGCTTCAAAAGGGTTTGATCCGGTCGTTCAGACCATGGATTCCGAAGGCAATAAGTTCCTGCCTCAGGCCGGTCTGATTTATAAAGTTACGCCTGATGTCTCGCTATACAGCAGCGTCAGTAAATCCTTTACGCCGTCCACCGATGTCGATGATGACGGTAACGTCGGCAATCCTGAGCAGGGCACCACCTGGGAAGTGGGCAGCAAATGGCAGATTACGCCGCGTATGTTTGCCAGCGTGGCGCTGTATCGCATTGATGAGCGGGATATGTCGCTCAGCATTAACGGTGAAACCCGTGCCATTGATAAAGCGCGCTCCAGCGGCGCTGAATTCGAACTCAACGGCGAGATCCTGCCCGACTGGGATGTCAGCGCGAATTACAGCTATGACAAAGCAGAAATTGTCGATGACGGTGTGAATTCCGCCAATAACGGTAACCGCCTGCAAAACGCGCCGCGCCATTCCGGTGCGCTTTATCTGAGTCATAACCTGACCGTTAACGGCCTGCCGGGAGATTTTCGTATCGGCGGGGGAGCACGGTATATCGGCACGCGGGCAGGGGATCCGGAGAACAGTTTTACCCTGCCGGATTATGTCGTGGCCGACAGTTTTGTGGCGTGGAATAACCGCCTGTTCGGTGAAAAAACGCAGCTGAAACTGAACCTGAATAACCTGTTTAACAAACATTATTACACCTCAAGCGGCGGCAATCTGCGTGTCCGTGAAGGTGAAACCCGTAATCTGATGGTACAGGCAAGTGTTGAATTCTAATCTGAAACGTATTTCCGGCCTGCGTCAGGGATACAGGCTGAACGCGATAAGGGGCGTGCTGCTGATGCTGTTTCTGGCGCTGTTGAGCCTGAACGCGCAGGCGCGAACGGTTACCGATATCGACGGCAATCAGGTTGATATTCCTGATAATCCGCAGCGCATCGTGCTGGGCGAAAGCCGCATGCTCTACACGCTGGCGATGCTGGAACCGGGCGATCCTGTCCGGCGGATTGTCGGCTGGCCGCTCGATCTGAAGAAATACGACAGTCAGATCTGGCAGATATTTGCGCAGAAATTCCCTGATATGCTGGCGATCCCGTCGCTGGGGCTGGGCGGAACGAATGATATGAATCCGGAGAAGGTGCTGGCGCTCAAACCGGATCTGGTCATTCTGCCAAGCCTTGCGCGCTACGACGATGCCGACTTACGGCTGAAAGCGATGCTCGACGCCGCGCATATTCCGGTGGTGAAAATTGATCTGCGTGTTCATCTGCTGAAAAACACCACGCGCAGTGTGGCTATCCTCGGTGAAGTGCTTAACCAGACCGCGCGGGCACAGGCTTTCAATCAGTTTTATGATGCACATATGCAGGTCATTCATGATCGTCTGGCCGCGTACCGGGGGCCAAAGCCGACGGTGCTGCTTCAGTTACATCTGGGTCGCCGTAATGAATGCTGCGTGACGGCGGTGAAGGGAAGTCTGGGCGAACTGCTGAGCTTTGCCGGAGGAGATAACATCGCCAGCAAAACGGTGCAGGGTGTTTTCGGAAGGCTGAATGAAGAAATGGTGATCATGGCGCAGCCCGAGGTATATATCGCCACCGGCGCGGGCGCGGCTGAGGATCAGAATGATTTGAAACTCGGCCCGGCCATCACGCCCGACATGGCGCTGCAAAGCCTGCGTGAGTTAACCGCCAGACAGAACGGACTGCGTGAACTGAAAGCGTTACATAATGGCCGCACCGGCATTTTATGGCAGAATTTCTATCTCAGCCCGTGGCATGTTGCGGCGACAGAGTTTATGGCCAAAACTCTTTACCTCGATTTGTTTGCGGATATCGAACCGGAAGACACCCTGAAACAGATTTTCCAGGATTATCTGCCGATACCTTATAGCGGTACGTTTATGGCTACCGGAGGGAGTACGCCATAAACAGGTCTGGCAAAGGTGTGCATCTCCGTGGGGCATTTAAATTTAGCGACTAAAAATTCTGTCAAGGATAGGTAGTTATTGTTTCAGCGGCTTACCGTGTTCATCAACAACGCGTTCACCATCTTCTTTGGTGAACGCACCGCGTTGCACATTAGTCAAAATATCCAGAACTACCTCTGAAGGTCTGCATAATCGGGTGCCCAGAGGGGTAACGACAATTGGCCGGTTAATGAGAACAGGATGTTGCAACATCAAATCAAGCAATTGGTCATCACTGAAAGAATCGTTTGCCAACCCTAATTGCTCATAAGGTTCGACATTTTTGCGTAACAAAGCCCGAACAGTGATCCCCATATCTGCAATCAGTTTTATAAGTTCCTCGCGGGATGGCGGTGTTTCCAGATACAGAATAATCGTGGGCTCAGTCCCGCTGTTGCGGATCATTTCAAGGGTATTACGTGACGTACCGCAGGCCGGGTTGTGGTAAATGGTAATGTTGCTCATATCAGTATCTCATTACAAAGTGAAAGACAGACGAAGCGCCAGTGCTGCCAGCGTGACAAACAGCACGGGGATTGTCATGACAATGCCAACCCGGAAGTAATATCCCCAGGTTATTTTGATATTTTTTTGCGACAGAACGTGCAGCCACAGCAAGGTTGCCAGACTGCCGATAGGAGTAATTTTAGGTCCCAGATCACTGCCGATGACGTTGGCATAAATCATTGCTTTTTTAATAATACCGGTTGCAGTACTGCCATCAATCGACAGCGCCCCGACCAGCACAGTCGGCATATTATTCATGACAGAAGAGAGGAATGCTGTCAGGAAGCCGGTACCCAGCGTTGCTGCCCACAATCCTTGCTCAGCCAGTTGATTCAGCAAGGAAGACAGAGAGTCGGTCAGTCCGGCATTTCGTAATCCGTAGACCACCAGATACATACCCAGCGAGAAGATAACGATTTGCCAGGGCGCACCACGTAACACCTTGCCTGTGTTTATGGCATGACCTTTCTTCGCCACAGCAAACAGCAGCAGGGCACCCGCGGCCGCAACCAGACTGACCGGTACGCCCAGCGGCTCCAGTCCGAAGAACCCCACCAAAAGCAACACCAGAACCAGCCAGCCGGTTTTAAAGGTATTCACATCACGAATGGCGTCTTTCGGTTCTTTCAGCAGGGAAACGTCATAAACGGCGGGAATGTCTTTGCGGAAAAACAAATGCAGCATCACCAGCGTAGCCACAATGGCCGCAATATTAACGGGGAACATCACCGCTGCATATTCAGAAAAACCAAGCTTAAAGAAATCTGCCGAGACGATGTTCACCAGATTCGAGACAATCAGCGGCAGGCTGGCTGTATCGGCGATAAACCCTGCGGCCATGACAAACGCTAATGTTGCCCCCCGGCTGAATCCCAGCGCAAGCAGCATTGCAATAACGATAGGCGTCAGGATCAGTGCGGCACCATCGTTGGCAAAAAGTGCCGCGACCATCGCGCCAAGCAGAACAATCCAGGTAAATAGCAGCCGACCCCGGCCATTTCCCCAACGGGCAACATGCAATGCGGCCCATTCAAAGAAGCCGGATTCATCGAGCAGAAGACTGATGATGATCACGGCAATAAAGGTGGCGGTTGCATTCCACACAATCTGCCAGACCACCGGAATATCCCCGAGATGAACGACACCCGTCAGCAAAGCCAGAATTGCGCCTAATGAGGCACTCCAGCCAATCCCCAGCCCTCTGGGTTGCCAGATAACCAGGATGAGCGTGAATAAAAAGATAGCACCAGCCAGTAACATCAGAAGCTCCATTCACATTTATTTAATCATATATATTCAGCAGGAGACTGATGCCGTGCTACTGAGCTTATTGCGTATATTGTCGCGCTCACAGTTCCAGGCTGTATCAATAATATCCGCAGCCCAGGCGGGCATATGTGGTGACAGTCGGTAATGCACCCATTTTCCTTCGCGGCGGTCGATGACCAACCCGGCTTCACGTAAGAGCGCCATGTGGCGTGAAATTTTGGGCTGAGACTCTGCTGTTGCACCACAGATGTCACAGACGCACATTTCACCAGACTCCCTGAGGAGCAGCACAATAGTCGAACGGGTTTCGTCGGCGAGCAGTTTAAAAAGCTGAACAGGTTGTAACATGCGTGACCCCGATAAAAAATAACAATACATATGATATTTCATATGTGAAGGCTTTTAAAGCAAAGCTTACAAGAAAGCCATCAGGAACTTAGCCGTTACAATCTAGGTACGCATAATCATGATTATGTTAAATTAACGATCGTACTAATAACCACCCTAGTACCCTCTGCTTCCTCTGACTTGAGTGGTTTTTATTTGTGTCTTAAATTTTCCTGTTAATCACGTTTAACTGATTTTCTCCCAGTTCGATGATTTGCTGGATCCTGATATTCTCCACAACCTCGCTATTCATTTTTAGCTGGCTGGCGAACTCATCAAATCCACGAGCCGTTGCATTGCTTCCGGTGGAAAACCAGTATGCCAGTAACATTTTAACGTTTTTATTCTTAGATAAAAAATCACTGATAATTCCGGTACAACTTTCGCAGGGAATTCTCTCAGTAATCATAATAACAGTGTTAAAATTAAGGTGTCGGTTATCAAGTAACTCTTGAAAAACATTAACCAAAATTCGCTCACCATCATGAACACGATCTGGCTGACCGGGATAACGGATGTCAACCGCGTAAAAGTGAGAGTTTGGATAAGGTTCAGAAACCCAGATCTTGTCTGTTTCTTCATGCCACAATTTGGCCGACGGTTCGCCGGTTCCTATCAGCGAAGCAATATTACTTGGGATGATATTTCCGTCAAAGTAAGCATTTCGCTGCGCATTTCTCATTTCACTGGCAAAGTTAATACTGGCAGCGATAAGCCCGTTAGAGACGATATGATCACCTTGCATTAACGAACAGGTAGCCAGATTTCCAGATAAATATTTATTGTCAGCGAAATGTTCATCGCCCTTTCTTTGCGCTTCCAGCTGATGTTTCAGGTAAATGGGATGCGTTCTGTATTCTAAGAGATGATTAAAGCAGTTAATTAATTCTTGGTGCTGCGCGTAGGTAAACATAATAACTCTGCTGTTTTTCGGGCCGGTCCAAAATTCTACTGTATCAGCGTTCATGCTGTAAATGTCACCGGATGATGAACGCTAATATAGTGCGCATTTGCTTTTTAATAATGATGCTGGCTGCCTTAAACGCCGAAGTGATTGACTTTGCGCCGGATAATCAGAAAATGTTTCTTTTCGCGCGCCCACCAGAGATCACCGGAGTTTATCATCGCCTCTTCCCGACGCTTTTCCCCTGTATGGACACTTAAAAAGACTGGCGCATTGGCTGGCATGGCGTTGCTGCTGGCAAGCTGTTCTTCCACACCGCCAAAATCACTGGTGACACCGTTGCCGCCGGTGGCCAAAAATCCGCTTCCGGCGAAACCGGTTCAACCCCATGAACCCGTACGCGGCGTCTGGCTGGCGACCGTTTCCCGCCTCGACTGGCCACCGGTGTCTTCGGTCAATACCAGCAATGCGGCAAGCCGGATCAGTCAGCAGAAACAGGCCATGACTGACACGCTGGATAAACTGAAAAGTCTCGGTATCAACACCGTATTCTTTCAGGTGAAGCCGGACGGCACTGCCTTCTGGCCTTCGAAAATTCTGCCCTGGTCAGATATGCTGACCGGCAAAATCGGCCAGGATCCGGGTTACGATCCGTTGCAGTTCATGCTCGATGAAGCGCACAAGCGCGGCATCAAAGTGCATGCGTGGTTTAACCCCTACCGCGTCTCGGTTAACACCAAACCTTCCACCGTGGCTGAGCTGAACCAGACCTTGTCGCTGAACCCGGCCAGTGTGTTTGTCCTGCACCGTGACTGGATCCGCACGGCGGGCGATCGTTACGTGCTTGATCCGGGCATTCCCGAAGCACGCGACTGGATCACCAGCATCGTGGCGGAAGTGGTGTCGCGTTATCCGGTGGATGGCGTGCAGTTCGATGATTACTTCTATTCCGAGACGGCCGGTTCCGCGCTTAACGACAGCCTGACGTTTAAACAATACGGACAAGGGTTTGCGTCGAAAGCAGACTGGCGGCGGCATAACACCCAGTTGCTGATCGAGCAGGTATCGCGCACCATCAAACAGCTGAAACCTGAGGTGGAGTTTGGTGTCAGTCCGGCAGGCGTCTGGCGCAACATGTCGCACGATCCGGCCGGTTCACAAACGTCCGGCGCGGCGGCGTATGACGAAGCCTACGCGGATACCCGTCTGTGGGTGCAAAAAGGGTTGCTGGATTATATTGCGCCACAGCTTTACTGGCCGTTCGCCCGCAAGGCGGCGCGGTATGACGTGCTGGCTCACTGGTGGGCCGATGTGGTGAAGCCCACTCACACGCGGCTTTATATCGGCGTGGCGCTGTATAAAGTGGGTGAACCGTCAAAAAGTGAACCTGACTGGATAGTCAGCGGCGGTGTGCCGGAGCTGAAAAAGCAGCTCGATATGAATGAATCCGTGCCGCAAATTAATGGCACGATTTTGTTCCGCGAAAACTACCTCAATCAGCCCCAGACGCAGGATGCCGTGCGTTATCTGAAAAGCCGCTGGGGAAGCTGAGGGTATGAAAAGAACAGGGGAAAACCTCCCCTGTTCTCTGTTAAGGAACACCTTTCACATCAGAACGCGTAATTCGCGCTGACCGAAACACTGCGCGGTTCGCCGTAAACGGCGTAATCGCTGAGCCATGAATAGTAGGTGCGGTCAAACAGGTTGTTGATGTTGGCCTGAACCGACAACTGTTTGGTCACCTGATAGCGGGTGAACAGATCGACAATCGCCGTGCTGCCCTGTGATACGCGATGAGTCTCGCCATCCGGGCCGGTCGCGTCCTGGAAGGTGCGGTTTTGCCAGTTCACGCCACCGCCGACCGTCAGATCCGGCAACATCGGCAACTGGTAACGGCTGAAGAGTTTCAGCTGGGTCTGTGGCATGTTGCTGTTCAGGCGGCTGCCGGTGTCGTCTTTCGCCACATAACGCGTTGCGCCGAAGGTCATTTGCAGATTGTCGGTCACCGCGCCGCTCACCTCAAACTCGGCCCCTTTGCTCACCGTGCCATTTGCCGCGACGTAGGCCTGTTCGCTGGAACCGTTGACAAAATTGCTGCCATCGGCCTGCGCGACATTATCCTGCTCGATGCGGAACACCGCCAGCGAGGCGTTAAGACGGCCATCCATCCACGCCGATTTCAGGCCGGTTTCGTAGTTTTTGCCGGTGGTCGGTGACAGATAATGGCCGTTGATATCGCGGTCAGTCTGCGGCTGGAAGATGGAGGTGTAGCTGGCGTAAGCCGACCAGGTGTCGTTGATGTCATACACCAGCCCGCCGTACGGCGTCACGTTGTTCTTCTGCATATTGCCGCTGCTGCCGTTGCTGGTCCATTCGGTGTAACGTGCCCCAAGGATCAGCGAAAGCGGATCTGCCAGCGAGAAACGGGTGGCGAAATAGCCGGCTTTCTGGCGAACAACATCGTCGGCGTTCAGGTACCAGTCGTCCCACTCCGGTTCGCTGACGCTGCCGTCCCAGCTGTTGCCAAAGCTGCCAATGGCATCGCTGTCAATGGAGCCATCCGCGCTGTACGTCTGGTTATGCTGGCGGCTGTAGCTGAGACCGGCGACCATCTGATGCTGACGGCCAAACAGTTCAAACGGCCCGGTGGCATAGGTATCCACGGAGTCCACTTTGCGCGTGCCACGGTCTTTACTGCCAAAACCGCTCAGCCCTTCGCCGGTAGTGTGATCCGGGAAATCCATCAGATACAGCAGTTTATCGTTAAAGGTCTGCTCGCCATGCGTGCCGTTGACGCGCCATGTCCAGCCGTTATCAAAGTCGTGTTTTACGTTGGCGAAAACCTTGCGTGACTGAATGGCGTAATTCGTCCAGTCGGCGGAGGTGTTGGTGCTGCGGTCGTAATGGGTTCGCGAACCGTCGGTGTACCAGGTCGGCAGGCCGCCCCATGTCGGGTTGCCGGTATTGTTTTCCTGATAATCGTAACCGAGGGACACCGTGGTGTTGTCAGTCACATCGGCATCGACAACGCCGTAGAAGAATTTTTTACGCTTGTGATAACGATCCAGCCAGCTGTCCTGATCCTGATAGCCCGCCACCACCCGTCCGCGCACCGACCCTTCCTGATTCAGCGGGCCGGAGGCATCCAGCACATAACGTTGCTTGTTCCAGCTGCCATAGCTGGCGCTGATGTTGCCGGTGAATTCCTTGCTGTCGGCGTGCTTACGCACCATGTTCACCGACGCCGCCGGATTGCCTGCGCCGGTCATCAGACCGGTTGCGCCACGCACCACTTCGATACGGTCATAAATCGCCGTGTCTTCTGCGGCATCGCCAAAGTTCCAGGTGTCGCTGACCGAGGAAGGAATATCGTCGTAGGTGTAATTGTTGATGTAAAAACCACGGGAGAAATAGGACACGCGTTCGCTGTCGATCACTTCCGTGGAGATGCCCGTGGTGTTGTCGAGCACATCGCCGACCGATTGCAGATCCTGATCCTGCATACGCTGTCGGGTGATCACGCTGACTGACTGCGGAATGTCGCGCGGCGTCAGGTTCATTTTGGTGCCTGCGGTGGTGGTTTTGACCGCGTAATCCTGCGCGTCACTGCTGGCCGCCGTCGCCGTGCCTTCGATCACCATATCCTGCGATTCGCCGGACGTGGCGGTGTTTGCCGTCGTGCTGGTTTCAGCCGCGTAAGCGGGATTCATCACCACAAGAATGGCCAGCGCCAGTGATGAAACGGTAAAAATCTTTCTTACATCCGGCGCGCAAGACTCCGCGACGTTTCCCCTGCCAGTAAAGGACATAACGCATTCCCATAGAATTTTTTGAGGACGCGACACTGTTTCTATTTTTTATTTTTACAAGAACAGATCGCAATGAGAACGTGAATAGTAATTATTAACATTAACCCTGTCGCGAGAAGGTTCAGATTTATTACGTAACAAATTATTAATTTAAGGTTTTCTGAAGAATAGAATGAATTTCCCGGTTTCCGGGAGCAAGTTTCAGACCATTCTGTCCCCCTGCCCGCGCTCATCAGTCTGATGTCTTCTACCCTTAAAGTGTTCAACATAAGGAGACGCTATGAGACGAATCATGCTGGCCCTCACCGTGCTTATCGCGGGCACAGCTGCGGCCGAAGACACCACGGCGCAACACACTCCCGCCACCTATATCAATATTCTGTGCAGTTCCGCGCTGAATAAACCTGACGGTTCGGTGGATTATTTCCGTAATCAGATCAAGGATGTGTCGACACAATCGCAGTCGCCGTCAGCGATAAACAGAACGGAATTTGATGAGGAGGAAGCCGATAAGGTGATTGAAACCTGGACGTCGCTCAGCAAGGCTGAACGCGAAAAAGTGACGACGCAGCAGCAATGTCAGGACACGCTGACCAAAGGCTATCAGGCCGGGTAACGATGCGGTGACTGATTAAGGAATGCGGGCTTCCCTGCCCGCATTCCTGAGCAGGATTTTATTGCGCCTTACTGACGCGCCAAAGGGTGTTTCCGGCGTCATCGGCAATCAGCACGCCCCCCTGTTTATCCTTCGCCAGCCCGACCGGCAGGCCACGCACCTGTTTCTGATCATCCGTCAGGAAGCCGGTAACGACAGGCTGCGGCAGTCCCACCGGTTTGCCGTTTTCGAATTTCACCCACATCACCTGATACCCGTTCAGCGGTTTGCGGTTCCAGCTGCCGTGTTCACTGACGAAGGCACCGCCGCGGTATTGCGGCATGTTATCGCCGGTATAGAACAGCAATCCGAGCGGCGCGACGTGCGAACTGATGGCGTAATCCGGTTTGATGGCTTTTTGCACCAGATCAGGACGCGGCGGTTTAACGCGTTCATCCACATGCTGACCGTAATAGCTGTAAGGCCAGCCGTAGAAACCATGTTCCTGCACCGAGGTCATGTAATCCGGCACCAGATCCGAGCCGATTTCATCGCGCTCATTCACCACCGCCCACAATTTCCCGCTCTGCGGCTCCCATTGCAGACCGGTCGGATTGCGCAACCCGCTGGCATAAATCCGGCTGGCACCGGTCGCGGCATCGATTTCCAGCACTGCGGCGCGATGGTCTTCCGCCCCGATGCCGTTTTCGGTGATGTTACTGTTGGAGCCGACGCCGACATACAGCTTGCTACCGTCCGGGCTGGCCAGCAGGGATTTGGTCCAGTGATGATTGATCGGCCCGCCCGGCAGCGGGGTCACCACTTCGCCCGGCGCGGTGATCTGCGTTTCGCCGGTCTGGTACGGGTATTTAATCAGGCTGTCCGCACTGGCGACCCACAGCGTATTGCCGGTCAGCTGCATGCCGAATGGCGAGTTCACGCTGGCGATAAACGGGTGTTTCTCCCATTTTCCGCCGACATTGCGCAGCAGCGTGATGCTGTTGCCACCCTCACCGCCTTTACCGGACGATTTCTGCACCAGCCCCATGATTAACTCTTTCGGCCGGAAGATCGGTTTTTTCGCCGGACCGTTGGATTCCGCCACCAGCACGTCGTTATTGGGCAGCACATAGACCTGACGCGGGTGTTTCAGGCCATCGGCGATTTTCTCGATCTTCAGCCCTTCCGCCACTTTCGGCATTTCGCCGGTTTTCCATGGCACACCTTCCGGCACTTTCATCGGCGGCATCAGGAAGTTTTGTGCTTTCGGCAGCTCAGGGTTTGCGCCGGTTTGTTTCTTCGGATCGATTTGTGAACTGTCATCGCAACTGCTCAGCAGCGCGGCGAGCGTCAGGGCGAGCAATGCCCGTTGGTGATTTTTCATCGCATGTCTCCTTATGCTGTGCGGTCGCGTAACGCGAGCTGAACGTTGGCCAGCAGCAGAAGCACCACCGTCAGCGTCGACAGAATGACGCCCGCAGGCACCACGGCGTAAGCATCGCGGCTGTGGATGAAGGCATTAAAGATGGCCAGCACGATGGCGACAAGATTCAGCCAGAAGTGCAGTCTGACCGGCGGGTTGTGGCGGTAGCGGCTGCCGACCCAGACCTGAAACAGATTGATCAGGCGGGGAATGATGGCAATGATCAGCCCCAGCACAATCAGCCAGCTGGCGGCATCCGTCCACATGTTGATAAAGGTTTTCATATACAGAATGTCGAAGATCCAGGCCGCGACAAAAAAACCAACAGGAATGGGATTTAACAGTTCGTACAGCGCCACTGCAGCTCCCCGGCGCTCTGAAATCGGGTGCGTTTGCATGTCCGTCTCCTTTACTTATCCACGGTTACCGCGCAGGAAAAGCACGGCAACCCACAGGCGTACCTGTAATAGATTAGTAAACATGATGAATTGTGACGGAGTAATTGCGGTTTTTTTGCACCTCAGGGTTATTGCTTCACCAGCGCCCGTGCCTTATCCAGCAGGAAAGGCCGCAGATAACCCACGGTGTTTGACAGCAAAATCACATCGTCGGAAAGGCGAAGGTTCAGCAAATTTGTCAGGTATTTCTTACGTGTCAGCATGCGCTGCCAGACATCCGGGAAGCGGGTTGCCAGCTCCCGGCGCAGCGTGCTGTCCGCCAGTGCCACCGTATCTTCAATACTGCTGCCGCCATAACCGGCGACCGACGGAATAATGTCGATCTGGAAAAGCATGCCGCTTTCCAGCGGGATGGACGAACCGTCATAAACCGGTGAGCACAGCCATTCTTCATCGGCCACCAGATGACCGGGATTGAGATGCCAGTGGAAATCACGTTGTGGCAGCGTTTCTTCGACCCGCCGGTAAAGCTCACCGCCGGTCATGCCGATCCGCAGCGTTTCCAGCCAGGTCACCACGGTGTGGTAATACGGCATCGCGACCCGCGCCAGCCAGTCGGAGACGGCTGGCGGTAACGCCGCTTCATTCGCCACGACATAGGCCGAACGGCTGGTCAGTCCGCCTTTGTAGCCGACGGTCAGGGAAAATTTATCGCCCTCGCGGATGATTTTATCGGAAGGATAAAGTGTCGCATGGGCAAAACGGTCACCGGTGGCGGCAATCATCACCACTGTGTTTTGCTGCCCGTCTCCTGCCAGCAACTGGCCGATCTGTTTTTCAGTTTTCCCCGGTTCAACGGCATCCAGCGCCGTCAAGACGCGGGTGGAGGCCAGATTCGCGCCGTACTCGTAAAACGCCACTTCATTGGCGTTGTTAATCCGCCGTGTGCCGCTTTCAGGGGAAATAAACAGGCCGGTGGCGTTAACGACCGCGTCATGTCCGGCGGCGGTGCGGACGGCGTCCAGCACAAACGCGGGCACATCGAAGGTGAATTTATCCGTGGCCGGATCGCAGCGGAAGAGTTTCCAGCCCGCGATGCCCGTCTGTTGCGCAGGCGCTATACCGGCGCTTTTCAGCAATTCGTGCAAAGGCTGATGAGATTGCATCGGCTGGTTTGGCAGGGAAAATACCGGCGCATGCAGACATTTGCCGGGGTTGCGGGCATGCGGCACCAGTTTCAGGTTTTCGTTGCCCATGATGTAGGTCAGTTCGGCCGTGGCACGCACCACCAGTAAGGCTTCTTCAAAACGCGGGATAAATCCGGCGAGGTATTCAAAATTGCCACCGTGTTCCTTATCGGCATAAATCACCAGATGGTCCAGACTCAGGCGTTTCATGGCGGCAAGCACCTGCTGTAAACGTAAACGCAGGGTGTCATCTGACAACACCGGCGATGCAACCTGATGCCAGACGGCCGGAGCCGGGAGGGTTTGCAGCGAATACGGAAGTTCTGGTTTCATGGCCTTTCCTTTTGCATGACAGAGAAAAGCCGATTATGCCCCGTTCGCTCAGTACCTTGAAGGAATATGATTAATCGCTTTTAGAATGCCCTTTTCCATCGTGATATAACCGCCGGTTTTCAGTTGCGCCAGAATTTTCATAATACTGCTGCGTGATAAAAACGTCCGGTTCATGACATAAGACACTGTGCTGATATTCTCTCTTATTTCTTCCGTCTCATACATCAGTTCATAAAGCTGATAACAGATTATCTCGTAGGAAGATAATGCCGAAATTTTTGCGCAATGGTCATAAACCCGCGTTGCGGTAAAAATTAAGAGATGCGCCAGACTTTTCCATAAATTTTCCCGCTCAATGATTTTATTGGCTTCTTCAAGGGGAAGATAACTGACCTCGGAGGATTCATGGATGCGGATAAATAAATAATCCGGTTCAGTGAGTTGCGTGCTCAACCCAAATACATAAGGGGCGGATTCCGAGTTTAACACCATGCCGTCAATTTTACGGTAAAGCAAAACGGTGCCTTTGTGTAATAAGAAGCAATGTCGTTCACCGCCTGACGTGTAGTTAAGTAACTGGCCGTCTTTTGTTTCTAATTTGTTAGAAAACGGATTCAGGTTTTTCATCAGTATATCGATATCACCGATCGGTTTTTTATCTCTTACGTTACAGTTGTCTGTAAAGAAAGGCTTTTTCCCGTCATGCATTCTGTTGCTCTCCACGAAATAATGTTACCGGCCGGCGCTGGATGACCGGTAATTTCTGCGTGGATTATGCGAATTACAGAAAGGTTATAAAGTCGTTTGTCGGTGTAAAATTACACTCATAATTCCCTTGAATCAGTAAGCCTGTTTATATCAGAATTGTCGTAAGCAATAAACGCCACGAAAATTGATCCCGGCCGTGATTTTATGAAAAGAGAGATTATTAATATCCTGATTCATATTTTACGCTGCGATTGACGGCCTCCTGTTGCCCATCAGAACGTCATTTACTCATGGACATTCCGGTCGCGTGAAATCGTTATTCATCAATAACGAATATTCATTACGCCCGGCGTCGGAATAGTTTTACTCAAGGAATTGTTATGAAAAAGAATCTTATTGCTGCTGCTGTTGCTATGACCGCTGTGTTTTCTGCTTCTTCCGTTTTAGCAGCAGGTGGACAGGTTAATTTTACGGGTGAAATCATTGATGCGGGTTGTGACATCGTGAACACGCCTTCCAATCCGCTGAACGTCAATATGGGCAGTGTGGCGAAAACCGAATTTACCGGTGCAGGCTCTACCGCTGCGGCGACGAAATTCGTGCTGCAACTGAAAAACTGTCCGGCGACAGTCAGCACCGCGTCCGTCAAATTTGATGGCACCAACGTTCAGGGTAATACCGGTGTACTGGCACTGACGCCACAATCTGGCGTCGCCACCGGCGTAGGCATTCAGATTTCTGATGCGTCTGATAACGTGCTGCCGCTGTTCACAGATTCTCAGGCTTATGCACTGACCACCGCGCAAGATAACAACCTGGAGTTCGTCGCACGCTACATCGCCACGTCTTCCACCGTTAATGCCGGTCCGGCCAACGCGGCAGCCAACTTCTCGGTCACCTACAACTAATTTCTGCTTTCCCGACGGGTAAAGCCTGTTAATCCGGCTGGCAATGTCTTTGCCAGCCTTCTTTCTGTTTTCGGAGTTAACCAATGAACATCATCCCTGCCACCTTGCTGGCGGCATTACTGCTGTCTGCTGTCTCCGCACAGGCCGGTGTGGTCGTGGGCGGTACACGCCTGATTTATGACGGCAATAAAAAGGAGTCTTCACTGAGCGTCAGCAATCCGGACACGCAGCCTTATCTGGTCCAGAGCTGGACGGAAACGGTCAGCGGCGGCGCTGAGAAAGCCCCCTTTGTGATCACGCCGCCGCTGTTCCGTTTAGGTAACGGCCAGACCAATGTGCTGCGCGTGGTGCGGGCCGGTGGAAATCTGCCCGCAGATAAAGAATCGCTGTTCTGGCTGAACATCAAAGCCATTCCTTCAGCGGAAAAAGATCACAGCCAGAACACCCTGCAGATTGCGGTCAAAACACGCATCAAGCTGATTTACCGTCCGCAAGGGCTGAACGGCGTGCCGGAAGATCTGACCGACCAGTTGCGCTGGCAGCGCAGCGGCAATCTGTTGCAGGTGAGCAACCCGACACCTTTCTACATGAATTTTATGGAAATCCGCCTTGGCGGACAGGCGCTGAAAGAGGTGACGTATGTCGCGCCGGGAACCACCGCCAGTTTTGCCCTGCCAGCAGGCGCGGGCGGTAACACCGTGAGCTGGAAAATTATCAGTGATTACGGCGCTATCGGCGTGGCACACAGCAAAGCGTTGTAAGTCAAACGGCGTGGGATACCCCACTGGGCAAATGTTGAAAACAGGGATGTGGAAATCATGAAGAGCCAAAATAAACGGAGTCTGTGCCAGCCATGCCGGCGTTTCAGCCGTCTGGCCTGTTTCATCGCCGGGCAACTGACGCTGCTCGGCAGCTCATCATTACCTGCTTATGCCAGTGATTATTTCAATCCGGCGTTGCTGGAAAGAGACAATCCCGGTCAGGGAACCACGGATCTGACGGTGTTCGAACAAGACACCGGCCAGTTGCCGGGGGTGTACCGCGTGGATATTTATCTTAATAACCAGCAGCAGGACACCCGCGACGTGACGTTTTCCATGCGTAAAGATGCTCAGGGTCAGGAAAGCCTGCAGCCCTGCCTGAGTGTCGCGCAACTCAGTGAGATGGGCGTCAAAACCGATCTGTATCCGGCGCTGGGCGAACACAGCGCGCAATGCGCCGATCTGCGTGCCATCCCGCAGGCCAGTGCCGAATTTCGTTTCAGCGCACAGCAACTTCTTCTCAGCGTGCCGCAGATTGCCATCGCGCAAAAAGCCCGGGGATATGTGGCGGAAAGTCAGTGGGACAACGGTATTCCGGCGTTTTTACTCAACTACAACCTGAGCGGTGCTGCCAGCAGCGGGCGGGGAAATCACGCCACTGACGGGCAGTCGCAATACGCCAACCTGCGTCCCGGCATCAACGCTGGTCCGTGGCGTTTGCGTAATTACACCACCTGGAACCGCGACAGCAGCGGTCAGGATAAGTGGGACACGGTATATACCTACGCATCGCGCAGCATTATTGCGCTCAAAAGCCTGATGGTGCTGGGCGACAGCACCTCGCCCGCCGATGTGTTTGACAGCGTGCCGTTTCGCGGCGCGCAACTGGCTTCCGACGATGACATGGTGCCGGACAGCCTGAAAGGCTATGCGCCGGTGGTTCGCGGTATCGCGCGCACCAACGCTCAGGTGATTATCCGCCAGAACGGCTATGTCATCGATCAGCGCTATGTGGCACCGGGCGCGTTTGAAATCACCGACATGTTCCCGACGGGCGGCTCCGGCGATTTGATCGTCACCATCAAAGAAGCCGATGGCAGCGAGCAGATTTTTGCCGTGCCTTTTGCCTCGCTCCCCGTTCT
The DNA here is from genome assembly GCF_004364755.1 of Rahnella sp. BIGb0236. NCBI lineage: Bacteria > Pseudomonadati > Pseudomonadota > Gammaproteobacteria > Enterobacterales > Yersiniaceae > Rahnella > Rahnella sp. BIGb0236. Next base: position 217,027 of record NZ_SOAO01000001.1, read on the forward strand.
GCAACGTGAAGGACGGCTGAAATACAGCCTGACCGGCGGCCAGTACCGCGCTTATGACAACAGCGTCGAACGTTCGTCCTTTATGCAGGGCACGGTGATTTATGGTTTACCGCAGGGGTTCACGGCGTACGGCGGCGGGCAATATGCCGGTCACTATCAGTCCCTCGCGCTCGGGCTGGGGAAAAATCTGGGGGATCTGGGCGCCCTTTCCGCAGACGCCACCGTCGCGCGTTCGGCCCTGCAAAACACCTCACAGGAAACCGGACAGTCATGGCGGGTGCGCTACAGCAAAAACATCGTGCAGACCGGCACCAACTTTGCGATCGCCGGTTACCGCTATTCGACTGACGGCTATTACAGCCTGCAGGAAACGCTCGACACCTGGCGTGAGACACCGCTGACGGTACAGACAGAACGCCGCCGCAACCGCAGCGAGATGACCCTGAGTCAGAACCTGTGGGAAGACGGGGGATCCGTGTCCCTGAGCTGGGTCAGTCAGGATTACTGGAACAGCAGCCGCACACTGCGCTCTGTCGGCATCGGCTATAACAATGGCTGGCACGGTATCAGCTACGGGCTGAGCTACAGCTACAACATCAATTCCACGTCAGGCGACAGCGGCAACAGCGGATATCACGCCAGCAACGGGCGGATCTACAACAAAGATCAGGTCTTCGGATTCAACCTCAGCGTGCCGCTCGGCGGTGTCACGGGCAATACCTACGCCACTTATAACGTCAATACCAGCCAGCAGGGCAACACCTCACACAGTGCGGGCCTGAGCGGGACGGCACTGGCGGATAACAATCTCAGCTGGTCCGTACAGGAAGGCTACGGCACCGGCGGGACCGGCAACAGCGGCAATATGAACGCCGATTATCGCGGCACCTACGGCGAAGTCAGTGCCGGTTACGGCTATGACCAGAACAGCAAACGGCTGAATTACGGTTTGCAGGGCGGCATTGTGGCTCATCAGCAGGGGGTTACCTTCGGTCAGCCGATGGGCGAAACCGTCGCACTGGTCGAAGCGCCGGGCGCGAAAGGCGTGGGTATCAGTAATCAGACCGGGGTGAAAACCGACTGGCGCGGTTACGCCATCCTGCCTTACACCACGCCTTACCGGCAAAATCAGGTACAGCTGAACACCGAAACGCTGCCGGAAGACGTCGAACTGACGCTCACCAGTCAGAACGTGGTGCCGACCCGTGGCGCGGTGGTCAGGGCCAGTTTCGACACACACGTCGGCCAGCGTGTGCTGATGACGTTACTGCGCGCAGGCGGCGCGCCGGTACCTTTCGGTGCGACGGTGGACGATCCGGCACAGGCCAGCGTGCAGGGCTTTATCGTCGGCGACGGCGGTCAGGTGTACCTGACCGGACTGGCAGACAGCGGCCTGCTGAATGTGCAGTGGGGCAAAAATGCGGGTGAACATTGTCAGGTCAGATTTAGCCTGACAAAACCAACGACCGGCAGCGCGGGCGTTCAGATGCTGAACGTGCCTTGTCAGTGAGGGAATGATGAAGATAACGAAATGGATGAAAAGGATCCTATTGCTGGCGGGTCTGGTGTCGGGGCTGTGTTTTCTCTCACCTGCGGCGCAGGCGGCTAACTCGGGTTGCACCAGTTCCCCCGATATTCCGGGGAAGGCGACGTTAAGCGCCGTGGCCGTGGATGCCACATTGCCGGTCGGCTCCGTGATCCCCGGCACCGAAAGGGCATTCAGTTTTGCAGGTAACTGCGCCGCCATCAGCGGCGTGCCGCAAGGGGCGGTGATCATCACCTGTTACTATGGTTCAGGGACTGAAGTTGCCGGGATGCCGGGTGTGTATAACACCGGCGTCAGCGGGATCGGCATCGCGCTGGTGAACGGTGCCGGGCAACGGGTGGCTGGCGGAGGTGCCGGATGTGACACGCGAAATACCCCGCTGGGGTATATCTCCAATACGCCTGCGAAAACCTTTTCCATCAACATGACGCTGGAATTAGTTAAAACCTCGGCCACGGTGGGTTCCGGCTCGCTCCTGCGCGCACAGACTATCTTTGGGATTGGTATGTACAACACCGGCTACGGTCTGGGGAGTAATGCGGACAGTTCGGTGTCTTACTCAGGGAACATCATTTATAAAAGCGTCGCCTGCACGACCGGCATCACCGTGCCCGTGCGGCTCGGGCGGATCCCCGCTTCCGACTTTCGGGGCGTCGGTTCTACCTCAGCACAAACCCTGTTCACCGTGCCGGTCACCTGCGATACCCCGGTTAACGTCAGCATGTCGATGTCATCGCCGGTGTATGCGTCTAAGCCCGCCGGGGTTATCGGTTTAACCCCGGCGGCCGGTAATGCGGGGGGCGTGGGGATCCAGATGTTGTACAACAATTTGCCGGTGGTATTTGACAGCTATTTCCCGGTCGGTGCGATCGCCAGCGCAGGCGCGACGCTGAATGTGCCGTTCACGGCCCGCTATTATCAGTCAGCGGCCACCGTCACGCCGGGTATCGCCAATGCTACCGCGACGTTCACGCTCGCCTATCAGTAAAGAAAACTCACATTTTTACCTGCCGGGAAGCCGGGTTTCTTTGCGTATAGTGGCAGGGAATTATGCTAAATTTAAAGCAATTCCCTGCCATTATCTTCTGCACAGGTACATCAATATGTCTGCTGAGAATGCCCCGGGCAATGCCCTCGATCAGGCCACCGCCGAGCTTTTCGAGAAACTCAGCCCCTGTGTGCAATTCAAACCTGTTCCTCCCGGCTCACGTTTTTATCTTCATGAAAACGGGGAGGTCTATTGTTATTTCATCCGCAAAGGCTGGTTCAAGATATTCCATAACCCTGAGCCGGTACTGATCGGCACCCTCTCCGTTCCGGGCATTATCGGTCTGGGTGGCGCGGTGCCGCCGGGATCCCGTATGTTTATTCAGGCACAGGACGAATCAGAAATTGCGGTTGCCACCGTAAAAGAAATGCGTGAAGTGATTGAGCGGCTGGATTTGTGGGAACTGATGACGCGGCATCTGATGAGGATGAGTCAGAAACTGTATGTCAAAAGCAGTCTGCTGATGGCCCCGACCTCTTATGAAATTCTCCGGCACCAGCTTCTGGAACTGATCAGTGAACCGCCGGAAATTCGCGAAAACATTCCTGCTGCCCAATATATTCAGCTCAAGACGCAACTTTCCCGCAGCACGATCATGAAAGTGCTGTCGCAACTGAAACAGGGGGGATATGTGACGCTGGATAACGGCATTCTGAAAGAAGTGATCCGCCTGCCGCTGAAGTACTGAACGGGCAATACGGTGAGGAAGAAAGCGCGCGGTGAAGCGCGCTGTGCTGACCGTTACGCGGCTTTGACGGCGCGCACTTTTTTGGCCGGTGCCGCTTCTTCAGCCACAACGTCTTCAGAAGCCACGTTTTCTGCTTCCTCAGCCGCCGGGGTTTCTGCAACAGGAGGTTGTACTGTGTCGGTTTCCGGCAGTTTGCTGGTGCGCAGGATGTGCTGAACCGCGTCTTTCTGCTCGGCAAGGTGAAGCGCAATGTTTTCGGCCAGCGCTTCATCCATTTCAAGATTGCTTTGTAACAGCCATTCCGTGAAAGCATCTGCCATGTCGAGCATTTTGTCGTAAGCGTCCGCTTCTTTCTTATTGGCAAATGTCATTTTCTCTTCACCTTTTCTGACGACAACAAATTTTGTTTCAACAGCCATGATTCGCTCCTTATACTGTAATTATATACAGCATACCAATAATCAGTGCAGGATACATCATCCTGACTGTTTTTTATAGTCCGGCGCAGGCGTGAATTTCTCCCAGATAACCGCTAAGGTAGAAAACAGCCTGTTTTATAACATCATTGTGAGGATCCCGTGACAAACCTGAAAGATGTATGCAACTGGACCAAAGACCACTATCTGATCACCACGGACATTGAGAAACTGGATATTCCGGCGGTTCACGCCTATCTGACCCGCTCCACCTGGGCGCCGGGCATTGACGAGCAAACGGTGCGTGCAGGTGCCGAAAACAGTCTGAACTTCGGCTTGTTCGACGGCGGAAAACAGATCGGTTACGCCCGCTTTATCACCGATTATGCCACCTTCGCGTACCTGTGCGATGTGTATGTGCTGGAAGATTATCAGGGGAAAAATCTGGGGGCGTGGCTGATAGAGTGCGTACAGTCGCATCCGGTGACGGCAAAACTGCGGCGCATGGCGCTGTTCACTTCGACCGCGCCGTGGCTTTACGAGAAGTTTGGCTACACGCCGGTGAATGAACCCAACTATACGTGGGCCATCACCCGGCCAGGTATTTATTTGAAGAAAGAAGTGTAAAGCATACGCCGGAATAATAAGGTAAGGCTCCTTCCGGAGCCTTACCTTATTATTCCGGCAGCGATGTGCCGCAGGAATGATCAAGGGTACACCGCCAGCGCCCGTCCGGTTCATGACGGAAAACATAAGGGCATTAAAAAGAGTCCCTTAATTAATCGTAATTCTCGCCATACAGCCCGATCAGCCGCCGGACGACGCCGTTGGTCCAGCCGAAGCCGTCCTGAAGCGGATATTCCCCGCCGCCCCCTTCCCGCGGTGCGCCGCCGGAAATATGGTATTTCTCGATCAGTTTGTGGTGCTGCTGATAGAACTGATTCACGGTTTTCAGCCAGCTGCGTGCGATGAGATCGCCCAGCGCATCGTTGCCGTATTGTTTAAAGCCCTGGATCGCCATCCATTGCAGCGGTGCCCAGCCGTTAGGTTTATCCCACTGCTCGCCGGTTTCATACTCGGTCGCCATGATACCGCCCGGTGTGAGTAACCGGCTGCGAATGGCTTCTGCCAGCCGTTCCGCCTGATAATGGCTGGCGAGTCCGACGTAAAGCGGCACGACGCTGGCCGCAGAAAACAGTGCCATTTTCTGACGATGCCAGTCGTAATCGCGGAAACACCCTTCGCTGTCGTCCCACAGATACCGGTTGATGGCTTCACGGCGGGTTTCCGCTTTGCGGCGAAACTGCGCCTCAACGCCCCTGTCGCCTTTCAGCCCGGAAATATTGGCGATGGCGCTTTCCAGTTTGTAGAGGAAAGCATTCAGATCGACCGGGATAAATTGCGTGGTGCGGATACTGGCGAGGCGATGGCCGTCGCGCAGCCAGCGTGAGGAATAATCCCAGCCGGATTCCGCACCGGCACGCAAATCACGGTAAACCTCGTTGGCCGGACGGCTGGACAGTTTCGCGGTTTCGACATCTTCCCGCCAGGATTCATCGCGGGGCGTATCCCTGTCATCCCAGTAACGGTTGAGCAGCGTGCCATCCGGCAGACAAACCGCGTGACGGTAAGCCTGATTGGGGGAAAGCGATTCTGCGCCGTCCATCCAGAATTCATATTCCATTTTCAGGTGATCGAGATAGCGCCTCGCCCCGCGTACGCCGTCTTCCTCGAACAGCTCCACCATCAGCGCAAACACCGGTGGCTGCGAGCGGCTGAGGTAATAGGTGCGGTTACCGTTAGGGATGTGGCCGTACATCTCGATAATCCAGGCGAAATTATCCGCCATGGTGCGCAGCAGATCGTTGCGGCCACTTTCAGCCAGCCCGAGCATTGAGAAATAGGAATCCCAGTAATAGGTCTCGCTGAAACGCCCGCCCGGCACGACATACGCCTGCGGCAGGGTCATCAGGGAGGACCAGGGCACATGATCTTCCGGCTGGCGCGTCAGCACCGGCCAGAGTTTGTCGATGTGTTCTTTCAGCGAATCGCCGGGGTCAGAAATATATTCGTCGCCACGGTGTTCCGGCAACCAGAAATGGGCATCGACAAAGCGTTTCAGGTTAAAGCCGGGATGGTTTTTTATCCGGCGGTAACGCAACAGGATATCCAGCGGATCCATCTTCGGCGGGCAGTCGGGAAAGGTTTTACTGTCCTCAAACAACCCGGAAGACTGGACACTGGTAAACAGTTCCATATAACGGTCAGCAGGCGTGAGAGCATCGGAAGGCGGCAGCCCTTCGATCATCTCCGGTTCCGGTTCCGCATCCATCATGCGGTCCAGGATCAGTTCAATCGGCTCGTGTTCGCACAAACGAAACTCTTCGCCGTTAAACTTATCGTTTTCCAACCCGGCGTTTTCGTTCGTCTGGTAGTTTGCATTTTGCATATGCTGCAAGCCTCATGCTTAGAAAATGTTACGCGCCGGTGCTGTGTTTCCCGCCTGACTGCGGCGTTTCACCGTGCGGCGAAATGGCGTAAAGATCCCGCAAATACGTTTCTCCCCAGTGCGCAATATCATTTTTGCGCAGCACCGACATCATGTCGTTATACCGTTCAAGTCGTTCTTCCAGTGGCATGGTCAGGGCTTTATCCAGCGCCGCCGCCACATCATCACGGTCGTAAGGGTTAACAATCAGCGCAGAGGTCAGTTCATTGGCTGCACCGGCAAATTGCGACAGCACCAGCACGCCCGGATCTTTCGGATCCTGCGCGGCGACATATTCTTTTGCCACCAGATTCATGCCATCACGCAGGGGCGTTACCAGTCCGACATCGGTCAGCCGGAACAGTTTCATCAACAGGCTGCGCTGGAAATGCTGATTCAGGTAAAACAGCGGCGTCTGGTTAAAGCTGCCGTATTTGCCGTTAATCCGCCCGACTTCGGTTTCCAGCTGATGACGCAGTTCCTGATAGGCCTGCACATCGCCGCGTGACGTGGGTGCAATTTGAGAATAGCGCACCTTGCCACGGTGCTGCGGGAATTTCTCCAGCAACGCCTCAAAGGCCAGAAAACGCTCCGGCAGCCCTTTGGTGTAATCCAGACGTTCACAGGAAATGATGTTCTGTGCTTCACGCAGTTCGCGTTCCATGGCCGCCATTTTCGGCGGCAGCGGCCCTTCAGCCATTTCTTTGATACTGTCCGGCGCAATACTGATCGGATAAACGCCGGTGGCAAAGGTGCTGCCGAAAGCCTGATGCTGATTTTCGCCGCAGTCTTCAATGTCGGTCAGTGCTTTCAGGTTATCCAGAAACGCCAGGCGGTCGCCCTCGGTCTGGAAGCCCAGCAAATCGTATTCGCACATCATTTTAAGCAGTTCATCGTGCGTGGGAACGGCGTTGAAAATTTCCGGCGTCGGGAACGGGATATGCAGGAAGAAACCGATGCGGTTCTTCACGCCCAGTTTGCGCAGCGCGGCAGCAAACGGCAGTAAATGGTAATCGTGGATCCACAGGGTATCGTCGGGTTTGATCAGCGGTTGCAATCTTTTCGCCAGCATATCATTGACCCGGCAATAGCCTTCCCAGGCTTCACGCTGGAAATCCACCAGATCGATACGGTAATGAAGCGCTGGCCAAAGTACGGCGTTGGAGAACTGACAGTAATAGAGATCGTAATCGTTCTGATTGAGCGGCACGGACGCATAGGTGATGCCGTCATCTTCCATCAGGCTGAGATCATCCTCTTCTTCGCCGGAAAATTCGCTGATTTCCCCGTTCCAGCCAAACCAGACACCTGACGTATTTTTCAACGCATCCAAAATCCCTACAGCCAGCCCGCCCGCCGATTTCGACCCGTCAGGAATGGCAATCCGGTTAGACACAACAACCAGGCGACTCATAATGTTGACTCCTTGTTCAAAGTGATAATGTGACGTTGTAACGCTTCGATCCACTGGTAAACATCGCTGACGCGGTTAACGCGGTAACGGGCCAGGGTTTCTCCTTCACCGACCTTCACGGAAATACCGTTCATGGCGTTGACCACTTCAAAGCCTTTTTCGTCGGTCAGGTCATCGCCGATAAACACCGGCAGACGACCGGCAAAAGGCGGCTGTTGCATAAAGCTGTAAATCGCTGCGCCTTTGTCCTTGCCGCGGGGTTTAATCTCAATAACGCATTTACCGGGCTGAAGCACCAGTTCCGGATAGTTCGCCACCACGGATTCCGCCAGCGCCAGCACTTTTTGCTGATGCAACATCGCCTGACGGTAATGAAGCGCAAAGGCCATGCCTTTGGTTTCCAGCAAGGTGCCCGGCAGTTCGGCCATGCCCTGTTCCAGTGTGTGCTGCACCTGTGCTTCGACATCGGCCGGTAAGGTGACGCGATGCAGTTTACCTGCACCGTCGCGCATTTCCGCACCGTGCACGCCCGCCGCAGGCAGCACCAGCGGTGCCGCCAGCTGGTCGAGTTGCTCCACCGGACGGCCTGAAATCAGCGCCAGTGCGCCGGATGAGGCGGCAAACAGGGTTTTCAGGTGATCGCGAACCTCTGCGGGAATAGTGACCGCATCCGGTTCATCACGGATTTCTGCCAGAGTGCCGTCGACATCGAAGAAGAAGGCGTAGTTGTCGCCAGTAATGGCGGTAATGGGGGGAGTGGTTGAAAGCGTTTCCTTCATCGTTGTAGCCAAAGTAATTCTCCTGTTTGTGGGGGACTTCACAATAAAATACTGCAGACCCTCTTTACACCATCGAATAAATACTAGCTTAAATAAAGGACTTAGCAGGAATATCAGATTATTCCAAAAACCAAAACACGCCGGTCAGCGTGACCTGAACGGCGTGAAACGTCATGATGTTACTCATTACCACACGGCGTGCGGATCAGAAATTATACTGGATCCCCAGACGGAAACGGGTCTGTCTTTCATCCGTGGTTTTGCGCACGGAAACATTACCGACCTGAACATAAGGCGTCCATTGTTTATTAATATTATAAGCCACTTTCAGATCCTGTTCGTAATCCCATTTATCATTGTCATACAGGATCTGATCGCTGTGTTTATAAATATAGTTATATTCGAAACGCCAGTCGGCAAGACGATAACCCAGCCAGATTTCACCGCGATTGGTTTTACGGTCTTCGGTATTTTCTTTGGTATAACGGGTATATTCATAGCGGTAACGTGCATTGAAATATATCCCGCTGTCAAAAGTATATCCGGCGGTTAAAAACGGCTTGTAAATACTGCTGTCAGAACTGGATTCCAGCGTAAAGCCCGGCTGCACAAACACCTTTGGCGTTATTTTAAACTGATAGCTGACGGTGCTTTCAGTGCCATTATCTACCAGATTATTAAAGGGTTTATTCGGGTTGTCACCGCCGGATTTCCATTTAGCTTCCAGCGAGAAACCAAAGCCGTTGGCAAAACGGTGCGACACCATCGCCCTGTCTTTATGTTGTTTACTGTCATCCAGCCATTCATGGCGAAGGTCAATCGTCACGGCCTGGCTGCCGGCGCTGGCCAGCAGTAAGCCGCAGATCATCAGTCTGCTCTTTTTCATTATGTATAATCCCAGAGATATTGATTAATATTTTTATTTAATAGAGAAACGTCCTGTTTCAGGTTGCGCTGAATAAATTATTTCGCGCTATGGGTACTGTTACTGCCGGTATAAAAATGATTACTCTTATCTACATTGCCGGTAACGGCGTCATCATATTTGCCGGGCACGGTGCGCACGGAAATATTGTTCTTAAATATGCCCTGTTTATCTGCCGTGGTGTAAGGCGAAGGCCGGAACAGGAAATTGAACCGTTTATTGTCCACCGCCCGGTTGCCTTCCACGATCAGCGCACCCGGATTAAAGTTATCGGTAAAGCCGTCCATGCCATTTTCCTCTGCCACGCTGTTAAGCACTTTATGCGCGACCGGCAATCCTTCACCGCCCAGTTTGAAACCGTTGCTGCCGTTGTGTACTGAACGGCTGTTTTCAATGGTGACGCTGCCGTTCGGGCCGTCCTCAATCTTGTTGAACAGGTCAAAACCGTCGTCGATATTGTCGTGGGAATAACAGTTCACCAGCCGGTTACCCTCACCCACGCGCATTTTCACCGCGAAACCGTCCGCGTTTTTGCGTCCCGGATCCTGATTGCCCCAGGATTCTGAGTTACTGATCAGGTTTCGGCTGGCCCATAACGCGCGCCCGATGCCGTCCGGCGACGCCACCCAGATGCCGGTATCGTCGGCATGATGTGCCTTCACCTGATCAAGATGGTTATCGCTTCCGGCGATATGGAAACTCTTTTGCGTGACGGTAATGCCCTGCACATCCCAGTAACTGGCCTGCAGTTTCAGGCCGTTAAACACCACATTGTTGCCCTGCGGACGCAGCGTTTTGCGCTGTGGCGCGGTGCCGCTGGCGGTCGCCGGGATCACGGACGCCGGATAGTCGCCGTCTGCCAGCCACAGGGTGCCGCCCGGTGCCAGCAGATTGACTGCACTGGCGAAATCCAGCGGATGTGCCTGCGAACCGTCATTATCTGCCGCGCCGCCGGGTGACACATACAGCACATCAGGATTGCTCACCAGCGCCATGCTGACCGGGAATGTCTGCGTCAGCGGTGTGCCGTTTTCCGGCGTAAACGTGATGTTCATTGTGGTGGCAGGCTGTTCGGCATGGAACGGCACGGCGATCACGTCACCGCCCTTCACGGCTTTCTCACGCAATAACGCCTTGCCGCCCTGTTCGATAGTTACCTTACCGTCGCCATTGGTGCGCAGTTGGAAAACGCTGTCACGGCGGGTGATCACCGGGGATGACATGATCTCAATGCGGGGTTTAAGTGACGGCGTCACGTAAGGCGCGGACGGCAATGTATGCGCTTCGCTGAGCGTCAGCTTTGCGTGATGCACGGTGATGCGGGCATTGCGTGAGGCGAAGAAGCCGACGTAATAGCCGGTCTTGTCGAGCTGCGTCACGCGATCAGCGCCCGCTGCCGACTGGCTGACCCACTGATCGCTGCCCTGCGGCGCATAGGCGACGTCAAAACCGCTGTCGGTGCGGGTCATTTTCAGCAGGAAACGGGTCGGCGTGGTCAGCGGATGATAGCTTTCACGCACGATGCTGATCCCGGTATTCCCCCAGGGTTGCTGCACGCCCTGACGGGCAATCAGCGCCACGACCGGCGGTGTGTCCCCGATGGCCATCACGCTGTTCATCACCATGTTCGAGGCGGCGGGTAATTCCTCAATCCCCGGTTTGGTCACCGGTTCACGCGGGTTGCCCAGAATATCGCGCACCAGCAAGCCGGCGCCTTCCTGCCCTGCCGGTTTCGCGCCGTTTTCCGGCCCGAACTGATTGAGCGTGATATCCGCTTCAAGCTGGAAATTCACCTCAGCCGGTAAGCGGGTATAAAAATAGGTCAGGCCGTCGTGGCTGTTGCCCACTTTGCCGCCACGGCTTTCCAGCGTAAACGGCGTGGTCAGCAGAGTGCCTGCCGCCGCAACGGGTTTACCCCCCGCCAGCAGCGTTTCGTTCATGCCGGTTTTCTCCGGCAGGACGTTGGTGGCGAAGTTGACGTCGGTCGACTGACCGAACGTGATGCTGTGCCACACCAGTTTGCCGGTATCAGGCAATGCAGCGGCAACGCTTTGTGCGCTGATCCCGAGGGACAACGCGACAAAAAACAGTTTTGGTTCCCACATGTTCGTTCTCATCCTAAAAACGTAGCTGGTCGCTGGCCGGTTTCCCGGCCAGTCGGTGATATGAAAAATAACGGAGAAGATCAGGTATTACGGTTGCTGCGTGGTACTGACCATGGGTTTAGGTTCGTCAACTTCCACGGCAGGGGTATCGAAGATTTTGCGGCACACCACGCTGTTACCCCAGCATTGTTCATACGGGTAACCAATCAGTTCTTCCATGACCGCGCGGACCTCGGGTTGCACCTGGCTGATCTGGCCGCCTGCTTTAATGCGCGCCACTTCGCCGAGGACCACTAAGTGCGTTTTACGGTTCAGTTTCATCTGGTTACTGAAGACAATCGCCATCAGCGCCAGCGCGATAACCCCGATGCAGAACACCAGCGCAATGGCGGTAACGGCACTTTCGGGCTGAGTGTGCGATTTGGACTGGAAGCCGTAGAAACTCAGGATAGCGCCCATCACGAAGACGATCACCGAACGCATCAGCTTACCGGAGAAGGTCATGGCCCCGGCGTAAATCCCCTCGCGGCGGCGGCCGGTGAAGGCTTCATCGATATCCGCCAGGAAGGTGTACACCGTCCACGGAATGTAATACACCCCGCCGGTACCGATACCGAACACGACGGTGATGGTCAGCATGGCGACGGTGGCGTATTGCTGCGGCAGATGCAGGAAATGCAGCAGGCTGTAGCAAAGCACAGAGAAAATCACGATGCCGAGCGCCAGGATGTAAGGCTTGCTGAAACCGTGCTTCACACAGATGCCGATAAAGATGGCGGTTGAGAACAGTTGCAGGATGGAGTTCAGACTGCTCAGCCCGGCAACCATGCTCGGGTCATATTGCAGCACGAAAATGATGAAATAGGTGAAGACCGACGCAAACAGCCATTCCGCCCCGAAGCCGCACAGATACATGCCCAGGTGCTTGCGGAATACCTTCAGATGGAAGGTCGATTTCATGTCGCGCACCAGCGTCAGCATGGTTTTGCCGAGACTCATTTTCTTCTCATCGGCTGGCGTGGTTTCTTCTACCGGACGCTCCCACGACGAGAGGTACAACATGCCGATGGCGATAAACAGGATCACGCCGTAGGTCAGCGCGGTGAAGAAGAACGGCTGCGCCGAGTCTTTGCCGTAAATCAGGATGAACTGGCCGGGAATGAACGCCGCCAGGAAGTTCGCTACTTTACCGAAAATGGCCTTATAGCCGGTCAGCTTGGAACGCGCGGAGAAGTCGGTGGTCATTTCTGTCGCCAGCGTCTCGTACGGCACCATGACGGAGGTGTAGATCAGCTCGAACAGCACGTAGGTGGACAGGTAATACCAGAAACCGAAGCCCTCTACCCATAACAGCGGGTAGAACATCATCAGCGGTACGCCGAGCAGGATGAAGAAGCGGCGACGGCCGAAGCGTTTACCGAGGCGTGTTTTGCCGAAATTATCCGAGAGATAGCCCATCAGCGGGTTACTGATGGCATCAATGATACTGGCCACTGAGAAGATCGCCGACGCCTGTAACAGTGTCAGGCCGCAAAAGGTGGTGTAGAAATACAGCAGCCAGATCCCGGCGATCGCCAGTGCCCCGCTGCCCAACAGGTTCCCACCGCCGTAAGCCAGCTGATGTTTAAATAAAATAGGTTTTTCTGCGTTCATGAGTTTCCGCCCAGAGAGATTTTTATAAAATGAACCGATGTTTCGTTTTTATAGAGATAGCGTTTTATATAGGCGGGATGAATGAATTGATGTGAATAGCATCACATTTAAAACAGCGCGGGGGTTTTGAGCAGCGATTTTGCGATACGTGTAACATTCCTCGCCATCATTTATCCACATTTGGCGAAAACGTTCGGATTGCATTAGTTTTAAATCGAATGATTACCTGTCTATTGCTTTACTAAACCGACACTTAACCTGCACGAGAATTTTACATCCTCTTCGGAATTTTCAGTGAAGGTCATGCATAAAGAAGGAATAAACGAAGGGAAAGGCCAGTCCCTGGCCCTGTTGCCTGCTACAGCGGGAAAATACGGGGAGTCTGCGATCAGGCTTCCAGTAACGATGCGGTGCTCTCATGCAGTTCATCGAGCAAGGCATAACGCTTGCGGTATTCAGAGCGTTTTTTACTGGCGATCTCATCCATTGGTTTGCGCGGCAGTTCCGCCGGTACCTGATACAACGCCGGGGAACAGCGGGTGGCGCTGATGGAATCCCAGAATTCGTTATAGCTGGCGACGAAGACGTTTTTCTTACGATGACGGTAACGCAGGCTGCGGAATACGTGCCCGGTGTCGCTGACGGCCAGAATGTGTTGCACGCCGGTGTGTGCCGCAAGACGTTGCAGGCTTTCCAGCAGCAGCCGTTTCGGGAACAACCCGTAACAGGATTTGGTCGCCTGCTTAATCACCTCATGCGGCGTCGACCGGTGTGCGCCCTGGAACCCGCCGACGATCAGGGTCAGCCCTTGCGGACGCTGCACCACGCTGAAGGTCAGCGCGGCGAGCAAGGTCTCCTCCATATAGAGGAACATATTGGCTTCACCTTCCCGCTCCGATTTACCGATCGATCCCAGTACCACATGGAAAGCTTCGCCGTCTTTGCCGGTAAAGCGGGTGATGGTGTTACCCGTTGCGCTCAGAAAGGTGTTGCGTAACGCCACACTGTCGAGACTTTTCACAAAGTCATAGTGATCGACCAGCGCCGCCGCACGTCCGGCAGAGGGCAATCCGAGATACAGATAGGGTTTGTGAATTTTTCCCGGCAGCTTGGTCTGCACGGTGAAAGCTTCGTGCCACAACGGCTCGGCGGCCATTTTATCCAGCACTTTTAAAGTATCCAGCGGATGCAGCAAGGCGCGCACGGCGTACTTCACGCGGTACATGCGGTCGCGCCACAGGTTATCCGGCACGCACGCCCCGCTCAGCAGATCCCTGAAAAGGGTGAATCCGCTGCTTTTTTTGCTTGTCTGTTCAACGGGGAAATTGCCGCTGAGGGATTCGGTGTCGTTGAGTGGTGAGTGTTCCATGATGTCTTCCCGGTGCCAGAAATCATCACGTTATCACCGGATTTTTAAACATCTTTACAACGTGGTTTTAATGAGAAGCGAGGCTGTCAGATTAAGTGCAGGCTGTTTAGCTGCCGTTTATCCGCACGACAAAAAACCGTGGCAGAGCCAGATAACTATTCATAAAAGTGATGAGTTTCTCGTTTTCAGACATCGTCCAAACACCGCAGGCGATAATTTGGTTTACTCAGATGTGTTGGGAAATGTTACTAAAATGAATTCGTAATGATCATTCAGCAGTTGTAAGGAAACCTTGATGAAAATTATTTCTACTTTTTGCCTCGCCAGCCTTTTCTCTGTCAATGCATTCGCCCTGACCGGCAATGATGCGACCACCAAACCAGACCTTTATTACTTAAAAAACGATCAGGCGATTAACAGCCTGGCACTGCTTCCGCCACCGCCAGCGGTAGGCAGTATCGCGTTTCTGAACGATCAGGCCATGTATGAACAGGGCCGTCTGTTGCGCTCAACGGAACGCGGCAAGCTGGCGGCAGAAGATGCCAACCTGAGCGCCGGCGGCGTAGCCAACGCCTTCTCCGGCGCATTCGGCTCGCCGATCACCGCCAAAGACACGCCGGAACTGCATAAATTACTGACCAATATGATCGAAGATGCCGGTGATCTGGCGACCCGCTCTGCCAAAGAAAAGTACATGCGTATCCGTCCGTTCGCCTTCTACGGCGTCCCGACCTGTAACACCACCGAGCAGGACAAATTGTCGAAAAACGGCTCGTACCCGTCCGGCCATACCTCTATCGGCTGGGCCACCGCGCTGGTACTGACCGAAATTAACCCGCAACGTCAGGATCAGATCCTGCAACGCGGTTTCGATTTAGGCCAGAGCCGGGTCATTTGCGGCTACCACTGGCAAAGTGACGTCGATGCCGCGCGCATTGTCGGCTCCGCCGTTGTCGCCACCCTGCACACCAATACGGCTTTCCAGCAGCAACTGCAAAAAGCCAAAGAAGAGTTTGCGAAACAGCATCCTTAACAGGGTCTGAATAACAAAAGGCTCCTGTGTTAACAGGGGCCTTTTTTGCTTCTGTTATTTATTCTCCACAAATTCAAACGCCAGCCGCAGTTGTTCGGCGTCAGGATTTCCCGGCAGCAGATGGATGGATTCGCCCGGTTGCAGGGTACGTTCAATCAGGCGGGAAAGCTGTTGCTCATCATGAATATCCACCTGTAACGCCGCCAGACTCACCGGCAGATCCAGCACCTTGTACAGTGCGGTTAACTGCGTCACCACTTCCGGCTGATTGAGCAACGCGCTTTGCACCAGAATGCCGTAAGCCACTTTAGTGCCGTGCAGGAAAGCATCGGTTTGCGGCAGCGCGGTCAGACCGTTATGCACGGAATGCGCGGCGGCGATGCGTGTGAAACGGTCACCCAACCCACCGACTAATCCGCCCCCTGCAATGATCGCATCCAGTACATTCAGGAAAGACTGTGTCAGCTGGTTACCGTCCTGCGCCTGCAAGGCGGCTTCGCTTTCATTGAGTAACACGTCGCGGATTGTCAGCGCGGTATTCAGACCGAGCTGCACGGTTAATGGCAGTTTTTCCGGCTGCGGACTGAGTACGACTGCTTCGTACCATTTCGCCAGCGTGTCACCGATCCCGGCCAGCAGATACGCTTTCGGCGCGCGCAGGATAATCTGCGGCTCGACCAGTACCAGATGATTGGCGTCGTTAAAGATTTCGTAACGCAGCGCCTGCCCTTCGTCGTTATACCAGACGGAAAGCGGCGTCCAGGCCGCACAGGTCGCGGCGATAGTCGGGATAGCGACAACCGGCAATCCCAGACGTCGCGCCACGACTTTGGCGGTATCCAGCACTGCTCCGCCGCCGATGCCGATCACTACCTGACGGTCATTGCCCCCGATATCCGCAATGCGCTGCACTTCGGTTTCGCTGCAATGGGCTTTGAACAACACGCGCTTTGCCTGCGATGCGGTAAAGGCTTCCGGCAGAAAATCCTGTGCGGCCACCAGGGCGCGCTCGCCGTAAATCCACAGGGCTTTATCCAGCTGTTCCGGCGTATAAAATTCTGTAAGGCGGTCGATCGCACCGGGGAAAGAAAAATAGTTGGCGGGGCCGGTTACCACGCGGATATCAGTATCACTCATGGGGAAATCCTTAATTTAGAAGCTGTTAACATCCTACGTCCGGACATCCGGATGGCTAATACTCTTTGGCATTAACTTATGCCTTTTCGTTCGTTGCCAAGTGTTACCCGGTCATGAAAACTCGGACAATCAATTCATTAACCCACTATAAAAGCCTGCACAAAGGGCTCGCGTGAATTGTCCTCCCGTTAAATGATGATTAACCACACAGGGTAATAAACATGAAACTGTTTTCTGCTTCATTGCTGGCATTAAGCCTGCTCTCCGTTTTTCCTGCTTTCGCGGCAGACACCGCGCCGGTGCCGAAAGCGATAGCCGACCATAAAGGGCCGGTCCGCATCGCCGTGATCCGCAATCTCGGCTCCGATGACAACACCACGCAGTTTGTCTCCGGCGCCATTCAGGAAGGCCGCAAACTGGGTTTTCAGGTCAGCACTTTCCTCAGTAACGGCGACGACGCCAAATTTCAGGATTTCGTCAATCAGGCCATCAGCCAGAAATATGATGGCATTATTTTGTCACAGGGGCGTGATCCTTATTCCACCGACCTGCTGAAACGCATTACGGCCAGTGGCATCGCGGTATCGGTGTTCGATACGGCGGTGAACGGTGACATTCCCGGTGTGACCGTCACCCAACAGGACGACGCCTCGCTGACTGATCTTTCTGTCGGGCAACTGGTAAAGGATTTCAACGGCAAAGCCAATATCGTCAAACTGTGGGTGGCCGGTTTCCCGCCAATGGAACGTCGTCAGGATGCCTACAAAAAAGTGTTAGCCGCCAGTCCGGGCATTCATGAACTGGAATCGGTCGGCGCGGTGTCTTCGGATGTTCAGGGCGATACCGCCAATAAAATCGGCGCACTGCTGGCGAAATACCCTAAGGGCAAAATCGACGCCATCTGGGGAACCTGGGATGCGTTCAGTCAGGGCGCGTACAAAGCCTTGCAGGAAAATGGCCGCACCGAAATCAAACTCTACAGCATCGATATTTCCAATCAGGATATCGGCCTGATGCGCGCCGCAAACAGCCCGTGGAAACTGAGCGTGGCGGTAGATCCTAAACTGATCGGCGCAATCAACCTGCGTCTGGTGGCCAACAAAATTGCCGGTGAGAAAACCCCGGCGACCTATGAGTTTAAAGCGGCGGCCATTCCGCAGGCGCTGCTGATCAGTCATCCGGATGCGGTGAACGTCGCGTCGCTGGCGAAAGTGATCCCGGGCTGGGGCAAATCCGATGATTTCATTGCGCCGTGGTTCGCCACCCTTGAAGCGCAACATAAAAAATAAGGCCGGATTATGACAACGCAATCTCTCCCGACCCCGGAATACAGCCGTAATATGCGGCTGATCGGTCACAGCGATCAGGGTGGAAAACCGGACGGCGTGCAGGTGATGGTTCACCGTGGCTACGCCTATATCGGCCATATGGTGTCGCAGGGTTTCTCCATCGTGGATGTACGCGACCCGAAAAATCCGCGCCCTGCCGGTTTTGTGGCGGCACCGCCGGGCACCTGGAATGTGCATTTACAGGCGCATGACGATTTACTGCTGGTGATCAACGCCCGTGATTTGTTCGCGGATGTGAGGTTTGCCGATGAAAAAGTCTATTACACCCGCTCCGTCAGCGAGACGGTGCAGGGTACGCAGCAGCGTGGCTGGAGCGCGGGTGTGCGCATCTTCGATATTTCGGTGCCCGATCAGCCAAAAGAAATCGGTTTTCTCGGGCTGGAAGGCATCGGCGTGCATCGTATCTGGTATGTCGGCGGGCGCTGGGCGTATGTGTCCGCGCTGATTGACGGCTACAGCGATTACATCTTTCTGACCATCGATCTGGCTGATCCGCGCAATCCGCAGGTCGCCGGACGCTGGTGGTTGCCGGGTATGCACACCGCTGGCGGTGAAACGCCGGACTGGCCGGAGGGCAAACGTTACGCGCTGCACCACGCGATCATCAGCGGCGATACGGCGTATGCCAGCTGGCGCGACGGCGGCCTGACATTGCTGGATATCAAAGACCGCACTGCTCCGCAGCTGATTTCGCACCGCAACTGGAGCCCGCCATTTGGCGGCGGCACGCACACCGCGCTGCCGTTGCCCGACCGTGATCTGCTGGTGGTGCTGGATAATCAGGAAGATGGCGAGAAACTTATCTGGCTGTTCGACGTGCGCGAGCCGTCGAATCCGGTCAGTATTTCGACCTTCCCGCAACCGGAAGAACGGGACTACGTCAGCAAAGGGGCGCACTTCGGACCGCATAATCTGCATGAAAACCGGCCGGGGAGTTTTATCAGCTCAACGCTGATTTTCGCCACCTATCAGAATGCCGGTGTGCGGGCATACGACATCAGCAATCCGTATCAGCCGAAAGAAACCGGTGCGCTGGTGCCCGCCGCGCCCGCCACCATGATGGATAAACGTCCCGGCAGGCCGCAGGTGATCCAGTCCTGTGATGTCTTTGTCGATGCACAAGGCATTATCTACAGCACCGACTATAACGGCGGATTATCCATTATCGAATACCTCGGCTAATCCCCTGCCCGCGCCTGAGATTATTTGGTTTCAGGTGCGGGAGTTTTCGGTGTGCTAACAAAACCAAAATCTGCCAAAAAATGTCCACCCCCAGTAGACAGCAATCACCATGAAAATGACGCATCTGCTGTAGTTTTTTTTCTTTATTGCAGTGGGAAAGAAAAATAATAACGGAGCAATAAAGAGTGCGGTGACAAAAGCAGAGAATCCTCGCGTGACATCTCCATCAAGACCGTCAAACCCCTGCACATTTGCACACCAGTCTGAAGTCTCAGCGAGACTTTGTGTTGTATCAATAACAGAAAAGATGAAAATCAGTAACGCACAAAAACAATAATATAAAAAAACAAAAGGGCCGAGTAGCGCAGAAAGGGTTACGGGCTTTAAATTATCCATCAGTGAATTCCCATCAGTTTTTTAATTCTGTCCTTCCGTTTTATAATGGCAAGTCCGTAAGAAATGTAATTGCGGCGCTGATCGCTTGCAGGCAAAGAAATAGCGTCAATGAAATCTCGTTTTTGCCTTTCAATACCTCTGTTATATCGTGAGCCTGCTAATATCAATTGTTCGTCAGTCAGTATGTCCGTGTTGCTGTCTGGATAGTCATATTCAACGAGTTCACGTAAGTGAAGAGCAACAACTTTTAAGTTAAAATCGTCATCTTGTAAACATCTTCCAATTTGCAATTGTTGTCTTGTTGAAAGTGATCTCGGTTCTATCCCCAGAGTTTCGGCCACGGCACGTATTTGTATCGCCACAATTCCAATGGAGACTCTGTTAGAGTAATCATTATTGCTTCGGAATGAATCGGTAAGTTGTCTGTATAATAAGACTTGTGGTTTTAAATTATCGGGTTTCCCCCCGGCTTCCTGCCATGCAACATCAGCAAGAAGCAGCGCAGGTATCTTTGCTATGTGCGCATATTTTGTAATTGTTTCTTTGTGAAACCGGATGAATGAGTCTTTATAGAGGTAAAGATAAGCGTCACCCCAATAATTAACCGGGTCATCCTCGTGCCACCTTGCAATAGTATAATCAAGAAAATCCCAGCGGCGAAAATTCTTGCCCTCCGGTTTGCAGATGAGTTCGTTGTTTTCCATAATGCCAACCTTGTTTAATCATATCGGAGAGAGTTTTTAGAAAACGCGCTCATCCCAAATGCTATAACCTGAAGTGCCTGCTTTAATATGCTCCCAGGTAATGCTCTGGTAATTAACTGAGATCATTTCTTCTGGTTGGTCACCTGCATGATCAATGGCGTGGGGATAAATGAGGCTGATGCCATGAAGATATGCTTTCCTTACCGTTACCGAATAGTAAATTTCATTAACCCCTGAAGCCGATGTCCGGAAGAAATCAAACTTCATTTCTAGCTCTTCATTGGCAGAAATGGCGATGCCAAATAAGGGGGACGACTTATCGATAAGTTTAATAAATGAGATCGGACCGTGATTGACATTCTTCGCTCTGGTCAATGCGTGTTCGAAGGACAGAACCATGATTTGATCTTTATGAGCAGCTTGATATCGGTTGCCGATAGAATTCAGCGTTGAGCAACCGGCAGAAATAAGACCTTGTTGCTTTCCTTTAATTGTCACGTAAATCATGTGCGCCATGTGTGTCTCCTTTTTTATGGTTGTGGGTCATTTTACATATGGGCGATGTCCTGTTATTTGTCTGCATCACATTTATTCAAAAACCAGACCGTTCATTTATACACTTTAGGAACATATATTCATTTGGTGGATGTAATTCAATGCATTTATTTGTCTGCTGTTTTTTTAAATGACGTAAATAAACGGCGCAGGCTACGATACCTTGCGGCGACTTATGAATACCTCGGCTAATCCCCTGCCCGCACCTGAGATTATTTGGTTTCAGGTGCGGGTGTTTTCGGTTTTCCGGCCAGCGATTTTCCCGGACTGAGTACCAGCCAAACCGCCAGACAGATCAGAATGCCACCGGCAAAGAACCCTTCAGACAGCGTTTCATTCAGCAGCAGATACCCCCAGAGGATGCCGAACGGCGGGATCAGGAATGTCACGGTCATGCTGCGCAGCGGGCCGATATCGGCAATCAGCCGGAAATACAAAATGTACGCCCACGCGGTGCAAACGAAACCGACTGCCAGCACACAGAGCCAGACCAGCGGTTGCGCCCAGGTCACCGGCGCTTCGGTAGCCGAGGTATAAAGGAAAAACGGCAGCAGGAACAATGTGGCACCCAGCTGACTGCCGGTAGCCACCAGTTTAGGATCCAGCCCGCCGCGTTCGGTGATCCAGCGACGGGTGAGGAAACCGGCGACAGCATAACAACCGGTCGCCACCAAACAGGCTATCACCCCCGCCAGCAATTGCGGGACTGATTCTGCGCTGCCGGTGGTGGTCAGCAAGGTAATGCCGAACAGGCCCGTCAGGACGCCGAGTGCTTTTTTAAGCGTCACGGTTTCATGGAAGAACAGGCCGCCGAGCACAACCCCCATCAGCGGCGTGGTGGCGTTGAGGATGGCGGAATACCCCGCCGGAAGCCAGCGCGCGGCCAGACAATACATCAGGAACGGCAAACCGGAGTTGATCACTCCAAGCAGCAGCGAACGGCCGAATTTTTGCTGATAATCGCGCGGTGTTCTCATCACCGCGAGGATCACCACCAGCCCGATAAATCCGAACAACACCCGGAGAAACGCGGTATTAATGGCCCCGAACGCCGGAGACGCCACCCGCATAAACAGAAAGCTGCCACCCCAGATCGCGGCTAACAGCAACAGACGGCAATAATCACCACTTTTCATTCACATCCCCTATTGAACATTATCTGATCTCTTGTTTTATTGATGTATGCAGACCGCTAAAATTGTGTTGTTCAGTGTAGTTAATTTACTTCCTGACAAATCCTCTTTTTCTTGCTTTGTTATTCTCACCAGGGCGCTTCAATGACTGATTTTTCGCAAACTGATTTCGATGTTCGTCTGGAATGGGGCGCGCAGGCGGTGGAGCATCTGGCGGCGGACGCCGACTGCATCGTGATTATCGATGTGATGTCGTTTTCCACCTGCGTCAGTATCGCAACAGACTCTGCCGCTACGGTGTATCCGTATCCGTGGAAAGACGCCAGTGCGCAGCAGTATGCCGTTGCGCGGGATGCGCAATGCGCGCAGTTTGACCGGCGTTTTCAGGGGCCGGGTTTCACGCTTTCGCCCTGCTCTTTGCAAAATATCTCCGCCGGAACCCGGCTGGTCCTGCCTTCTCCCAACGGTTCCGCATTGACCTTTGCCGCCAGAACCCATGACGCCGCGATTTTCACTGCCTGCTTTCGTAATCTCACTGCCACTGCCCGCGCCTGTGAAAAGTATCGGCGCATTCTGCTGATCCCCGCCGGTGAAAAATGGCCGGATAACAGTCTGCGTCCGGCGATTGAAGATCTCGCCGCAGCGGGAGGATTGGTTGCCCGTTTGCCACATCGCGTTGTTTCCCCTGAAGCCCGTGCGGCCCGTGCGGTGTACGACAACCTGCCGCTGGCGGAACTTGAACAGTGCGGCTCCGCAAGGGAGTTGTTACGCCGTGGTTTTGCTGCTGATGTCGCCCTGTGTCTGCAGGAGGATGTGAGTGATTTTGCCTGCCCGTTAAAGGGTGAGTTTTTTACGGCGGTAAGCGGTGCGTAAAAAACCGCTCTTTTTGATCCTCGTCTGATCTATAACCCGCATAAAGGTGTGTGATAGGTTTAATACTTATCATCTATCTTTTGCTGCATCTTGCAGCGACGTCGTTTTATCCGGGACAGAATACATGAGCCAGAGTAAATCGGATGCGTCAGAACATCCGCAGGAAGAGTCCGCCGTCAGTTCGGGTCTCTCCGTAATTGCTTTATTGGTGGCAGCGGCTTTTTTCATGGAGTTCATTGACGGCACGGTGATTGCCACCGCGCTGCCGCAAATGGCCCTGTCGTTCGGGGTTTCCGCTGTAGATCTGAATGCCGGGATGAGCGCTTATATGCTCACGCTGGCGGTGCTGATCCCGGCCAGTGGCTGGGCGGCAGAACGGTTCGGGGCGCGGAATGTGTTCACCTTCGCCCTTGCCGTGTTTACGCTGGCTTCCCTTTTTTGTGCCATGGCCAGCAGCGTCAGCGAATTTATTATTCTGCGCATCATTCAGGGGATTGGCGGTGCGCTGATGGTGCCGGTCGGGCGTCTGACGGTACTGAAAACCACGCCGAAACCGCAGCTGATTAAAGCCATCGCCACGCTGACCTGGCCCGCGCTGGTCGCGCCGATCCTCGGGCCGCCGCTCGGCGGGTTCATCACGCACTACGCCTCCTGGCACTGGATTTTCTATATTAATGTGCCACTCGGGATCATCGCCATCATGCTGGCGTGGCGGTTATTTCCGCAGGAACCTGCCGAAGAGCCGAAGCATTTTGACAAGCCGGGGTTTGTGCTGACCGGGCTGGCGATGCTGTCGCTGGTGACGGGTCTGGAACTGATCAGTCAGGACCATATTCTATGGACCACTGCGGTGCTGTTGTTGCTGGCGGGCGCGGTGTTATCGGTGCTGGCTGTTCGTCATTTGTACCGCGATCCTGCCCCGATGGTGCATTTAGGTGCGCTGGTGATCCCGACGTTTCGTATCAGTATGGGCGGCGGTTCGCTGTTCCGGGTAACCATCAGCGCCGTTCCTTTCCTGCTGCCGCTGATGTTGCAGGTCGGTTTCGGGCTGGATCCCTTCCATGCCGGTTTGCTGGTGCTGGCGGTGTTCGCCGGGAATCTGGCCATGAAACCGGCGACCACGCCGCTGATCCGCCGTTTCGGTTTTCGTCCGGTGCTGGTGGTCAATGGCCTGCTCAGCGTGTTTTCGCTGCTGTTCTGCGCGTTCCTGACGCCCGGCACGCCTGACTGGCTGGTGATGATATTGCTGTTTCTCGGCGGTCTCAGCCGTTCGATGCAGTTTACCGGTATCAGCACGCTGGCGTTTTCCGACGTACCGGCGAAACAAATGGCCGACGCCAATACCCTGTTCAGTACGGTCTTGCAGCTTTCCGTGGGGCTGGGGATCACGGTGGGAGCGCTCGGGACCCGTCTCGGTGAACAACTGGTGGATGCGCTGCACTGGGGATCGGTACCGGGCATGAGTTTTAAAGTGGCCTTTATCGTGATTGCCGTGCTGACGCTGGTCGGCTGGCTGGATATGTTGCGCCTGAAACCGGATGCCGGATCATCGGTATCCGGCAAAAAGTAAATCACTGCTCTATGATAAGTCTGTTCATTCACCCTTCCGGAGAACCCGATGTTCACAGGATTAAGTGCGTTTCCTCTCACACCGCTGACAGATAAAGGCATTGATGAGAAAGCCTTTGTCAGACTGATGGAAAGGCTGGCAGAAGCCGGTGTGGATTCGATTGGCGCGCTGGGTTCGACGGGCAGCTATGCCTATCTGAAACACAGTGAACGCGACCGCGTGGCACGACTGGCGGTGGAACATGCCAGAGGGATCCCGGTGATGGTCAGCATCGGGTCGGTGCGTACGTCCGATGTACTGCATCTGGCGGAAGATGCCCAGCGGGCGGGCGTCAGCGCGGTGTTACTGGCTCCCGTGTCTTATCAGAAACTGACGGAAGACGAAGTGTTTACGCTGTATGAAACCGTCAGCCGACATCTTTCCGTGCCGCTGTGCGTTTACGATAATCCGGCCACCACCCATTTTGAGTTTTCCGATGCGCTTTATGCGCGTATCGCGCAACTGCCTCACGTCGGCAGCATCAAAATCCCCGGTCTTTCAGCGGATCCGCTGACCACGCGCCAGCGGCTGGCAGCACTCCGTCCGCAGGTGCCTGCGCATGTGACGCTGGGCGCGGCGGGCGATCTGGCGGCGGCGACGGTGCTCACCGAAGGCGGCGATGTGTGGTATTCGGTGATTGCCGGACTGTTCCCGGAAATTCCGCTGGCGATCACCCGCGCGGCGCAAAAAGGCGATGCGCAGACTGCGCAGGCGCTGTCTGCTCAGCTGGAGCCGCTCTGGGCGCTGTTCCGTTCACACGGCAG
The DNA here is from genome assembly GCF_004364755.1 of Rahnella sp. BIGb0236. Classification (NCBI taxonomy): domain Bacteria; kingdom Pseudomonadati; phylum Pseudomonadota; class Gammaproteobacteria; order Enterobacterales; family Yersiniaceae; genus Rahnella; species Rahnella sp. BIGb0236. Next base: position 242,193 of record NZ_SOAO01000001.1, read on the forward strand.
TTTGCGTGTGGTGGCTGCCGCGGCGGAAATTCTCGGGATAGTGTCTGCGCCTTGTTTACCGTTACCCCTTCAGTCGTTGTCGGGCGATGCGCGTCAGCATCTTACTTCCGTGCTGGATACCTTATTTCAGCACTGAAGCACGGACTGAAATACGGGGGGATTATTAACTAAGTTCCTTTCTAAATCTAATGACATTCACAGCGTGAATGTCATTATCTTACAGCCTGTTACCCTGCCGTTTTATCCTTGCGCCATATCACTTTTTTCTGATTTTCAGGGGTCGGAATAAACGGCTTTCTATTATTATGCGTCGCGGCGGAAAGGCTATTTTCCGCCGCGCGGAGAGGTTTGTTTTTAACTGAAAGTCAAAAGGAATGATAATGCCATACGGTGATAATGGTCAGGGACTCTTTCGCAGAGGGCAGCTTGAGCAACAAATAATCAGAACCACCAAATTCTCGATTTACGCGCAGGCGGTGTATTGCGTTAACAGAATGCTGCGCGAGGCCAATGTGGGTATTTCGGAGCAGGCGTATCAAAGCATCTCACGCAATATTACTGCGGTGACAAACGGACGCCTTTACGAAACATCGGCTTCACTTTCAGAAGCGCGGGTATTTGCACGTGATACTGTGGGGGCGATAAAAGCCGGTGATTTTAAATCGGCGGCGATCACCGCCAGCGGCGTGGCGATCAACGCCATTGGCGGGCCGCTGTTTTTTGGTCATTATGACCGTAACAAACTGATCGCAATAGAACGCCATCTGTACGATAACTTCCACCTGTAATTTTCTGACCACCACGTGGGGGCTGACGGCGCGTTTTGCCCCCGTACGGGTTTCCCTTCTTTTACATCGCGCTCACGCCCTAAACAGCCACCCTTTTTGTCGCTTATTCCGCCGTTTGATTTCGCTTAAATCGCCTAGAGTGGCAGCATCATGAACCTTTTCTGCCTGTGCGCTGATGCCGGGCAAAACCAATAAAGGCTATTCAGGCGTGGCAAAATCATTTTTACGCAGTGGCAGTCTCAATGACATCCTTGCGCTGGGCGAAAACGGGCAACCGGTTTACGCCTCAGCCCTGCAATTACGCGAAACCTTACGTCTGCGTAAACACCCTGTGATTGCCGATTGTCTGGCGATCCCGCAACTTAACGAGGCCGGTGACCGCCTCGACTGGTATTCCCCCCGTGAAGGCAAAGTGGTGTCCTGGGCGGCGGCGACAGATGCTGCCCGCGCTTCGGCTTTGCGTCAGCTGGAAAATTGTCTGGAAGTGGTCGCGCAAATCAGCAAGGCAGCAAAATCCTCTGAAAAATCCGCCAGTCAGTTCTTCGGGTCCCTGCTGGAAAAGGCGTTTCGTTTCCCGGACCAAAACCATGTCTATCTGGTCGGTGGTCAGCCGGTGCTGACGTTCTGGGGCTTTGTCAGTCTCGACAGCACCAGCAATGCCGATCCTTTTGCCGCCCTGCGTGACACCCTGAAAGCCGATGAGCCGCTGCCGACCTTGTCGCTGATGGCTGAAAAAATCAACGCGCCGGAACCGGTGGTTGAAGCGCCGGAACCGGTACGGGTGATCAAAACCATCGAGGCCCGTGCGGCTGAGCAGGAGGAGATGAAACCGGAACCGGTTGCCGCCCCGCGCCGCACATTATCGCCATTAATCTGGGCGCTGCCGGTGGCGGCGCTGGTGGTGGCCGGTTCGGCCGCAGGCTGGCTGTATTCGCGCACGCCTGCGCCAGCAACTGACACGGTGAAAGCCGCCGTGCCGAAACCTGAAGCGGTCAACCCGCCGGCAGCACAGCCTGCGGTGATCGCCCCGCCGCCGGTGGCGGCAGAAATCAACGCGCCGGAAGTGAAAACACCGGAACCGGTGACATTGCCGGTCGCGCCTGCGGCGGTTGTCCCTGCGCCGCAACCGGTAGCGGAAGTGGAAAATACACCGGTTGTCGCCGAACCGGCCCCTGCGCCGGTCAGCAAGAATGCGCTGGTGATGCCGCCGGACGCGGTAAAAATTGGTTCCACCAAATTCCTCAACGGTAACTGGAATGTGGTCGTCGATATCAAAGATCCGGTGACCGGCAAACCGCCGGTGCTGCGTTATCAGTTCAAACAAGGTCAGGGTACGGTGAAAATCACTTACGGCGCGGGCGTGACCTGCCGTGCGGCGGCCAATGCCGGTCTGATGCAATCAGGCAATCTGGTGATTAACAGCCGTTACAGGGCGAAATGCAGCGACGGTTCCCGCTATCAGATGCCGGAAATCAGCTGTACTCAGGGCGCGACCGGCGCTGCCGTGTGTCAGGGCCGTTATACCGGCGACACGGTTTACCCAATGACCATTAAGCGCGAAGGTAAATAACAGCATGCTGGCAACGATTACTGATTTTAAACAAAAGATTACCCTGATCCAGGACAGCGGCATTCAGTTTCTCGACTTCGCGCTGAAGCCGGTCTGGGATGACGGACTGCCTGCCAAATTTGTGCGTAAAAGCGCCAACGGCCCGTTATTGCGTCTGGATTATAATCCGCAAAATGGCCGTCATTTTTTACCGGGGCTGGACGGCGGCGCGCCTGAAGTGGTACGTCCTGAGTTCAGTTTCCCGCTGGAACAGTCGCTGAAGTTGCTGGATCAGATCTGGCTGCCGTTGCCGTTCCTGCGTTTCAATCCGCCACGGACGTTTATGGCCGGGCCGGACAACTGGGCGCGGGTGCAAATCCGTGCACTGGATAAACCGGAAGCCGATGGCAGTACGCACCGCGTGGTGATTGCTTTTGATACCCGTGTGGCGGAAGGCGATGAGGAACACACTCAGCTGACGCCGGTCACGGATGACGTGAAAAACGGCATCAGTTTTGCGCTGGCGTGGCATAACGAAGAGCTTCTCGATTTCCTCGATCAGACCTGGGTTGACGGCTGGCTGCGTGAAGTCTTTACCGAGCAGTCGGCCCTGCGGGAGGCTCGCGAGGCGCGCAATATCAAAGTTGCGCTGCGCGAGTTTGAATATCAGGCGCATTACCTGAATCTGCTGGAAATGCTCGGCAGCCAGCTGGGTATCCCGGAACTGAAGATCAACGGTGCCACCTTGCAGGAACCAGCGATCAATGTGGATCTGATCCTCGATGTCGGCAACTCGCATACCTGCGGCATTCTGGTGGAAGACCATGTGGGGGAAACCGATGGCCTGAAACAGACCAGCGAACTGCAACTGCGCGACCTTTCGCGGCCACATTTTCTCTATAACGAACTGTTCGAAAGCCGGGTGGAATTCGCCGAGGCGCGTTTCGGCAAACCGAATTTCTCGGTCGAAAGCGGTCGTGATGACGCCTTTATCTGGCCGTCTATTCTGCGCGCCGGTCGTGAAGCCAGCCGTCTGGCCCTGTTGCGGGAAGGCACGGAAGGATCGACCGGGATTTCCAGCCCGCGCCGTTATCTGTGGGATGAAGACAGTTACACGCCGGGCTGGCGTTTCAGTCAGGGCGGACACGGCGCAGTGCAGGAGCCGGTGGCGGCCGCCATGCCGCTGACCTTCCTGATCAATGATGATGGCCAGCCGTTGTCTGATTTAGCGCCGGAAGACCGTCTGCCGGTATTTTCTGCCCATTACAGCCGCAGTTCGGTGATGACGCTGATGCTATCTGAACTGCTGGCGCAGGCGCTGATGCAAATCAACAGCCCGGCGCAGCGGACCAAAATGCTGCGTTCTTCAGCGCCGCGTCAGTTACGCAATATCATTCTGACCCTGCCGTCGGCGATGCCGAAACCGGAACGCGAGATTTTCCGCCGCCGTATGCAGGAGGCCATCGGTCTGGTGTGGAAATCTATGGGCTGGCATCCGTCAGATGACGGTTTTAAATCGCAGGCTGACAAGGCGAAAAGCCGCATGCCGGTGCCGGATGTGCAGATGGAATGGGACGAAGCCACCTGCGGACAAATGGTCTATCTGTATAACGAAACCCAGGTGAATTTCGGCGGTCATACCGGCGAATTCTTTGCCAGCATGGCGCGTCCGGATCGTGAACTGGCCGATGACGAGCCGGTGGGCAAAACCCTGCGCATCGCCTCGATTGATATCGGTGGCGGCACCACCGATCTGGCGATTACCCAGTACTGGCTGGATGACGGCATGGGCAATAACGTCAAAATCACCCCGCGCCTGCTGTTCCGCGAAGGTTTTAAAGTCGCGGGCGACGACATTCTGCTGGATGTCATTCAGCTCTATATTTTACCGGCGTTACATGCGGCGCTGAAAAAAGCCGGTCTGGCGAACCCGGACAGCCTGATGACGCGCCTGTTTGGCAGCGAAGGCCGCATGGACGGTCACGCCACGCTGCGCCAGCAAAGCACGTTGCAGATTTTTATTCCGCTGGCGCGCGCGGTGCTGGAAGTCTACGAGCGGTTTGATCCGCTGGATACTCACGCAGAAATCGATGCGCCGTTTGGTGAACTGCTGGAACAGGCGCCGACGCAGAAAGTGCTGGATTACCTGCACGGCGAAATTCAGCGCGTGCTGCCTGCCGGTTCGGCGGTGTTTGATATTTTGCAGGCACCGCTGGTGCTCAAACTCAGCAAGCTGCACAGCGAGTTTTTATCCAATCGCATGAGCATCACGCAGAACCTGCGTTCGCTGTGCGAAGTGGTGTCGCTGCATGATTGCGATGTGCTGTTGCTGACCGGCCGCCCTTCGCGCTTCCCCGGCATTCAGGCGCTGTTCCGCCATCTGCAACCGCTGCCGATCAACCGTATGCTATCGCTGGATGGTTATCACACCAGCGGCTGGTATCCGTTTAACAAACTCGGTCGCATTGACAACCCGAAATCAACGGCGGCCGTCGGCGCGATGCTGTGCCTGCTGGCGCTGGATCTGCGTCTGCCGGGGTTCTATTTTAAAGCGGGCGATTTCCAGCCTTATTCCACGGTGCGCTATCTGGGCATGCTCGATGGTAACAAGGCGCTGAACGACGACAATGTGTGTTACAGCGACATTGACCTCGATGCCCACGATTACAAACTCGACAGCGCGGCCAGCTTCCGCATCCGTGGCGCTATTTGTCTCGCTTTCCGTCAGCTGGAAAATGACCGCTGGCCTGCGTCACCTTTGTATACCCTGTCGATTGCCGAGCCTGAGCTGGCGCGTAAAGTGGCGGGCGACAGCGTGCTGCGGGTCAAACTGGCGGTGAAAAAAGGGGAAGATCACCCGACGCCGGAATTTTTCGATATCGCCAGCGCGGTGCTGGATAACGGCACTAAAGTGCCGTCTCATCACCTGCGTCTGCGGTTAAACACACTGGGCGAGAGCCATTACTGGATCGACAGTGGGAGCGTATTCGTCTCATGACTACCCGCACAACAGCAACTATTCCGGTGCCATCACTGACCACTAACGCGCTGCAACGTCAGTTTGCGGCGACGTCTGCCACCCTCACCGATGCGCTGGACTGGGTGGAATCCACCCGTGCACAGGCGCCGCGTCTGGATCTGGAAGCTGACCGGCTGAATCTGCAGTTAAAGCGTTGCCGCGATCAGGCGCAGCGTCTGGCGCTGGCCTGTGAACTGCCGCCTGCGCTGGGCTTTTACGGTCATTCGCAGGCCGGAAAATCCTATCTGATCTGCTCGCTGGCCGCCGGAAACTACGGCCGCCTTGAAACCCGTCTGGGCGGCGTGACCCTCGATTATCTGACCCAGATTAATCCCGGTAACCGTGAGGCGCGGTTTGCCACCCGCTTCACCCGTCAGGCCGACGTGCGTGACCGTGCGTTTCCGGTGCGGGTATTACTGCTCAATGAAGCGGATCTGGCGCGTATCGTCACCCGCGCATTCCGGCCGGACAGTCAGTATCACGTACCGGATGCACAGCAAATCACGGAACATCTGAATCAGCTGATGATGCACCGCCAGCCGGAACCGGTGGAAGGCTTTACCAGCGAAAAGATGATGGGATTATGGGATTCTATGATTCGCCTGGATCCCCGCCGTTTCCGCCATCTGAATGCGCATTACTGGCCGGTGGCGGTGAAGCTCGCGCCTTATCTGAACATTGATGACCGTGCGCGTTTGTTCTCGCTGCTGTGGGGCAATGATCCGGTGCTGACCGCTGCCTATCGTCATTACGCGCATACGTTGCAGCATCTGGGCGGCGCACAAAGCCTGCTGGCTCCGCTGAGTATTTTAGTGGACGACGCGATGCAACCGGCCGACGGCATGTTCAGCCCGTCGCCGACCTGGGATATTCAGATCCCGGTGTGTCCCCAGTTTGGCGAGGAAAGCGCGGCACCGGTGACGTTGTCACTGGCAGAGCTGACGCTGCTGGCGTCTGAAGTGCAAATTCCCCTGCTGTCTCCGCCGCGTGAAGCCTTGTTTGAGCAGATCGACCTGCTGGATTTACCGGGACACGGTGCCCGTTTCGATGACAATCAGGGTGATGAACTTGAGCGACTGTTCCGCGCCAAAGTGGCGTATTTGCCGGAGCGCTACACCGATCGCCATGAAATGAACATGCTGATGGTGTGCACCGCCGCAGATAACCGTGATGATGTGGTGGCCGTGGGACGCACGCTGGAACACTGGGTGCGGGAAATGCACGGCGAAAACACGCAGGTGCGTGGCCGCCGCAAACCGGGGCTGGTCTGGGTGCTGACGCCGTTTGACCGCCGCATGACTGAATCCGTGCATTATGACGAAGCCGTTCAGCGCCATGTCGGTAATCCGGGCGATGCCTGGGGCGCGTTGCTGGCGATGGACGAACGCGGCCTGCAACGTATGGCGGATTATCTGGTGGCGGAAATCCGTCCTGAAGTCCGTCTTAACCGTCTGTGTGAATTACGCGACGAATTGCACCGGGAACTGACGGATAACCTGCTCGGACGCTGGTATCAGGAAGGCGACGTGGCGGATCCGGCACAGAAACAGCGGACGGTGCAGACGGTGATTAAAGCCCTGCAAACCCGTACCGGTGTGCACGGCGAGTTGCTGGAAAAACTGCTGCCCGGCCGCGAGGAATTGCACCGTATTTATCACGAACATACCGCTCAACCGGCAGACACCGGCGAAACGGATGAGGCAGGCGCAGAGAGTTTCGGCATCGGTATTGATATCGATCTGTTTGCCGAGCAGCAACAGGATGTTCAGGCCTGGCAGGAAAAACCGGACGACGGCACGGCGTTTGCCCGTCAGGTGCAGCGTTACTGGATCAACCATCTGCGCAGCCTGCCGGAAAACGAACCGCTGATTGCCCTGCTTGGCGTGGCAAAACCGACCGTTGAACTGCTGATGGAAGAGCTGATCACCGCCAGTTTCCGTCTGAATATGGGTGAGGCGCTGGTTCGCTCTCTCGGCGGCGCGTTACCGGCGGGCACGCGTGAACATGAGCATCACGCGGACCGTCAGGTTTCCCGCGCGCTGACCGTGCTCGGCGATTTCGTTGCCTGGCTGGGCTTCGAGAAACAAGCGGAAGCGGAACGGCCTGAAAGCCGCATCAACAAAGGCAACAAGATTTTTGCCAAGCCGCAGAAAAGCGTCGCCAGCTGGAAATCCTCCCGCCGCCTGACCAAACTTTCCGCCACCCCGACCAATACCACGGCGTTTTATATTTACGACTGGCTGGTGGGGTTGCAGGAAAGCATTATGCGAAATGCCGGATACGCGGCAGGCGGGGAAATCCCGGCCAAAGAACGTGAAACGCTGATGCATTTGCTGAAGGCGCTGAACGCCGGACACTAAGGGTAAACACACGGAGCCGCAAAATAAGGCTCCGTTTTTTTATCCCGATTTTCTGTGCATGACCGGTAAAATCAGACTCATCACCGCAACATGCGTTACACAAATCTGGCGTAATCCGTCTATACCTAGTGGGGTAAGGAAATATCATTCACCGTTTTGTGCCTCTGCACAGAACAGAAACGGAGTCCATTATGACTGATATCGCAACGTTACTAGGCAAAGAAGCCGATTCACTCCTTCAGCATCAATGTTCCACCATCACCTCCGATCAGCTTTATCTTCCCGGTGCCGATTTTGTTGATCGCGTGATGATCGACAACAACCGGTCGCCGCGCGTGCTGGCCGCGATGCAAAATTTGTATAACACCGGACGTTTAGCCGGCACCGGTTATCTGTCGATCCTGCCGGTCGATCAGGGGGTTGAGCACTCGGCGGGGGCGTCGTTCGCCGCCAACCCGCTGTATTTCGATCCGAAAAACATTGTCGAACTGGCCATCGAAGCGGGCTGTAACTGCGTGGCGTCAACCTATGGCGTGCTGGCCTCGGTCTCCCGCCGCTACGCACATAAAATTCCCTTCCTGGTCAAACTTAACCACAACGAAACCCTGAGCTACCCGACGCAATATGACCAGACGCTGTACGCCAGCGTGGAACAGGCGTTTAATCTTGGCGCGCAGGCCGTGGGGGCAACCATCTATTTTGGTTCCGAACATTCCCGCCGCCAGATTGAAGAAATCTCTGCCGCCTTTGAGCGTGCGCATGAACTGGGCATGGTGACCGTGTTGTGGGCGTATCTGCGCAATCCGGAGTTTGTGAAAGACGGTAAGGATTACCACTCCAGCGCTGACTTGACCGGACAGGCCAACCATCTGGCCGCCACCATCGGGGCCGACATTGTTAAACAGAAGATGGCGGAAAATAACGGCGGCTATACGGCGGTTAAATTTGGCTATACCGATGATCGCGTCTATTCGAAACTTACCACCGATCATCCGATAGATCTGGTGCGCTATCAGCTGGCGAACTGCTATATGGGCCGTGCCGGGCTGATAAACTCCGGCGGTGCGGCGGGTGAAAATGATATTCAGGAATCCGTGCGCACGGCGGTGATCAATAAACGCGCTGGCGGGATGGGGTTGATTCTGGGGCGTAAAGCCTTTAAGAAATCGATGAAAGAAGGCGTGGCGTTAATTAACGCCGTTCAGAATGTGTATGCTGACAAGAAGGTCACGATCGCCTGACCCTGAATTTTCATCATGACGATGGCCGGAAGATTGCGCTTCCGGCCATTTTTATGACACCCGGTTATTTGTTCAGTTGTTCAGTTAGCAGGACGGCGGCTTCAGCGGAAGACCCCGGATTCTGACCGGTGATCAGCAGACCGTCGCGTACCACGTAAGATCCCCAGTCGGCCCCTTTCGAATACACTCCGCCCATCTGTGTCAGCTAACGGCTAAATGTAAGTTTTTTGTGAGGATTTAATTCGCAGAAACGCTAAAATCTCCTCAACTTTCTGTAAATTCGGCCGATGAAAGTTCTTTCGGTTGTATTCAGACCCCACTTGCGGAGTGATACGGATGTTAATTGGGATAGATTTAGGTACGTCAAACTGCGCAGTCGCCATCTGGCAGGACGGTCAGTCGGTTCTGGTGCCTAACGTCTACGGCAAAAACCTGACGCCTTCTGTGGTCGGACTGGATGGCGACGGCCATATTCTGGTCGGCGCACCCGCGCATGCGCGTTTATTTACGCATCCGGATCTTACCCTTTCCAGCTTCAAACGTTTTATGGGGACGGAGCATCCGTTCCGTCTCGGTCAGCAAACCTTTCGCGCAGAAGAACTCTCCGCCCTGCTGCTGCGCAGCCTGAAAGCGGATGTCGAGCAATACTGCGGCGTGCAGGTGGATCGCGCGATCATCACCGTCCCCGCCTATTTTAATGATATTCAGCGTAAAGCCGTAAAAGCCGCCGGTGAACTGGCCGGGCTGCACGTCGAGCGTCTGCTCAATGAGCCGACCGCTGCCTCGCTGGCGTACGGGCTGGTCAATCAGCAGGAACAGAAATTCCTGGTGTTCGATCTCGGCGGCGGCACCTTTGATGTGTCGATCATTGATATGTTCGAAGGCGTGATCGAAGTGCGCGCCAGCAGCGGTGACGTGTTCCTCGGCGGTGACGATTTTACCCGCAGTCTGGTCAGCTGGATGCTGGCGCAATATCCGCAACTGAATAAAGACGATACCGCGCTGTTCGGGCAACTGGTGACGCTGGCGGAGAAAGCCAAATGCCAGCTGACGACCGAAGAGAGCACCACGATCAGATACCAGTGGAAAGGCCAGTCGCTGAACTGGACGCTGACCAGCGGCGTGCTGGCGCAGTGTTGCGAAAGCACGCTGGAACGGATGAAAAAGCCGGTGATTCAGGCGCTGCGCGATGCCAAATTCTCCGCCGATGAAGTGGATCACGTGGTGCTGGTCGGCGGTGCGACGCGTATGCCGCTGGTGCGTCAGGCGGTCGCCCGTCTGTTCGGACGCTTCCCGCGCAGCGAACTGCAACCGGACGAAGCCATCGCGCTCGGTGCCGGTATTCAGGCCGGTCTGGCGCTACAGGATCAGGCGCTGGACGATATCGTTCTGACGGATGTGATGCCCTTTACGCTCGGTATCGGGATTTCGCGTCCGAAAGGCGACGGCTACGAAGACGGTCACTTCCTTCCGCTGATCGAGCGAAACAGCTTTGTGCCGGTCAGCCGGGTGGAATCCATTGTGACGATTTCCGATCAACAAACGCATCTGAATCTGTCGGTGTATCAGGGCGAAGCGCGGCGGGTGGCTGACAACATTCTGCTGGGGTCGCTGACGGTGGATGTGCCGCCGCGTCCGGCGGGTGAAATGACCGCCGACGTGCGTTTCACTTACACCCTTGACGGTATTCTGGAAGTGGAGTGCAAAATCACCAGCACCGGTCTGGTGGAAAAACTGGTGATCGAGAAAGCGCCGGGCAGCCTGACGCCTGCGCAAATCACGGAAAGCCTGCTGAAACTGGAAGCCATCAAACAGCATCCGCGCGATCAACTGGTTAACCGCCAGTTAGTGGCGGAAGCCAACGCCTATTACGAGCAAAGCCTCGGCGATCAGCGGCAGTTTATCGCCGATCAGTTGTATCGCTTTGAGCATGTTCTGGATACCCAGGATGCGCGGCTGATTGCCGCAGCGCGCAAGGAGTTTGAGGCGCTGCTGGTGCATCTGCGCCGGGAATGGGAATAACACGATGGGCATCTGGACGGTTCTTGGCATTGAACCCACGCAGGATCTGACGGTGATTAAGCGTGCCTATGCCCGTCAGCTGAAAACCACCCGGCCCGATCAGGATCCCGATGCCTATCAGCGTCTGCGTGAGGCGTTTGAATCCGCCAAACGTGGCGAGCAATTTTGGGGTGTCAGTGACGTTGTCACTAATCCCATCCCGCTGATGATTGTCACCGGTGAGGGATTAATCCGCCGGACGCAGGTTCACCATCAGGTTTCTGCCACGGCCAGTCTGCTGCTGGAGAATGAACTCGCCGGGCTGAAACAACTGGCGGACTGTCTGTCGGGCGAGTTGCTGCAAAACCTGCAGTTGCGCGAGATGTTCAGTCAGCAACTGGCCTGGGAACTGGCAGAGCGCGAAGGCCTGACCCCGGCGTTGCTGGAAAGTGTGGCGGCCCTGATGGAATGGGGGATCAATAATTATCAGCCTGACGGGATTTCAGGCTATCAGCTTGACGCGATGTATCAGCAGATTGAGCATACCGGCGCGGGGCGTCACGGACAGGTACTGAAGCCATGAAGCCGGTGTTAATCAGGGCGCGGTTTCACTTCCGGGAGGGGAAATGAGTCATCAGGGAATATGGGCTGTGTTGGGCATTGCGCCGACGCAGGATCTCAGCCTCATCAAACAGGCCTATGCGCGTCAGCTGAAAAACACGCGACCGGATCAGGACCCGCAAGGCTATCAGCGCCTGCGCGAAGCGTTCGATGCGGCCAGAAACGGCAGCCCTCCGTCCGGAAGGACCATGCCGTTGCCGCAGGGGCCGGCGGGCGACACTGAAGCGCCCGCCGCCGCGCCGGAAGCGGTTTATCCCGCGCCGGTGGTCGTGCGTGAAGATCCCGCCAGACTGGCGTTTAAAGCCAAAGCCCGGGCGAACCGGGTGGCGCTGGCGCAAATTCCGCAGATTATTGATGCGATGATGGACGATGAAACGGAAGGTTTACAGCAACTGGTTGCCTGTCTGGCGTCTGATGCCCTGCCCACGCTGGATCTGCGCGAGCAATTCAGTCAGTCGCTGGCAAAACAACTCAGCGAGCGTGAAGGACTGTATTCCGCCCTGTTGATCAAGGTTTCCGGCATCATGGGCTGGGACGTTGATCACTATCAGCCGGGCGGTATTTCCGCTCAGCGTCTGGCCGCGCTGCACCGGCAGATTGATATGACGGGCGCGAATTATTACTGGTCGGTGCTGGCACGGGAATATCAGGACTCCGCGTTAAACCGTTTACGGCTGCGGTTGCTGACGGTGGAAGGCGCGACGTTGCCCTGGTGGGCGAGACTGGTGCCGGATTTTCTGACTTCGCTGCGCGATAAACTCCGGGACATCAGAACGCATTATCCGGTATTGCTGCCGCGCGTGAATCCGGTGTTACTGAAAACCTTGTCTGAAACCCGGCTGGCCCTGAGCTGGGGCACCGTTTTCCTGACCGGATTCTGGTTATTGCTGATCATGCTGGCGACCCGCGAGCACGCAAATCCCTGGCCGGTACGCGCAAGTCTGATCCTGCTCGTCGGGTTATATATTCACGGGTACAGTTTTCTCGATCAGAAACTGCGACACAAGCCGCGCCTGTGGTGCGCCACGGTGAGTGCATTCTCCGTGCTTTCGACCGTCATTATGGTGAAAATCTTGCTGGGCTTTTTCTCGGTATTTAAGCCCGATGTCGGAAATCTGGCGATGGCAGTGACCAATTATGGCGTACTCAGCGCCAGCAGTTTTTGCGTATTGTGGATGATGGCGCCAAAACACTGGAAATGGTACGGCGTGCCGCTAAACGCCATGATCATTCTGCTGATTTTCCCGTGGCAACTGATGAGAAGAACCCGGGGCGTGGTCGGGATCGTCGCCTTTGTTTTCTTACTGTTTATTTACGCCCTGCTGCTCGCCTTCGGATTATCTTAAAAAACTTTATTTTTTATAAACCGCAGACAGGTTAATAATTCAGAATCCGAGTTAAGGCTGAATTTAGACATGATTTTTCTTTTATGTGCGCTGACGCATTTCACCCCGATGCGCATTTCGCGGGCAATCTGGTCCACGTCATTTCCGCGATGAAAATGTTTGGCGACATTAATTTGCATCGGTGACAGCATCTGATGATTGCATTGAGAACAGTTGCGCGGAAGCTGACCGGGCATGCCGCTGGTGCGGTTCACCCAGCCGTTAAATATCAGTTTTTTCATGCGGTTCAGCGAACATTGCCGGTTGATAAAAATAATGTTGCTAATGCACAACGGCAGGTCTGCCGTAAACGGCACGGTCCGGCAATCATAAACCCCGATGATCAGGCTGTGCGCGTGGCGGGCCTGCAACAGCGGCGGACACACATGGATTTCGCCCGCGCTGAAATGTTTCACGATAATGTCAGCATACGGGATATTGCTTTCGTCCAGATCCTGTATCTGCACCTGCATATTCTTTTCCGTCTCAAATATCTGGGTAAGAAAATGCGTCATGCCGAGACGATACGCCATATTAGGGTCTTCAAAAATAATATTGATCATGACATCCGTCTGTTATTTAACATATAAAACGCCGCGCAGTGCCCCTGCGTTTTATGGGGAGATGTCAATTTTGTTAATATTCCTTTTTAACCTCAAGAAATTTTAAGGTGTAATTTTACACCGGCGGGATCAGGGGCGGCGCGGCATCATTTCCGCCCCTGAGAATTTCTTTACTCTGTCAGCACCCAGACGCTGACACTGCCGCCATCGCAATAAAATAACGCCTTGCCCTCTCCGTCGCTTTCAACGATATCCTGGCGATTTTCCAGCAGGTCACGCCATTTTTTGTGGGCGAAATGCTCACCGAGTTCCAGCGTTTTCTCCCCCGCTTCGCTGTTGGACATCACCACCACGCAGCCCGGATGTTCTGCGGTGCCGCTGCGGGCAAACGCGATGCAGTTCGGGTGATCCAGATAATCAGTTTGTGCGCCCCAGGCGTAGGTCTGCCGTGCCCGGATTAAGGTTTCCAGCCCCGGGATCACCGGCATATCGATGGTGTAACTGTTGCCGTCGTCACCTTCGTCTTCATAGGTCGCACCCAACAGGTCCGGATAAAACACAATCGGTACGCCCTGCTCGCGCAGTAAGATCAGGGCATAAGCCAGCGGTTTAAACCACGGCTCAATGGGTGCTTCCAGTGACTGCAACGGCTGAGTGTCGTGGTTGGCGACCAGCGTCACCGCATGTGCCGGATCGGCGGCGACCAGCGTATTGTCGAAAACAGTGCTCAGGTTGTAATCCGCCCCCTGTTTTGACGCATGATGGAAATTCAGTTGCAGCGGAGCATCAAACAGCAGGGTTTTGCCCTCGACCTGATCAATGTAATTTTGCAGGGTCGGCACATCGTGCGACCAGTATTCCGCGACGATAAACATCGGCTGTTCCGCGACCTCCTGAATATGGTCGATCCAGTCTTTGTAGAACCATGCAGGAATATGTTTGACGGCGTCGAGACGAAAACCGCTGCACTGCGTTTGCTCCATCAGCCAGCGCGCCCAGTATTTCAGCTCTTCATCCACCGCCTTGTTGCGGAAATCAACGTTGGCGCCCATCAGGTAATCGTAATTACCGAATTCGTCATCCACCTGATCGTTCCAGCCACCGCCGGTATAGTCGTTAATGATTTTGAAGATGCCCTGTTCATCCGGATTTTCGATGTGATCGACACCGCTGAAACAATGGTAATCCCAGATGAATTCAGAATGCTGGCCGTTGCGGGCGGCAAAGATAAAACGTGTCCAGGCATCGGCTTCGATGATGTCATCGCTGATGTCTTCGCGGTTGTCGATATTGACGCGGTTGACCTGTACCCGCTCTTTCTCATCTGCGCCCATTTTGTGATTGAGCACCACGTCGAGGATCACGCCAAGCTGATGCGTTTTCAGTGCACTGATGGCCGCCAGTAACCCTTCTTTATCGCCATATTTGGTGGCGCGGCTGCCCTTTTGGTCAAACTCGCCGAGATCAAACAGATCATAGGTGTCATAACCGACCGAATAGCCGCCGGAATCGCCTTTATAAGCGGGCGGAAGCCAGACGGCGGTGATGCCTGTTTCGGCCAGCCATGCCGCCTTTTCCGCTACTTCTGGCCAGAGTTTCCCGCCATCCGGGTAATACCAGTGAAAGAACTGAAACAACGTAGGATTCTGCATACAGGCTTTCCATTCGAGTGACCGGGAAATGAAGTATGGAGCAGGAACGGGAAAAATGTGGCGGCAGCCGGTCTTCAGGCAAAAAAAAGCCGGTCAGCAAGGTGACCGGCTTTGTGTGTGCGTCAGATCTGAATCAGTTGATATCAGGATGCTGCGCGATCAGGTTTTTGCGTTTGGCTTCCAGTTCGATGATCTGCGCGTCAATATCTTCGATTTTATGTTCGATATTGTCGTGATGTTCCTGCAGGATCTCACGGGCTTCGGCGCGGTCAGAGGCCGCTGGCGTCGCGCCTTTCAGCGGACGGTTGGCAGTTTCTTTCATGAAGATACCGGTCACCAGACCAATCATCGCCACCACCATCAGGTAATAGGCAGGCATGTACAGGTTATTGGTCGCTTCCACCAGCCAGGCGGCGATGGTTGGCGTCAGACCGGCAATCAGCACCGACACGTTAAAGGCAATCGCCAGCGCACTGTAGCGGATATGCGTCGGGAACATCGCCGGTAAGGTCGAGGCCATCACGCCGATGAAGCAGTTCAGCAATACCGCAAGGATCAGCAACCCTAAGAAAATCAGCCCGATCACATCACTGTTAATCAGGATGAAGCACGGGATCGCCAGAATAAACAGGCCGATACTGCCGATGATCACGAAGGGCTTACGGCCAAAGCGGTCACTGAGCATCCCCATAAACGGCTGGACGAACAGCATACCGACCATAATCGCAATGATGATCAGCACACCGTGGTCTTCCGAATAATGCAGGCTGTGCGACAGGTAGCTTGGCATGTACGTCAGCAGCATGTAATAGGTGACGTTGGTGGCAATGACCATGCCCACGCAGATGATCAGCGGACGCCACTGTTTGGTCAGGATCTCGCGGAAAGATACGCGCGGCGGTTCGGCAATGTCCTTACGCGAATCGCTGTCGATTTTGTCCACGTGCTGCTGGAACGTCGGGGTTTCTTCCAGCGCATGACGCAGGTAAATACCGATCAGCCCCAGCGGTGCGGCGATGAAGAACGGAATACGCCAGCCCCATTCGAGGAAGTTCGCTTCACCCACAATGCTGGAAATCAGCACCACGACGCCCGCACCCAGGATAAATCCGGCGATAGAACCGAAGTCCAGCCAGCTGCCTAGGAAGCCGCGTTTTCTGTCCGGCGAGTATTCTGCGACGAAAATCGCCGCACCGGTGTATTCGCCACCGACCGAGAAACCCTGCGCCAGTTTTGCCAGCAACAGCAGGATCGGCGCCCAGATGCCGATCGAGTCGTAACCCGGTATCAGCCCGATACAGAAGGTACTGACGGACATGATAATAATGGTGACGGAGAGCACTTTCTGACGGCCAAATTTGTCGCCGAGCGCCCCGAAGAACAGACCGCCCAGAGGCCTGACCAGGAAGGGAACCGAGAAGGTTGCCAGTGCGGCGATCATCTGGATACCGGGATCTGCGCCGGGGAAGAATACCTGACCTAACGCGAAGGCCACGAAACCATACACACCGAAATCGAACCACTCCATGGCGTTACCGAGTGCGGCAGCGGTAATGGCTTTTTTCAGCTTGGTATCATCGATGATGGTGATGTCGTTGATTTGCATCGGTTTAACACGTTTTTTTCTTAATCTCATCCTTTACATCCCTTTTCTAAAATACTCCACATTTCACCGTGAGATATTTTTGTTCGTACCCTTTAACTATTTCAGGTATCAATAATTTCTAAGCAAGCCATATCATTATAGGATGCTTTTGCGCTGGAGCAAAAGGCTGCCATTTTGTGATCAGCCTTACATTTTTGTTTTCCCCTGCCGCCGTTTTGCTTCGCTAAGTGGTAATGTGTTTTCAATTTAATGAAACTGCATTTTAATTAATGAAAAGGAAGCCGGAACAACGGCTGATTTCATGCTACTTATGGGGTGAATCATGGCAAAAGGTTCTCAGATTCAATTTAGTTTCCACACCGTTCAGGATCCGCAGACCGGTGCCCGCGTTACGCGTCTGACGCCGCCGGATGTGTTGTGTCATCGTAACTATTTCTATCAGAAATGTTTTACCCGTGATGGCAACCGGCTGTTGTTTGCCGGTGAATTTGACGGCAACCGCAACTATTACCTGCTGGATCTCAAAACGCAGAAAGCGGTTCAGCTCACCGAAGGCAAAGGTGATAACACCTTTGGCGGCTTCCTGTCGCCGGATGATCAGTCGCTTTATTACGTCAAAAATGAGCGCAGTTTGCAGTGCGTAAAACTGGCCGATTTCAGCGAGAAAACCGTCTATACCGTGCCGGAAGAATGGGTCGGCTATGGCACCTGGGTGGCGAACAGCGAATGCACCAGCCTGGTGGGGATCGAAATCAGCCGCGAAGACTGGACACCGCTGTCCGACTGGAAAATCTTCCAGGAGTTTTATCACAGCAACCCGCATTGCCGTCTGCTGCGTGTCGATTTACTCAGTGGCAAATCCCGCGTGATCCACGAGAAAAACGAATGGCTGGGGCACCCGATTTATCGTCCGTTTGATGACAGCACGGTGGCATTCTGTCACGAAGGCCCGCACGATCTGGTCGATGCGCGGATGTGGCTGGTGAATGAAGACGGCAGTCATGTGCGCAAGGTCAAAGAACATGCGCCGGGTGAAAGCTGCACGCATGAATTCTGGGTGCCTGACGGTTCGGCGCTGGTGTATGTTTCCTATCTGAAAGGCCAGCATGACCGGCATATCCGCCGTTTCGATCCGCAGACCGGCGAAGATATTTGCCTGATGACCATGCCCGCCTGCTCGCATCTGATGAGTAACGAAAACGGCACGCTGCTGGTCGGCGACGGTTCGGGAACGCCGGTGGATGTCAAAGATACCGCCAGCCATACCATTGAAAACGATCCGTGGTTGTATATTTTCGACGCCGAAACCCGTCAGCATGCGCCGCTGGCCGCGCACAACAGTTCATGGCGTGTGCTGGATGGCGACCGTCAGGTCACGCATCCGCACCCTTCCTTCTCGCCGGATGACCGTCATGTGTTGTTCACCACCGATTACGAAGGAAAACCCGCGTTGTATCTGGCGGAAATCCCGGATGCCCTACTCAGCTCATTAAGAAAGGATTAAGTGATGTTTACGTTTAAAAAAGATATTCCCCTGCAGGATCTGGGCGACGGTGTAAGCCGTCGCGTTCTGGCGCATGACGGCACCATGATGGCCGTCGAAGTGTATTTTGAAGAAGGTGCGGTAGGTCCGATGCATAACCATGTGCATGAACAACTGACCTACGTGTTGTCCGGCCGGTTTAAATTCACCATCGGTGAGGAAACGCATGAAGTGAGCGCCGGCGATACGCTGTATAAAAAACCGTACATCATGCACGGCTGCGTATGTCTGGAAAAAGGGGTGTTGCTGGATACCTTCACTCCGCAACGGCAGGATTTCCTTTAACCCGTCATCTTTTGATTTGCATAAAAAAACCGGTGCCACAGGGGCACCGGTTTTTTTGTCACGCTGAAAACGAAATCTTATGCGAGGATTTCACGCACGAAGTTTTCGATCTCTTTGTTCTGGCAGTTCTCGAAGAAGCATTTCTGGAAACGTTCACCGGTCACGGCGGTTTTCACCAGCTCAGGATCGATGGCACGCAGGGTATCCAGATAGTTTTCTTTCACCACCGCCGCTTTGACCTGATTCAGAATGCCGGCATTGCGCACCTGAGGTTCTTTACGGTCAGCCGGATAACCTTCACCTTTCATGCCGGTAAAGGCTTTTTCGAAGATGAAACGCACGTTCAGTTCTGCGCCCCAGCCGAAACCTTTGGCAAACGGCAGGGATAATGCGTTGCCGTTGTTAATTTGCGCGAACAGAAAAGCATCCGCAGGGTCGATACAGTAACCGCAGTTCACACCCGGATGAATGTTCAGGGACATCAGCGCGCCCTGCCCGGTGCCGCAGCCCGCGACCACAAAATCAACCGCTTTGGAATTGAGCAAAATGCTGGCCATGATGCCGAGATGAATGTAAGTCAGGTGGTGATCCTGCTCGTCAGACATGCCCACGTTGTACACCGGATATTCTTTTTCCGACGCGACCGCGTTGAGTTCTTTCAGGATGATCGCGTTTTTCGCGGCCTGGCTGTTTTCCATCATCAATGCAATTTTCATGAGATTTCCTCTTTGGGCAGCGGTGTCACCCGCTGCTGTCTGTAAATAGGTAAGTTATCAACCGGTGGCGGAATTAACGCGCCAGCCAGCCGCCGTCAACGGCAATGGTGTAGCCATTAATATAGTCGGAAGCCGGGGAAGACAGGAACACGACCGGCCCCATCAGGTCGGATGGCAATCCCCAGCGACCGGCAGGAATACGGCCGAGGATCTCTTCGCTACGCGCTTCATCGGCACGCAGTTGCTGGGTGTTGTTGGTGGCCATATATCCCGGCGCGATGGCGTTCACGTTGATATTGTGTTTCGCCCATTCGTTTGCCAGCAGACGGGTGACACCCATCACGGCACTTTTCGACGCGGTGTAGGAAGGCACGCGGATACCGCCCTGATAGGACAACATCGAGGCGATATTAATGATTTTGCCGCCGGTGCCTTGCGCAATAAATTGTTTCGCCACCGCCTGTGACATAAAGAATACGGACTTGATGTTCAGGTTCATCACGTCATCCCAGTTCTTTTCACTGAACTCGATGGCATCTTCACGACGGATAATCCCGGCGTTGTTGACCAGAATATCCAGATGACCCATTTCTGCGACCGCGCGCTCAAGCAATGCCGGGATCACTTTGGTGTCGCTGAGATCGGCTGTCAGGCTCAGGAAGCGACGGCCAGTGGCACCCACGCGCTCGATAGTTTCTGTTGGTTCGACAATGTTAATCCCGACAATGTCACAACCGGCTTCGGCGAGGCCGAGCGCCATACCCTGACCTAAACCGGTATCACATCCGGTCACTACCGCAACTTTCCCCTGAAGAGAAAAATTATCCAGAATCATGATGTTTCCTTTATTCATAAAACGGAGGCAAATACGCTTTTCCGTAGGACTGATGGTTGTCGGGCATGGCCCGGCGGCGAACTGATGAAGGGAAGTTTAACGATAAAATTCGCGCAACTCAACAAATTGAAACATCATTTCAATTTATGTGAACTTTGGTGTCGGTTTTTGTTGGGTGGATCACGTCCTGACGGTCGTGAGCTTTTCAGTCGTGAGAAGAATTTCGGAAGCATTGATGGTGCTCAGGTTCAGCGAACCCGCTGTTCTCATCATCTCATGCCACTGATTTTCTGCCTTCGACAGATCTGCACATCCACGGGCCGGCTCATCAAGTGTTCTGTAATTTGTCGATTTATCCACCCGCCAGAATATCGCTTCACTGGCATCAGCCTGGCGGGGGGCGACCTTTTTTCTTCGCGGGGGCGCTGAGGTGGAGAAATATCCGATGCATGATTGCCTTGAATGGGCATCACAACTTTTGCTGACTTCACTCTATAAATGCGACACAACTCTTACAACCCCAGGCGCCTGGAAACATATCCCTTTGTTATCTCTTGGCTAACAACTTCTTGTGCTCCATGTGCTCTTTGTACTTATTTTCCATATAGTCAGTTTTAACCGCGACTACGCGCCATTTAATATTTCCGCGAGCTAACATATTATTGAAAAGTAACCCGGCCTTACCTTTTATGACTTCATGTCCTAAATGATTCGTTCCTTTAGGTCCTAATCCATAACTTCCGCCATCGCCCTCTGGTTTAGGTGCTACAATATTCTCCGCAGTAAACATTTTATATAAATACCCCGGAGAAGGCGTTTCGAACTCAACAATGTAAACAGCTGGATGGTGGGCGCCAAAATAACCTTTTGAATTGGAAACGTAATTGTAGTTTGTAGCAATCCCACCATATGATTCACTTTTTGCAGGGTTATCCATAAAGTAAAGTCTGTTTTTAACTTCAAGCATTTGGTATTCATCGGTTGGCATTGCTCTATACCAATATTTTGCAATATCGTACTCCAAAGGCCCTTTTTGCTTAATATCTATAGCTTCAAATCGATCGTGCTTCAGACGCAGCTTATCCAGGTCGCACAACAAGGGCTTGGTCAACGCGGTGTTAAAAAGATAATTATTCATTTCCTATTCCTTTATCATATGGCTAACAATTTATTAATTTAATAACAATAAAATGGCACAACTTCTGTCGCACTAAGCCAGTAGCTGTATTACTAGTCCAGTGATACAGCCTTAATTTATGCAGGTTTTTCTGATTCTTTAATATCTACATCTTCCGGTTTACTTTTTCGCTCTATGACCGCTGTAAATGCGACTCAGTCACCATTGAATACAAAATCTGGGTTGATGAAATACCAGCCTTGCCTCATATGTTTGGCAATAATTTGAGCGGCTTCTAATTCTGCTAATCCTGGAAAAATGTGGCACTGAAGCCCAACCGTATGAAACATACGCCAGGTACATTTTTTGAGCTAAATGCGTGACAGCGTCATGTTTTGTCAGATTATACCTAATTCAACTTAGGGATTGATTTTTTGTGCTGGAAGGGCTAGCTGAGAAGCAACAGGACTAAATCCGACTGGGATAATGAGAGAAATGAAGAAGATGAAGGCGGTAACAGAGAATTCACTGCCCGGCAGGCAAGCCGGGCCAGCGGTACACACTTATTCAGGGGAAGAATGAATAAGTGGAGGCAACCTTTAGTGCAGGCAGCCCTGACATTCGGTGGCAAGCGACAAACCACGGCGCCAGTCGCCAGGCGTCTGACCAAACTGTCGTTTAAAGCTGCGGGTGAAAGACTGCTGAGAGTCGAAGCCCAGCGAAATCGCCACGCTGACGATCGGTTCGCCGCTGCTGGCCAGCATATCGGCAGACTTTTTCAGTTTTTTCTCGCGGATGTATTCACCCATCGGCAGGCCGGTGTGCTCTTTGAACATGCGTTGCAGATACCAGCGTGAGTAGCCTGCCCGCTTGGCGACGGTTTTAATGTCCAGACGTTCTTCCAGATTGTGATCGATCCAGTCGATCAGGTCGTGAATGAAATCCTCGGTTCTCATGGAGACTCTCCTGCTTTTTTATTGTTTGCGCCCCCCGAGGGCGACTCGTCTTTTAATACGTTGACGCAGTTTTCGGTTAAATGCAAGTTTTACTATTGCATTTAATTCCCTGTTACAGGATAGTCTCGTTCCCCGACGTAAACGTTCTGTAAAACAGCACAGAAAGTGTAACAGTAATTCTTGCACTTTAGTAGGCGCATCCCTACAATCCCCTCGAATCAATTGTATCAGTATTTGATACATTATTGTGCTGATGAACGGCACAAGTCCCAAAAAAGTCGGATCAGGCAAAGGACGTTACCCGGCGGACAGGCCGGTGTATTGCCTGACAGCACTTACTCACTGGAAATAAAAATAATGATGAACCTGCAAAAATCACAGGTTGTTGTACGCGGCCGCTCCGGCGGTACGCATTTGACGTTGCGCCTTTCAGGGGTTGCGCTGATGGTCGCCCTGCTTGCCGGGTGTGATAACAGCGTGGCGCAAAACTCGGCACCGCCTGCTCCGCAGGTCAGTGCGGCAGATGTATTAATCAAACCTATCAGCCAGTGGGATGCTTTTAACGGGCGTGTTGAGGCGGTGCAAAGTGTTCAGTTGCGCCCCCGCGTGTCCGGCTATATCGATAAAGTGAATTATCAGGAAGGCGAGGAAGTCAGGAAAGGTCAGGTTCTGTTCACCATTGATGACCGCACCTACCGGGCCGCGCAGGAGCAGGCTCAGGCTGAACTGGTGCGTGCGCGCAATCAGGCCAGTCTGGCAAGAAGCGAATCTGCCCGTACTGAAAAACTGATTGGCACCTTTGCCGTATCGAAAGAAATCGCCGAACAGCGCCGCTCTGCAGCCTCTCAGGCGCAGTCGGATGTGCTGGCCGCCGAGGCCCAGCTCGATATGGCGCAACTAAATCTCGATTTTACCCGTGTGACCTCGCCGATTGATGGCCGCGCCAGCCGCGCGATGATCACTACCGGCAATCTGGTGACCGCCGGCGACAGCGCGAGTGTGCTGACGACGCTGGTGTCGCTCGATACCGTGTATGTGTACTTCGATGTGGATGAAGGGACTTTCCTGCGTTATCAGGCCATGGCCCGCGGCGCCAGGCTCAGCGATACGCCACAAAGCCGTCTGCCGGTGCATGTCGGTCTGGTGGGCGAAAATGGTTATCCGCATCAGGGCGTGGTGGATTTCACCGATAACCAGCTGAATTCCGGCACCGGCACCATCCGAATGCGCGCCCTGCTGGATAACCATGACCGCACCTTTACGCCGGGTTTATTCGCCCGGGTACAGATGCCGGGCAGCGCGCAATTCAACGCCATGCTGGTGGACGATAAAGCCGTGCTGACCGATCAGGACCGCAAATTCGTCTATGTGGTGGATAAAGACGGCAAGGCTCAGCGTCGCGATGTGGAAGTCGGCCGCATGTCCGGCGGATTGCGCATCGTGCAAAAAGGCTTGCAGGCGGGTGACCGCGTCATTATCGACGGTGTGCAGAAAGTGTTTATGCCGGGTATGTCTGTCAATGCCAAAACAGTCAGCATGGCCGCCAATACGGTGACTTCCGCGCCTTCTGCCGTTCAATAAAAGAGAATTCTGACTCATGGACTTTTCCCGCTTTTTCATCGACAGGCCGATTTTTGCGGCTGTCTTGTCGATTTTAATTCTGGTCACCGGGGCGATCGCCATTCCCCTGCTGCCGGTCAGTGAATACCCGAATGTCGTGCCGCCGAGCGTGCAGGTCCGCGCTGAATATCCGGGTGCTAACCCGAAAGTGATTGCTGAAACCGTGGCGACGCCGCTGGAAGAAGCCATCAACGGCGTTGAAAACATGGTGTACATGAAATCTGTTGCCGGTTCTGACGGTGTGCTGGTGACCACCGTCACTTTCCGTCCGGGCACCGATCCCGATCAGGCACAGGTTCAGGTGCAAAACCGCGTGGCGCAGGCCGAAGCGCGGCTGCCGGAAGATGTGCGCCGTCAGGGTGTCACCACGCAAAAGCAATCGCCAACCTTAACGCTGGTGGTGCATCTGGTGTCTCCTTCCGGCAAATATGATTCGCTGTATCTGAGCAATTACGCGACGCTGAAAGTGAAAGACGAACTGGCGCGTTTGCCGGGTGTCGGGCAGATCCAGATATTTGGTGCCGGTGAATATGCCATGCGCGTCTGGCTCGATCCGAACAAGGTCGCCGCGCGCGGGCTGACCGCGTCAGATATCGTCAAGGCGATGCAGGAACAGAACGTGCAAGTCTCTGCCGGTCAGCTGGGTGCGGAACCGATGCCGAAGGACAGCGATTACCTGCTGTCCATCAATGCCCAGGGACGCCTGAAAGATGAAGATGAATTCGGCAAAATCATCCTGAAAAGCGGTGATAATGGCGAAATTGTCCGTCTGCGTGACGTTGCCCGTATCGAAATGGGATCAGGCAGTTATGCCCTGCGCTCTCAGCTCAATAATAAAGACGCGGTAGGGATTGGTATCTTCCAGTCGCCGGGCGCCAATGCGATTGATTTGTCCGACGCTGTACGCGCCAAAATGGCGGAACTGTCGACCCGTTTCCCGGAGGGGATGACCTGGCGTGCGCCGTATGATCCGACGGTGTTTGTCCGCGATTCCATCAGTGCGGTGGTGCATACCCTGCTGGAAGCCGTGGTGCTGGTGGTGCTGGTGGTTATTCTGTTCCTGCAAACCTGGCGTGCGTCGATCATTCCGTTGCTGGCCGTGCCGATTTCGGTGATCGGCACCTTCAGTATTCTCTATTTGCTCGGTTTTTCACTTAACACGCTCAGTTTGTTCGGACTGGTGCTGGCGATAGGTATCGTGGTCGATGATGCCATTGTGGTGGTGGAAAACGTCGAGCGAAATATTGAGGAAGGACTCGCGCCGAGGGACGCTGCGCATCAGGCGATGCGCGAAGTGTCCGGGCCAATCGTGGCTATCGCGCTGGTATTGTGTGCGGTGTTTGTGCCGATGGCGTTTCTGTCCGGCGTGACCGGTCAGTTCTATAAACAATTTGCGGTCACCATCGCCATTTCAACGGTGATCTCGGCCATCAATTCCCTGACGCTTTCCCCTGCCCTGGCGGCACTGTTGCTGAAATCGCACGGCGCACCGAAAGATATGCCGTCACGTTTAATCGACCGTCTGTTTGGCTGGATTTTCCGTCCGTTCAACCGGTTCTTTAACGCCAGTTCGCACCGTTATCAGAATGCTGTGTCGAAAACACTGGGACGCCGTGGCGCTGTCTTTGGTGTCTACATTTTGCTGCTGTGTGCCGCCGCCTTTATGTTCAAAGCGGTGCCGGGGGGCTTTATTCCGACGCAGGATAAACTGTATCTGATTGCCGGGGTGAAAATGCCGGAAGGCGCGTCACTGTCGCGCACGGATGCGGTGATCCGCAAAATCAGCGCAATGGGGCTGAGCACCGATGGCGTGATTGACGCGGTGGCGTTCCCCGGTCTGAATGCGTTGCAGTTCACCAATACGCCCAATACCGGCACGGTGTTCTTCGCGCTGAAACCGCTGAGCGAACGTACCCGTACGGCAGCGGAGATTAACGCCGAAATTAATGCCAAGATCTCGCAGATTCAGGAAGGGTTCGCCTTCTCTATCATGCCGCCACCGATCCTCGGCTTAGGTCAGGGTTCTGGTTATTCGCTGTATGTGCAGGATCGTGCAGGGCTGGGATATGGCGCGTTGCAAACCGCGATAAATACCATGTCCGGTGCCATCATGCAGACGCCGGGAATGGGGTATCCGATTTCCTCGTATCAGGCGAATGTGCCGCAGCTCGACGCGCATATCGATCGTGACAAAGCCAAAGCTCAGGGTGTATCGCTGGATGAACTGTTCAGCACATTGCAGGTGTATCTCGGCTCGTCCTATATCAATGATTTCAACCGTTTCGGCCGTACATGGAAAGTGATGGCGCAGGCTGATGGTCAGTTCCGAGACAGCGTGGAAGACATCGCGAATCTGCGCACCCGCAACGATAAAGGCGAAATGGTGCCGATTGGCAGCATGCTGAATATCACGACCACCTACGGCCCTGATCCGGTGATCCGCTATAACGGTTATCCGGCGGCAGACTTAATCGGTGATGCGGATCCGCGTATTCTTTCTTCAGCACAGGCGATGACGGAGCTGACCGCGATGTCGAAGAACCTGCTGCCGAACGGGATGAATATCGAATGGACCGACCTGAGTTATCAGCAATCCACGCAGGGGAATGCGGCGCTGATTGTCTTCCCGATGTCCGTCTTGCTGGCGTTCCTGGTGCTGGCCGCCTTGTACGAAAGCTGGACGCTGCCGCTGGCGGTGATCCTGATTGTGCCTATGACCATGCTCTCGGCGCTGTTTGGCGTGTGGCTGACCGGAGGTGACAATAACGTGTTTGTGCAGGTCGGGCTGGTCGTCCTGATGGGACTGGCGTGTAAGAACGCGATTCTGATTGTTGAATTTGCCCGCGAGCTGGAATTGCAGGGTAAAGGCATTATCGAATCTGCGCTTGAGGCATGTCGCCTGCGTCTGCGCCCTATCGTGATGACCTCCATTGCGTTTATCGCCGGGACCATCCCGCTGATCCTGGGCCATGGTGCCGGTGCTGAAGTGCGCGGTGTGACCGGGATTACGGTGTTCTCCGGGATGCTCGGCGTCACCTTGTTCGGTCTGTTCCTGACGCCTGTTTTCTATGTTGCACTGCGTAAGCTGGTAACACGTAAGAAAGAGGTATTGGAAACGCAAACCGCGTAAACCGTAAAAAGTTAAGATAAGTAAAACGCAAAAAGCCGGGAGATTATCCCGGCTTTCTTATGTGCTTTTTTCTGAAAAGTAAGTAACCAGACGTCCTGGTTTTTTCAGTGGGCTATTTAGAGCAAAGCGAACTGTTGTCGTATTCCGCCGCTAAATCTTTCGTGCACTTGTACTTGCCGCCGCGTTCAAATTCAGCCAGTGCGTCAGCCACCGTGTGACGCGCTAACACCTGAAATGATGCCTCTTCTGCTTCGCTGACGATATTCTTGAAGTAAGTGCAGGCATTGGCGCTGACGACACAACGAGCAGGCACATCAGGGCGCGCGGCCCACAGACGTTTATCTTCAATGACGGCACAATAGATGTCGCGAAGGGAGATGTCTTCCGCCGGGCGGCCAAGGGTAATCGAGCCGGTGCGTCCAAGGGTGGAGACGATAATGCCGTGCTGCGTGAGCGGCACCATCAGTTTGCGAATAAAGCTGGAGTTGGCTTCCAGACCCGTTGCTAAAATCGCACTGGTGCAACGCTGGCCAGCCTTTTGGGACTGAGCGATACAAAACACCATCTGCATAGCTGTCGGAAAGCGATAATCTAACATGTCATTGTCCTGAGAAACCAAGTCTTAGGTTAAGCACCGTATCACAGAGGAAATGCCCTATACGTGATCTGGTCAATAATATAACAAACACTGTTGCATTATTGAAGGCAGACACTTCTCAAAGGCACATAAAATCACGGGTTGGGCACAAAAAAACCCATCCGGAGATGGGTTTTAGTACTCAGATTCTTCAGTAAGAAGTTTCAGAGATTAGAACTGGTATTGTAAGCCTACGCCAACAACATCATCGGTAGAGATACCGTGATTTGTGTAGAACTCATCATCGTTGTCCAGCAGGTTGATTTTATAATCAACGTAGGTAGACATATTTTTGTTGAAGTAATAGTTCGCGCCAACAGAGACGTATTTAACCAGATCTTTGTCGTTATCATCGCCGCCATTGTTGTTATTCAGATCTTTACCCTTTGACTGCAGGTAAGAGATTTCAGGACGCAGGCCAAAGTCAAACTGATATTGCGCAGTGACTTCAAAGTTCTGAGTTTTATTTGCAATTTCTGAGTCACCGTACATGGTCATATTACGGGTTTCAGCATACATGGTGGCCAGATAAACATTGTTTGCATCGTATTTTGCACCAATGGTCCAGACATCTGCTTTGTCACCACGATTATCGGCTGACTGATCATTTGTACGGTCAGATGACGCATAAGCTGCACCAGCGCTAATACCCATTCCGAAATCATAGGTAGTAGATAAACCATAACCGTCACCATTCTGATGACCTACATCGCGATGGTTGTTTGTTCCTTCAGAATCGTTGGTACCGTCGTTTGCACCCTGATATTGCAGGGCAAAGTTCCAGCCTTTTACTTCGCCGAAGAAGTCAGAATTACGGTAGGTTGCAACGCCATTTGCACGGCCAACCATGAAGTTATCCGACGTGGTATAGGTATCGCCACCGAATACTGGCAGCATATCGGTCCAGGCTTCAACGTCGTACACAACGCCGTAGTTACGGCCATAATCGAATGAACCAAAATCAGCGAATTTCAGACCCGCGAAGCCCAGGCGGGTCGCGTTGCCTGCTGTGCCGCGATTCTCTGAATTATTCGCCTGTACGTTATATTCCCACTGGCCATAACCGGTCAGTTGATCAGAAATCTGAGTTTCGCCTTTAAAGCCGACACGCACGTAAGTTTGATCACCATCATCGCCTACGTTATCGGAGAATTGGTGACGCGCATCAACTTTGCCGTACAGATCTAATTTGTTGCCATCTTTATTATAAATCTCAGCGGAATTCGCTGCGCCCGCAACCAGTAATGCTGGAATAATAAGAGCCAGTGCTTTTAATTTCATGACGTCATTCCTTTATCATTTAATTGAATACTTGAATTTATTATATGTACTTTATTTATGAGTCAAAGCTCACTTCAATAATAACCATATAGTTCATAAAGTTCGCCGTGTAATTCACAGCTTTTGTTTTATTATTCATTGCTAATTATTTCAATGACCTATATTGATATTCTGCATGAATGGATATTTATATGACATATAAAAATTGTATTTATTTAACGATTCCAGGTTGTGTTAATTTATTCGCCGTGTTGTGGCTCATCACCACAATTCATTTACCCTTCTGTGTTTTATTTATATTTCTGTTGCCGTGACCCCTGTTAACGGCTTTGTATATTGCCCCGCCTGACTGCGGGGCATTTTTTTGCATAAAAAAACCCATAACCGGCGAAAGTTATGGGCTCAACAAATGAGAGAGAACAAAAAAATTACACGACGAGGTCAGAGAGACTTTCCACAACAACCTTCATACCTGATGCTGCGGTTGCGCCTGCCGCAACGACAACACCAGTCATTCAGGGCACTACAGGGACTATCAGGAGAAAAGGGATCCGTTGCACAGCTCATTCCAGTAGCTGAAACGCAGTAACCGGACGTAGCGATCAGGAGCGGCGAAACCACGCCGGGTCACTGTTCCCCACATCGATACCGTACAGACAACCGGTCGCAAGAAAACTTTCCAGCAGACGCGACGTATCCTGCGCCCTTTCTTCTGGCCGATCCTGAACCTTACGATGTGTTATGCGCTGCCATAATGAGCGGTGCTCAGCAGTATTTGCAGTCGTTGACATACAGGCCTCCGGTTAATCACCACTTTCTTGCGAAAGCTTTTCAAAAGCAGGCAAACACAGTCTGCCGCTGGAATGACCTCAGTAAACCCTTTCTTGCCGGTGAACAGAACCAACGATTTTTGCTTTATATATGAAGTTTTAAACTATCACTCGCGCAGCCATACCCCTTCGCAGAACAATTTCGCACAGGCCAGACTGTTTTGATGGCGGGCAGCCGGTTCGCCCGGTGTGTAAGCCAGTTGTACCAGCATACCGGTAAAACACTGCGCCATGACTGACGCCGGAATATCATCGCGAAACAATTTGTCCTGCTGACTGAATTGCAGATTTTCTGCGATCAGGGTGATCAGTAAGGCCTGTGTCGCCTGCGCGTGCGGAGGCAACAGCAATGCCTGCGCGGTCAGCGTGGCATCTTCTGCAAAAAAATTAAGCAATTTGCGAAAGCTCAGTGCCATCCGGTCAAGCACCTGGTTTTCAGCGACCTGCGGTGCAAGTTGTAATGAGCGCGCCAGCGTACTTAGCTTCTCACGGAAAAGATCAATGTTATGGCCGTTCATTCCGGCATCCTCACTGTTGTGCAATTTCCGCCATTCTACCTGACTTGCGTGAGGGATCAGCGACGTGCCCGGTCGCTGAATCGAAAAAGTTAATGACCGTGGCTAACAATTGCACATCGGAGACCGGAGGCGTAAACCAGTGAATAGCTCACGCAATGGCACCGGGCCGGTTAAACCGTGCCTTGCGCGCAGCACCTGAAGAAGATACCGAATACATAGAGGATAGTCGTATGTCTAAAAATGGAAAAGTGGCTTTAGTAACAGGTGGCGGTCAGGGGATCGGCCGCGCAATTGCCCTGCGTCTGGCGAAGGATGGTTTTGCCGTCGCCGTTGTGGATTACAACGAAGCGACAGCAAAAAAAGTCGCCGAAGAAATTAACCATGCTGGCGGCAAAGCCATTGCCCAGCTGGCAGATGTATCTGACCGGGAACAAGTTTTTGCTGCTGTCGACGCAGCAACTCAACAGCTCGGCGGTTTTGATGTGATCGTCAACAACGCCGGGATTGCTCCGACAACCCTGATTGAAGACATCACGCCCGAGATCGTCGATAAAGTTTATAATATCAATGTGAAAGGCGTCATCTGGGGGATTCAGGCGGCGGTCAAAGCTTTCAAATCATTAGGGCACGGCGGCAAAATTATCAATGCGTCCTCACAGGCCGGACATGTCGGGAATCCTGAGCTGGCCATTTACAGCTCCAGTAAGTTTGCAGTGCGCGGCCTGACCCAGACCGCGGCGCGTGATCTGGCTTCGCTGGGTATCACGGTGAATGCGTATTGTCCGGGAATTGTGAAAACACCAATGTGGGAGGAGATTGACCGTCAGGTGTCTGCCGCAGCGGGCAAACCAGTCGGGTATGGTACGCAGGAATTTGCTAAAAACATTACCCTGAAACGTCTTTCTGAGCCGGAAGATGTCGCGGCATGCGTTTCTTATCTTGCCGGTCCGGATTCAGATTATATGACCGGTCAGGCATTGCTGATCGATGGCGGTATGGTGTTTAACTGATTTCCCCTGTCCGCAGCCAGGCCTCTCATTGCGAGAGGCCTTTTTGTTTTCAGCGCCTGAATCATCTGGCCAGCGGAATATAATATTCACAGGTGACACCGTTCAGCGCCGATTCACGGGAATACTTTTCCAGATCGGGTTGCATGATAAATTCCAGACCCAGTGTTGGCAGGAAGACGGAATAAAGATACAGAATGAAATCGTTCAGGCGACTGAGATCGTACGGATAATTGATCTTCAGATAGCGGCCGGAGGGCACGACGATAGTGTGGCTGTCGCTGGCGTAGACCTGATGGGCCACGGTGTATTCCATCTGCAAAGCATTGGCGACTTCGTCGTTAGTATCAGGGCGGCAATCAGATAATCCCCACACCGGTGCCAGCAGCGATTCCGGGGTTTCCAGATAACGCAGCAGCTCGGCGCGATGAACATGGTTTTTGCTGTTGAATAACGCTTCAATCGGATAGGAATGGGTCGTGGTTTTGCCATCAAACGCCATTTCCGGCATTTCCACGATGTCATATTCCGGCTGCGGAAATTCATCAACAGTCAGCGGCGCCGTGATGCCGTTCATGGTCCAGGAGGCGTTACGACGATACATTCCCGGCGTTTCGGCAAAGTTCTTTTTAAATGAACGCGTGAAGGTTTGCTGCGAATCGTACGAGTAATACAACGAGATATCCAGGATCGGCATATTGGTCAGACGCAACGCGATAGCCGCCATGGTCAGACGACGGTCACGGATGTATTTCCCCAGTGCATAACCTGTTTTACTTTTAAACAAACGCTGAAGATACCAGGGAGAATAGCCGGTCTTTTTCGAGGCTTTTTCCATGGTCAGACGATCACTTAAATTGACTTCGATCCAGTAAAGTAACTCTTTGATCAAGTCATCATGAAAATCAGGTTTCTGTTCGCTTTGCAAAATGAACTCCCTGTGCTGCTATAACGTCACGTCACTGATTCAGTACGCGACAGATGTTGAAAATACATTGACGACAATGACACGGCTGATGTGATCATTATTTTTTAAACTTCAGCCGGTTCCGCGAGGTATGGGTAAAGCTCATTCTCAATCGCGCGGTTGAGATTATATTCCGCACATCCTGCGGTTAGCCCGAGGGATTCCAGACGCGACATGGCATCCATGCTGCTGCTCAGGCCGATCAGCCGCCAGGAAATGTGCTCAGGGGACTCCCCCTCAACAAACTCCCCTTTCTGCCTGCCTAAGGTGATGGCATCGGAAACCAGTTGATGCCAGTCAGCCACTGACAAGGCAAATGCCGCTTTCATCAGCGGTTCCTGTTCGGTCAGCAGCATGGCTTCGTGCCAGAGCGGGATCGCCATCAGAGAGTGATCATCTTTCGGGTCGATTAGAAAAAGATGTAAACGTTCGCGGGCGGTCAGGCTCTGGCATTGCTCCAGAAGCTGGTCTTTCAGGACTTTCATGACCTGCGTATAGGCCTGTGCACGCAATTCAGCGGCGCTGGAAAAGTGATGATGAACCTGACCTGTTGCCGCCCCGGCTTCCAGCGCGACCCGGCGGACAGTTGTCGCCGCCAGCCCTTCACGTCGCGCGACACGCGCGGCCGCTTCGAGGATGGTGATACGGCGAGCTTCTTTACACAGATAAGCCACAGTTAGAACCGAAGCAAAATAGACAGACGAGGATAATGCCAAGACTTGAACGGATGTTCAAGTTTTTTGAGAACGTTCATTCACCTGTGATTATATATAGGTAAAACTGCTTGCAATCTTGAATGAAAGTGTACCCGCTGAATCTGACAATTGGCTGACAGCGGGAGAGTTTTTATTTGTTTGTGCACACAAAGCTGGAGGCAGATTTTGTATCGCCCTGTCCCTTGTACTCAGGAAACTGCGGATATTCACACAGCGGCATTTCCCGACCGGCAGTGGCTTTATTGGTGTCGGTCATCACCTGTTGTCCGGGATCGATACCGTGATCGACCCATTTATCCAGCGCCCCGAGTGAATCCCAGCTTGCGCGAAAAGTGCCGCTGCTGTGAGTAAAGCCCGGAGCCAGATAAAAACGGGCAAACTGATGCAATGCTTTTTCGCCAAACTGCGCTTTCAGCTTCTCGTAATACGCCACGGTATTACCGGGAGGAACCGCCATATCTGCAGTGCCATGCATCAGCAACAGCTTTCCGCCGTGCTGAACAAACGCACGGATATCGGCATTATTATCATCCACCTGTGACGCCAGCTCATTCAGACGAGCCGCATGTGCAGCAGGATCAAAATTGAGGGAATCATAATCCGGCGAACGCATCACTTCGTAGCGCACGGCCTGATCACCCATCATATAAGGAAAGGAAATAATAATGTTGCGTGCTGCAGGCCTGGGTTTATCGGCGCCGGAGCCAAACACGCTGACCACCGCTGACGCGTCGGCACCCTGTAATATTGGCCACGGTGCAAAGTGATCGCCGGTGGGCAGCGTCACGCCGAGCGGCACCGGCTGGCTGAGCATCTGCACTAGAGCAAGCTGAGGCGCAGTCAGACAATTATCCACATCCTTTTTGCCTTCACAACGCAGCCGCTCAGGTTTAAAAGTTGCCTCGCAGGCACGGGTATTGGCAACAACACCATCACTGAGACCATCCAGCTTGTCGCAGGCACCGGATACCGCATTGGCGATTAAGGCCGCTTTAGCCGGAGATATCCATGCGCCCGGTGTGTTATAGACTGCCTGGCCGATGCGGATGCCGGCCATGTGTAATTCAACCACGTTATAAACCGGATGAATCGCGATAGCGCCGTCATAATCTTGCGGATAACGCTGGATGGCGGCCAGCGCTTCATGACCGCCCTGAGAGTTGCCCTGAAAATACATGCGGGAAGGTTTACTGCCGTAGGCCTGGCGGATAAGCGCGACAGCCACGTCGTGCGTTTTTTTGATCTGCTCACCGGCAAAATTTTTCCAGGCTTCGTCATTAAGGGTAAACGCGGCATCGGATACACCGCCCTGATGACCGGCATCGCTGCCAAAGGTGGCATAACCCTGTTTGAGTGCGCCGGGGGTCGCAGCGGGAGCCAGCCGTGCGGTATCTGCATCCTTGACGGCGCCATCAAAACCGCTGCCGCCCAGTTGCAGGGCTTTGCCATTCCAGCTGAGGGGCAGATAAAGCTGGAAATTGATATCCGGTGCCTTCAGGTCAACAGGTTTGATTTGCCCTTCCAGCTTGCAATGTTGATTACCAGGTTGCCCCGCCATCGCAACGGTAACGATCTGGGCACCACGTGTTGGCAGCCCGATAGCGGCGGCATTAACACGGGCATTTTTAAGCGCGATACATTGCGCTTCCGTCAGTCCTTTCGGCGTAGCCGCCAAAACAGGAAGTGCAAACAGGATCAGTGAGCAGAAATACCAGGAAGCTTTCATCAGACAACATTCATTCCAACAACGTAATGACGGCAGTGTGCCATTAAATGACCGGTGAAAGAAGAACTGTGACGCCGGATGACGACAAGCAAGCGCATGATTTATTAGATATATGAATACAGAGCTTTGAAACATTATTAATATAATTTAATTACGACTCATATTATATATTTATTAATAGATTTTCCCGAAATTTAATCAGGTAAATACATTCGCGGAACTTGTATTTTGTTTGCCAGCCACCAATGATAGGCGTATATTTCGCCTGCCAGATTGTCCAATCATGGCCATGAAATATAACTGACTATTTTTAAAAAGGAATTTACATGAAAAACATTCTGAAAATTGCCCTTCTGGCAGCAGTAGTGACCACCCTCTCAGGCTGTACCGGCAGTGTTAATAATAAAGAAAAAAATTGTGACTACGATTATTTCCTGCACCCGGCTATTTCAATTTCTAAAATGATCGGCGGCTGCGGCCCGACTGATAAGTAATGTAGTCTGTATTATGAATGCCGGGCTTGAATGTCCGGCATTTACACATCCCACCTCATCGTTCCCCCCTTCTCTTCATGCTCCTCGCGATTTAAAACAGTCACTGATGTTACGTCATCGCTCAAAAAAACTTTTTTTAGTTACAACATTCTTATGCGTTTAAACATCAACAACAGTGATTGCATCAGCTACTGAGATAAGTTCTTTTCAAACAGGTGGAATGCGCAGCTCTCGAATTCCAGCCTGACTGCGTTACCGCAATAAAAAAGGTCGCCGAAGCGACCCTGTGTTAATGACAGACAAAACGGGATTAACGTTTACGCCAGAGCGTCAGTTCCGCTACTGTATGCTGGAATTTTCGTGCGGTTTCACGGATCACGAAAGGCACATCCTGTGGTTTCTGCACTTCTTCAAACTCGCTGGCCAGCAGACGACGGAGCGTCTGATATGTCGTCACAGCTTCGCCATTTTCCCGAAAACCACCCAGCCACTGCGCTTTTGGCGTGTATTCTTCAAGCCAGGTATAAGGCGAAGAAAGCATCAACAACCCGCCACTGCGGATCATCGGGGCAATATCTTTCAGAAAACGCGCGGGTTCACGTAACCGGTCCAGCAGATTTGCCGCCAGAACCAGATCAAACAATTCTGCCTGGGGTTTGAGATTACAGGCATCGCCCTGCACAAAAGTCACCCGTTCCGTTTGCGCGGTGCTGATGTTGACGTCCGACAATGCTGCCTGACAATAATCTACCAGTTCGCCCTCTTCCGGGATCACATAACGGCAGGCTTCACCACGCGCTAATGCCAGCGCAACATCAATAAACCGCGCGGAATAATCCATACCGGTCACGGAATCGAAATGACGTGCGAGTTCAAAACTCGCCCTGCCGGTGGCGCAGCCAATATCCAGTGCCCTTCCCCGCAGTTGACTGTTTTTCAATGCAATATCAACCAGTTGTTGCGCATAATTCGGCACATCAAAATGCCGCGGGCCATACTGAAAATCGAGATATTGCGCGACCAGCCCGTCGGTTTCATACGGGTTCACGGCCACCACTTCCTGATGGCTGGAGATCACATAGCGGAAACCGGCGTGCTGGAAGAAATGACGACGAAAAGCATAACGCGATGATTTCAGTGCTTCATTCCCGGTTGAAATCCAGCTTCCGCCCTTGATCATCGAGTGTTTACCATCAAACGTTGGCGTCGAAAAATCGTCATACAAAGGATGCACGCGGAAGCCGTCAAAACCGCTGATCGGGGTAGACGCCCATTGCCAGACATTGCCCACCACATCGTAAAAATCACCCTGAGCAAAATGATCCACCGGACAGGATGATGCCCACCACGCCAGATTGATATTGCCCGGCGCGGTTTCCCAGTCTGGCTGGTCACCAGGCACCTGATTACGCAAAATCATCCACTCCGCTTCTGTTGGCAATTGCACCGATTCCCCGGTTTCCGCCGCTTTCCAGCGACAAAATGCAGCCGCTTCCAGCTGATTCACTTCCGCCGGCCAGTCCCACGGCATCGGCACTTCTTCCGTCATCAGCCGCAATTTAAGTTGTTCAGGTTCCTGCGGAGATCCGACCCAGAAAGTCGGCATCCCGGCCTGCGCAAAATCCCGCCAGCCTGCCCCTTCGTCGTCCCACCATTGTGCATCCTGATAACCGCCCGCCTGCACAAAAGTATAAAATTCAGCGTTACTGACCAGCATTTTACTGGCGCTGAAGGCCTGAATTTTATGCTCAGATGTGCCATATTCGTTGTCCCATCCATAGGTATCATCTTGCTTACCCAGCGTGACAACGTCACCTTTTACCGCCAGTGTCGTATTTTCCGGCACCGTATTCCGGTCATGCCGGGCCAGATCACAGGCTGGCCAATGGGGCTGAGGCTTAACCCATTCCACCGGTAACTGTCGGATCAAGACACTGGACGTTTCCAGATGGATGCGTTCATGCTCTATACCCATCAGGACCACCCACGCCGGACTGTCCCAGCCAATGGGTAAACTCAGCGGCATGGAATCAATAATCCCCAGCACTTCTTCCCGAACTTTGTCGCGATACTGACGCAAATTGGCGACAGACGGCCAGTTATAGTTCTGATCATCAAGA
Organism: Rahnella sp. BIGb0236; assembly: GCF_004364755.1. NCBI lineage: Bacteria > Pseudomonadati > Pseudomonadota > Gammaproteobacteria > Enterobacterales > Yersiniaceae > Rahnella > Rahnella sp. BIGb0236. The sequence goes on from NZ_SOAO01000001.1 coordinate 279,476, forward strand.
TCATCCCAGCTCATTTCATCGACGCCAATCGCCAGCATGGCTTCAATCTGTGAATCAATACGTTTCGGGATCAGCCCCGCTGCCATCAGTTTATTAATATAAAACGTCGCGGTATGGCCGAAATAAAAAATCAGCGGATGGCGCAGTGAAATCGCCTTAGTAAAATAAGCGCGTTCGTCCGCGAGGCAGTCAAACAGGCTCTCATACAATTCCCAGGTCTGAATAAAATAATCGCGGATTTCCTGACGTTTTTTCTCTGCGGTGCCGCTGCTCAGCAAAAGGGTCTGCGTCGGTTCTGGCAGCCCGATGGCATTGTTTCGTTGTGATAGCATTATTAAGTCCTCTGTCTTCTGGCGTTGCCAAATCAATACACAAGTGTAGCAGTTCACATCTTTGGCTTATTCCCGGTCTGCTTCTGACCGGCTTTTTTGTTATCAATCGTGGATCTTTGTCTTCTGGTCAACATCGCCCTGACGCGGTTATCTTTCCATATACAGCAGCGAACTTTCATGAACCTGCAGGGATTCGCCTTCAAACTGATGACGTAAATCGAGATAATCCGGCGCATCAATGATGCCCTGAATATTGTCAGAAAATGCGTCGAGTGCCTGTTTCATCTGCGGCAGATAATCATGAGTGTCATAAACACGGTCAATCCCTTCCAGTGAATGATTCATGATTTTACGGGCGACATCGTTAGGCACATTCAGGGAGGATAATTTTGATCGTGCTGTCCGGCGTAAATCGCGCGTCGTAAAAGCGTCAATGCCGAGACCGCGTTCCGCCCGTAACATCCGCCGGATGACCTGCGTCACCGCGCCACGCGACAGTGGTTTTTGCGCATCGAGTGGCGAAGGTACCAGCCACGGACTCTCTCCGGGGCTGGCTGAAATCAACGCATTAATGCAAGTGATCATCAGCGGCGTCAGCGGAAGACTGTGGTCGCGGGCTGATTTATTGCGCGTTCCCTGCCGCCAGAGGCCAATACGTAAATGAAACTCCTCTTTGCGGGCGCGCACCACTTCATCCGGACGCCTTGCCGTCAGCAGACATAGCCGTAATGCCCAGCGGCATTGTTCTGAAATATCCCATAAATCAAGGCCATGCCAGAAAATCCAAATTTCCGCATCGGTTAACGCCCGCTCGCGAGGCGGCGTATTTCTCCCCCCGACATCACGGCGTTTCATTGAACTGAGCGGCGAATGAGTCAGATAGCCCTGGGTTTCCGCCCAGCCGAAAAATTGCTTACACAACGCGAACACGCGTTTGGCTTCTGAAATTTTCCCTTCGGCCAGCAAGACGTTGAACAGTCTGTTGAGCCGCAAACGGGTCATTTTGTTTAATGGCACTTCACCGATTACCGGCAACACATGTTTCATTAACGAGGACACCGCAATCTCCGGACGGCGTCTCGTCAGGATCAGCGAAAGCCGGATCCAGATATTGATCACCTGTCCGACGGTCGCGTTCCCCTCTTCATCAAAATCATCCAGTTTTGCCAGCGGCGTCATTTTGATCTTCTGAAGATAGGCGAGCACATGCCGCCCGACATTTTCGGCAGCAAATCCTGTTTCAGCGGTTGTTGCGGATCCGGCGTTATTCATCTGCCTAATTTCACCTTAAAAATCATAGGGCAGAGTTATAACAAGCCTGAAGATCTTAGGCAAAAGGTTTATGACTCCAGACCTATTAAGTCTGGAGTCACAACGACGTCGTATAAAGAAAAATTGGCAACTCCGCTGCGTGATGGTGTGTGAATGAAATGGCGATAAAGCCTTCGCTTTGCTTAAAACATCGCCACGGCAGGCGGTAAATGGGCAAAAAACGGGCTGCCTTGCCTCGAGAAACGATTAATTCCGGGAACGTGAGTATTCCCGCTAAAGAAAATTTTGCTTATGCCGACATGTTAATAGTTAAGGATCCTTAATCTCATTCAAACCGCAGTCTGGCCACGGAAATGTCACTATGCGCAATAATCAACCAGTATCCCAACGGGAATATCAGTACCCTGACGATGCCACATTAATGTCAACGACTGATGCCGACAGCCGTATTACCTACGCCAACGATGCATTTATTGAAGTCAGCGGTTTTGCCCGTGAAGATATTATCGGGCAGCCTCACAATATTGTTCGTCATCCCGATATGCCGCCTTCCGCATTCAAAGATATGTGGAGCACATTACAGCAAGGTTTTCCCTGGACTGCGCTGGTGAAAAACCGCCGCAGCAACGGCGATCATTATTGGGTGCGCGCTAACGTTGTGCCGATCATTCGTGGCGGGAAAACCAAAGGCTATTTGTCTGTCCGCACCAAACCCACCGCCGCCGAAATCAGTGAGACACAAACGCTGTATGACAAGATGAATCGTGGCGAACTGAACAACCGCCGGTTGCATCGCGGACTGTTGATCCGTACCGGCATCACCCGCAGTTTTTCCATTCTCAAAACGCTCACGGTGCGCTGGCGGATCCGCAGCAGTTTGCTGGCACTCCTCCTCCTTAACTCACTCGCACTTTTTGCGCTGGCTTCCCTGCCCGCCATGCAAATGACGATGGCATTAGCACTCAATGCATTTTTCATTCTGCTGCTGGGTTGCTGGCTGGAATGGCAAATCACCCGTCCGGTCGAACAACTTTGCAGTCAGACCTTGCGGGTGGCCAGTGGCGCGAGTCATACGATCACACCGATGGCGCGCGTCGATGAAATTGGGATGACGTTACGATCGGTCGGCCAGCTCGGATTGATCTGCCGCTGGATGGTAGATGACGTCAACGACCAGGCGCATAAAGTCCGCACGGCCAGCGAGTCACTGGCGAATGGTAATGAAGCACTGAGTCAGCGTACGGAGCAAACTGCCGCAAACGTCGGACAAACAGCAGCGGCAATGAATGAGATGAGCGCGACCGTTGAAAGTAACACTCAGACAGCGGCCGAAGCGGACAAACTTTCCCTGACAGCCAGCGCCGCAGCGGAAAAAGGCAGCAATGCGATGCAGGACGTTGTCGGCACCATGCAGGAAATTACCGACAGTTCCCGGCAAATTGCCACCATCACCAATGTGATCGATGGCATCGCTTTCCAGACAAATATTCTGGCACTCAATGCCGCCGTCGAAGCAGCGCGGGCAGGTGAACAAGGCAAAGGTTTCGCCGTGGTGGCGGGTGAAGTCCGCAGTCTGGCGCAACGCAGCGCCAGCGCCGCCAGCGAAATCAAACGTCTGATCGACAGCAGTGTGGAAACGGTGGTCTCGGGTTCGAAGCAGGTTGATCAGGCGGGGAAAACCATGGCCGACATTGTCTCTCAGGTACAAAATGTCAGCGCCCTGATCGGACAAATTCGCAGTGCCACCGGAGAACAAAATCTGGGTTTACTCGATATTGCCAAAGCAATAGAAGAACTGGATCGCATCACGCATCAGAATTCAATTCAGGTTCAGGAAGGTGCCAACGCCTCTTCCGGGCTGAAACGACAGGCGGACAGGCTGGTAGAAGCCGTGGGCGTGTTCAGATAAAAGTGCAATATGGAATACCGGGCTGTGATCCCTTCAGTCCGTGCCCCCATGCGATGGCGGACGGACTGAAAATACATTCTTATTTTACGGATGCAGCATGATATTTACTCACCGCACCATAATCATCTATGTATCTGAAGCGTACCGCTGATTTTTCTTTTTTATCAAAATGAGCAAAGGGAATATTGATATGACTGAAAGGGGCAATCATGCCATCATCAGGTAAATTGTCTTCCCGTCGCCCATCGTTATATTTCACTTCAGTCAGGGTGATATACAAAGGCGACCGGTTTTCTATGCGAAGCAGCGATTTGTTATTTTCGGTGGCGTGAGAAAAATATAATCTCGTGATGGCCTCTCTGCTGGTGAGTTTCCCAATTGCAGGAGGACGGTAGAAAACTTTGATCCGGGTGCGTATTGCCATCTGCAACGTATGACTCGCTTCTTCCTTTGACATTTCGGGCGGAATTTCAAGGACATTGAGCCAGAACAGTGACTCGGCATTTGCCTGTCTGGAGAGATTCTCACCCGTATACAGTACGCGTATCCCCAGTGAACTTTTAGGTTCAAGTCTTGAGACCGGCGGCAACACAATAAAGGGAACCTGAATATGTTCAGGTTTCTTTTCCGCATCATCTTTATCAATCCAGAACTGCATAAGTGCAGGCTTAGCCCCTTCATTTACCAGGGTGAACGATTCATCGAGGGAGTGAGGGGTGAATATTAATCGAGTCCGGTTTATATACGTTTCACTTATTCCCGGATGAAGGAATGATGCCCAGAGCAATATACACAGTGGCAGTGATGTTATGGTTTTCATGGCGAACAACAGCTCTTTTTAATTATTTATACTTCAGCGTAAAAGTCACGGCACCACTTACATTCCCTGAAGAGACCGTATTTTCAGTCTGATACAAACCGACCCTGAGGGGGATCGCATAGTTCGCGTTAGCCGCGCTGGAATTATAATCCGCCAACAAATAGTCGGTATTGAATGTCACCGGAACATCCTGATCATTCAGCATTTGTAATCCGACTCCGGCAGCCGTTGACGTGCTGTCCAATGCAAACACACCCTGCGAACTGTTTTTAATCGCTGTCGTTGGCGTAAACGAATAGCTGATACTGGCCAGCCCGGCCGGGCACTGGGTGAAATTGAGTTTAAAATCCGTGCGGGAGGTTGTGTAACCCGGGCCGCTGAATTCTGACCGGGCTGCGGGGGCAATGTAACATCCACGTTGGGCGTCGTGCAGGTTCCCCCCGTCGCAATAATGGCGGCTCCGTTCGCAAACTGCGCGATCATATAGGTGCCACTGCCCTGTTCGGAGGCTCCTCCATAAGTTTGATAATGGCGCATGTACATCGGGTCGAAAAGCGGTGTCGGGCCAGCACTCAGCGACGTTGCCGTCTTAACAAAACGGATCTGTACATCAACACCGACATTAAAGGACTTTCCGCTGTCATAGGTGACAGGGAAAAGTTCCGCGGGTATTTGAAAGATCCCCGGCGCCACGGTCAGCGGGTACCACACGCTGGTCTGTCCCTTTACCGTATAGCGCCAGCGGGAGACATAACCAAGGCCGGATTTTACGGTCGTATTGTAAACACTGTAAGTCTGGCCTTCCGTCGATATAGCATTCCAGATGGGATAAGGGGGATAGCCCAGCACAGCCATCTGCGGTGAAATGGTCTGAGCGGTATTTCTCTGAGCACACGTCCATGCCGTCGGATTCGAAGAGGTCATCCACCCCCCCAGCAAATCACCCACCTTCGCATCTTTACCCACCTGAATGACGGTAGAAGCAAAATACTGGTAAACACCGTTTGTCCGGTTGCAATCAACCCAACTGCCTTCCGCCTGAACCCGGGCATTCATTCCGGCAAACATGAATGCGACAAAGAAGATCGCTCTGAAGATTTTGCCCATGTCATTTTCCCTGATTATTGGCATACCACGTCGGCACGCCGCAGATTATCGTCCCTGGTCTGCGTATCATCCGGCAGCCGGTACCTTAACGCGCAACGCTGCGACGGCGCATTTCCCCATTTCACTCTGAGTATTCCTTCGCGACTTTTTACCCTCACAAAACTTTGACTGCCCTGCGCGATGTACCCGGCCGTTTCGTTATTTTCATCGGTGACTGGCGTACCAAACGGAATCTCCTCGCCACGAATATGGCTGACATGCAGCAATGCGGAATAGCCGAAATCGGTCTTGTATTGCAATAACACCACCGCACCGGCAGTGGGCACACTGTTCTGGCTGGTGACGTCAAGCGCAATGTCATTGGAGAGTCCCTTGGGATCCAGTTCAATGCTGTTCTGGCGGTATGGCGTTAAATACGGCACTGCGGCTTTGCCGGATTTATCCAGAGACAGGCTGGAATTGTTGGTCACGGTGGCTCCGCTGGCATGTTCCGCTTCCACCACCGCCATCGTGTCACCCATAAGAGGTGTGAATACCACGCCATTGCCATAACCGACAGCGCCACACCATATTGCTGATAGCCTTGTCCAGCGGAAACACTGCCGCCCAGACGGGTATAAGGGGAATTCCAGTTGCCACTTGCCCCGACGGTATTGCGGGTTTCCGCCGTGGAATAATGGTCGGTATTACCGAAAATGTTATAGGTATATTGCCGGCTTTCTCCCGCCGAACCCGCGATCGCGTTCTGCACGCCCTGATGATCGCGTTCCTGCAGGTAGGTTGAATTGAGGTAAGCTGATGTTTCGCGGTTGCCAAGAGGTAAGGAAATCCCCACGGCAATTTTGGTATCCGAGACATTATTGACCAGATCCCTTGTGCGGCTGGCATTGATGTTCAGATTGAACCACGTAAACGTATTGGTGTAGCCAATCTGATATTCAGTATCACGTCCGCTTTTATTCCAGTAATCCTGAGTACTGGCACTGAGGTTCATCGTTCCCCAGACATCCGGTAAATCCTGTGTTGCACTGATTTGCGCACGATTCTTACGATTGATACTGCCGGAATAACCGGTATTACCTGACTGGTTTTGCTCATACCGCATCAGCATCGCATCATCAATGCTGTAATAACTGGCACTTGAATAGCGGTAATTCGCCAGCGTGATGTGGGTGTTGATCACCGGCAGGATTTTTGAGAAGGCCACACTGACACTCTGTCCTTCTTTTTCGATGTCATTTCGCAACTGTGTACGCGCATGGGTTATATCCCCAGACACTGCCCCCACCGCCATGTTCAGGGCGATACCTCCGGCAATAGACTGGTACTCTTCCCCACCCAGCAGGCCACCATAACCGGTGATCAAATTGGTAAACCCGTGTCGTAACGATCCCAGCGCAATCAGCGGTTTTTCATCCACCGTGGCATTGCGGTATGTTCCGGTCATCAGGGTATAGCGTGTGGTGCCCGGTCGCAGTAATTCTGCAATCGATGCATAGGTCACGGTAAAACTGCGTTCGCTGCCATCGGCTTCTTTCAGCGTCACCAGCAGGTCGCCGCCGGTGCCGGTCGGATAGAGATCATCAATCATAAAAGGACCTGGCGGAACCGTGGTTTCATAAATGCGCATACCGCGCTGGGACACCCGGACCAGCGCATTGGTATTTGCCACGCCACTGATCACCGGCGCGTAACCGCGTTGCGAATCCATAAACATCCGGTCATCTGAAGCCAGCATCGCCCCGCGAAAACCTACACTGTCAAACACCTGTCCTTCGGTCATGGATTCTCCCATCACCAGTTTGCTGCGCAACGGCACTATCGCGCGTTCAAGGTAGGTGCTGGTATTGTCATAGTCCCAACCATTCTCATCGCTCCAGTTAAATGTGCCCCTGTAGCGCAACCGCCAGACATCCCAGTTTATACCGCCCCGCAAACCGAGATATTGTGTCGAGAGATTTTGTGTCTCCGACATTTCGGCATGATAGGCGTTATAGTCATATTCAATTGTCCCCGCCGTGATACCTTTATCCCATAATTCAGGGCTGACATAACCGCGCGCATGACGTAGCAAATAAATCTGCGGAACTTGCACATTGAGACGCTGAGTGGTGACGTCATAACGGCTATCGAGTCCGGTGAGCACGCGACTGATATCGTTGCAGTGAGCGGTGTCTTTAAGTTGCTCCACGACATTGGCATTAAGTTTTTCAATATCGATACCCATTTCAGAAACCAGCCGGATATCAAAACACGCACGGGCAATTTTTGAGTCATTATCCGGCAAAGCAAAATTAACCTCGGTTCGCCCTTTCCATTTATCGTTGACATATAGATCTACCCGATGTTTTCCGGGGGGAACAGGATTACCTTCTGCATATTCACTCACGTCAATAGCGGATCGCAGAAAGGCACTGTTAAATATGACCTCTTTTTGTTCCGCCGGATGAGCATTAAAAACGAATACTGATATTACCCCCACAGCCATTCTCATTAACGTCACTATCAATGAGAACGGTGTTGCATCAGATATTATTCCCCAACACCTGTTCATTAATTGATTCCCCGCCGTAATCATTTATGACGCTGTAAAATAAAGTCTCACCATGAAGAGGATGATCTGCGACAGACTTCAATATGAATTCTATTTTCCCTTCAGGCGCCACCATTCTCTGGTCGAAATGCTCCACGCGTGCGAGGATAGCAGAATTTTTTGATTTTCTGATTTCCAGCTTACTGAAGGTAATAAAATAGGGAGAATCATTGGTGAGCGTTAATTTATCGCCGCTGAGTGAGAACCTTAAAGCCTTATACACTTCCACAGGTGACGGATGCAATTTATCAGGCCTGTATAATAGTTTCACCCTCGTGCGGAATGCCATCTGCAACACATTATTCCCTGACTGGATCATCGCCGTTGCTTTGGGCGGTACTTCCAGAAGATTAAACCAAAATAGAGTTTCCCGATCCTGAGGTAATTGCCCGCCCGTCATCATCAGCCTGATGGCTTGCCCCTTTTCAGGGTCAATACGCACCACGGGCGGATTCACCACAAAGGGCACAGTAACCTCACCAGGTCTGGCGTTGGGGTCACCCTTATCCAGCCACATCTGTACAAGATAAGGATTTTTACCGGTATTCTTCAGCTGGACAACGGCTTCCTTATCCTGTGCATGGAACACAATCCGGGTACCATTGATCACCACTTCTGAGTAGGCTTTATAAGAAAAAATGAAGGCGATTATTACGCTAAGAAATAAAGCTTTTACCATCCCTGAAATCCTCTGTTGTTAATAGGGGGTGAAACTCCTCTTTCACCCCAACATGTGTTACTCGTAAGTCATCGTGTAATCAATTTGCGTAGCGACAGAACCTGCAACGGATTGCGCCGTAGCGTAATAGCGGGCGAAATAATTTAATGTCCCGCTGCCTGCGCTAATGTCCACCGCGATATCATTCTGACCATTTGCAACAGAAGTCCCGGCGATAATGGGATCCATGCTGGCGTTCAGTAATTCAACCTGAACATTTTTTGCGGCATCCGAGACGGTCGAATCAATATTCAGCCGGCCGGTTGTACTGTCGACATACGTCCCCGGTTCAAAATATGTGCTGGCCATGCCTAATGCAGTGCCGGAACACGCGGTCAAAGAGATATTGAAGGGCGTTGCACCGGCGGTTTCACCTAATATTTTCAGACTATTTGATGAAACCATGGGTAATGTCACCGTTGCATTCCCGGTACCGCCATTCACGGCAATTGAACAGGTGGTGTCTGTCACTTTTCCATTAAAGGTAATGGTTCCATCCGCCGCCATTGCCGAAACAGCAAAGGTCGATGTCAGTACCCACGCAAACAAGGATATGGCATTTTTTATATCAGGCATCTGTATTTCCCTATATAAGTCAGGAGAGGTCATTGACTAATAATGACAACATCAATATTTAACAAACCATTCATTAACTTGGTAAATGAATACATGATTACGTTTTATTATTAGCCGCGTCCATCATATACCCAAAGTTAAGATTCACAATAATAGTTATTCCCCCTGACAGAGAAATATATCGACGAAAACAAAAATAATTAGTAATCCTTGTAAATAACTTCACTAATTTTCATTTATAATAAAGCCGGACATTTTTTATGATATGACCGGCTTTAATTAACTCTTCCAGCTGAAAATATATTGATTACAGTGATTAATTACACCGTCGCCAGCCTGAACGCTGATACAGATCGCGTCAGATATAAGACCTGTTCTTCCAGCGACGCGGCGGCAGCCGCTGATTCCTGAACCAGTGCGGCGTTTTGTTGTGTCACGCCATCAATTTCTGTCACCGCCTGTTCAATCTGGCTGATCCCGCGACTTTGTTCATCAGATGCCGTCGAGATGTGTTCCATCAATACATTGACTTGTGTGACGGAAGAAATGATCGCAGAGATGGATTCACCGGTACGTGAGACCTGATCAGACCCCTCGCGGATATTGGTCACTGATTCCGAAATCAGGCTTTCAATTTCTTTTGCTGCCACGGCACTGCGCTGTGCCAGGCTGCGCACTTCGCTGGCCACCACGGCAAATCCGCGCCCCTGTTCGCCCGCGCGCGCGGCTTCGACGGCGGCATTGAGCGCCAGAATATTTGTCTGGAAGGCAATGCTGTTGATCACACCCGTGATGTCTTCGATTTTTTTCGAGCTGCTGTTAATGCGCCCCATCGTGCCAATCACATCCTGCGCAACTTTCTCACCTGCCCGCGCATTTTGCACCGCTTCACGGGTCAGACTGCTGGCACGGGAAACGTTCTCGGTATTTTGTTTTACCGTCGCGCCCAGTTCTTCCATGCTGGCGGCAGTCTGTGTCAGCGCGGCAGCCTGTTGTTCAGTGCGCGAAGCCAGATCAATATTACCTGCAGAAATTTCCTGTGATGCATGCGCTACCGTATGACTGGTGTCGCGCACCTGCCCGATAATCCGCGTCAGCGACTGACGCATATGTTCCATCGACTGCATCAGCTCTTCGATTTCGCTGCGGGATTTTTCTTTAACCGGCACCGGCGTATCAAGATAGCCTTCTGCAATCTGACGACAATGATCGCGGGAACTCAGCAACGGTGTCAGAACAAAACGTTTCAGTAACACCAATACACTGATAATGATGATCAGGAATAACAAACCAAAACCGATCGTCAGTCCGATACCCAGTTTGAAGTTGCTTTGCGCATCGCTGTTGAGATTTCTGGCGTACTCTTCATGCAGCGCCAGCACTTTATCCAGCACGATTTCATACTGACGATCGAGTTTTACCACCACCGGTATCCGCGCTTTGAACGCTGCCTGATCGCCCGCTTTCGCTGCATCGATCAAAGACTGGATACCGTTTTGGCGATAATCCTGATAGGTATTGCGGTATTCCTCGGCCAGCCCGCTTTCACCGGGCAATTTGGGTGCAGCAAGATACGCCTGAAACGCCGCATCGGCTTTGCTGATAACGTCACTGACGCCGTCCAGCGCAGGTTTTGACTGCTGACCATCGCCATTTTCAATTTCTTTCATATATTCCATCACCCGGACACGGGAGGTCCGGCTGTGGTTTATCGGATCAATAATAGACAGCACCACACGGATCTCTTTGTTCACGTCATCCAGTGAGTGATTACTCCGGGTGAGCAGCCAGACGTTCGACAGCATACTGGTGAAAAAGAGGGCAAAAAGCACTACCAGGACAAGCAAAGACGACTTTTTAAGCGACATCGGGAGATTCTCAAAACGGAGCAGGAGTCTGTATATCGGCATTTCACATCAAATGTTTAACATTCCCAGCGCCCTATCTGAAATTTATGGCAGGATGATCGATCGTAGCGGAAATTTACCCGCGTACTCATCGATACGCGGGACCCTAAAACACTCAGAATATTCAACAAGCGTTCACATTGAGATTTTTCACGTAAGCATTAAAAATGCGAACAAAATCCCATTAAAAATAGTTCCCACATGTTTATCACTATTAACCCCCCCTTAATTCCAAATAAAAATGTGCAAAATTTCTCATGCCTCACACTTCTAATATGACATCTTACACATACCCCCTGTGAATATTCCTAGGGGTTTTAGAGGAAAATTCTTATAAATTAAATGCGTCAGGAAATGAAGTTATATGAATTTAGCAGCATTCACCGAGCGAATGAATTATTTATTTTTCGTCAGTTTTAAAGGAAATTGCCATTAAATTTTAAATTTCGCTTAAGTAAAACCCATGCACAGCAAGGCCTGCGGGCAAGCGCGTAGAAAATTCCTATATATCAACGTAGTTATCTCTTATGTCACCCTCGCAAGACAGAAACATTTGGTTACATGATTTGATTATCTATTAAGCTAGGTGTTTCTCTAAAATGTCGTACACAGGTACTTATCTGAAATTCCACTTTCAAGATAAAATCAAAACACACTGCGAAATGTTTCTCATAAATATTATGGTTCGCCAGTGACCCTGATTTTCCCGCCGCGTTATACGGGCAAGGATGCAGTTTATGGCAGGGTTGCCAATATCATATTTTAAGAATCATCGGCAGCGTTTATCACTCCATAAATAAGGGATAGGCATGTCTAATAGCTTCCAGAATGAAATTCCGAAAGCGCGCGTCAATATCAAGCTGGATTTGCACACCGGCGGCGCACAGAAGAAAGTCGAGTTGCCATTAAAACTGATGGTAATGGGCGATTACAGTAACGGAAAAGAGAACCGCCCGTTATCTGAACGCGAAAAAGTGAACATTAATAAGAATAACTTTAACAGCGTTTTGGCTGAATTCAGCCCGTCACTGAACCTGACCGTAGAAAATACGCTGGCAGGCGATCGCAGTGAAGAGAATGTCGCGCTTAATTTCAATGAAATGAAAGACTTTGAGCCAGAACAGGTTGCCCGTCAGATCCCCCAACTGCGCGCCATGCTGGCCATGCGTAATCTCTTACGCGACCTTAAATCCAATCTGCTCGATAACGCCACCTTCCGTAAAGAGCTTGAAACCATTCTGAAAGATCCTTCACTGAGCAATGAACTGCGCAGTGAGCTGAATGCCCTGGCACCTAAGGCGTAATTGCCTCCACTTAACGGATTAATGCGAGATAATGCTTATGTCAGTCAATACTGAAAACTCCTCTGCCAGCCAGACGACGGTTCTGGATCGCCCGGAAACCGGTACGGTATATGCTTCCCTGTTCGATAAAATCAACCTGACACCGGTCTCCTCACTGGGTGACCTGAATGATTTTCAGGATACGTCGGCGCTGGCAGATGTTACCGCCGATCAGCGCGTTACCGCCGCTGTACAGGTTTTCCTGGAGCGCCTGAAGCTGTCAGGTCAGACGGTTGAACGTCTGGATAAAACGCTGCTCGACCACCACATTGCCGAACTCGACAGCCAGATCAGCCGTCAGCTGGACGTGGTCATGCATCACCCGGAATTCCAGCGCGTTGAATCCGGCTGGCGTGGTCTGAAGTTCCTGGTTGATCGTACTGATTTCCGCCAGAACGTGAAAATCGAATTGCTTGACGTGTCCAAAGACGATTTACGTCAGGATTTCGAAGATTGCCCTGAAATTGTTCAGAGCGGCCTGTACCGTCATACCTATATTCAGGAATATGACACACCGGGCGGCGAGCCAATCGGTTCTGTGATTTCCAACTACGAGTTTGACGCGTCGGCGCAAGATGTCGCCCTGCTGCGCAACATTTCTAAAGTGTCTGCTGCTGCGCACATGCCGTTCGTCGGTGCGGTCGGCCCTAAATTCTTCCTGAAAGATTCAATGGAAGAAGTGGCGGCGATTAAAGATATCGGTAACTACTTTGACCGTGCCGAATACATCAAATGGAAATCCTTCCGTGATTCCGACGACTCCCGCTATATCGGCCTGACAATGCCGCGCGTACTCGGCCGCCTGCCGTATGGCCCGGATACCGTCCCTGTTCGCAGTTTCAACTATGTTGAAGAAGTGAAAGGTCCGGATCACGAGAAATATCTCTGGACCAACGCGGCGTTCGCCTTTGCCGCCAATATGGTGAAAAGCTTCATCAAAAATGGCTGGTGCGTACAAATCCGCGGCCCGCAGGCGGGCGGTGCAGTCACTGATCTGCCAATTCACCTGTACGATCTGGGTACCGGCAATCAGGTGAAAATCCCATCAGAAGTGATGATCCCTGAAACCCGCGAGTTCGAGTTTGCCAATCTGGGCTTCATCCCGTTGTCTTACTACAAAAACCGTGACTACTCCTGCTTCTTCTCTGCCAACTCCGCGCAGAAACCGGCGCTGTATGACACGGCTGATGCCACCGCAAACAGCCGCATCAATGCGCGTCTGCCGTACATCTTCCTGCTGTCACGCATCGCGCATTATCTGAAGCTGATTCAGCGCGAAAACATCGGCACCACCAAAGACCGCCGTCTGCTGGAGCTGGAGCTCAATACCTGGGTTCGCACACTGGTGACTGAGATGACCGATCCGGGCGACGACCTGCAGGCTTCTCATCCGCTGCGTGACGCCAAAGTGACCGTTGAAGATATCGAAGACAACCCGGGCTTCTTCCGCGTGAAACTGTATGCCATTCCGCACTTCCAGGTAGAAGGCATGGACGTGAATCTGTCACTGGTTTCTCAGATGCCTAAAGCTAAGGCATAAGCGGAGAAACGATGAAAATTTATCGCCCATTATGGAGCGACGGGGCCTTTTTGGCCCCGCAACAGTTCCAGCAACAAGCCCGTTGGGATGCTTTTGTGTCTGACAGGGTTGCTCATATGGCTCTGGCAAATCCCTGGGGAGTGATTGATGCAACATTCGACATCGGCTCATTAGCCCTTTCCAGGTTGAATGCTTTACGCCTGAAGGTTCGTTTTCCTGATGGGACGCTGATTGATACCGAGCTGGCGGATAATTTGCCTCCGGCTTGCGACTTATCTTCAATTTCTGACCGGGACAGCGTTGATGTCGTACTGGCATTACCTCTGCTTTCAGCCAATGGCGGCAATCTGGATGACGGTCAGGACAGTGAACGTCCACGTCGTTGGCACCAGGAATGGGTCACCGTGCAGGAGTTATCAGGGCATGAACGGACAGAACTGGCTATTCAGCGTCATTCGATAACGCTCCGTTTTTCCCATCAGGAGAACAGCGCGTATCTGACCTGCCCTGTTGTCCGTCTTGTGCGTAATGCACAAGGCCAATGGACACCGGATGCAGAGTTCATTCCGCCAATGCTCTCGTTGTCGTCCTCTCCGGCAGTCCTGACGGAACTCGGTGATTTAATTCACCGCCTTCAGGCCCGCCGTCGACGCCTGATGGCGATGCGCCGCGAAAGCAATGAACGAATGGCTGATTTTGCCGTCGCCGATGTGTCGCTGTTCTGGCTGCTGAATGCGCTCAATAGTGCGGAGCCGGTATTGATGGAGCTATATCAGGCTCCGGCCCGTCATCCGGAACTGTTCTATCGTGAACTGGTCCGTCTGGCTGGCAGCCTGCTGACGTTCTCCCTTGAGCATAAAGCGGAAGATATTCCTCTGTATCAGCATGATGCGCCTGAGAAGGTATTCCCGCCGTTGTTCACACTACTGGATGCCCTGCTCGAGGCCAGCCTGCCATCGCGTATGGTGGCGATTGAACTCACGCATGAAGGTCAGTTCTGGACCGGATCGCTGCATGATTCCCGTCTGCGCGACGGCGCTGATTTCTATCTTTCCGTGCGCTCATCCATTCCAAACCACCTGCTGCAAACTCAGTTCCCGCTGCTCTGCAAAGCAGGGAGTTTTGAGGATGTTTCTGACGTGGTCAACGTGGCATTGAACGGTGTCGTAATGAAGGCGCTGTCTCATGTACCGGCCGCTATCCCGTTGCGCCTTGAAAACCAATATTTTGCATTGGACCTGAACAGTCCTGCCGCCCAGGCAATGCTGGATGCTGGAAACTGCGCTTTCTATACCCCAGGTTCACTGGGTGAAATCAAACTTGAACTGTTTGCGGTGTTGCGCTCATGAGCAAGATAAATGGATCAATTGTTGATGAAGTTTTTTATCCCTGCTGGTTGATGGTCAGCCAGTTGCGTAACGGCCAGAAAATAGAAGACGGTGAGGCTCTTTACCGCCGGGCCTGCGACTGGATTGATGGCGCGAGAGAATCCTTATCACGCGCAGGATTCAGCGAATCTAGTTGCGACCACATGCTTTATACGCAATGTGCCTTATTAGATGAAAGTGTACTTAACCGCCAGGAACCAGATAGCGGAAACACCAAATGGCTTAAGGACCCACTTCAGGCACGCTACTTCAATACTCTGAATGCAGGGGAGGAGTTATGGGAACGTATTCGCAAGGTGCTCCATGAACCTGCTCCTGATATCGCGGTGCTCACCTGCTTTTACCGTGCGCTGACGTTGGGTTTCTCTGGCCGTTATCGCGAACAAGGGGATGAGCGCAGAGAAGATGTGGTTCGCAAGCTAAATCAGTTAGTGCCGCCTTTCGCCTCAGCGCAGGAAATGCCCATTGTTTCACGTTCGCTGCGATTGCGCTCCGGACGCAGAACCTATTGGTTTTCATGGGTTGCAGGCATCGTGATTCTGATTGCGCTCTGGTTCGTCCTAAATACGCAATTGACACGTATGGTCTCTCAGTTGACAGGGAACCACTGACGGATGCGCGGATTAACACAGCTAATACTGCTGCTTCTGGCGACCTGTTTGACCTTATGGCTGATTCTCGGCTTCTGGCCGCTCGGCACAGGAAGCCGGATGGCACTGAGCATGCTGGTGGTCATCATGAGTGGTGCTACGGGCTATATTCAGTGGCGTAAAAATCACCGTAATGAAATTGCACATGCACACATTTCGGACGCTGTTCTTCCGCCTGAGGATTTTCAGGGCGCTGTTGTGCTGGTTTGTGGCGACAGTGCTCCGCTGTTCTCCGACTCGGTCCTTTTCCGTGAAACACGTCAGGGCTGGTATCTGCCGGTCACTTTTCCAGAGCACTTGCCTTTGTTGGCACAGCATCTCGCGGCAGAACGCCCGGCGCTAATCGCCCAGATCTCCATTCTTCTGGCCATAGTCCCCGAGCAACATCAGGATAAGGACGACTTCGCACAAAAACTCCATGTCTGGCACCGTGCCATTGTGCAATGCAAAAACTGGCTGGCTGGAATTCCCCCCGTCTGGGTCAGCACCTGGCTATCTCCGCCTGTGGTAACAGACACCCTGGCTGAGCGGTGGTTTACCATCATTCCGGGAAACAAAAACGTTCAGGTTCATGAAGCAGGGGCAGGCGTCATACCGCTGATGGATTGGAGCCAGCAACTGGATATCAGAAACACTCAGGAAAGGTTGAGCACGGTCTTTTGGATAGAAAGCCTGCTGCCCTGGCTTGAAACTCACGTCAGCAGCATTCTGACGCGTCAGCAAAGCGATGTCCCCGCGCTGACCCCTTGCGCATGGGGTGCTTGTTTTACGCCCGTCGCCGGGAGTCTGGACAATCTGTGGCAAGCGCACATAGGTGACGTGACTACGCTAACCCCCGGCGTTGTCCATTCACAAGAATGCCTGCCATTGCCGGAGGTGTTGCTGCCCTATTTGCCGCAACGTCACGGCGTTTCCCGGCTGATGCAAGCCTGTCAGTTGGCAGGGCTGCTATGTGGTGTTTTCCTGCTCTTCGCCCTGCTGGCGTCTTTTGTAAATAACCAGCGTCTGGTACAGAGCGTGGGTGACCACCTCGCTTTATATAACCGTCTTTCCGGCACGCCATCCTCGCCAAAGATGATTGCTCAGCAACAATTACGCACCGACGCCGGTTTACTGGATGGTTGGCTGCGCAGCGGAGCACCAATGCGTATGTCATTGGGCTTATATCAGGGGATTCGGTTGATCGCACCACTGGAGACCGCCATCAATAGCTGGACTCCCCCCCCTCCGCCGCCACCGGTGATCAATCAAATTGTTCAGGGGCCGAAAACGATCCGGCTAGATTCCCTGTCACTTTTTGACGTGGGTAAATCCGAGCTTAAAACAAGCTCCACCAAAGTGCTGATCAACGCGCTGGTTGGGATCAAAGCCAAACCGGGCTGGCTGATAGTGGTAGCGGGTCACACTGATGACACAGGTGATGAAAAATCCAATCAAATGTTGTCACTCAGACGTGCAGAGTCAGTACGCAACTGGATGCGCGATACCGGCGACGTGTCCGAAAGCTGCTTTGCCGTACAGGGTTACGGTGAGAGTCGCCCGATTGCAACAAACGATACACCGGAAGGCCGTGCGGCCAACCGTCGTGTCGAAATCAGTCTGATGCCACAGGCAGATGCCTGCAAAGCATCAGCAACCCCAAGTTCATCAAATGATTGATGAATGTTTACCTTAGAAATGGAGAACTACCCATGGCAATTCCTGTTTATCTGTGGCTGAAAGACGACGGCGGTGCGGACATTAAAGGTTCCGTAGACGTAAAAGATCGCGAAGGCAGCATCGAAGTGGTGGCACAGGATCACAACCTGTATATCCCGACCGATAACAACACCGGCAAACTGACGGGTACCCGTATTCACACCCCGTTCCTGTTTACCAAAGAAATCGATTCTTCCAGCCCGTACCTGTACAAAGCAGTGACCACCGGTCAGACCCTGAAATCTGCTGAGTTCAAATGGTATCGCATCAATGACGCGGGCCAGGAAGTTGAGTATTTCAACACCAAACTGGAAAACGTCAAGCTGGTGAAAGTCGCGCCAAAAATGAACGACATCAAAGACCCGGCGTTTGAAAAACATAACCACCTCGAAATGATCGAGCTGCGTTACGAAAAAATCACCTGGACCTACAAAGACGGCAACATCATTCATTCCGATTCCTGGAACGAACGTACTACCGCGTAAGACCTTATCAGCAGACGGTTCGCCGTCTGCTGTTTTTGTTTCCTGAGCCGCTTCTGGCGGTTGAGCAAACAAAAACACCACCGGACATCGACCTTATGGGCCTGGGTTTCCTGCAAAGGAAAAGGCTAAGGGCGGTAGCGTACCCACAAAAAGGAATTTAGCATGGAACATCAGTCAGCTGTCTTACTTCGCCGCTTAAATCCGTACTGCGCAAAAGCGCTGGAAGCCGCCGCAACGCTCTGCCAGACCCGCGCCCACAGTGAAATCACCGTCGAACACTGGCTGCTCAAACTGCTGGAACTGGGTGAAGGTGACATTACCGTTCTGGCCCGCCGTTATGAGTGGGACATGGATGCTTTATGGCAAAGCCTGCTGTCACATCTCGATGCCCTGCCGCGTTCCGTGCATTCGCGTCCGCAAATTTCTCAGGATTTACAATCGCTGATGAAAGCGGGCTGGCTCGCCGCATCATTGCAGGATGACAACCAGAGTATCCGCAGCGTGAACCTGCTCGAAGCACTGATGGGGCAGCCGCGCCTGCTGCGCTGCGAAGGCTTGTGGCCGCTGTTCAGCCTGAGCGAAGAACATATCCGCCGCCTGAAACCGGTGCTGGATGCGTTGTCGGAAGAGCGCCCGGAGCTGCAACAACAAGAAAGCCTGAACCGCACCCCTTCGTCGCTTTCCGATGAGGCTGCCAGTCCAAAATCTGATGCAGGCATGAATGGCCAGTCATTAAGTGAAGCCCTGCAGGCCGCGCTGGATAAATTTACGCTGGATGTCACCGCTAAAGCCAAAGCCGGGCAGATTGATCCGGTATTTGGCCGCGACAATGAAATCCGTCAGATGGTCGATATTCTCTCCCGCCGTCGTAAAAACAACCCGATCCTGGTCGGCGAACCGGGGGTGGGCAAAACCGCACTGGTGGAAGGTCTGGCGTTACGCATTGCCGAAGGCAACGTGCCGGACAGCCTGAAAACCGTCAGCCTGCGCACCTTAGACCTCGGTCTGTTGCAGGCCGGTGCCGGTGTGAAAGGTGAGTTTGAGCAGCGTCTGAAAAATGTTATCGATGCCGTACAACAATCGCCGACGCCGGTGCTGCTGTTCATCGACGAGGCGCACACTATTATTGGCGCGGGCAATCAGGCCGGTGGCGCGGACGCCGCTAACCTGCTGAAACCGGCCCTGGCCCGTGGCGAACTGCGCACCATTGCTGCGACAACATGGAGCGAGTACAAACAGTATTTTGAGCGCGACGCCGCCCTTGAACGCCGCTTCCAGATCGTTAAGGTTGATGAGCCGGACGACGGAATGGCATGCCTGATGTTACGCGGTCTGAAATCCCGTTACGCACAACACCACGGCGTACACATCACCGACGAAGCGGTAAAAGCCGCCGTCAGCCTTTCGCGACGTTATATCACCGGTCGTCAGCTGCCGGACAAAGCCGTCGACCTGTTAGATACCGCGTCTGCCCGTGTACGCATGAGTCTGGATACGCTGCCGGAAGATCTGACCCGTCTGAAGGCGCAAATCACCGCGCTGGAAATGGAAGAGCAGGCTCTGCTGGAAGACATCGCGCTGGGCAACAAAACTCATGGCGACCGGCTGGAACAGATTGAACGTCAGACCGACAGCTTAGGCGAGCAACTCACCACACTGGATACGCAGTACCATGCAGAGAAAGCCCTGACGCAGCAACTGCTGGAAACCCGTCAGGACATCAGCCGTCAGGCGGAAATCGCCAGCCTGCAACACCATCTGACTGATTTGCAGGGCAACGCCCCGCTGCTGTCGCTGGACGTGGATGTCCGTACCGTCGCCACGGTGATTGCTGACTGGACCGGCGTGCCGCTCACCAGCCTGCTGAAAGATGAGCAGACCGATTTACTGCAACTGGAAAATCACCTGAACAAACGGGTCGTCGGACAGGATCATGCCCTGACCGACATGGCACAACGTCTGCGCGCCGCCAAAACCGGCCTGACGTCTGAGAATGGCCCGCTGGGCGTCTTCCTGCTGGTCGGCCCGAGCGGCGTAGGCAAAACCGAGACCGCCCTTTCCCTTGCCGACTGCCTGTTCGGCGGCGAGAAATCCCTCATTACCATCAACCTCAGCGAGTATCAGGAAGCGCATACCGTCTCCCAACTGAAGGGTTCACCTCCGGGCTACGTCGGTTACGGTCAGGGCGGTATTCTCACTGAAGCCGTGCGTAAACGTCCGTACAGCGTCGTCCTGCTCGATGAAGTGGAAAAAGCCCACCGTGATGTCATCAACCTGTTCTATCAGGTGTTCGACCGCGGCTTTATGCGCGACGGTGAAGGACGTGAAATCGACTTCCGCAATACCGTGATCCTGATGACCGCCAATCTCGGCAGCGACCGCCTGATGCAACTGCTGGATGAACAGCCGGAAGCCACTGACAGCGATTTACAGGAACTGCTGCGCCCGATCCTGCGCGATCATTTCCAGCCCGCCCTGCTCGCCCGCTTCCAGACACTGATTTATCGTCCGCTGAACGCCGTCGCACTGCGCACTATCGTTGAGATGAAACTGGCACAAGTCGCGAAGCGTCTGAACAAGCACTATGGCCTGACCTGCTCCATCGAAGAAAGTCTGTACGACACGCTGGTCGCTGCCTGCATGCTGCCGGATACCGGTGCGCGCAACATCGACAGCCTGCTCAATCAGCAGATCCTGCCGGTACTGAGCCAGCAACTGTTGCAACGCATGGCAGCGCAACAACGCGCCACGGCGCTGGCACTGGGCTGGGATGAGGAAGAAGGGATCACGCTGGAATTTGAGGGTTCTGCCGCAGAATAAATATCGGTAACGGAGCGCCGGGTAGTCTCCGGCGCGAAACAATATAGAACTTCCAGAAAATATAAAAGAGATAGAGGACGCCGGACTTATTTACATTTCCATAGCGGCATAGTTGGTTCCAAGTTTATACTAATTTATATTAATACAAGTTAGATAAGATTCTGCTCCGCACCTTTAATAACTAGCGTTAGTCTGTTCTGACACCATTCCACTTTAAACGAGATGGTATGAATAAATTTATTTTAGGATATGTTATTTTTTTGACTGGATGCTTGGGAGATAAAATACCCTGGTCTACAGCGGAAATAAAACAAGATGGAAAAAATGTCTGCGTGTTTCCGCCAAAGATAGATAACAATTATGTCTATGAGCGTTTAAAAATACAAAAATCAGGAAGTAAAACAGAGTTTGCCGTGTACATTAGCGAAAGAGTATCTGCAAAAGAAAAATGCTTACCGCTAATGGGGTTTAAATTTACGCCCGGAGAGGAATATAACGTAAGCTTCTCAGTTATAAATACAGTTAATGGCAAAAGAGATTTTTATTCGGCAAACTTCATCAATTCATATTAATTTAAATATTATTACATTAAAATTTTAAAAGCACAGATGTACAGTAAACATGCTGAAGAAAAGTAATACTGAGACCCTGAATCTCACTAAGTAAAGTATGAATATTTTAAAGTGCGCACGATAATCCAATGTAAGATATCTCAAGACAATAAAAGGGAAAAATCGTTATGGAAGGTGCAAAAGAGATTGCACGCGACATGCTTGATGCTATCAATGTAGATAGCCATGGATTTTGGGGTGCTGTTGCAAAAGGTTTTATCTCATTTCCTGTCAGCATTGGTTATCTGGGTTACGATTTTATGGATAGCGAACATCATAGTGAAAATCAAGACGATAAATATAGACTGGTAAAGCTTTTTAAAAGAACAACATTTAGCCAAGAAACCATAGAAGCTATTATAAAACCCTTTATTGAAGATTTCATCTCACGTATTGATACTAATAAAATAATAACTTTTGCGAAAAACCTATCGGGTACAACAGCTGGAAAAATAATATTTTCTCAATTAACCGGTTTCAATATCGGTAAAGTTATTATATCCCAAGGTGTTGCCTCTTATACCACTGGCTTTGCTGTCGGCGGTATTTTAGCTGTTGGTGCCGAGGCATCTCGAGCTATTTATACGTCAAGGTATTTACGTGAAAGAAATCCTGCAATGTACTTAAAATTGAAAAAGATTGGAGACCTAGACCTTCTTTATTACCTAGTTGAAGATATTGTAAAACCTTACGAAAAAGCTTGTGAAGTGTCAGATAAAGACACAGATGAGTTCAATAGGATTTGTGCATTTTTTTTTGGTGGGCTATGAATATAAAAGATTTCTTCCTGATCATCATTTCCCGACTCGTTGCTGGTATTGGCATGACGCTAGGTTTAGTAAGTACAGTTTATTCCATTTGGTGTTTTATTTTCTCTCAGGAACCCTACAGACTTCTTTTCGGAGTAGTCGGGGTTCTTGGCTTTTTCGTCGGTTATGGGCTTTACAAATTCGCACTTACTTATATTTACAATGAGTGGGACCACTATCGCTAGCTGCAGAAAAACCTTATCCAGCAAACCCCTATTCAAATAGCAAGTTATTATAAAAATGGATCTTTTATCTACTCTTACCCGAAACACGCTTAACCGTTACAACCTGAGTATTCCGTCCTGCTAATATCCGCTGGATGGATAGGAAATTATGTATCCCACCTTCTTTTTACCACTTCCCGGATAAGGGTCTGTTCATTATAGAGTCGGTATTCACTTCGAAAAAACAAACGCTGAGCAGCGAAGTTTTGTTATCACTCTGGAAATAAACAAGGGACGTATTTATAACGTATCACCGACAGAAAGAGAGATATTTTTGCCATATTGCCGTGATGCGTTGGCCCCCTCATCATGGCCTTTAATGACCGATGCCTGCCAGCAGTAAACCTTGCAGATGCTGAACAATTACATGGAGTAAACAACATGAGTCTGATTGATACACTGGCCAGTATGCCCCAGAAAAGCCTGAATCGTTACAGCCTGAGTATTCCGTCCTGCCTTTATCCGCTGGATGTTGAGTCGTTTGAAGGTCTGGAACAGGTGAGTGTTCTGTATCATTATAATATCAAGTTCACATCATCTTACCCTGATCTCACTGCTGACATGCTCTTAAGCAAACCAGCCACCTTCAATATGGCGACGGGAGATTTGCTCAATCCGGTCACCGGAAAAGTCGTTCATGGTGTCATTACACACTTCCAACGCCTGACCGGTTCACGTGATCAGGTTAGATACGAAATCATTGTTGAGCCTTCCCTTTCCCTGCTGGATAAACAATTCCGTACGCACCGTTTCTTCGTTAATAAATCAGTTCAGGAAGTCGTGGAGCAAATACTTCAGGAGCACGATTTCAAAGGTTGGGAATACGACTTTTCCCTGAAGCAAAGCTATCCCAAACGCGAACAAATTAACCAGTATCAGGAAAGCGATCTGGAATTTATTGAGCGTCTGCTTTCGGAAGTGGGAATTTTCTACTTCTTCACGTTACAACCAGACACGCAAACTGAGGTCGTGCATTTTGCCGATAAGCAGAGTGCATACGAATTCGGAAAAACGCTGCTACTCAATAGTCCGTCAGGGATGAATGACAGCGGTGCAGAATCGGTGTGGGGGCTGAGCGTGCGGCAAAATGTCGTACAGGCCAGCGTCACCACCAAGGATTATAACCATAAAGAAGCTCAGAAAGTGCTTCAGTCTTCCAGAGCAGATATGACCCGTGGCGAAGGTGAAGGCACCACCTATGGCGATGTTTATCACTACAAGCCACGTCATCTGGATACTGGCGGAAAATCAGATCCCGCTGCCGAAACAGCGAATTTCCTGGCAAATCTAGACCACGAACGTTTTTTATCACAGCAAACGTACATAACCGGCACGAGTACTGATGTTACGCTGCACCCGGCGCTGGTTCTGACAGTAACCGATAACGCAATCCCAGCGACGCTTCCGCAATTGTTGTCATCGCCGATGGTACTCATCCGCACCGGATTCACCGGCAGCCGCAAAGATGCGCTGAAAGTAACCATTGCCGCCGTCCCCTACAGCGAAACCCTTTGCTGGCGCCCTGCCCTTAAGCCGCGCCCAAAAGTCAGCGGCACCATGATGGCACGCGTCACCAGCGCGAAATCAAACGATATCTACGCCTGGCAGGATGCGTCCGGTTTATACCGTGTTAAATTCGATGCCGATCAGGATGATAAACTGCAAGGTCAGGAAAGCATGCCTGTCCGCCTCGCCAAACCTTACGGTGGCGATGTGTATGGTATTCACTTCCCGCTGATCCAGGGCACCGAAGTGGCGATCGCGTTTCATGACGGCGACCCCGACCGCCCCTATATCGCCCATGCCCTGCACGACTCGCGCCATGTCGATCATGTGACAGAAGCCAATAATACCCGCAACGTTATCCGTACCCCGGCAAATAATAAGCTGCGTATGGAAGATAAACGCGGCGAAGAGCATATAAAACTCAGTACGGAATACGGCGGCAAAACCCAGCTGAACCTTGGGCATAACGTCGATGCAAACAAAACACAACGCGGTGAAGGGTTTGAGCTGAGAACCGATAAATGGGGGGCGATACGCGGCGGGAAGGGTTTATTTATTAGTGCAGACCAGGCAGATGGTAGCGAACAAATGCTTGGTATGGCAGCGGCCAAGACATTACTTTCGCAAGCTTATAGTCAAATGGAATCGCTTTCGCAATCGGCACTCGCAGCAAAAGCTCAGGTATTAGAGTATGAGCAACAGCAAAAGTTGATGGAAGAGAAATTATCTGAATTACAGCAGGCAGTATTGCTGGCAAGTGCTCCAGAAGGTATTGCTTTAGCAAGCGGCAGTCATTTCCAGATCTCTGGGAGCAATAATATATACATGACATCTGGACAAAGTACAGAATTAGGCGCGAAAAAGAATATATCCTTAGCCGCGTCTAAAAAGATATCTATTTTTACTGAAGACGAAGGTGTCGAGACAATTGCCGCAAAAGGTGACCTAGTTTCTCAGGCGCAATCAGGAAATATTGAGACTATTGCGAAAAGAGATATTTCACTGACCAGCACAACTGAAAGCATTACTTTGACAGCTGCTAAAACATTAACATTAGCTTGTGCTGGCGGGGCCTATATACGCCTTTCTGGTGGAAATATAGAGTTAGGTTGCCCTGGGGATATTACCATGAAGCAGAGCAAGCTTCTTTATAGCGGCCCAGCATCACTTAAATCCACAATGCCAGAATTACCAGATAGTGGCCCCCAATCAATAAAATTTATGCTACTCGATGCCTTGGGGAATGCTGCACCATCAACTATGAAAGTGAATATTTTTGATAGTGATACCAAAGAAAAAATATGGACATCAGTTTTCAATGATGGTGAATCTGGTTGTTTCGGTCAACCTACAGGAAAAAATTTCCATGCAATAATTGGGGATGACAAATGGACAAGCCTCTTTTCTGATGATGACGATGCCATTCCTGATGAAGAGATTACTGATGATGTCGATATTGGCGAACATGGTCCACAGTACGATGGTGAAATTAATGAACAGGAAGAGGCATAATCATGGAAAAATATACCGTTCAGACTGGTGACAGTTTATGGAAGATAAGTCGTAATTTTTCCATTGAAATCAGCGAACTTTGTCGTATAAATGGGCTCAACACAAAAGCCGAACAGCACATTATCCAACCCGGGCAAATATTAAATTTACCCACAAAAGATAAATCCTATGATACTCAGTTAAATCTAAGGATATATGATCTCGCCTGGCGCCCCCTCAGCAATGCAAAACTTAAACTGATTTTTGACAATAAAACCCATGAATACGTTACTGACGGAAGCGGTGCTGTCAATGGTTTACTTGTTGAAGATAGTACTCAAGGTATTAAAGTCGAACTGCAACATTTGAATAAAAGAGAATATATAGTCATTGCTGACCATAAAAAATTGCCACTAGGGAAGAAAACGCTCAAAATTTCATCGAGAGAAATGGTGATTAAAGGAAGTACCAGCGTAGAGAAAGGTCCTCAACTCTCAAGTAAACAACAGGAAAAAGAAAATGCCAGGCAGGAAAGTAAAACGTCTTCATCTCAGAAAGGAGTTTCCGATACAAAAACAGCGTCAAATAAAGAATCTACAATAAACCAAACTACTCGCACTGAGAGTGGCATTCCAACGAGTGTGAGCAACATTGGCAATGTTAGTGAGGGATTACGGTTACCGCCTGTAGCAGAAAAATATCGAAACTCTATTATTGAGGCATCGAATAAATATGATTTTCAGCCTGAGGGTTTTTCAGCTTTAATAGAAGCTGAAACAAGTTGGATTGCCAGTGCAGCTAACAGTAAATCTACGGCTGCCGGGCTTGGTCAGTTTGTTGAAAATACGTGGTTAAGTTATAGTGCAAACTCATCATCAAAGGTATATCAGAATTTAACCAAAACTTACGGTTATACGGCCTTGAAATACTCCGCTCAGTCAAAAAAATTTTATGGCACCTCACCAGATGGAATCCAACATGAAATTAATTTGCAATCTATACTAGCCCTCAGAATGGATGCTGCATACAGCATAGATATGATAGGGTTATACGACAAGGAGTTAATCAACAATTTGACAAAGAGATTCCCATCAATTAGTACATTAACCTCTGACCAGCTTATGATGGTAGCATATTTATGCCATCATAATGGTGAGGCTGGTGCCTATGATATAATTTCGAATGGGAAGGACACTTCGAAATATTATGGCAGAACATACTCTGATGCAGAATATGACTTCAAACTAAACAAAAATGTCACAGATAAAGATGCAGAACGTTTTTTGTCCATAGACAAGACCTCAAGGACAGCTTATATAGCATGGCTCGTGGAACGATACGACTCTGCAATTGTTCTAGATCATTTTCGTATAGAACCCACTGGAGTGAAAATATCATTAAAGAACGTATTAGAAAAAATAAACCCCGACCTAAATGTAAAAACTCTTCTCCCACCTCCTAATCAAAAAAGTGGCGGCAACACTGGTAATGCTGGTAATGCTGGTAATGCTGGTGATACTTCAGGATGGCATAATCCATTGGATATATGCAAAATTAGGACGCATGGTTTACGAAGTGCCAGAAGTGCAAGTTTTGGTCCTAACGTCAGGACTGACTCTCATGGAATGCCGAGAGCCCATCAGGGTATTGACATTGCAGCTGAACCGGGAGCAACTATTTATGCGGTAGCTGACGGGCGTATAGCATTTATTACTAACCCTGCAAGAGGGGATTATGGCAAACAAGTTTGCATAATAGTTCAAGCTTCTGATTTACCAGACGACAAAGCATCTCTCTGTATATACAAAGGAAAGCCAATTAATAACATTTATTTTTTTTATGCTCACTTATCTGAGATCTCCTCGCATCTTTCACAAAACTCATTCATAAAGTGCGGAGATACATTAGGTAAGACCGGAAATACAGGAAACGCTCATTCTATGACAAGCATTAGTTTGGGAGCGCATCTTCATTTTGAGGTTAGGACTAAAGCGGCGACAGGGAAAGGAGTGCTAGATCACATTGACCCAGCAGTATTTATTGACGGTTTTGACTACCCTACTAAAAAGGACTAAACATGAAATATCGCATTGTTTTTATTTTAATTTTTATCAGTTTTTTCAAAACAAGCTGGTCAGAGGAATCACTCCCGGAAGTTGATGCTAATGCATGGAAAAATGATTCAAGAAAAATAGCACAGAATTTATTTGATCAAGAAGAAAAAGAACAAATTCTTGAATACAAAAATACACAAAACGGCCTTCCTGACAATCAAAGAAAAAAAATCATACCCGATAACCAGTATTGGTTAGTCAATAAAAAACAGGAGTTGTGGCTGGGGATATTTGATGGGAAATATGTACGAACTATAAATCAAGAAAACACCATCGCAGCCAACGAAAAATTAGCGCCTGAAAAAGTAATAAGAATAAAACAAAAAAACCACACATCACAATTTCTGATAGATGACAATGAAGCCAGCAACATATTGAATTGTCTTAACAGGCGTGATGGTATTTTATCTGATGAAGAAGATTACATGAGCTTTTATACTGGTTGTGCATACCACAAAAAATCAAAACCAGATGAGTTGGAAATATTCTATAAAATATTTTTCTTTAGCAAAACCTTCAATTCAATAATAAAACTTGATGAATTCCCTGACTCTGCATTACAAGGAGATGGCATTGACATCTTCAATAAATCCATTAAGAAAATAAAAGATTATTATGTAGATACCAGTATTGAAGCAGCATTCAAGTTTGTAGGAGTAGATAAAATTATTGTAGTCAACGATAAAACTGGAAAACCTCAACCAAAAACTCCAAAATTAGATGGCAATGGAAATGTTGTGATGACCAATGGAAAGCCCGTATTAGTAGATGACCCTGAAGGGTTCCAACCTATTTTCCTTGAAAGACTTCCTGAAGTCATCGTAGGAAAATAATACTCCCCTCACTTATAAAAGCCTTAAATTATGAAAAAAATCATTCACGTTGGCGACAAAACGACTCATGGTGGCACTGTCATTACTGGGTCAAATATAGTTAGCATAGATGGGATGCCTGTAGCGCGTAAATCAGACAAAGTAACATGCCCCGAGCACGGTGTTAACTTTATCATAGAAGGTGATGATAATCATTGCGATAACGGGTTAGCTATTTCTTTAGAAGGAAATAGATGTGCGTGTGGTGCTACATTGATTTCTGCTGGCTCGCGTATTTTAAAGGAATGAATTTATGCCAGTTGATATTTTCGACATCCCCCCAGAAGAAAAAACGACTTGCCCCCCGCCTTCATTATGGATTTGGGGAGGGATATTAGTTTGTATAGTTTTATTATATATGTATTCTTTTCTGGTTCATTTTCCACAGTACCTATCAAAAAATATCTATATTTTCTGGTCTCAACTTTTGATAGTGCCTTTCTTAATTTGGGGAGGGGCATTTCTTTTTAGAGTTATACTTTGGAATAATGAAAATATCGAAGTAAAATACTGGAATGCAACTCGCACCGATTACTATCAAGAACTACTCATCAAAGGCCGCCTCAATCTTGAAATCATTGACTTACAGATTAGGTTGCCTGACATAAATGGGGATGTAATTAATAGCACTGACTATATTACATGTCCAATGCGATTTACTCCAAAACATACTCACACAACCAGATATCTGTTATTTAATTCAGCAGGGGGTGAACTAACAATAAAAAATGAAGTAGCGAAAAGAAAAGCGTTAGTTTTCGGCCTTACTATGAACGGATTAATTAGCGATATTCATACGCATCTTACTTTGCTACCCTCTAAAACAAAAGTAAATATCATTTGTGTTCTTGAAGAAGACTTAATACCCATAATGGAGAGCATGTGGGTGTTTCAGTTTAGTAATACACCATTCTTAGAAATGCTTGAGTTTAGTGAAAATCTTCCCAAGTCAATTGACAGCTGGTTAGATGAAACCCAAAGTGAATACCTGATCCTTATTTCCGCAAATTTTCTCGGGAATGCGTTATTAGACGATGATGTTGATGGTAAATCCGAATCCGTTGCCTTTTTATTGGGTAAAAAAACAAATAAAGACAATAATAAAAACTCCCCCTTTGGCTCTCTTTATCGACCTGAATACGATTGGTCCGGCATTCAAAAACTGTTTACATGGGGTGGAGTGCCGGATGATAAGAATTTGTCAGGTGTGGTGTACTCTGGTTTAAACACGGAAGAAATCAGCAAGCTTGTATTAAATACAGCTGACTTTATGTCTGAAAGTGCATTATCATCCTTTATGTATATTGACACGACCGATATTTTATGCAAATCACCTCCACTTACTGAGATGTTGCAGCTTAATTATATAAATGAAAATCTCGAACCTGGGAATTACATAATTATAAATAAACATGACAATATCCTCGTGTCTTATTTTTATATCTCAACCAACAATATAAATAGCGACTCATAGCATGAAAGGATTTTTCATTAGATTTTCTGGCGCTCTTTTTATCTTTATCGTTACAGTCTTTTTATTTCTTATATACTATTTCTGGGGTGAGTCCTTAGGCTGGACATCACCTGAAGATAAATTCCGTGTTTTTTGTACTATTTTATTACTCTCTCTTTCTCTCTCTCTACTACTTATTAGCAGACGTTCGCTGGTTGAATTAGCTTCCAGATTACGTTTCTTCCGCAGGTTAAATAACGAGCAGGCAACCCATCCGAACAATGTTAATCAATTAAAACAGGTTACTACTGGTGTTCATTTGCTTACCGAACTCCGTCAGGCCCTGCGCCAGACCTACGGCCGTTTCTGGCCACGCAAAGTCCGCATTCTGCTGCTCACCGGCAGCGCTGCTGACGTTGAGCGTCTGACACCCGGCCTGACGTCGCAATACTGGCAGGAAGACAGCGGTACCCTGTTGTTGTGGGGGGGAGATTTGGGCGCACAGGCCGACAGCGCGTGGCTTAACGCATTGCGTAATCTGCGCCGTCGCCCGCTGGATGGCGTGATTTGGGTGA
This sequence comes from Rahnella sp. BIGb0236, assembly GCF_004364755.1. Classification (NCBI taxonomy): domain Bacteria; kingdom Pseudomonadati; phylum Pseudomonadota; class Gammaproteobacteria; order Enterobacterales; family Yersiniaceae; genus Rahnella; species Rahnella sp. BIGb0236. The sequence goes on from NZ_SOAO01000001.1 coordinate 310,289, forward strand.
CATCTGCACTGGCGCAACATACCGCGAACGGTCAGTTGCAGACTCAGACACCTCTCACTGCTGACATGATGGACAGCGCCGCGAAGGCCTTTGCCGTGCGCTTTGATCTGCTGGGATGGCGGCTGCCGCTCTATGTATGGTCGCTGCATCCGGCAGACGATGATAATAAAGATCGCATTACGCAACCCGTCGGCTGCCTGCTGCCTGCTGCCTGCAAACCCGATGAACTGCGAACACAACTTACCGCGCTGGTGCCAATGTTGATCGAACAAGGTACGCAGCAAATCAGCGTCAGCACACAGAGTTTATTCCTGTTGCAACTTGCTGACCAACTGGCACATAAACCGGACTTTATTGCTGAACCTCTGGCCGCCTTACTAAGTCCCTACCGCCCTTCTCCCCTTGCTGGCATCATGTTCAGCCCGGTGTCGGTGAATGCTCAGCGCACAGTGAAACATCACTGGGGTAAGGATAACCGCTGGGACATTCTGCTGAGTTCCCTGACGGCATTACCGGCCGGGCTGACGGCCAAAAAACTCGGGTTTGCCTGGGGCAAAACGTTCAGCGCAATTGCCGCAGGTGTGATGGTGTTGTGGGGCGCAGGAATGATCATGTCCTTCCTGGTTAACCGCCAGACAATTAATACCAGCGAAGTACAGGTGAAACAGGCGGCGGATGTACAGCAGACTCTTCCTCTGCGGCTCAAAGCTCAGCACGAACTGCAAAACACGCTCGACCAGCTTGAGTATCGCCAGCAGCATACGCCCTGGTATAGCCGGTTTGGACTGAATCAGAATAGCCCGCTGCTGGCCGCACTTTGGCCACAGTATGCCGCAAGCGCGATGCCTCTTTTGCGTGACGCTGCCGCTCAGCATCTTGAAGACCGCCTCAATACATTCACCGGGCTACCTCCGGCAGATCCACGCCGGGACGCACTGGTAAAATCTGCTTATGACCAGTTAAAACTTTATCTGATGCTGTCGCGTCCTGAGAAAATGGACGCTAAGTGGTTTAGCAAAACGTTGCTGAGCGAATGGCCGCAACGCAGAAATGTGCCGGATGGTATCTGGCAGGGTGAAGGCCCCGCCTTGCTGGATTTCTATGCACGCAGTCTTTCCCGTCATTCCGGCTGGCAACTGTCCCCTGATGAAAATCTGGTCAGTCAGGTTCGAACTTTACTCGTCCGCCTGATGGGCGCACGCAACAGCGAATCGACGCTGTATCAGAAAATGCTTCGACAGGTCGCCCACCAGTATGCGGATATGACTCTTACCGATATGGCGGGTGATACCGATGCTGAAAGAATATTTACCACCGATGCCGTCGTGCCGGGCATGTTTACCCGTAAGGCCTGGGAGGAATCTGTCAAACCGGCGATTGAGAAAGTGGTTAACGGCCGACGTGAAGAAATGGACTGGGTACTCAGTGATAGCAAAACCGCTGTGTTAGAGAAGGGCTCACCGGAAGCGTTGCAGGCGCGTCTCAAAGAACGTTACTTCGCGGACTTCTCTTCGAGCTGGCTGGAATTTTTAAACAGTCTGCACTGGCAGCAGGCTCAAACGTTGTCAGATGCTATCGATCAGCTGACCCTGATGGCGGACGTACGTCAGTCGCCGCTGGTCGCGCTGATGAATACCCTGAGCATACAAGGCAAAACCGGTCAGAGCGGAGAAGCACTGTCTGACTCGCTGGTGAAATCTGCCAAAAATCTTTTAAGCCGCGACGAACAACCGGCGATTGACCAGCAAGCCGGTGCCCGTGGTCCGCTGGATGCCACTTTTGGCCCGATACTCGCGTTAATGGACAATAAAGCCGGTGGTCAAAGTAATACCAACCTCAGTTTGCAAACCTTCCTGACCCGCGTCACACAGGTGCGTCTGAAACTCCAGCAGGTCGTCAATGCCGCCGATCCGCAGGCAATGACGCAGACGCTGGCGCAAACGGTATTCCAGGGCAAAGCCGTGGATCTGACTGAAACCCGTGATTACGGCAGTCTGGTGGCCGCAAGTCTGGGTCAGGAATGGAGCGGTTTCGGGCAGACAATTTTTGTTCAGCCAATGGAACAGGCATGGCAGCAGGTGCTGACCCCCGCTGCCGAGAGCCTGAACGCACAATGGCAAACGGCGATTGTCGATGACTGGAACAGCGCATTCGGTGGCCGTTATCCGTTAAAAAATACCAGCAGTGAAGTATCACTTCCGCTGATGGCCCGCTACCTCAACAGTGACAGCGGTCGCATCGCACGCTTCCTGCAAACCCGTCTGAACGGTGTATTACATAAAGAAGGCAGCCACTGGGTGCCAGACAGTATTAATGCGCAGGGTCTGACCTTCAGCCCTGCATTCCTCAAAGCGATGGATACCCTGAGTTACCTCTCGGACGTGGTTTTCACCAACGGCGAAGCGGGGATGCATTTTGAGCTGCGTCCGGGCACGGCTAAAGATGTGATGCAAACAGATCTGGTGATCGACAGCCAGAAGCTCAGCTATTACAACCAGCTTCCGACATGGAAACGCTTCACCTGGCCTAATGATACCGAAGCGCCGGGCGCCAGCCTGAGCTGGATCAGCACGCAGGCAGGCACACGCCAGTTTGCTGATCTGCCGGGTGCCTGGGGGCTGATCCGCCTGCTCGATAAAGCGTCTGTTACGCCGTATCAGGGCGTGAGCAGCAGCTTTAATATCACCTGGAAAGCACCGGACAGCAGACTGCTGAATTACACCCTGCGCACCGAAGCCGGTGAAGGCCCGCTGGCATTACTGAGATTGCGTGATTTCACCCTCCCCGTGCAGATTTTCCAGGTTCAGGCTGCATCGCTTGCGCCTGCAGAAAAACCTTTTGATCCCGACGCTATCGCTGAGGAGCCGTAATGGCCACATTATTGACATTGCAGAACGCGTGTTCTGCCGAGCCTGCGTCTTTACTGGAACAGGCGCAACAGCAGGCCGCGCTTTGGGATAACTGGCTACAGCCGGTTACGCAGGACATGCCTGCCGGAGAAGATCCCGGCTATGACGATAACTTCCAGCAAATGCGCGAAGAGGTTAACAAACTGTCGGGCGCGGATACGTCCCTGACCTGCGAGCTGGCCGAAAATCTGCTTGTCTCACACTGCAAAGACGTCCGCGTCGCGACCTATTACATCTGGGCGCGCCTGCATCGGGACGGAGAAACCGGTCTGGCCGACGGCCTTTCTTTGCTGGCCGGGCTAATTACACGCTTTGGTGAAACCCTGCATCCGTTGCGTTCCACCAGCCGGAAAGCCGCGCTGGAGTGGCTGGCAGGTTCCCGCGTCCTGGACAGCCTGTCGCTGTTCCCGGAAGTGGATAAGACTGATTTTTCCCGCATCATCGGCGCACTGTCGCTCATCGAACAGGGATTAAATTCCTGGGAACCCGCCACCCGCCCGCAGTTTGGGGTGCTTTATGGTGCGCTGGAAAACCGGCTTGCGCAGTCCGGAGGCTTTGATGCGGTTATCCCGCAGAACAGCAGCGCAGCATCAACCGGCCACACATCAAACACGTCTGCTGATTCCCCGACACTTAAACCGGTGACTTCAGGACGCGACCTGCTGGATCAGGCAAAACTGCTGGCGAAATACCTGCGTGATCAGCCCTCCGGCTGGCTCTCAGGTCATCATCTGATTAAAAGCATCCGGCTTGATACCCTGCATGAATTGCCTCCGCTGGCTGCCGACGGACGTACCCGTTTGTCGCCGCCGAAACCCGAACACCGCGCCCTGCTCAAGCGACTTTATCTGCAGCAAAGCTGGCTGGAGCTGCTGGAGCAAACCGACAGTCTGTTTGCTCTGGGGGTGAATCATCTCTGGCTGGATCTGCAATGGTACATCCATCAGGCGCTTGTCAAAGCAGGCGCCCCCTATGAAACCTGGGCTGACATCATTAAGCAGGATCTGAACGGATTACTCACCCGTTTACCCGGTCTTGAAGGGCTGGCATTCGATGATGGCACACCGTTCGCCGATGAGGTCACGCTCAACTGGATTAACCAGCAGGTGATGACGTCAACCGGCAACTGGGGCAATGAACCTTCCGCATCAGCCAGTACGGCGGGTGATGACGATATCCTGCAGCTGGAACCCGAAGCACTGGCTCAGGCTGACAGCGGCGGCGTGGAAGCGGCACTCAACTGGTTGCAAAACCGTCCCGGCACCCGCACGCCGCGCCATCAGTGGCTTTTACGCCTGCTCATGGCGCGCGTCGCCGAGCAGTACGGCAAAAACGACATGGCGCTGCATCTTCTCGGTGAACTGGACGGAAACGGCTCGACGCTCACTCTCACGCAGTGGGAACCGGAACTGTTGTTTGAAGTGAAAGCCCGACGCCTGAAACTGCTGCGCATGAAAGCCAGCCGCGCAGACACCGATAAATCCCGCCTGCACGGTGACATGGAATATCTGCTGGCCGGACTCATCGCCCTCGACCCGGCACGCGCTGCGGTGCTGTGTGGCTAACGAAGCCTCCTTCGGAAAAATACTATGAAAGACCAAACCCTGCGTTATTACGATGCCGAGCTGCGCTATTTGCGCGATGCGGCGAAAGAGTTTGCACAAACTCATCCTGATCGCGCCGCGATGCTCGATTTGGATAAACCCGGCCCCCCTGACCCTTACGTTGAACGTCTTTTTGAAGGCTTTGCCTTCTCCATGGGACGGCTGCGCGAAAAGATTGACGACGACCTGCCGGAATTCACCGAAGGGCTGGTGAGCATGTTATGGCCACACTATCTGCGCACCATTCCGTCACTTTCCATTGTGTCGCTGAGCCCCGACGTGCCGTCGATGAAAATGACCGAAACTGTGCCCGCGGGAATGGAAATCTATTCCCGCCCTGTCGGCCCAAAAAATACCGTATGCCAGTACCGCACCACGCGCGACATAACGCTTAACCCGCTGGCCGTTTCAAAAGTGGTGATGGCGACTGAGCCTGACGGGCGTTCTGTGTTGCGCCTGCGTCTGTCATGCAGCCCACAGACTGACTGGTCACAGGTTGATCTGCGTCGTCTGTGTTTTTATCTGGCAGGTGAGGCACCGGTTAGCAGTGCGCTGCATCTTGCCCTTACCCGCCGTCAGGCGGCGCTGTATATCCGCCTTCCCAATCAGGCTGACCGCATCAAACTGGATGGCTGGTTCTCGCCGGGCGGATTTGCAGATGAAGATCTGCTGTGGCCAAAAGGCGAAAGTGCGTTCAGCGGCTATCAGTTGCTGCTGGAGTATTTCACCTTCCGCGAAAAATTCATGTTCGTGCATCTTAACGGGCTGGAATCAGTGACCTTGCCTGCAGGCATCGCATTCTTTGATCTGGAAGTCGTTTTCAACAGCCAGTGGCAAAGTGATCTGCCTGTTACCGATGAAGCCATGGCGCTGCATTGTGTACCGGTGATCAATCTGTTCACGCTGGAAGCAGATCCGCTGCTTATTAACGGACTGGAGAATGAGTACCTGCTGCGTCCACGACGGTTACAGGACGGTCATACTGAAATATATTCGGTCGATTCTGTTACAGGCTCGCAACGCACGTCGGACGCGACTTACGTGCCCTTCACCAGCTTCCGTCACCGCGGCGGGATGCAGAGACGCCATGCGCCGGAGCGTTATTTTCACACCCGAGTTAAACGCGGTGTGACCGGGCTGCATGATACGTGGCTGATCCTTGGCGGTCAGCAATGGGAAGTGGATCGCGAATTCACCCGCGAGCCCGTCTCCCTGAAAATAACCGGCACTAACGGTCAGTTACCACGCAAAGCGTTACAAAGCACCTTACTTGATCGCTGTGAGGCCGTATTACAGACGTCGCTGAAAGTCCGAAATCTCAGCAAGCCGACCCTGCCTTCTTATCCTCCGGCAGAAGATCACTTCCAGTGGCGCGTGCTTAGTCATCTTGGCTCCAGTTATCTCAACCTGATGAGCAATGCAGACGTGTTACGCGGGACGCTGGAGCTCTATAACTGGCAGAGCGATGAGCTGAACAACCGCCGCCTGGACGCCATTCAGCAGGTGCAACATCATCAGATCCAACGTTTTGAGAAAGGTTTTTTGCTGCGCGGAATTGATATAGAAGTGACGCTCGATGGCAATGGTTTTACCGGTGAAGGTGATATTCACCTGTTCGGGGAAATGCTCAACCGCTTCTTTGCGCTTTACGCTGATATCCATTTATTCAATCAGTTAACTCTTATCGTTCAGCCTGCCGGGAAATGCATCCGATGGAAAGAGAATCACAATCAGCGCCTGCCCGGCTAATCGAGCAACTGCACGATAAACTGCCCTACACCCAGTTTTATCGATTTTGTCAGTTGCTGGAGCAAAGCCAGCCAGATGCCCCTGCTCTGGGCAGCCAGTGGCAAGTCAGACACGATCCCGTACGTTTTCGTCCACATCCGGGGATGGGATTTCCCGCCAGCGAGTTTAAACGGGTGGAAATGCCGGAGCATCCGCATCTTCCACCGACCATCCGCACGACGTTTATGGGGCTATACGGTGTCGAATCGCCGCTTCCTACAGCCTATATCGATGACATTACCCAGCGTCGCGATGGTTACGAGGCTGTCGCCGATTTTCTGGATATCTTTAACCACCGGCTGACCACGCAGTATTACCGGATCTGGCGTAAATACTCATATCCCGCCACGTTTACCCCCGGCGGGACGGATAAAACGTCGAAATATCTGCTGAGTCTGTGCGGGCTCGGCATAGAAGGATGTACGCAAGATATCGCCACGCCGGTTTCCCGTTTTCTGGCACTGACCAGCATGATGCGGCTGCCGACTCGCACCAGCGAAGGCATTATCGCGCTGGTTCAGCTGCTGGCACCGGATACACAGGCGCAGATAATGGCGCATGACCGCTGCTTGATCCCCCTGCGCAAGCAGCTAACCATGAGTGCTACCGCACCCGTCAGCATGAGCAGCAGTCCGGTGATGGGACGGCAGACCGTCGATGTGAACTGTCAGGTTCTGCTGAAACTGACCACTGAAAATCCGGACGAAGCCCGGGAATGGTTACCAGAAGGGCAGCTTTATACCGACTTACTGGCGTTACTGCAGGTATACCTCGGGTCGCGGCTGCACGTTCGTTTGCAACTGTCGGTCTCCCGCGCGCTGCTGCCCGATGCGCGACTTTCCTGTCAGCCGGCAAAATCCGGTGTGCTTCTGGGAAGAACCGCCGTGATGAGCAGACTAAAGACTGTTCCTGCGATGCAAAATAAAAATGAAATGATCACTATTAATCTGGGCCGCTATCAGCGCGTTCAGGAAAATCTTCACAGAAGGGAAACTGATGAATATGGCGACTACCGCTGGTAAAACCCGTTTTACATTACTGATGCTGGCAATGGTCTCCACACTGAGCGGATGTGGGCTGACCCAGAAAGTCAGCGACGGCACGGTTGCTGTGACCAAATCCATTTTTTACAAGCAAGTGAAAACGCTGCATCTGGATATCACAGCTCGCGATGCCATCAACAACAATGCCAGCGGCGCTCCGCTTTCTACGGTGGTGCGTATCTATCAGCTGAAAGACCGAAAAGTGTTTGACGATACCGATTATCCATCGCTGTTTGCACAAGACAGTCAGGCGATAAAAGCCGATCTGCTGGAGCAAAAAGATATCCGGGTACTTCCGGGGGCGGCAGTGTCTGTCGACGTGCCGATGAATGAAAAAGCGCAGTATGTCGCGGTCGCAGGCATGTTCCTGTCACCGGATATTACCAACAATACCTGGCGTATCGTGCTCAGCCGCGATGATTTGGATCCGGATAAGGCGCGCCAGATCGAACTGAATAATCAGGGAATGACACTGCTGCCACTGAAGGACAAGTGATATGCCGCAACCCTCACTCTACGAAATGCTGCTCGGCAATTTTGCCGGTGGCCTCGATCTGCACAACGTCAGCGAAGAGAATCAGGTGATCCTCTCCGTGCTCGACAACATGCAGCGCATTCTCAACTGTCGTGCTGGCACGCTAAGCCATCTGCCGGATTACGGCCTGCCGGACATGAGCAAAATCCTGCAAGGGATGCCCGGCACAGCGCATTCCCTGCTGGATGTTTTGTCAGAGACCTTGCTGAAATACGAGCCACGCATCCAAAAACTGCACGTTATTTTATTGCCCCAGTCCAGCCCCGGACATCTTGAATACGCCATTGACGCCGAACTGAAAGAGCTTGGCTTAGTGCGATTCGGTACCGAATTTATGCCGGAAGGCCGCGTACTGATGCGCCATATGAAACAGCAGAATTACGTCAGTTAAGGAAAACAACCATGTCAATTGAACGCCAGTTGCGCACCGGGGGTGACCCGCGTGCGCTGGCTGATTACGCCGTTTTACGCGAAGAACTGAGCAAATTTACCCATCCGGCACGCCCGGATGTTAACTGGCAAAAAGTGGAACAGCTGTGTCTGAATCTGTTCCAGCAAAACGGTATCGAGCTGCAAACGGCATCGTGGTATACGCAGGCCCGGGCGCGCGTAGCGGGGATATCGGGTTTAAATGAAGGGCTGGCGATCCTCGAGGCATTGATTTCACGGCAGTGGCCGGGACTGTGGCCGCAGCCGGTGCATGCGCGGATGGAAATACTCTCCGGCCTGAGCCAGCGTCTGCAACAGACATTGCGCAGCATGACCCTGGATTATCACGATCTGTCGCAGATCTATCAGGCCGAAAAACTGATCAATGCGCTGTGCGAGGTCCTGCAGCGTCTGGAGCTGAAGCATGTCAGCCAACTGGAAGCACTGAGCAGTTTTATGCACGGTGCCGCCGTGAGGCTGGAAAATATGCACGCCACCAGCGATGCGCCGATCGTCCTGCCTGCGGCAGCGACTGAAAACGCGGAAAAAGAGTGGGCCGCGCAACCCCGCGAGCAGTGGGTCTATGTCGCGCAGGCTGAACCTGCCGAACCACAGGTGACGATTGCGCCACCCGCGCCGGTGAAGCATCCGGTGCAATGGAAAGGGTTCATCGCCGGGATGGTGGTGACGGTGCTGTTGGGTAGCGGGATTTCGGCGGGCATCAGGGCGTTTTATCATCCGCCTTCCGGTGAGCAGCTGATGGCGACGCTGCCGGTGTTGCCCAAACCGCTGAACACACAGGCGCTGGAAACGCTGAAGAACCGGCAGGCTGAGATGCTGCACCGCGAGGCACCGGCGTATCTGGCCGCCATGCAGCAGCAAACGCGCCAGCTCGCCACCTTGTCGCCGCGCTGGGCGCAGGATACCGGGTCACATCTGGTCGGTCAGGCGCTGATGTTATGGCCTGATAATCCGGCAACCGCCGCGCTGGCGAAAAGCTGGACGCAGCAACTGAACGCCAATGCCGTGCCTTTGGAAAACCTCAGCGGCTGGCAACAGGCCAATACCCAGCTGCAACAACTGGCGGATAAACTCAACGGGCTGGATGAGCAGCGCGGTAAATACATGACTGTCTCACAGCTGAAATCGTCGGTATTTGCTATCCAGCAGGCTCTGAACAGCGCGCCGCCGGTGGAAGAATCCCTGCGTAAACTTGCCGAACTACAGCAACACAAAACCGCGATTCCGCCGCAACTGATGCTGCAACTTGATAATCAGTTTACGCAGTTGCTGAACCGCTACGCGTTGCTTACTCAAGCCTTACCGGCGACCGCCGGTAAAAACGGTCAGGCAGATAACTGACCAATGAATATGGCGGCGTGATCAGAAAATATGATGACGTCAGCCATCTTAAATACAGAGGAAGTATGTCAGCAAAAGAACGGTTCCTGAAAAAACTACAGGACAGCCAGCCCCGCACTGGCTCATATGAAAATAAAGGACAGGCGGATATCGCCGAGTTCCGGCAGCGGATCGCGCTGTTGCAGGAAAACATGGAAGAATGGCTGGAAGGCACCGGCATCGGGGTCGAAAGCACCACCGTCTCGCTGATTGAATGCCTGATCGGCGGGAAATCGTTCAGTGTTCCCGGTATCCGGCTGACCTATGAAGACAGCCAGGTGACCTTCACACCGGTGTTTTTATACGGACAAGGCGTCACGGGCTGTGTGGAAACCAGCCTTTGCACGCAGGGCCGGGTCACTGTTCTGTGCCGGTTATTTATGCGCGCAGGTGAGAACCGAGACTGGACATGGCGTCCCGCGAATCCTTTCACGGCGCAAGAGCGGGCGTTTGGCGAAGAGCTCTTTTTTGAACTGATTGAAGGATTATTACCCTGACGCCTTCGGGCGTCTTTTTTTTGTCATTCATCCGGATAACGTGCAGCACAAATGTAAAATAATGTTACGGGAATTACCTTCTGGCGGCATTTTCGGCCAAAATCGATGACATAAATTTACATTGCATTAAAAATCAGAATGCGCTGATGCCCTGCACGATTTAACTTTCTTGTTACCAATTTTGCACACAACAAGTCATTACCGGATGCAGGGAAATTACATTTGAAAAACATCAAAACTTTTTGATCCAGATCAATGCAACAACATGACCTCTCATTTTTTGTGGTTAACGCCCTGCGTCTCCTTTTTCCCCGAATTTAGTTTTCCCGCCCCTGCGTGTTACCCGCACAGAAAGTGTTTCAACGACTAATTTCCCCACGGAACCGTCCCTGTTAATGCCTTCATACGATGTGGTTAAATCGGCTCCTCGCGAAACCCCAGCTGTACCACCCTTTCATTCAAGACTTCACCTGCGAATGTCAGACATCGCCGGTTCCCGTACCGGTATTGCTGTTTGGAAGGGTCACCTGACACACAAAAAGAGGTTGTTATGTTTGGTCTTGATGCGCTAGAACTGGCCCGGATCCAGTTTGCCTTCACCGTCTCTTTTCATATCATTTTTCCCGCTATCACTATCGGGCTTGCCAGTTTTCTGGCTGTTCTGGAAGGCATGTGGCTGAAAACGAAGAAAGAGGCTTACCGCGACCTGTATCATTTCTGGTCGAAAATCTTTGCCGTGAACTTCGGTATGGGCGTGGTCTCCGGTCTGGTGATGGCATACCAGTTCGGCACCAACTGGAGCATGTTCTCCTCCTTTGCCGGCAGTATTACCGGCCCGCTGCTGACGTATGAAGTGTTAACCGCGTTCTTCCTGGAAGCCGGTTTCCTCGGCGTGATGCTGTTCGGCTGGAACCGCGTCGGACCGGGCCTGCACTTCTTCTCTACCTGCATGGTTGCCCTCGGCACGCTGATGTCGACGTTCTGGATCCTCGCCTCAAACAGCTGGATGCAGACCCCGCAGGGCTACGAGATTGTTAACAATCTGGTGGTACCGGTCAGCTGGATGAAGATTATCTTCAACCCGTCCTTCCCGTTCCGCTTAATGCACATGACCACCGCCGCGTTCCTGGCCTCTGCTTTCTTCGTCGGTTCTGCTGCGGCATGGCATTTACTGCGCGGTCGTGATACGCCAGCCATCCGTACCATGTTGTCGATGGCCATGTGGATGGCGCTGATCGTGTCTCCGATTCAGGCATTCCTCGGTGATGCCCACGGTCTGAATACCCTGAAATATCAGCCGGCTAAAATCGCGGCCATCGAAGGCCACTGGGAAAATAAAGACAACAAACCGTCCCCGCTGGTACTGATCGGCTACCCCGATATGAATCGTGAAGAAACCCGTTACGCGATTGAAATCCCGTATCTGGGCAGCCTGATCCTGACGCACAGCCTGACGCATCAGATCCCGGCGCTGAAATCCTTCCCGAAAGAAGACCGTCCGAACTCCTCCGTGATCTTCTACACCTTCCGCATCATGGCCGGTCTGGGCATGCTGATGATTTTGCTGGGTGTGCTGAGCCTGATCCTGCGTCGTGGCGGCAAAATGTATACCTCGAAAGCGTTCCTGCGCTTTGCTTTCCTGATGGGCCCTTCCGGTCTGCTGGCCCTGCTGGCGGGTTGGATCACCACTGAAATGGGGCGTCAGCCGTGGGTGGTGTATGGCCTGCTGCGCACCAAAGACGCGGTATCCAACCATAACGTGTTGCAGATGAGCGTCAGCCTGATCCTGTTCATCGTCATTTACTGTTCGGTGTTTGGTGTCGGTTACGGCTACATGATGCGCCTGATCCGCAAGGGTCCGCAGGCGCATGAAGGTGAAAGCGTTGACCACGGTGGTCCCGGCCAGCACCGCACACCTGCGCGTCCGCTGTCTGCGATTTCAGAATCACTGACCGACGAAAATAAGGGAGCTTGATAATGGGTATCGACTTACCGCTGATCTGGTTTTTGATCATCATCTTCGGCGTGATGATGTATGTGGTGATGGACGGCTTCGACCTGGGTATCGGTCTGCTGTTCCCGCTGGTGAAAAAAGAGCACGACCGTGACGTGATGATGAACACCGTTGCGCCGGTCTGGGACGGCAACGAAACCTGGCTGGTACTCGGCGGTGCGGCGCTGTATGGCGCATTCCCGCTGGCGTACTCGGTGATCCTGGATGCACTGACTATCCCGCTGACCCTGATGTTATTCGGTCTGATCTTCCGCGGTGTGGCGTTTGAGTTCCGCTTCAAAGCCAGCCCGGCCAAACGCCACGTGTGGGATAAATCCTTCATCTGGGGTTCGGTTATCGCCACCTTCTGTCAGGGCGTGGTGCTGGGCGCAGTGATCAACGGCATTCCTGTTGTGAACCGCACGTACGCCGGTGGCGCACTGGACTGGCTGACGCCGTTCACCCTGTTCTGTGGCTTTGCGCTGGTAGTGGCTTACGCCCTGCTCGGCTGCACCTGGCTTATCATGAAAACCGAAGGCGAATTGCAGGAAGCGATGCACAAAATCGCCAAACCGCTGCTGGTGGTATTCCTGCTGGTGACGCTGGCCGTCAGCCTGTGGACGCCGCTGACCCACAGCGACATCGCCACCCGCTGGTTCTCGCGCCCTAACCTTTACTGGTTCCTGCCGGTGCCGGTGCTGGTGGTGCTGGTCTCGGCGTGGATGTACCGCGCCATCAGTAAAAACGCGCATCACGCGCCGTTCCTGCTGACACTGGCGCTGGTGTTCCTGGGCTATACCGGTCTGGGGATCAGCATCTGGCCGAACATTATTCCGCCGTCCATCTCCATCTGGGAAGCGGCTTCACCGCCGCAAAGCCAGGGCTTCATTCTGGTCGGCGCCCTGTTCATTATCCCGATCATTCTGGTGTATACCTTCTGGAGCTACTACGTGTTCCGCGGGAAAGTGACACCGGATCAGGGTTATCACTGAGGAATCTCGCTATGAATCTCATCAGAAAAATGGATGACAGCAACATCACTAAAGCCCCGTTCTTAAAGCGTGTCGGCTGGATGGCCGTCATCTGGGGCGGCAGCGTGCTGGCGTTATTTGTTGTGGCATCGGTATTTCATCTGCTGATGTTTGCGGCGGGAATGAGAAGTCATTAAGTGAAAAAGGCCGCCATCATGGCGGCCTTCTGTTTTTTATTTCTCCAGCACCCGCCCGATAAAATCGAGAATATCGTCCATGGCTTCCTGACGGGTTTCGGCAGAGGGCATGACGATCAGCTGATCGGAATAGCCATTCATGATGGCAGATAACTGCCGCGTCACCCGTGCCGCATTCGCCGGTCTGAACACGCCCGCCTCAATCCCCGCACTGATAATCTCCGCCAGCAGTGCCAGCCACTTGTGCACCATCAGTTGCGCCAGTCCGGCGTAAGCCTCGTTATGCGCCGCCAGTTGCCACAGTGAGCCGTAAAGCTGCCAGATATCGCCCTGCGTGTCCGGCAAATAATTGCGTACCAGCGTGTGCAGTTTTTCCTGCGGCTGAAGCGGCGCAATTTCAGCGGTGAATTCGGTCAGCTCAGCCAGCATCACCTCCTTCAGCGCCTCGATACATAAGGTCTGCCAGTCGCGAAAGTAATGATAAATATGGCTGCGGGAAATGCCGACGCGCTCCGTCAGCTCGCGCGTCGTCACTTTTTCAATCCCTTTTTCGATAAAGAGACTGATGGCACCGTCAAGAATTTTAGCCCTTAACGCCTCCTGATTTTCTTTCATAATCAATCCTGTGCTGGCATCGAGCAACCGCTCCTGGCCGCATTTTATCAGGAAGGCAGACGTGCGCCCAACGACTTACGCAAGACGATTTTCACCACAATCACCGTCGCTATGACCAGCGCGGCCGCCGACACCAGCACCGCCATAAACGCCTGGTCGAACGCCGCGCGGGCGAGATCCGTGATAATTGTCGCGTGTTCCGGGCTGAGATGGCTGGCGATCGCCAGCGCTTCGTCGAGACTGTCATAGGCCGCGTCGCCGGTGACCAGCGCGGCAGGCAGTTCCAGGGTGCGGCTGTACACCGCCGTCATCAGACCGCCCAGCAAGGTGACGCCAAGCACGCCACCCATTTCCCACGACACATCTTCGATCGCCGCCACCATGCCGGCTTTGTCTTCCGGCGCGTTGAGCATGATCGAGGTTGAAGCCGCGGTCACGGCTCCTCCCAGCCCGAAACCTAAGATAAACAGGCTGATCAGTTGCAGCGTCACGCCAGCGTCAAACACCAGCGCATGCATCACAATCCCCAGTGCCGATAGCGCAAAGCCGCCCAGCATCATTTTACGCACGCCGACACGCGGGATCAGCATACCCGCCAGCGGCGAGGCCAGTGCAGACGCCACCGGGATCGGCAGGATAAACATCGCCGCCATAAACGGCGACAGGCCAAGCACCAGTTGTAACCGCTGGCTGAGCACCAGTTCGATGCCAATCAGCGCAATCATTGAGGTGATAGCGACACCGACACCGCAGGCAAACGCCCGGTTACGGAACAGCGAGAAATCGATCATCGGCTGCAATGCGCGCTGTTGTCTTCTGGCGAATAAGCTGAGGAAAATCACGCCCGCCGTCGCCGCAGACACGATGACCAGCCATGAGGAATTGATATGGCTCAGTTCTTTCAGCGCGTAAATCACGCCGACCAGCCCCGCCATCACCAGCGCAGAACCGATAAAGTCACACGGGCGCTGTTTGTTGCCTTTACCACGCGGGATCAGCGCCAGCGCGAACGGGAAAACCGCCAGCACGATCGGCACGTTGATCAGGAATACCGATCCCCACCAGAAATATTCCAGCAATACGCCGCCGATCACCGGCCCGAGCGCCGCCGCACCGGAAGCCACCGCCGACCAGATGCCGATCGCCAGCGCGCGTTCACGCTCATCGGTAAATACATGGCGCACAATCGCCAGCGTCGCAGGCATCATCATCGCTGCGCCAATCGCCAGAAACACGCGGGAGGCGATCAGCATCCCGGCGCTGGCAGAAAATGCCGCGCACAGAGACGCAAGGGCAAAAACCGGCAGCCCGCTCATAAACAGATTCTTATGCCCGAGCCGGTCGCTCAGCATTCCCGCGCCCGGTAGCAGCCCGGCGACCACCAGAGGATAGGCATTCACTATCCATAGTTTTTCCGATGCCGTGGCACCCAGCGCCTGTGTCAGACGGGGTAACGCGGTGTACAACACGGTCATATCGATGATGATCAGAAACAGCGTACTGGTGACGATGGCAAGTATCAGCCAGCGATTATTGACGAACATAAAAAAGTGCCTCAGATAGATTTTGAGCAGTTGCTCAAGACCAGCAAGATACTTGAGCAACCGCTCAAACTCAAGCAGCATGTGCCTGACAGTTGATGAAGCGTTGAAGATACGGCGCGGGAAAAGGTCAGATTTACAGGCAAGAAAAAGCCCACTAGGAAGTGGGCAAAAAGGGGTAAAACAGACTTTTGTCTCAGCTTTCTTATTATCTCCCTGGTGCAGGATTTTTTATTCTTTCACAGTCTCTTCGAGCGTGAAGCGCCCCAGCGGATTCTGATGGAAATTTTTGATATTGGTGCGGGTGACGTTGCGGTACGGGCTGTAATAGAGATCAATCCAGTTCACATCCGCTTTTGCCATTTTCTGCAACTCGATGTACATCTGTTCACGTTTTTTCGGATCCATCTCCACCCGCGCCGCAGCGACCAGCGCCTTCACTTTCTCGTTGTGATAGCGCGTCATGTAGTTGTTGTTGGAATCATGCCCGAGCACAAAGGTGGTTTTCTGATCCGGATCGAGAATGTCATTTGTCCAGTACATCACCGAGATGTCGTAATCGCCCGCGACCAGCATGTCCCAGCTCTGGCTCGGATCCACTTTCTGTAAGTTGGAAGTGATCCCTGCTTTTGCCAGCTCTTGCTGTAAAAGTACGGCAATCTGTTCATCCACTTCATCGCCGGCGTTCACCAGATATTTCAGGGTCAGGTTTTTCACACCCGCCGCCGCCAGCAACTGTTTCGCTTTTTCCGGATCATACGGACGTTGCAGGTTATCTGCGTAATGATAGAGCGCGCCGTCAGGAATATACGAGTTGGCGATTTTGCCGTAACCGAAGGTCACGGTATCAATAATGGCTTTTTTATCGATGGCAAAATCCAGCGCCTGACGTACTTCTACTTTGGCCAGATCGCCGTGTGAATGGTTGATCAGCAGGTGATCTTCACGGGTTGATGTATCCAGCTCTACCGCCAGTTTCGGGTCTTTTTGCAGCGACGAAATGCGCGAGAACGGAATAGACAGCGCTGCGTCAATTTCGCCCGCCTGCACTTTGAGCATACGGGTATTGTCATCCGGCAGCGTCAGCCACTCGACGCCATCCAGTTTCACCTTTGCGGCATCCCAGTAATACGGGTTTTTCACCAGTTCAACTTTCTCACCGCGCGTCCACTCTTTTACACTGAACGCGCCGGAACCGACCGGGTGCTCGGCAAAATCGTCTGCGCCCTGTTTGGTCAATGCATGTTGTGAAATCACCGACGCATTGGGCAGCGCCAGCTGTGATAAAAAGGCCGCCGACGGCGTTTTCAGGGTGATGACCAGCGTATGCGCGTCGGTGGCTTTCAGCGTATCGATAATATTGTAGGAATCTTTCCACAGTGATCCGGCGTCATCACGGATTCGCGTCAGGCTGAACACCGCATCAGAGGCGGTCACCGGCGTGCCGTCGGAGAATTTCGCGTCACGCATGTTCAGCGTATACGTTTTACCGTCCGGCGAAATCGTCCAGCTTTCTGCCAGCCCCGGCAGCAGTTTGGTGCCGGTGTTATCGACACGCACCAGCGGATCGAACACGTTGGAAAATACCCAGTTATCCGCGTTTTGCGCGGACTTGATCGGGTCGAATGTCGTGCTGTCTTCCCGGCGACCAATGGTCAAAACACCGGCCGCCTGCGCCATTTCGCTGACCAGACTCAACGCCAGCAGCACCCCGGCGGCCACAACGTTAAAATGCTTTTGCTTCATGTAACATTCCTTCAGTCTTCGGATAGACACCTTCACTGCTGTGGCCGTCAAGCACACAGGCAAAGGCATGGTCGGCAATATGCCGGGTTTCAGGCGCCGCGCCGTGCCGGCACGCATCAATCGCAAAAGCACAGCGTGGATGGAAAGCGCAGCCCGCAGGCAGCGACACCGGACTCGGTGGCTCGCCCTGTAACGGATGTTCAGGCAAAGGGCGGTCAGGATCGATTTCAGGAATCGCCGCCACCAGTGCGGCGGTATACGGGTGGCGCGGCGCGTTAAATACCGTCTGCGTCGGCCCGCTTTCGACAATTTTACCGAGATACATCACCGCCACCCGGTCGCACAGGCGGCGGACAATCGCCAGATCGTGCGCGATAAACAGAATTGCCAGCCCCATGCTTTCGCGCAGATCCATCAGCAGATTGATGATTTGCGCCTGAATCGACACATCCAGCGCAGCGACGCATTCATCGGCGACAATCAGACGCGGTTCGATAGCCAGCGCGCGGGCAATTCCGGCGCGCTGACATTGTCCGCCGCTCAGCGCCTGCGGACGACGCGTGGCATGTTCGGGGCTGAGTCCGACCAGCGTCAGCAGCGTATTAATGCGCGCCGGAATATTCCCTTTCGCCACTTTGTGATGCACGCGCAGCACTTCGCCGATACTTTCGCCAATCGTCTGACGCGGATTCAGTGACGAAAATGGATCCTGAAAAATCATCGCCGTCTGTTGCCGTAAACGGGCGATATCCGGCTTCATTCCGCCGGTGATCAGCTGGCCGTTAAACCGCACGCGTCCGGCACTGGTGTTTTCCAAATGCAGCATCGCCCTGCCGAGCGTGCTTTTCCCGCTGCCCGATTCCCCTACCAGTCCCAGCGTTTCACCAGCATTGATATGGAGCGACACATTGTTGACCGCCTGTACGCTGCGTTTTTTCAGACCCAAACCGCCCGATACCGGAAAGGTGACACTCAGTTCTTCCACTTCCAGCAGCGGATACGGGCGTTTGCTCACATCAGAAAGTGGGTTCATTTTCCCTCCCGGACGTTACCGCGTTCAGACCCGGCAACGGATGATGGCAGGCGACCACATGGCTGCCGGATGGCATCGCGGGCTGTACCTCGCTGCACATTGATGTCGCCCTTTCGCAGCGCGGATGAAACCGGCAACCGGTCGGGAATCGCGCCGCGACCGGCGGCTGGCCAGGTAAGGTGATCAGCCGACCTGCGCCACCTTCACTGACCGGCTGGCAGTCGATCAGTCCGCGGGTATACGGGTGCAGCGACTGTGCCAGTACCGGCCGTTTTTCGCCGGTTTCACACATTCGCCCGCCGTACATCACCGCAATGCGGTCACAGGTTTGCGCTACCACACCGAGATCATGAGTAATGAGAATAATGGCGATACCGAGCCGGTCACGCAGGTCACGGAGCAGGCGCAAAATCTGCATTTGCACGGTGACGTCCAGCGCGGTGGTCGGTTCGTCCGCTATCAGCATTTTGGGTTCGCAGGCCAGCGCCACGGCGATCATCGCCCGCTGGCGCATACCACCGGAAAACTCGTGCGGATAGTTATCCGCGCGGCGCAGCGGATCAGGAATGCCGACCTGACGCAGCAACTCCACCGCCTGGGCGCGGGCTTCGCGGCGGCTGGCACCGAAATGCAGCCGGCGGCTTTCGGCAATCTGCTGGCCGATGGTCATTACCGGATTAAGATGACTGGCGGGATTCTGGAAAATCATGCCAATTTCCCGCCCGCGAATGGCCGTCATGCGTTTATCACTCAGGGTCAGCAAATCGGTGCCGTTTAGCCGGATTTCTCCCGCGCTGATCTTGAGCCTTTCATCCGGCAGCAGGCGCATCATGGCGCGGCAGCTGAGTGTTTTGCCGGAACCGCTTTCTCCGACCAGCCCGAGAATATCGCCCGCATTCAGCGTCAGCGACAGGTTATCGACCAGCGCCATGCCCTGCCGGTCTTCGATGGTTAAACCGGAAACTTGCATCAGTGTCATGGTCGCTCTCCCAGTTTGTCGCCCAGTCCGTCCACCAGCAGGCTGAAACTCATCGCCAGTACAACGATCGCTAAACCGGGGAAGGTGGTGATCCACCACGCCGTGGTAATAAAGCCTTGCCCTTCGGCGACCATCACTCCCCATTCCGCCACCGGCGGCTGGACCCCCAGACCGAGATAACTCACCGACGCGCCGCTGAGCAACACCAGCACGCAGTCAGACATGGAAAACACCAGCGAACTGGTCAGCGCGTTGGGCAACAGGTGCAAAAGTAAAATGCGCGGATGGCTGTAACCGAGGCTGCGCGCAGCCAGAATGAAATCCCGGTGCTTAAGAGTCAGCACCTGCGAGCGCACCAGACGGGCATAGGACACCCAGCCGACCATCGCCATGGCGATATAAAAGCTGCCGAGTCCCGGCCCGAGAATCGCAATAATCGACAGCATCAGCACCAGAAAAGGAAACGCCAGAACCACGTCGATCACCCGCATGAGAAAGGTGTCCACCGCGCCGCCAAGATAGCCGGAAAACGCGCCAATCAGCGTGCCGAAGGTAAACGGGAAAATGACGCCAATCAGACAGATTTGCAGATCAATCCGTGCGCCCCACATCACGCGGGAAAGAATGTCACGACCAAAATTATCGGTACCAAACGGATGGGCAAAAGTCGGAGGTGACAATGTCACCGAAGCATCCTGCGCGACCGGGTCAAACGGCGCGATCCACGGGCTGAGCAACGCAATCAACACCCACACGCTCAGCATTATTATTCCCAGTCGCAGCGCCTGCTGACGCGGCAACCAGCGCAGGTGAAATTGACCCATCCGCTTCGTGGCGATCTTTTCAGTCATACTCATAGTTTCACCCTCGGGTCCAGTGCCACGGTCAGTAAATCGGCAAGCAGATTCACCACAACGGTAGCCAGCGCAAACACCAGCACCACGCCCTGCACCACCATGTAATCGCGGCTGATGATGGCTTTCACCAGCAATTGCCCCATACCGGGGATAGCAAACACGCTTTCAATCACCACCGTGCTACCAATCAGCCAGCCAATATTCACCGCCAGCAGATTGACAGTCGGCACCAGCGAATTGGGCATCACGTGACGCCAAAAAATACGGTTTTCGTTCTGCCCCCTCGCACGGGCAGCGGTGACGTAATCATTCTGCAATTCCATAAGCAGGCTGGCGCGCAGGTTGCGGGTCAGCACCGCCGACAGCGCCAGTGCAACGGTCAGGCAGGGCAAAAACAGATGATGTATCCGCTCGCCAACATCGCTGCCATATCCAGATACCGGGAACCAGCCGAGGGACAGGCTGAACAGCAAAATCATCATGATCGCCAGCCAGAACGCGGGTAATCCGAGGCCGATAGTGGAAAGCAAACGGATCACCTGATCCGCCAGCCGTCCGCGATGACGCGCCGCACTGGCCGCCAGCGGCACGGTAAACAGCATCGCCAGCAGCACGCTGCCCAGCACCAGAAACAACGTCGGTTCGATGCGCGTCATAATCAGCTTCAGCGTATCGACGCGATAAATCAGCGACTTACCCATTTCACCGTGAAAGAGATTGCTTAAAAAATAGAGATATTGCTGCCAGACGGGCAGATCCAGACCGTACTGCACACGGATACGGGCGATGGCCTCCGGTGAACTGTGGACGCCGAGCAGGATCCGCGCCGGATCGCCGGGAATGGCGCGCACCATCACGAAAGTCAGAATGCTGATCCCCAGCAAAACCGGCAGCAGTTGCAGCGGTCGCCAGAGCAAAAATCGGTAACGGTGCATGACAATCCTCTTAATGGCCGTTTCTGGTGCAGAGTGAGAGTCTTTTCCCCTGTGGCTTTACGTTAGCCGCAGGCAGACCCCGCCGGTAGTTAGCAAAATTACTAGGTTTGTCCGCGGGCGATGTGGCACCACGATTGCATAACTTTTCTTTAACAAATGAGGTTGAGCACAATCGATGCCCGATCAGCCCTTCAGGACAGAAAAGACGTCATGCGGAGATAAATTCATGAAGCTCACGGTGCAGGAAAGTGCAGTGTCTTTGCGGGAAACCACCGTCAATGGTGCGTTTGATCAGCTTTTCGCCCAGACCTCGCGTCTGGGATTTGATGCCCTGATTTACGACTACACGCCGGTTCCGCGAACGCTGGAGGGAGAACTGATCACGCCGTCCCTGCTGCGCATGGGCAACGTGCCCGGCGACATGCAACGGTTATGGCTGGAGAATGGCTATTATCAGGTGGATCCGGTGCAGCATTACGCGGTGGAAAGCTGCGCGCCGTTTGTCTGGTCTTATCAGCGCCCTGACAACACCCCGCTGCAAAACCGGCTCAGTGAGCTGAATAAACCGGTCACCCATTACATGTGCGATAACAATATGCCGTGCGGCGCGACGGTTCCTTTGCATTTGCCGAACGGGGGATTTGTGACGGTCACCGGCATCCACACCGGTGCCGGGCATGAGCTGGATATTCATGACGTGCTGGCCGAACTGAGCCTGTTGGCGCTGACCTTTCAGGAGTGCGTTTACCCGCTGTTCGACAGCAGCGTTCTGACCTGCCAGCACGTGCGACTGAGCAAGCGCGAGCGCGAATGTCTGAGCTGGGCGGCGGAGGGATTAACCGCCAAAGAAATCGCCCGCAAGCTGAACCGCTCAATAGCCACGGTCACGCTGCATCTCAATACAGCGGTGCGTAAACTGGGCGCCAGCAACCGCGTGCAGGCAGTGGTTCGGGCAATGCATTACCGTTTACTCGACAGTTGATCCGCGCGATTTTCTATCTTTTTTACTAGCTGTTCAGCGCCGCCCTGATGTTTACCCTGTGATGATTATTCACCGGCAGGGGAAACAAAATGTACAACATTACTGAAGGCTATGCTCCGTTTCAGGAATACCAGACCTGGTACCGCATCTGCGGCGATTTACACAACGGCGAAACGCCGCTGGTGATTGCGCACGGTGGTCCGGGCTGCACACATGATTACGTCGATGCCTTCCGCGATATCGCCGAAACAGGACGCGCGGTGATTCATTACGATCAGATTGGTAATGGCCGTTCGACGCATCTGCCGGACAAACCGGCGGACTTCTGGCAGCCGTCTTTCTTTCTGGCGGAGCTTGATAATCTGCTGCGTCGCCTGGGTATCCAGAATAATTACGCCCTGCTCGGCCAGTCCTGGGGCGGTATGCTCGGTGCCGAACACGCGGTCACGCAGCCTGCCGGTTTGAAAGCACTGATCATCGCCAACTCGCCTGCGTCTATGGAACTCTGGCTGCAAGCCGCCGCCAGACTGCGCAGCGAACTGCCACCGGACATTCAGGAAACCTTACTCACGCATGAAGCCGCAGGAACCCTCGACAGTGCGGAATACAAAGCTGCATCGCAGGTATTTTATGCCCGCCACGTCTGCCGTCTCAACCCGTGGCCAGACGATGTGAAACGCACGTTTGCCGCAATGGACGACGATCCGACCGTATATCTCGCCATGAACGGGCCGACTGAATTCCACGTTATCGGCAGCATGAAAAACTGGACGGTGATCGACCGTTTGCCCGCAATTAACGTGCCGGTGTTGCTGATATCTGGTCGCTACGACGAAGCCGCCCCGGAAGTGGTGCAGCCGTTCGCAGATCTCATCAACGGTGCCGTATGGTCGATTTTTGAAAATTCCAGCCATATGCCGCATGTGGAAGAACGCGAGGCGTGTATGAAATGCGTGGTGGATTTTTTGGATAAGATTTAACGTTATTTGCTCCCCTGCAAAGGGGACATCATCATATATTAAAATAGCCTGGCCATATTAATACACTAGTTGGATAAAAAAACGCAGTGGATATTAAGTTAAAAAGAAATAAAGCCTTATACATTAACTATGCTTTCCCATTATTAAGCATCAGAATTTCTTAATCTTTCAATGTGTATGGTAAGAAACATTTTCTCATCGAAATTCATTTTATAAGAATGATTCTTTTCCAACCAAACTTCAATTTTCTCTGTGCACCGATATGACTCAGAGAACTTCTCTCGTATACTAAAATAAACAGAGTCGTCATCCAGCTTAAAGGGGGCGTTATTTATCATCCGCATTGAAAAAAACTTAAGATGAGTCACCAGACGTTGGAAGTTAATTGAACCTTCATTTAATTCAAGAAGAAAATTCAACTTTATAATATTGATTATATCTTTTATTAAGGTGGCTGATTGCATGGTGTCGTACATATTCCCATTATGCCTGCAATTTACGATATGTAATGCAATGAATCCAATTTCCTCTTCTGGAAGTTCCACATACATTTTCCTATTTATTAGTGCAATAGCGTCACTTGCCATTTGATATTCTTCCGGATAAAACATTCTTATATCCCATGCCAGTGGGTTTTTTATCATCTGATTATTTCCGGCCCGAGTTATCGCATAATATATGTGATCGCTTAAAGCCAGGATCAATGACAACTGCGAGGCAACAGGAAAACGTTTTTCAATATTGCCCACAATTTCCCTGGAAATCTGGATAATATCATCCGGAATATTGCTGAACAGCTGGCGCCAGGACAACGTGATATCCTCTTTTTTTTCAAGGTATTGGGCTTCAAACGTTCTGGCATCAGCACGATCACCGTTTTTTTTCCCAAAACCGATGCCACGGCCAAGTGCGACGAGAGTGTCACCCTGCTCGTTCTCTACCATAATCGCATTATTACTTAATATCTTGATTATTTTCATAGCACGTTTTCTTAGTTCAAAAATATAAAGTGTGATGCACACTGCATCACACTACGTTGTCCCTCAGACCGCATCGGTTAGTCCGTTTCTCTTTATCATCTCACCATACCAATAAGCGCTTTTTTTCTTAATCCTGCGCAGATCTTTAAGGTCAAACTCATCGCGATTGACATATATCAGCCCATAGCGCTTTGAGCATCCCTGGTGCGTGGATATTAAATCAATCGCCGACCAGGGTGTATAACCTAAGATTTCAACACCGTCAGTAATGGCTAACTGCATCTGATGAATATGCGCTCTCAAATAATCAATTCTATATTGATCATTAATTGTTCCATCCGCCTCCAGTTTATCAAATGCCCCGATTCCATTCTCTGTGATCAGCAAAGGTAAACGATACCGGCCATAGATTGCGCGTAACGTATTTCTAAACCCGACAGGGTCAATTTCCGTGCCGAACTGAGTGCGAGGCAAATGTTCATTCGCTGCACCACGGTGCACGCCATTCTCACCTGACTTAAGGTATTTGTTTCCTCCCCGGATGACTTCATCATGTCCGTCGCCCTGACTGGCTGCTACGGTTTGCGTGGTGTAATAGTTAAAGGCAATAAAATCGGGTTTGCCGGCAGCCAGTATCACGTCATCTCCTGCCTGAACGTCCGGGAGAAATCCTTTCTCTTCCATATATGCCCAGGCCAGATGGTTGTATTTGCCATGCACAGCCATATCCAGATAGAGCCAGTTACGGATAGCATTGTAATTTTCTGACGCCAGCACATCTTCAGGTTTTGGGGTCGCTGCATAAATCAGAGCGATATTCGGCGCGGGACCAATCAGTGAAGCCGGATATTTTTCGTGAAGTAATTGCATTACTCTTGCCTGGGCAACCAACATATGGTGGTTTTGCTGATACAGATTTTTTTTGTCATTCTGTATTTTAGGATCAACGGTACCGAGGGCATTCCCCTGCAAAATCATCAAATTCTGCTCGTTGATCGTCAACCAGTACTTAACCTTTTCACCAAACGCATCAAACAGAATTTCAGCATAGCGGGCAAACGCATCAACAGTCTGCCGGTTATACCAGCCTCCGACATCCATCAGCGCCTGGGGCAAATCGAAGTGATAGAGGGTCACAATAGGCTCCATACCCTGAACCCTTATTTCATCAATTAAATGGTGATAGAAATCCAAACCTGCGGTATTGATCTCTCCGTCCCCATCAGGAACGATGCGTGTCCAGGCTATGGAAAAACGGTAGGCCTTGAGGCCTATTTCTGCCAGCAGAGCAATATCTTGCTTATATTTATGATAATGGTCGCTGGCCACGGTGAAATCCGTCGTTCCTTCAGGATATTCACTCCGGGCATCAATAACAGAAGGCCCTTTGCCGTCTTCATTCCATGCACCTTCAACCTGATAGGCTGAAGTCGATGCTCCCCAGAAGAAATTTTCCGGAAACGGTTTCAGGTGTGTGTATCGCATAGGTGCTCCCTTACTGTTTATGAAAGTGACAATAACAACGCACCCGACTCTGTGCGTTCTTTCTGCTGAGGTTCAATGGACTGGTACTTTTCAGGATTAGTGATGACGACAGGAATAACGGTATCGAACCCGGCGTTACGAATTTCGTTAAAATCGCACTCAACCAAAAGATCACCCTTGTTAACATGTTGTCCTGAGCTCACATGCATAATGAAAAACTTCCCATCAAGCTTAATGGTATCGATTCCAATATGAATTAAGACTTCGGCCCCTTGGTCCGATAGCAAGTGCAAGGCATGACCACTGGCAAAAGTGGACACGACAGTACCGTTGACCGGTGCGACAATTTGCCCCGAGAAGGGCTCGATAGCGATCCCATAGCCCACAACGCCAGAAGAAAAAACGTTGTCATTTACACTTTCCAATGGCACTAATTGGCCGCTGACCGGGGACCAGATATTTTCCTGAGTGGCAATGTTCGCTACGTTGCGGATCAATGCAGGTTTAGGGAAGGAATTCTGTGTGCTGACAGATTGTTGCTTTTCTGGAATATCATCTGTCTCTATCGGATCGTCAAATCCGACGATATAGGTTAAAACAGCAGAGAGTACAAAAGAGGTCGCAATGCCGATCAGCAGCCCAACAAATCCCTCACCGTAAAATATTGGAAGCGTAACCAGACTCGGGATCCCCATCGATATTGCGCCACTGCCAGAATACCCGACGATCCCGCCACCCACTGCCGACGCGAGTACTGCGCAGATGAAGGGTTTTTTGAGTTTAAGTGTAATGCCATATACCGCAGGCTCGGTGATCCCAAATATCGACGAGACAAAGGCACCACTTGCCAGTGTCTTCATTTTTTTGTTCTTGGTTTTCAGCAATACCGCCAGCACAGCACCTGACTGAGCAAACACAGCGGGAACCGTCGCGGCTTTCAGTGTACTTTTACCCAGCACCGTAATTTCGTTGATGATGACGGGAGTAAAAGCCCAGTGCATGCCGAATATCACAAACACCTGCCAGCCTGCTGCGAATAAGGCGCTGGCTATAATGGGATTAAAACTGAATATTTTGACAAATACGCCAGCAATTGCCTCGCTTGTAAACACCCCCACAGGGCCAATAGTAAGCAACGTAAGGGGTACCATCACAAGCAGTAAAATAAACGGCAAAATGACACTTCGGACAGCCTCATGAATCGCGTTTTTTATCAGATTTTCCAGCAATGACATCACGTAGACAGCCAAAATGATTGGCAATACCGTGCCGGTATATTTCATCATCATGACCGGGAGGCCAAAAAAATGAACCTCTGTGTGCTGAGTGAAAAAGGCCACAATGTCAGGATAAATTAAAGCCCCGGCCACAGTCACAGCCACGAAAATGTCCGTTTTGAATTTACGCGCTGCCGTTATCGCCAGCAGTACCGGTAAAAAATAGAAGAGGCTGTCTGAGGCGGCTTGTAAAATCACCGCTGAACTCTCTTTCTTATCAAGCCACTCGTTCGCGAACGCGATAGCCAGCAGGCCTTTAATGATCCCTGATGCCGCCATCGCTCCCAGCAAAGGGGTAAAGATTGAAGAAATAATATCGATAAGACGACTTAGCAACGGGCCTTTATTGTCATCTGTCGGGTCTGCACGCTCTTTACGACCATCTTGCGGCAACATATTTTCTAATTCACGATAAATTTCAGCGACTTTGTTACCCACAACGACCTGAAATTGCCCACCTGATTGCACCGTCGTAATGACGCCGTCTAAGTTTTCAAGCGCATGAACATCAATTTTTTTCTTGTCATTGAGCGTAAATCTCAGACGTGTTGCGCAATGCACCAGTTCGACAACGTTATTATTGCCCCCAACGAAATCAAGTATTTTTCCAGCCAATTCTTTATTATGCATAGCTGCCTCGAAATAAGAATATCGATGATTTTCAGAGCAAAAAAAAACCTGACACTTTTGCATAATATTAATGCAGAAGTGTCAGGTTTCGCTCGGATAAACCGATAACGTCCAGACACTCATGCTAGTAAAAAAGCATTGGCATGCACAACCGCATTTGACTTTTTTTGTGAGTTGAGTCACAAATAACCAATGGAAATTATTCCTCACATATAAATTAACACGTCAAAAATTGAACTTAATTTCTGGCAACCAGAGCAGAAAAAAAAGTCTCTACTTCAACTCGCGGATAATAATAGTCTGGCACATTTATGGTACAGAAAAATTCAACAGAAATGATAACTCCCTAAAACTGCGTCAGGGAAAATAGTCATATGCTTGTTATATTAATTTATTTTTCGGACTGACTCTCTGATCACTAACGTGCCGGAGAGCTCAGAAAATCCCTCATCCTGGTGAACATCCAAAATTGATTCGACAGCACGCCTGAACATCTCCTCCAGGGGTACATCCAGAGTCGTCAGGGTGGGTGAAAAGAAGTTGCCCATTTTTGCGTTATCAAACCCCGCGACAGAAATGTCTTCAGGAACCCGTTTCCCGGCTTCCTTCAAGGCTTTTATCACCCCAAATGCCATGTCATCATTGCCAGCAAGTATTGCCGTAAAAACCGAATTATTATTTATTAACTCTTTAGCCGCTTCGTAGCCGCTCTGCATATTCCACGATCCCTGCGCGATCATATTATTATCGACAGCCCGCCCATACTCTGCCATTTTTTCAAGATACGCGGTTTGTCGGGCCGTATTACTTCGCGAGTTTTTTTTACCAGAAATATAAGCAATTTCGCTATGGCCCATACCGTACAAAAAGTCCATCATTTTTAAGCAACCGAGATAATGGTTAATAAAAACAGAGCTCTCAGCATTATTTTCCAGCTTCTGATTCAATGCAATAATCGGAATGGGGCTTGAACTGACGATTTTATCAAGCTTACACGCGCTCAAATATTTTGTATAAACCATCACGCCTGCACATTTCATCCCCACCAGAAAATCTATGGCGTTAATCTCTTCTTCAAAAGTCCGCTTCCCGTCAGCGAAGATAAGACGGTGATTATGTTGCTCGCAATATTTTGCTGCATTATAAAAAAGAGTCGAAAAGTAGGGTCCGTTATACACCTCATTGGTGATCACCAGCCCTATCATGCTCGTTTTTTGCGTTGTCATCTGCTGAGCAAGCAGGTTAGGCCGATAACCGGTTTCTTTGATGGCTTTATAGACCCGTTCTTTAATTTCTTTTCTGACCACATCTTTACCATTTAAAACCCGGGAAACGGTTGCTTTGGACACCCCCGCGCATATTGCCACATCAAGCATTGTAATCATTACGTTCTCCAGCGCATCTACTGCAGTAACCATCTTACCGCTTAAAGAGTGCTATGTTTCATCGTTTCCCGCATATCATGTCATCACGAGCCTTGTTTAAAATCGGACAAGTTCGGAGGTGAAATTGTAATCTCCAGAGCCAACCTTCACTTTAAGGTATCCGTCTTGCACACCCACAATTTCTGGATTGTCCTGCGTTGTTCTCAATGCAGAACCGCTCTCTTTGACAGCCGTCACCTTATCCGCAGGAATATAGATGAAGGCGTGGGTATTCACCGGAACAGACACTTTCAGATGCAATACGGTACCGACTGTTTCATAAGACACCTTTACGACTCCCCGGATAGTGGGCACTTTCACCGACGCATTGCTCAGCCCTGCACGCGCGGGTTTCACCTGAAACACGGCCCAGCCAGGCTCCAGCGGCTTAATGCCGAAGAGACTTTCAGGGATGACAATAGAAGGTGATGTTCCCCACGGATGAGAGTGACTCACAGTAAAATCATCCGTCTCATTCCATGCTTCCATTGTTGAACCGGAACCCAGTTCCATCATATGTCGCCAGTTATGGCTGTTATCACGCGGAACCCCATCTGAGTTCATACCGGTAATCTGATTAACCGCTTCTTCCGCCTGACCATGTTCAGCCATTGCGGTCAATGCAAACAGAGAACTGTAGACACTGCCCTTAAGCATTTTTTGTTCAGCAAGGTAGTTGGCGGCGTTTACTGATTGTGTCGGGGATGCTGCGCCCAGTGCAGTGACAAATGAATTGGCCTGACTTGAGAAGTGCAGCTCACCATTTACATTATCTCTGAATGCCTCATGCTGGCGGTCAAAGAATGTTTTTTGAATACCGGTGCGGGATTTGCTGTAGAGCGCCACATATTTTTTACTGTCTTGCGTCTTATTTAACGCGGCAGCAATATCAGACATCGCCTTTGTCGCTGCAAAAAAGAATACGTTAGTCACAATATGCGTGTCTGAGAATTGATATCCGTCTCTCAGTTTTTTGGGCCAGTCGACAATGTCATGATCGGGCCCCGGGCCGCCATCACCATAGCTGGCGGTGACCAGCCCGGTTTTCGGACTAAATCCTTGCAAGAGTTTGGGCGGGATTTTCGTTTGCAACAGGCTGAAATTTCTCTCAATCAGTTTTCGATCACCCGTATAGAGGTAATCATTCCAGGAATTGAGAATGTTATACACCTTCCATTCCATCGGCCACGTAGAATTATGGGTCAGCCAGTCCACAGAAAACCGGGCAAGGGCGTAATCGTTGCTGAGGGAATAATTACTTAATTGCTGAA
The DNA here is from genome assembly GCF_004364755.1 of Rahnella sp. BIGb0236. Taxonomy (NCBI): domain Bacteria; kingdom Pseudomonadati; phylum Pseudomonadota; class Gammaproteobacteria; order Enterobacterales; family Yersiniaceae; genus Rahnella; species Rahnella sp. BIGb0236. The sequence continues at coordinate 340,391 of NZ_SOAO01000001.1, forward strand.
TGTAGGTGTCAGCCTCATAGGGAGCGCGTTCTCGATTTGGCGAATCCACGTATAAATCGTGATTAAGGTTTTTGATTGAGTCACGTGAAAAAGCCCATATTTTGTTGAGTTGCTCATTTGAGGAACGGAACGATGCAGCCTGATCATCAAACGGATACTGCAAAGTGAATGTCGTCAGATAGTTGTGGAGATTTTTTTCGGTGACAAAGTCCGGGAGCCCTGAAACCTCTGCATACCTGAAGACACGAAACCCAAAGTGTTCAACAGATTGAGGGCCGTTTTTCAGTGTCCACACATCGTTATTATTGACCAAAGCGGCTGTTTTCCATTGCACTTTTTGGGAATCTTTCATGACCTCTCCGGCCTTGATGGTGACAACTTCCCCCCCTTTATCCCCCGTATCAATGGTGAGATTCATACCACCCACAACAGTGACGCCGTAATCGAGCACAAACTTATTGTCAGTCGTTTTTTTGACGCTTAACGGAGAAATATTTCTTTTCGTCAGGTTTTCTGCCGGATAACCGACCAAATTCTTCAGGTCGGGCTTAATAACCACAGGTTGCCATTTAGCATCATCGAAATGAATGTTCTGAAAACCAGAAGGGTATTCTTTTACATTGATATTTTCGTGGGGATAGCGGAATCCCACCCATGAAATGGCTTCAGGGTCATGCACATCCCCAGCGTACGGAAATGCTTTATTCCCGGCCAGCGACTTCCATGAGCTATCTGTTGCAATAATTTGCACATCGCCATCGGCGTAATCAATGCGCAATTCTGCCATAAACGACTTTTTGTCACCATAGCTAAACGCTGATGCGGAAAGGATATTCTCCTGACCTGCCTTGATATGGGGTGTAACGTCAAAAGCGTTATAAAACGTTTTACCATCGAAGCCCCGGACAGGACCCAACCCCACAAAATCACCATTCAAGTTAACTTTATAAACATACTGCCGGGATTCAACAGGGTTCGTGCCGGTTGAATAAATAATCGCGCGTTTAATGGCTTTATTACTGGCCCGGAATTCCTTACGGAAAAATGCCCAATCATCTTCCTGATTATTATTGTCTGGACGTTGGGCGACCCAGACAGGTTTAGCACGCCAGTTATTTTTAAGCGCGGTATCAAAATGACTGATGGATGAAAAAGGACTCGCTTCGTTTTGCCGATTCCATGTCTGGACTGCCCAGTAATAACGGGTCGCTGCGGAAAGTTGAGGCCCATGATAAATCACACCTGACGAATCTGATGTGTTCACTTTTCCGGAGTCCCAGAACGGTTTTTGATAAATAATACGGCCCTTCGCATCTATAAAATCGGCATCCGCGGATATCACGATTCTGTAAGCTGTTTGAATATCATTACGCTGGTTGCTGTTAAGCACCCAGTTCATTGAAAAATGATTGAGATCTTCTACCAGAAGAGGTTGTTTTTGCAGTTCAAGCCGCAAATCAGAAGGCTGAATCTGGGGGACTGCATGGGCGTTTAAAGGGATGAGCATCATCAGCATTACAGGGCTAAAACGCGATATTTTATACAAATACATGTCAGCATGGCCTTTTGTAATAAGTTTAGCTCAGCGCATGAGTAAGACTGCCCCGATTAAATGCTATGAATTTCATAACATGAGTACATTCGCAGGCCAATCATGATGTATGTCACGGTGAGATTTTTGCGCTAAAGCTCTTTGTAACCGGTTGCAGAGTAACATTTGCACCCATTATCTTTGCAACCGGTTTCAGAGGGATTTGTGCAGTACCTCTCAAAGAGAGGTACTGCAAGCTGAGGCTTGAAAAATGGGCGTAGTCGTCAGGAAAGGGCTATGACTCAGGAGAAAGTGCAACGACTACTTTCCCCTTCGCATGCCCGGTTTTGAGATAGGAAAGCGCACTGAGGGTTTCCTCAAAGGAAAATACCCGGTCAATGACGGGAGCCAACTTTCCGGCATCCACCAGTTCAGCAATGTCAGACAGGCGGCTGCCATCTGGATGAACAAAATGGAATCCATACCGGACCTGTCGTTGTGACGCCATTTCGTTTATCTTACGACTCATCAGCCAGAATAAGGCTTTCATGATTGGATTCATGTTTCTGTGGCGTGCGAAAGGCAGGTCAACGGGCCCGGTCAGTGAGACGAGATTGCCGCCGGGCCGGAGGATCTGAATGGCTTTTTGTATACTGTCACCGCGCAAGGTTCCGAGCACTACATCGTAACCGGAGAGTACTTTTTCAAAATCTTGTGTTTTATAATCAATGATATGCTCAGCACCAAGACGACTGACTAGTTCTGAATTCCCTGCGCTTGTGGTGGTTGCCACGCTTGCACCAAGATGCCGTGCCAGTTGAATAGCAAAAGTCCCTATGCCGCCAGACCCCGCGGGTATAAAGACCTTCTGGCCAGCCAGCAAGTTTACATGCTCAAAGGCCTGCCATGAGGTCAAAGCCACCATGGGTAACGACGCTGCCTCAATAAAGTCTAGACTCCGAGGCTTGAGCGATGCTGCGCTTTCAGGCACCGCCACATATTCAGAAAGCGCACCATTATCAGTGTCAAAGATGCTGGCGTAAACGGCATCGCCCGAGTGGAACCGGGTTACATTTTTTCCTCTTTCCACCACAATACCTGCAAGATCGCTGCCCATCACTGCCGGCAGCGTAAATTGCAAAATGGGTTTGAATGTTCCTGCCGGAATCATGTTATCAATGGGGTTTAACCCCACCGCATGAATCTTTACCAGTATTTCATTATCTTTAACGCGCGGCATCGGGCGGGTTTCAAAATCCAGCCGGGCATTCTTTCCGTAACTTTTCAGTACCAGTGCTTTCATACTCATCATCCGTAAGCTCACCAAGATTAAATGCCTGTGGGCACATTCAACATGCCTGAAACTCAGTAAACAGTTTTATGGGGGCGTGCAACGTCAGGTGATGGATAACTGATCTCTCAGAGCCCGAGGCTTTTACGAATTCCTTTATCCAGCAGAGAAGCTGTCAGGAAGCGGCGCATAAAAGCCAGTTTGGCTGCTGTTTTTCCGGCGGTGTAGCGAGTCCGTGGACGTCGATCCTGCGCCGCACCCACAACCACGCGGGCCACGACATCGGGTTCATCGGCTGACTTCAATGCATCGCTGACAATTATTTTCAGTGCGCTCCGGCGGGCTTTATAAACGTCCAGCGGGGCATCGGGGGGGACATTGTTGGCTTCGAACTGTGTGCGCGTGTAGGCAGGCTCAATAACGGATACCCGGATACCCTCGGTGCGCATTTCGTGATCCAGCGATTCCGTGTAACCTTCAACCGCGTGCTTGCTTGCTGCATATAGAGCAACATAGGGCATCGGCACCAATCCCAGAACCGAGCCGATATTGATGATGCGCCCCTGCTTCCGCGCACGCATGTGCGGCAGCACCGCCCGTACCATCCGGACAATACCCATAAAGTTAGTATCAAAAAGGCTCTGCGCCTGCGCTATTGAGCTTTCTTCGGCGGCTGCCGGCTCCAAACCAAATCCGGCGTTGTTGACCAGCAGGTCAATACAACCTTCACGGGCGATGAGCTCGTTGACTACCCCACTCACTGACTCATCGCGGGTCACGTCAAGTGTAAGCATGTTGAAGTAGAACTGGTCTTCTCTCACCTGTTTTCGACTGGTGCCATACACAGTGTAACCGGCATGATATAGCCTTTCCGCGACGGCCAGGCCGATGCCGGAGGATGCGCCGGTGATCAAGGCGACAGGTTTTTTTTCTTTCATATCACTTTCCCTTGATGCAAAAAATGCCGGCCAGAGCCGGCTTGGTATGTATTGATTTGTCGGTGGATTAAATCCATCAGAACAATGTCCCCAGGTCTTCTGCCTGAAACCCGTGCAGATCTTCCAAACGACCGGTGCGGATTTTCTGAACCCACTGCGGGTCAGACAGGAGTGCGCGGCCAACAGCAATCAGGTCAAACTCTTCGCGTTCCATGCGTGTGTACAGATTATCCAGCGCAGCTGTGCCAGAGCCCTGGCCGCCAAAGGCACCAAAGAAATCATCTGCAAGCCCCACCGACCCGACGCTGATGGTGGCGGCACCGGTAAGTTTTTTTGCCCAGCCGGCAAAGTTAAGGCCATCATTACCGTCAACATCCGGGAACTCTGGCTCCCAGAACCGACGCTGTGAGCAGTGGAGAATGTCCACGCCTGCTTCAACCAGCGGAACCAGCCACTCTGTCATCTCCTGAGGGGTTTCCGCCAGGCGGGCTGCATAGTCCTGCTGCTTCCACTGGCTGACACGAAGAATAAGCGGGAATTCAGGCCCGACCGACGCGCGCACTGCGCGCACAATATCTGCCGCAAAGCGAGAGCGTTCTGAAATGGTTTTGCCACCGAAGGCGTCAGTACGAAGGTTTGTGCCCTGCCAGAAGAACTGATCGATAAGGTATCCATGCGCACCGTGCAGTTCTACGACATCAAAACCAAGGCGTTTTGCCTCTGCGGCTGCCCGGGCAAAAGCGTCGACCGTATCGGCTATGTCTTCTTCTGACATAGTCATTCCTCTTGCGTCACCGGGGCCGACTAACCCTGAAGGGCTTTCAACCGGCGCATCAGGCTCCCATTCACCGCTTCGGGTCGAACCGGTATGCCAGATTTGCGGACCGATACGACCGCGGGCTGCATGAACAGCATCTACGACCTGCTTCCAGCCAGCCAGTGCCAGCTCGCCATGGAAGAAGGGAATGCCTGGCATATTGCGGGAGGCCGGGCGATTAACCACGGTTCCTTCTGTCAGAATAAGACCTGCTTCACCCTCGGCGCGGCGACGGTAATAACCGGCATTAGGCTGGCCTGGAATGCCTTCCGGGGTCATGCTACGGGTCATAGGAGCCATGACGATGCGGTTAGGCAGCGTCAGGCCTTTCAGGGTGAACGGAGAAAAGAGTATGTTATCGGACATCGATAAATTCCTTCTAAAGGGGGGTAAAAGATCACTGTAACGGGCAAGTTTTATTCATCATTCCCCAGGGTTCCTGGAGCCGCATATTCCTGTCTGAACTCCGCAAGCATGGCCTTGCAAGGCTGTTGATAAAGGTTCCAAAGATACTCATCGCCGGTGAGTCGCCGGTAATCAGTACTGAAGTGTTCTCAGGCATTTTTTCCCCTGGATCAGAGTGGAATTTACGCGCAAAGACTTTTTAAATGATGCGTGACATGTATAATAAATGTCAACCGTCATTTAACTATGGACGAGGCAGGTAATAATGCACTTCGCAACGATAGCTGGCATTCTTGCCAGAGCGCAGGGGGCTGGCGCAGAACATGTCTGCATCCGGCTTCCCCGTGCATAAGGGGCGAGACGAATATACGGGCGCTCACACCCCGGATTGTTTAACGGGTAATGGAGGATAAATGGGTCGGGTATCCAAAGAACAAATGGAACGCAACCGCGATAATATTATTAAAGCCTCCGCGGAACTGTTCCGGGAACGAGGTCTGGACGGCGTGAGCGTCAACGATGTGATGACGACCGTCGGCCTGACACACGGTGGATTTTACGGTCAGTTTAGTTCCAAAGACGAGCTTGAGGCTCTCGCCTGCCAACGTGCGTTTGATGATGTAAGTGATGCTTTCTCATTAAGCGGTATAACCACTTTCAACGGACTCCTGGATTCCTATCTTTCTGTTGAGCACAGAGATAATGCAGGCCACGGGTGTACCGTGACCGCATTGGCATCGGATGTGCAGCGTAAACCGCTGGAAAAGCCGGTACGCCAAACGTATATAGACGGTTTAAAGAAAATGGCTACGCAGTTGGCTGCAATTCAAAAAAATGACCCAGACTGCGAGCCCTCTGATATTCATCTTGTACAACTGGCAACGATGACGGGTGCATTGATACTTTCACGGGCCACCATGGGGGATGAGTTTTCTGAAAGATTTCTGAATGCCGTACGGGAGCATCTGAAAAAGATGTCATAAATTTCATCGCGCGACATTGGGTACCGCATGGGAGTCGGTTTCTGTGGCTACGTGTTCCCCGGCATGTATGTCATTTTTTTGTCATTTCCTCGTCAGTCTTTTGTTGGCCTCTGATTGATATATTGCCTTCACACACTGCACTGAGGATTTATTATGAAATTACGCAATCTGCCACTCATCACTTCTCTCGTCCTTGCCGGGATGACTATCTCAACGGTTCAGGCTGATACCAGCAAGCCAGTCGCAAATGCACCGGAAGTCACTAACATCGTGCTGGTTCATGGCTTGTTTGCGGATGCGTCGAGCTGGTCTAAGGTTATCCCGCTGCTGCAAGCCAAAGGCCTGCATGTGACTGCGGTGCAGAACCCGACGACGTCACTGGATAACGATGTTGCGGCGGTGAAACGGGCGCTGGCTCTGCAAAACGGCCCGGTCATTCTGGTCGCACACTCTTATGGGGGAATGGTGATTAGCCAGGCAGGGAATGAGCCGGAAGTGAAAGGCCTGGTATATATCGCTGCGCGTGCACCGGCAGCGGGTGAAGACTATCCGGCGCTGACAAAGAAATTCCCGGCATCGCCCGCTTCTGCGGGCATAAAATGGAATGACAATTTTGGTGCGTTAACGGAATCAGCCTTTGTTCATGATTTTGCAGGTGATTTGCCTGAGAAAGAAGCCAAAGCTTACTACGCCGTTCAGCAACCCATGGGCAAAGCCATCACGATGGCCAAAACCAGCGTCGCTGCCTGGGAATTTAAGCCGACGTATTACGCCGTCTCGACGGAAGACCGCACCATCAATCCTGATCTCGAGCGCTTCATGGCTAAACGTATGCATGCGCAGACGATCGAGCTAAAATCTAGTCATGTATCGTTAATTTCCCAGCCGGAAGCCGTGGCAAATCTGATTATGAAAGCCGCGCACGTGCCGGGTTATTAAACATTTCGCATCATCATGATGAGAAGAAATGGGCGCCGCGTGCGCCCTTTTCTCCTGCACGCCGAGGTTCTATCCTGTTTGAAAATCCTCATTATTGAAGACGAAGAGAAAACCGCCGAATACCTGAGAAATGGCCTTAATGAAGCGGGTTACACCGCCGACTGGGCCGCTAACGGTATCGATGGCCTTCATATGGCCCGGGAGAATGCTTACGACCTGATCCTGCTGGATGTGATGCTGCCCGAGATGGACGGCTGGACGGTGATGGAGCGACTGCGTATTCATCTCCAGACACCCGTGCTGTTTCTCAGTGCACTCGGGGCGCTGGAAGATCGCTTGCGTGGCCTGGGGTTGGGGGCTGATGAGTATCTGGTGAAACCCTTTTCCTATGCTGAACTGCTGGCCCGCATTCGCATCATCCTTCGCCGGGGCCAGCCGCAATCAGGTAATGTTTTATCGCTGGCAGATCTGGTCGTGGATATCGAAAAATTTCGGTGTGAACGCGCCGGGAAACGTATCACCCTGACCAACAAAGAATTTAAATTGCTGGTGTGTTTTCTCCAGCATCCCGGTCAGGTATTGTCGCGCACCTTTTTGGCTTCCCGCGTATGGGATATGAATTTTGACAGCGACACCAATGTGGTGGATGTGGCCGTCAGAAGATTAAGGCAAAAAATCGATGAGCCGTTTCAGAATCAATTAATACATACAATACATGGCGTGGGTTATCGCTGTGAGGAAGAGCCATGAGACGTATTTCCCTCACGTTTCGCCTCGCCGTTTTGCTCGCCGCCTTTTCGTTTGTGGCGTTTACTGTCATGGGCGGAGCACTTTATTATGCGTTACGGCACCAGTTGACACTGCGTGATGACGCGGCGCTTGTCTCACGGGTGGACCAGATCAGCACCTTATTACGGGATATGGATGCCCGTCAGCTTATTCATGAAAAGCCGCACCTGTTCGCGAATATGCTGGGAAACACGGAATCCCTGCTGGTTATCCGTTATACACAAGGCCCGACCTTACTGGAGGTCAATCCTCTCAAACGCCAGATCCCTGATGTCGCGCCGATCTCCGCCAACCAGAAACTGTCGCTGAATGTCGTGCACCATTCGCAAACGTCTGACGGGACACCCATGATTTCTATGGCGGCGACCAGTCAGTCTTCCAATGATTTACCCCCGCTGGAAATTATCTCAAGCCGTGTGTTAACCGACCGGACGCATATTTTGGATGTGTATCGCGATAACATCATTCTGTTTGCATCGATGATGGCCGCCATTTCGGTCGTTTTGGCCTTTATTTTTGCCCGCCGGGGGGTTTCTCCTTTGCGAAGGCTGGCGGAAAGAACCGCGAAGATTGGCACCAGAACCTTGTCCTCGCGTCTGGCCAAAGACGATGCACCCACTGAGCTGGATCCCCTGATTGATCAGATAAATGCCATGCTGGGCAGACTCGAACGCGGGTTTAAACAAATTAAACAAGTGAGTGGCGACATGGCCCACGATCTGCGTACGCCGATCACCATACTTCTCGGGCAAACTGAGGTAGGTCTGGGGGCGCCACGGGAAAATGAGTACTACCGGCGGTTGCTGGGGTCTAATTTTGAAGAACTCCAGCGCATGTCGCGCATGATTGATAACATGCTTTTTTTGGCGCAGGCCGAGCAGCCTGACCAGGAAATTCAGCGCATCGTTCTGGACGCCACGCAGGATATGAAGCGGATTTGTGATTATTTCGAAGACTTAGCTGCCGAACGCGATATCCGGATCCAGGTCAGCGGCCAGGGCACCCTGTTTGCCGACGCCATGCTCTTACGCAGAGCGCTGGCTAATCTGCTTTCCAACGCCGTACGCCATGCCGCAGCAGACAGCGTGATTGAAATCATTGCCTCCCCCGCCGCCGCAGGCATGAATATTCTGGTGGTCAACCAGGGCGAAACGATTCCTAAACACGATCAGGAAAGGATTTTCGACCGTTTCTATCGTGCGGATCCTTCCCGCCAAAACTCCTCCCACTCGAGCGGGTTGGGGTTGTCGATTGTCACCTCCATCATGCAATTGCACCAGGGCCGCTGCTGGGTTGAAAGCGGGCAAGGCACCACGACTTTCGGACTGTTCTTCCCGAATGCTGAGGAGTCAATGGGTTGACAGGATTCGTGAAAGTTTCGGTTTTGTTCGCTTAGCCCGCCGCGCAACTTCATTGATTGGGGTTTTGTCTTTAAAAAAGTCAGGGGCCATTCAGAAATTTTGCCAACGAGCTCACACTTACCGCCTTCTTCCCGATGATTACATTGACTTCAGGACCTAATTAATCAGAAATAGACCACAGGCGTGTTACTACCCAGCGTAGGCAAGACCTGAAGCCCCATCCTCTTCTTTGTAAGGTGATGGGGCTTCAGGTCTTTTTTTTTGTTTCGGCTCCGGGAATGGTGGCTATGAATCATCTGCAAGTTGCTCAGGAAATTGTGGCGCGGGTCGGCGGCGTGGAGAATATTGAACACGTTGAGCATTGTTCAACGCGGCTGCGGCTCAGCCTCTATAACAACGAAAAGGCCGACCAGACCGCGCTGGAAAAAATTTCCGGCGTGCTGGGCGTCAGGCTCAATGTTCAGTGCCAGGTGGTGATTGGCAGCGAAGTGATCCGGGTATATGACGCAGTCAAAGAACTGGTCAGCGGCCAGACGTCGCCGGTTCAGACTCAGCCGAAGCCAAAGAACACCCGCGTGCTCTCCGTCGTGGTGGATTTCATTATCAGCGTCTTCCAGCCGCTGGTTCCGGCCATTGCCGGAGGCGGCGTCCTGAAATCCTTGTTATTGCTGCTGGATGCGCTCGGCTGGCTGAGCCGCAGCAGTTCGACCTGGAAAGTACTGGATAATATTGGTTCAGCGCCGATCTATTTTCTGCCGATACTGGTGGCGATCACCACGGCGACCAAACTTAAGGTGAACATTCTTGTGGCGGTTTCCGCTGTATCGGTCATGGTGTTGCCGGGCATGGCAAAACATCTGGCTGACGGCGCGCAGTTTCTTTCGCTGGATCTGAAGAACGTCCCCTATGCCTCGCAGGTTTTTCCGGCCATTTTGTGCGTCCTTTTTTATGCGCAGACAGAGAAACTTTTCAACCGGTATACGCCGTCATCCGTGCGCGTTTTCCTTTCGCCAATGCTTTCCCTGATGATCACCGTACCCCTGACCTTACTGGTGCTCGGTCCGTTAGGATATGAACTCGGTGCCGGTCTGGCCAAAGTCATCCTGTGGTTATACGGCCACTTAGGCTTCATCGCGACGGCGTTGCTGGCAGCAGGTTTGCCCTTCATGGTGGCCGCAGGAATGCATAAACCGATGCTGCCGTATGCCATCTCTTCCATGAGCCAGCTCGGGCGCGAGTTCATCTACTTACCGGCGTCACTGGCGCACAACATTGCCGAATCAGGCACTTGCTTCGCCATCGCCATGAAAAGTAAAGATAAAGCCATGAAGTCCACTGCGTTTTCTGCCGGTATTTCCGCCTTGTTCGGCATTACCGAGCCCGCGATTTATGGCGTCACGCTGTTGCACAAGCAGGCGCTGTACAGCGTTCTGGCGGGCAGTTTTGTCGGCGGTGCTTTTGTCGGCTGGATGGGCATTCAGGCTTTCGCGCTGGTCGGGCCGGGTTTAGCCACCATCTCAATATTTGTCTCCCCTGAAAACAGCATGAATATCGTCTATGCCCTCGCCGGCGTGGTGATTGCTTTTGGCGTCTCTTTTGTCAGTGCGCTGATGCTGTGGAAAGAGAAAAGTATGCCGCTTCCTGCTGAGGCCGTGGTCAGTTCACTGGATCTGGTGCAGCCGGTAGAGGGGAAAGTCATCCCGCTTGAGCAGGTGAATGACGATGTATTTTCCAAACGCATCATGGGTGAGGGTATTGCCATCATTCCCCAGGCAGGTGTGCTCAGCGCGCCTGCCAGCGGCGTGATCGTGAATGTTTTCGAGACCGGCCACGCGGTCAGTATGCTCAGCGACAGTGGCATTGAGCTGATTTTCCACATCGGTATCGACACCATCAAACTGAACGGCGAGGGATTTACCCCCCGCGTTGAAACCGGACAAAGGGTGTCCGTCGGCGACATCCTGGTGGAATTTGATGTGGATGCCCTGACCCGCGCCGGGTTTGATCCGGTGGTCATTATGGTGATCACCAACAGCGAGCGGTTCACGTTAGAACCGGAACCCGCCGCCTTACAGATTAATCATCGCCCCGTTGTTATGACTTTAAAGGAGTCCGTGTAATGACCAGTAAACCAACGTTTCCGAAAGACTTTTTATGGGGAGGCGCTATCGCCGCCAATCAGGCGGAGGGCGCATGGAATATCGACGGCAAAGGCCCTTCCGTGGCGGATGCCATCACCTGGAAACCCAATGTCTCGCTCAAAGATTACAGCGCGCACATGGCGCTGACCGATGAAAATATCGCGGATGCACTTCAGGGGAAAAACGACGAGCTGTACCCAAAACGCCGCGGGATAGATTTCTACCATCGTTATAAAGAGGATCTGGCTTTATTCGCCGAAATGGGCTGTAAGGTTTTGCGCGTGTCCATCGCCTGGTCGCGAATTTTCCCGACCGGAGAAGACAGGGAACCGAATGAGGCCGGACTGGCGTTTTATCACGAATTATTCAGCGAGATGAGAAGGCTCAACATCGAACCACTGGTCACACTGTCGCATTACGAAATGCCACTGGCGCTGAGCGAAAAATACAATGGCTGGGTACATCGTAACGTGGTGGATGCCTTTGTGCGTTTCTGTCGCGTGTGTTTCGAACGTTACAAAGACCTGGTGGTTTACTGGCTGACGTTTAACGAAATCGACAGCATCCGCCGTCATCCCTTTACCACCGCCGGGATCAGGGAAGAAAAAAGTGCGGAAGGCCGCGCGGAACAGGATATCTATCAGGGTTTGCATCATCAGTTTGTGGCATCGGCTTTGGTCACCCGCGACTGCCATGCGATCATTCCCTGCAGCCAGGTCGGATGCATGCTGACCAAACTGACCACCTACCCGCGCACCTGTAAACCCGAAGACGTAGAAGCCACGCTGAAAAAGAATCTGGAAAACATGTTCTACGCGGACGTGCAGGTGTTTGGTGCCTACCCGCCACTGATCACGCGTGACCTCGAACGCCGCGGGATCCACATTGAAATGCAACCCGGTGATACTGAAATACTGCGCGCTTACACCGTCGATTTTGTTTCTTTCAGCTATTACATGTCGCTGACCGAATCCACTCAGCCGGATGCAGAACGTATTCCCGGCAATACCATTCTTGGCGTCAAAAACCCTTACCTTCCGGCATCAGAATGGGGCTGGCAGATTGACCCGGTCGGATTGAAAATCTCGTTGCTTGAACTGTATGACCGCTACCAGAAACCGCTGTTTATCGTGGAATGTGGCCTCGGGGCGAAAGACGAGGTCGTCGCTGGAAAAATTCATGACGATTACCGTATCGACTATTTCCGCGCCCACTTCGAACAGGTAAAAAACGCCATCGATGAAGGTGTTGAGGTCATGGGCTTTACGACCTGGGGGTCAATCGACATCATCAGCGCCGGAACCTCGCAAATGTCCAAGCGTTATGGTTTTATCTATGTCGATCAGGATGATGAAGGTGCGGGTTCTCTGGCACGTCTGCGCAAAGACTCGTTTTTCTGGTACCAGAAAGTCATCGCGACAAATGGCGCGGACATGGCGTAATCGTGACAATCAGCCGCAGGAACAGACCGTGATTACAGTGAAGAAATCGCTCAATAACAGCATGCTTCTGGTTGAAAATGAGCAGGAGGAAATGGTGCTGTTTGGCAAAGGGCTGGGGTTCAACGCAAAGCCCGGCATGCAGATTGATATTGCGCACGTCGAGAAGGTTTTTATACCGATACAGGATTTGAAATCGCGACATTTTCTGTCACTGACGGCCACCATTCCTGCGGCCTTTTTTGATGTCACCCACGACATTATTCAGCTGGCGCAGCAAAGTTATGTCAAAAAACTCCATTCCTCGCTGTTTTTCACCCTCACGGAACACCTGTTTTTTGCCGCAGAACGTTGCAAAAAAGAACAGAGTTTTGTCAACAAACTGGGCTGGGAGATAAAACGCTATTATCAGAAAGAATACGAAATTGCTCGTCAGGCCAGCGCGATGGTCAGTGCGCGTTTCGATATTTCCCTGCCTGCCGACGAAGCGGTGAATATTGCCTTTCATCTGATTAATGCGTCAGGTGACAACGACACCACCACCGCCCATCAGCAGGTAGAACTGGTAAACCGCATCGCTGAAATTGTCCGCTATAAGCTGAACAAAATCCTCGATATTGACTCAGTGAACTACAACCGTTTCATCACCCACGTGCGTTATTTCGCTGAAAGGATCCTCAGCGGAAAAATCGCGGCCAGTGACACGGAGGATTTTTATCAGGAACTGCTGCGCCATCGTCCGGGCGCGATGGCGGTTTCCCTGTCCATACGCGATTATGTGCAGGAAAAATACGCCATCGCCTTACCCAAAGACGAACTGACCTGGCTCAGCCTGCACATCAGCAGGCTGGAGGATGGCGGGGCCTAAATTTTCCCTTCACCCGCATCAGTTGCCTGAGTCATCAGCAGCAACAAACGCCGGCGGCAGGAAGGCGGTAACCTCGGGTAAAGCCGCGTTCCAGCGTTCGATATCAATCCAGCAGCTTTGTGCGCTGCACCCCTGCCCGAGTCGCGAACTGCCACGATCTTCCGTCAGTACGTTCGGGTTGCCGTGTTTATCCAGCGGGTCGGGTTGCGACGGGTCCTGCGGGTCGTACCAGGCACCGGTAGACATCTGCACCACGCCGGGGCGCAGATCTTCGGTCAGATGAACACCCGCCAGGATTGCGCCACGATCGTTAAACACCCGCACGATACTGCCCTCAGTGATACCGCGAGCGGCGGCATCCTGTGGGTGTAACCACAGCGGTTCACGGTCACTGATTTTAGTCTTGCGGCTGACGCTGCCATGATCGTACTGGCTGTGCAGCCGCGTGCGTGGCTGGCTGGAAAGCAAATGCAGCGGCCAGCGCGCGCGGGTTTCCTGCTGTTCGCGATAATCCTGTTCATACCAGAACGGGAAACCCGGACATTCCTCGTAATCGAAATTTGCCACCGTCTGTGAAAACAGTTCGATCTTGCCTGACGGCGTCGCCAGCGGCGACCCCTCAGGGTCACGGCGAAAGTCTTCGAACAGGATCTGCGGCGTATCCGGACGCGCATATTCCAGTTTGCCCTGTTGCCAGAAATCATCGAATTCCGGCAGCTCAATGCCATCGGCCTGCGCACGGGGAACTGAAAGCTGGTAGATATGCCGCAGCCAGTCCGTCGCATCGCGCCCTTCGCTGAAGACCTCGCCAAAGCCCATCTGCTGCGCGAGCGCGGCAAATATCGCGTAATCGCTGCGCGCCTCACCGACCGGTGCAATATGCTGACGCATGGCAATCATGTAACCATCGTTGCTGGCGCTGCCGATATCCTCACGCTCAAGTGACGTTGTCACCGGCAGCACGATATCGGCGAACTTCGCCTGCGCCGTCCAATACTGTTCATGCACCACCACGGTATCGGGCTGACGCCAGGCTTTCACCAGCCGGTTGATATCCTGATGATGGTGAAACGCGTTACCGCCCGCCCAGTAAACCAGCCGGATATCGGGATACTGACAGTTTTTGCCATCGAACTGATACGCGCCGCCGGGATTGAGCAACATGTCGGAAAGCCGCGCCACGGGGATGTGATCGTTCACCGCATTTTTACCCATCGGCAAACGCGGGCCGGAGAAGGTGCGGCGATCGGCGCCTGCAAGATTGGTAGACGCGTAGGCAAAGCCCAGCCCGCCGCCCGGCGTGCCGATCTGTCCGAGTAAAGACGCCAGCGCCACCGTCGCCCAGAAAGTTTGTTCGCCCTGTCGTGCGCGTTGCAAAGACCAGGCGATATTAATCATGGTGTGCTTTTCGGACATCTCACGCGCCAGCGTGCGGATGGCCTGCGCGCTGATGCCGGTCAACGGTTCTGCCCATTCCGGTGTTTTGGCCTGCCCGTCACGAGCACCCGTCAGATAATCGCTGAACGTACTGAAGCCGACGGTATGGCTGGCGACAAAACCCGCGTCATAGCGGGATTCCTCGACGAGCACATGACTGAGCGCCAGCAACAGTGCGGTATCGCTGCCCGGTTTGAGGGACAGCCATTCGGCCGTTTTCACCGACGAGAGATCATTCTTCACCGGGCTGACATTGATGAAACGGGTGCCGGTTCGCTCCATTTCCTGTAACCAGTATTTCAGCGAGTGATCGTTGGCACCGCCACCGTTGACCTGCGCATTGCGCCACGGCAGTCCGCCGAAGGCAACGAACAGTTCGCACTTTCCGGCCAGCACGGACCAGTGAGTATGCTGTTTTTGCAGCACATCCAGATCACCGATAATGTGCGGCAATAAACGCTCCGCCGCCGCCAGACTGTAGGTGTTTGTGCTGCCGGTATAGCCGCCAAACTGATTGAAGAACCGGTGCATCTGGCTTTGCGCATGGTGAAAACGACCGGCGCTCGACCAGCCGTAAGACCCGGCATAGAACGCAGAATTACCGTGGGTGTCCTTTACGCGTGCGAGTTCAGCCGCAACCAGCGACAGCGCCGTCTCCCAGCTGACTTCGACAAAAGGCTCTTTGCCGCGTCCTTCACGCGAGGCCGCGCCGTTTTGCAAATAGCCCAGCCGGACCGCAGGGCGACGCACGCGGCTGGGTCCGTCGACTGAACCCATCAGGGATTGTCCGATTTCAGACGGATTACGATCCCATTCCACGGGTTCAACAGATTTTAAAACACCGTCAGCCGTGGCAACGCGGTACGTTCCCCAGTGCATAACAGCCAGATCATGGTTTTTTTTCATTATAAGCAGGTAAATTCAGGCAAAAAAATACCCTAGCATGCCGTAGCACCCGCGGCTACGCTGTCTGTGTTATTTCTAATTTTATCATACGCTTATCTTATTTACGTATTAGACACCCCCTTCCCTATTTCTTAGGATTACGCCCCTTTGGGGCAATTTCTGACCATCAGGTTCGCCTGTGCAGCAGGGTATTCACACCGTATCAGCCTATAAAATAAGGATAATAAAAATGCCAAATTCCTGGAATCGTCGCGATTTCCTCAAGTATTCTCTGGCCGCCGGCGCCGCTTCCGGGCTCAGTTTTACCCTGCCCGCCGCCGCTGCCGACAACACACCGAAGAAAGGCGGACATCTCAAACTGGGCATTGATGGTGCGGCGACCACCGACGTGTTGGATCCGGCAAGCTGGATCAGTTCATACATGATGGTGGTAGGTTGTGCCTGGGGCGATACGCTGGTGCGCACCGATCCGGTCAGCGGCAAAGCGATACCGGGGCTGGCAGAAAGTTGGGAAAGCGCCGACAAATCATCGCGCTGGATATTTACCCTGCGTAAGGGCGTTCAGTTCCATAACGGCCAGGCGCTGACGGCAGAAGATGTCGTCAAAACCCTTTCCCGTCACCGTGATCCGAAATTCCGTTCCGGCGTAATTGCCTATCTGTCATCCATCAGTACCGTCACCAGTGATAGCGATAAAATCACCATTACTCTCAATGAAAGCAATGTCGATTTTCCGCTGGTACTTTCGCTGTGGAACCTGCAAATCCAGCCCGGTGGCGGCTATGAAAATCCTAACGCCGGGATCGGCACCGGGCCTTACCGCATGGTCAAATTCGAGGCTGGCGTCTATACCCAGCTGGAGAAAAACCCGCATGACTGGGACAGCAGCCGGGGCAATGTGGCGAGTGCAGAAGTGATCGCGATTAACGACGCATCGAGCCGGGTTGCAGCACTGTCTACCGGAAAAGTACATTTCATCAGCGGGCTGAGCCCGAAAATCGTGGCACTGCTGAAAAGCGGTCCGGTCACGATTTACAACACACCGGGACGCGGACATTACACATTGCCGATGATGGTCAACACCCCGCCGTTCGACAATAACGACCTGCGTCTGGCGCTGAAACTGGCCATTGATCGCCAGCAAATTCTGGATCGCGTGCTGGGCGGTTATGGCTCGCTGGGCAATGATTTCCCGGTCAACAGTGCGTATCCGCTGTTCCCGGCCGAAATCCCGCAACGCCAGTACGACGCCGATCAGGCCGCATTCCACTTTAAAAAATCCGGCTACAGCGGGCCCATTGTGCTGGATGTCGCCGAAGGGGTTTTCCCCGGTGCCGTCGATGCCGCCACGCTGTTCCAGCTCAGCGCGCAGAAAGCCGGGATCAAAATTGATATCCGCCGCCAGCCCGATGACGGCTACTGGAATAATGTCTGGCGTAATAAACCGTTCTGCGTGTCGTCATGGGGAACGCGTTTAACCCAGGATCTGATCTATTCGCTTGAACTGGGTCCGTCTTCAGCCAGCAATGAAACCCATTTCGCTAATCCGCAATTTGCCAGCCTGCTCAAACTCGCCCGGGCAGAAGAGGATGAGGCCAAACGCCGCACGCTGTATCACGACATTGCGCTGATTGTGCGTGATGAAGGCGGCACCCTGCTGCCGGTGTTTAATAATTACCTCAATGCCAGCAGCAACAAACTTCAGGGCTATATCGAAGATGTCGGCAACGATTTATCTAACGGTCACGTCATCTCACGCGTCTGGCTGAACAACTGATGAAAAGTTTTATTGCCCGTGGGGTGCGCGGCACGGCGCCCCGTCATCCGCTCGCCCGCGCCATAAGTCACCGCCTGCTGCTGGCGGTGATTTTACTCTGGGGTGTATCGCTGCTGATCTTCGCCGCCGTCAACGCCCTGCCCGGTGATTTTGCTGCCGCGTCACTGGGACGCGCAGCGACACCTGAGGCGATTGCCAGTATCAGACAAAGTCTCGGGCTGGATAAGCCGCTGGTCACCCGTTATCTGCTGTGGATGCTACAGATTTTCAAAGCCGATTTCGGGCTCTCATGGGCCAGTCAGCAACCGGTCAGCGCACAGCTCGGGCACCGGTTACTCAATTCACTGTGGCTTGCGGGTGCCGCCGCGTTACTGGCGATCCCGGTCGCGTTACTGGGCGGACTGTTCGCCGTGCGCTATCTGCACCGACTGCCCGACCGGGTGATTACGCTGGTATCCCTGATTATTCTCTCACTGCCGGAATTTTTAATCGGCTATCTGCTGATTCAGGTGCTGGTGTTACACGTGGGCGTCTCGACGTTTCCCTCGACGATTTATGACGGGATGAGCCTGCCGGATCGTCTTTCCGCCCTGTTGCTGCCGGTGCTGACACTGGCGATTGCCGTGCTGGCAAACATGTTGCGATCGGCACGCAGTGCGCTGATGTCGGTCACCAGTACGCCGTGGATGGAAACAGCGCGGCTGAAGGGATTACCGCCGCTGCGTATTTTATGGCGACACGCCGCACCAAATGCCATTTCCCCTGTCCTGACCGTGATCGCCATGAATCTGGCCGGGCTGATTGTCGGTGCGATGATCATCGAAGTGATTTTTGTCTATCCGGGTGTCGGGCAATACATGGTGGATGCCGTCACCGTACGCGACATCCCGGTCGTGCAGGCCTGCGGGCTGGTGTTTGCCGCCGTGTATATTCTGCTTAATTTACTGGTCGATATGCTGGCGATGGCGGCAAACCCACGACTGAGGTTCCCGCGATGAAATCACTTTTCTCCTCAGCGAGCGCCGTGACCGGTGCGTTTCTGCTGCTCCTGTTTGTCTTCGCCTCGCTGGCCGCACCGTGGATCGCGCCTTACGATGCCCGTCAGATAAGCGGTGAAATCTGGCAACCCATGAGTGCCGCCCACTGGCTGGGCACCGATAATCTCGGCAGGGATTTGTTCTCCCGTCTGCTGTCTGGCGCGCGTCTTACCTTGTCGTTTGCTTTTGTGATTTCGGTAATGGCTATGCTTGCGGGCACGCTGCTGAGCTTTCTGGCGGTCAGCGTGGGAGGCGTGGTGGAGGGGGTATTGTCACGCCTCAACGATTTGTTTATGTCACTGCCGTCGCTGATTATCGCGCTGGTGGCGCTGGCGGTGTTACCACAAACTAACAGCACGCTGGTCGTTGTGCTGGCCGCCATCGGTGCGACGCGCGTTTATCGTCTCGGTTACAGTCTTGCCTCGCATATTCTGGCCACGGATTACATGGAAGCCGCAAAGCTCGCCGGCGAATCTCACGCGTACCGGGTCATCCGCGAAATGCTGCCCAACGCCCGCTTTCCGCTGCTGGCGGAATGGGGAATGCAGTTCAGCGCCAGCATTCTGTTTATCTCGACACTCTCTTTCATCGGGCTGGGGATCCAGCCCCCCGCAGCCGACTGGGGCGCCATCGTGCGGGAAAATAAAGACGGCATTCTGTTTGGTGTCAGTGCCGCCTTTTACCCTGCCATCGCCATTTCGTTGCTGGTCATTGCCGTCAATTTGCTGGTCGATGCCCTGAGCAGAACGCTGCAACAACAGGAGGATCAGTGATGTCAGAGGCACTCTTACAAGTCGCACAGCTGTGCGTGGGACATCAGCAAACTGTATTGATTGACAAGGTGTCTTTTGAATTACGCAAAGGCGACGTGCTGGGCGTAATCGGCGAATCTGGCGCCGGGAAATCCACCCTGGGACTCGCGGTGATGGGGCATTATCGCGGCGCGCTGCGACCGCTTAGCGGCAGCATTACTTTTCAGGGGCACACTTATCATCCCCGGGATGCCTGTCGTTTGGCGACACATCAGGGCAAACGCGTTTGTTATGTCGCGCAATCGGCCAGTGCTGGTTTTAATCCGGCATTTCCGCTGGGTTCGCAGGTAATTGAAGCCGCGTGTTATCACGGCGTCCTGACGCCTGAAGCCGCACAGGAAAAGATGTTACAGCTGTTCGCCCTGCTCGGTTTGCCAGATCCGGCACAGTTCGCCAGACGCTATCCTCATCAGGTTTCCGGTGGTCAGTTGCAGCGGGCAATGACCGCCATGGCGCTGTGCTCCTCGCCTGATTTGATTGTTTTTGATGAGCCGACCACCGCGCTGGATGCCACTACGCAGCTCGACGTTCTGGCGGCTATCCGCCACGCGGTGAAACAAACCCGGACGGCGGCGCTGTATATTTCGCACGATATTGCCGTGGTCTCGCAAATTGCCGACAACCTGCTGGTGTTGCGCCACGGTAAACAGATCGAATATGGCCGCACTGCCGATATCCTTAGGTCAGCCGCACATCCTTACACCCGGGCATTACTCAATACCCGACATCCGGCACCGCTGCCGGTCGCTGAACAACATGCGCCGGTGCTTGAACTGCGTGACCTGACCGTCGGATACGGTCACGGGGAGCCGGTTATCTCGCAGCTTTCGCTGACACTGCCCCGGGGGCAAACCTTCGTGCTGGTCGGCGAGTCTGGCTCCGGTAAATCCACCCTGGCCCGTACGCTGGCCGGGCTGCAAAAGCCGCAATCCGGCGAGCTGACGCTGGAAGGCAAGGCACTGTCGTTTGATTGTCAGCGGCGAACTGCGCAGCAGCGCTGGCAAATCCAGTACATTTATCAGAACGCGGATACCGCGCTGAATCCGCGCCACCGGGTACGT
This sequence comes from Rahnella sp. BIGb0236, assembly GCF_004364755.1. Lineage (NCBI taxonomy): Bacteria > Pseudomonadati > Pseudomonadota > Gammaproteobacteria > Enterobacterales > Yersiniaceae > Rahnella > Rahnella sp. BIGb0236. Next base: position 360,923 of record NZ_SOAO01000001.1, read on the forward strand.
GAGCTGATCGGGCGGAATATCATGCGCCGCAGCGGTTTGCGCGGTGCTGCGCTTAAAGCACGCCTCAGCCAGTTGCTTGAGCAGGTGGAACTGGCACCGGAGCTGGCCGACCGTTTTCCTTCGCAGCTTTCAGGCGGACAAAAACAGAGAGTGGCAATTGCGCGGGCGCTGGCAGCGGAACCGGACATTCTCATTTGCGATGAACCTACCTCTGCGCTGGATCCGCTGGTCGCGCAGGGCGTACTGGCCTTGTTCAGACAACTTCAGCAGTCTGCCGGCCTGACTTTGCTTTTTATCACTCACGACATCGCGACGGTGCGCAGTATTGCCCATTCCGTGGCCGTCATGCATCGCGGCAAACTGGTGCGTAAGGGCTTGCGGGAGACGGTGCTGACGCCGCCTTTCGATGATTACACCGCGCGTCTGTTGCAGGCGGAACCGACGCTCGAACCCGGCTGGCTGGCATCAGCCCTGAAGGTTCCGTCTTCCGAACACCCCTTGTCATTGCAGGAAATACTCACATGATCCAGACCGATATAGCCCGACGCGCCCGCGCAATTTTTTCCGACTCGCTGGTCTGGGATGGCCACTCCGGCTTCATGCCCGATCCGGCGGCAGACCTGAATAATCTTCAACTCTGGCGGGATGCGGGCGTGCATTACCTGTCGGTGGATGTCGGCTTTGATGTCCTGCCGTGGGAGCAGACAGTACGCAATCTGGCGGCATTCCGGCACTGGATCCTCGATCATGCTGATGATTACCTGCTGGTGAATCAGCCGGAGGATATTCTCACCGCCCGTGCCTCTGGTAAGCTGGCGATCACTTTTGATATCGAAGGGATGAACGCGCTGGATGGCCGCGTTGAAATGGTGGAGTTTTATCATCACCTGGGTGTACGACAGATGCTGTTTGCCTATAACCGCAATAATCTGGCGGGTGGCGGCTGCCATGATGAAAACACAGGTTTGACGTCATTCGGCAAAGAAGTGATTGATGAAATGAACCGCGTTGGCATGTTCGTTGATGTCTCTCATTGCAGTCTTCAGACCAGCATCGAAGCCATTGAATACTCCAGTAAGCCGGTCATATTTTCCCATTCCAATCCAAAAGCCATACATGCGCACGGCAGAAACATCAGTGATGAACAAATCAGGGCGTGTGTGAACCATGGCGGGCTGATTGGCGTGAACGGGATTGGTGAGTTCCTGGGTGACAGCGCCCCCGACGCCGCGCTGTTCGCCCGGCATGTTGATTATCTGATTCATCTCGCCGGTCCCCGCCACGTGGGAATAGCACTGGATTATGCCTTCCCGGTGGGCAATGTCAGTACCGGCGACATTCTGGCGGCACATCCTGAATACTGGCCCGCAGAGGAATATTCAGGCGAAGGTGGCTACGTGCATCCCTCCGCGCTGGAAGAGGTTGTCGGCCATTTGTTACAGTCAGGACACAGCGAAAAAGTGATCCGCAATGTGCTGGGGGAAAACTTCTTACGGCTGGCGAGAGAAGTCTGGTAAACGCTCATGGCAGGCACTGAAATAGAGTACGGGTTCAGATGCCGCGCCTTTTTCACCCCTGGCCGAAAATCTTAATCACCGCATCCAGATGTTCCTTCATGGCTTTCTTCGCCGCGCGGCTGTCCCGCGCTTCCAGCGCCGTCAGGATTTCCAGATGTTCAATCTCAGAACGGTGCGGCATGTCCTGCGGCGTGTAGTGTAATTGCAGGCTGCGGAACATGGTGCCGTAACGGTGGCCGAGCAGGTGCGCGATGATAAAAGCATAGGCCGGATTTCCGCTGGCCTGGGCGATGCGGATATGGAATAACCGGTCGCCGGGATGGGTGGCTGAGCCGTTGCGGTTATCGCGACAATTCTGCTCATATGCCAACCTGATCGCCGCAAGTTCGTCGTCGGTGGCGTTTCTTGCTGCCAGCGCGGCGGTTTCAGGTTCAATCAGACGCCGGGTTTGCAGCAGCGAAAACGGCGGCAACTCGGCAGTGAAATCCAGCTCGATATTCAGCTCGTCGTCCACATCCGCCCACTGATTACGCCCTGCCTGCGACATCACCGGTTCCTGCGAAGGCGTGACCGGTACCGCCGGAGGATGGCGCACGATCACACCATTTCCCACACGCACATCCACCAGCCCGATCACTTCCATCGCAATCAGCGCCTCACGCACCGAAGCCCGGCTGACCTGCAACTGACTCGCCAGTTCACGTTCGGCAGGAAGACGGCTGCCGGGCGGAAATTCTTTGTTATCAATTAACGTTTTTAGCTGGTCAGCTATCTGCCTGTATATTCTGGGATTTTCTAATTTCTTTATCGGCATCGGACACCTGAGGTCAATTCTCAATAAGTGATTCAGCTAGCATTTTCCGGACAAAAATCTTGCTGATTTGTTTTATGCATGTAAAAAATTGGTTAACCGAAATAGCGTTTTAAGAAACAGCTTGCCGGACATCTTAGCAAACTGCACCGCTTTTAACGCGTTTTTTTCGCCTCCAATGGCCTGACCATTAGTCCTTTAAAGTGACGTTTTACGGGGAAAGACAATGAACCTGACAGGGAAAAAAGTGCTGATCACCGCCGCCGGACAAGGCATCGGTTTTACTACCGCGACGCTGTTTGCCCGTGAAGGCGCAGAGGTGATTGCCACCGACATCAATATCGACGCGTTGCGTGATATTCCGGGCATTACCCCTCGCCTGCTGGACGTAACGGATCCGCAGGCCATCGCCGCACTGGCGGAAGAAACCGGCGCGATTGATGTGCTGTTTAACTGTGCGGGCGTGGTGCACAGCGGCGACATTCTGACCTGCACCGAACGCGAATGGCAGTTTGCCCTCGACCTTAACGTCACCGCGATGTTCCGCATGATCCGCGCGTTTCTGCCCGCCATGCTCGAGCGCAACAGCGGCTCGGTGATCAACATGTCGTCGGTCGCTTCCAGCATCAAGGGTGTGCCGAACCGCTTTGCTTACAGCGCCTCAAAAGCGGCGGTGATCGGCCTGACCCGCTCGGTCGCGGCGGATTACGTCACCCGCGGGATCCGCTGCAACGCCATTTGCCCCGGCACGGTGGAATCGCCGTCCCTGCGCCAGCGCATTGCCGCACAGGCGCAGGCAGAAGGCCGCAGTGAAGCCGAAGTTTATGCGGCATTTGTCGCCCGCCAGCCGATCGGACGTATCGGTAAAACCGAAGAAATCGCCCAGCTGGCGCTGTATCTGGCCTCGGATGCCAGTTCATACACCACCGGCACGGTTCAGATTATTGACGGCGGCTGGAGCAACTGACGCGCCAGCAGCGTTAACCCTTTGATATTCACAGACCTGACTTTTACAGAAGGACACTGACCGATGAAATTATTACGTTACGGCAACCCCGGTTCTGAACGCCCCGGCCTGCTCGACAGCAATGGCAAATTGCGCGACCTCAGCGCGTACGTCAAAGACATCAGCGGCGAGTTTTTACAGCCTGAAACGCTGGATAAATTGCGCCAGCTCGATCCGCAAAGTTTGCCGCTGGTCAGCGGTGAACCGCGTCTCGGTGCCTGCGTCGGCAAGGTCGGAAAATTTATCTGTATCGGTCTGAACTATGCCGATCACGCCGCCGAAACCGGCGCGGAGATCCCAAAAGAACCGGTGATTTTCAGCAAATGGACCAGTGCGATTGTCGGGCCAAACGACGATGTGGAAATCCCGCGTGATTCGGTCAAAACCGACTGGGAAGTGGAACTCGGCGTGGTGATCGGCACCGGCGGGCGCTATATCAGCGAGGCCGATGCGCTGTCGCACGTCGCCGGTTACTGCGTGATCAACGATGTGTCCGAGCGTGAATTTCAGATTGAACGCGGCGGCACCTGGGACAAAGGCAAAGGCTGCGACACCTTTGGCCCGACCGGCCCGTGGCTGGTGACGGCTGATGAAATCCCCGATCCGCATCAGCTGAATCTGTGGCTGGAAGTGGACGGCAAGCGTTATCAGAACGGCAATACGCGCACCATGATTTTCCAGATCCCCGAAATTATCAGTTATCTGAGCCGCTTTATGAGCCTGCAACCGGGCGACATTATTTCAACCGGGACCCCGCCGGGTGTCGGACTGGGGCAAAAACCGCCGGTGTATCTGAAAGCCGGGCAGGTCATGCACCTCGGAATTGAAGGTTTGGGCGAACAGCGTCAGAAGACGGTGCAGGCATAACCCTGTGACAGCGTAAGGAATTTTGCGATGACAACGATTACAGCTTTACGTGTGGAAGATGTGCGCTTCCCGACCTCGCTGGCGCTGGATGGCTCGGATGCCATGAACCCGGATCCGGATTATTCCGCCGCCTATGTGATCCTCGAAACTGACAATCCGGCGCTTAAAGGTCACGGCCTGACGTTCACTATCGGGCGCGGCAATGAAATCTGCTGTGCAGCCATTAAAGCGCTGGAACATTTGATTGTCGGACGCGATCTGGCGGACATCACCGCCGATATGGGGCAGTTCTGGCGCGATTTCACCAGTGACAGTCAGCTGCGCTGGATCGGCCCGGACAAAGGCGCGATCCATCTGGCGACCGGTGCGGTAGTCAATGCCGTGTGGGATTTATGGAGTAAAGCCGCCGGTAAACCGCTGTGGAAACTGGTCGCCGACATGTCGCCGGAAGAACTGGTGCGCTGCATTGATTTTCGCTACATCACCGACTGCATTACGCCGCAGGAAGCGCTGACCTTATTGCAGCAGCGGGCGGATAACAAGGCGCAGCGCACGGAGAAACTGCTGGCGGAAGGTTATCCCTGCTACACCACTTCGGCGGGCTGGCTGGGTTATCCCGACGATAAATTGCGTCGTTTGTGTCAGGAGGCCGTCGACGCCGGTTTTGACTACCTGAAACTGAAAGTCGGGCGTGATCTGCAAGACGATATCCGCCGCGTACGCATCGCGCGTGAAGTTATCGGTCCGGATCGCAAACTGATGATTGACGCCAATCAGGTATGGGAAACCAACGACGCTATCCCGTGGGTGAATGCCCTCGCCTTCGCCAGTCCGTGGTTTATCGAAGAACCGACCAGCCCGGACGATATCGAAGGCCACCGCAAAATCCGTCAGGCTGTTGCGCCGGTCAAAGTCGCCACCGGCGAAATGTGCCAGAACCGCATCATGTTCAAGCAGTTCATTATGCGCGAAGCCATCGACGTGGTGCAGATCGATGCCTGCCGCATGGGCGGCGTCAACGAAGTGCTGGCCGTGATGCTGATGGCCGCCAAATACCATCTGCCGGTGTGTCCGCACGCGGGCGGCGTCGGGTTGTGCGAATACGTACAGCACCTGTCGATGATTGATTATCTGTGCATCGCCGGAACCCACGAAGGCCGCGTCATCGAATACGTTGACCATCTTCACGAGCATTTTGTGCATCCGTGTGACATTCGCGGCGCGGCCTATATGCCGCCGCAGGCACCGGGATTCTCCATCGAAATGCATCCGTCCTCGATTGAGCAATACCGTTATCACGCCGGTGCTTAATGAGAACGCCGCAGGGAGAATGCCGATGATGCGAATCGACAGCCACCAGCATTTCTGGCGTTACACGCCGCAGGATTACCGCTGGATCAGCGATGAGATGGCGGTGCTGAAACAGAATTTATTGCCGGAAACGCTGCGGCCAACGTTACAACGTCACGACACACAAGGAACGGTGTTGGTGCAAGCCTGTTCGTCAGCCAGTGAAACGCGCTGGCTGCTGGAACTTGCGGAGAAAACGGACTTTGTCCGCGCGGTCACCGGTTGGGTGGATTTGTCTTCCCCCGCTCTGGCCGCTGAGCTGGAGGCGCTTGCGCATCCCCTGCTGCGCGGTTTTCGTCATCAGATACAAGACGAACCTGCGCCCGCGCAATGGCTGGCCGATCCGGCCATCAACGCGGGCATCCGTCAGGTTCAGCGGCAGGAAACTGTCTACGAGATTCTGGTGACGCACCGGCACCTGAGCGAGGCCGTGCAGTTTGCCGCACGCCATGATGCGCATTTTCTGGTGCTGGACCATTTCGGCAAACCGGATCTGAGCCGGGGCGCGGCGCACTGGGCGAAACAAATTGCGCCGCTGGCGGGAATGCAACACGTCGTTTGCAAACTCTCCGGGTTGCTGACCGAACCACGTCCGGCGGGCATGACGCTGAATGATCTGCTGCCGTATTTCGACGCCGCGCTGGAGATTTTCGGTGCCGGACGGCTGATGTTTGGTTCCGACTGGCCGGTGTGTTTACTGGCCGGAGAACATGAAGATCCGTGGGATTTATGCCAGCAGGCCACGGCGGCACTGAGTACTGACGAGCAGGCGGCCATTTATGGCGGCAACGCCTGCACGGTTTACCGACTACAGCCTTAACCGGCGACAGGAACGAGCAATGAATCTGCATCTGCAAAATAAAGTGGTGATGGTGACCGGCGGCGGGTCCGGCATTGGCGCGGCCATTTCGCTGACGCTGGCGGAAGAAGGCGCGATCCCGGTGATCATCAGCAATACCGAACCGGCCAATGAACTGATGCATAAACTGCGACAGCTTTCGCCTCAGGCCAGTTTTGTGCTGACCGAACTGCGCGACGAAGCCAGTTGCAAAGCCGCCGTGGACGACGTTCTCAGTCGCTACGGCAGCATCGACGGGCTGGTGAACAATGCCGGTGCCAACGACAGCGTCGGGCTGGACGCCGGGCGGGAAGCCTTTGTGCAATCCCTCGAGCAAAACCTGATCCACTATTACCTGATGGCGCACCTGAGCCTTAACGCCCTGCGCGCCAGCCGGGGAGCGATCGTCAATATCAGTTCGAAAACCGCGTTAACCGGACAGGGCAACACCAGCGGTTACGCCTCGGCCAAAGGCGGCATTCTGGCGCTGACCCGCGAATGGGCGGCGGCGCTGCTTGGCGACGGCATCCGCGTGAATGCGGTGATCCCGGCAGAAGTGATGACGCCGCTGTACGAACGCTGGATCAAAAGCTTCGACCATCCCGACGAAAAGCTGCAACAGATCACTTCGCATATTCCGCTGGGACAGCGCATGACCACGCCGCAGGAAATCGCCAATACCGTGGTGTTCCTGCTCTCTTCCCGCGCGTCGCACACCACCGGCCAGTGGCTGACCGTGGACGGCGGCTATATGCATCTCGACCGGGCGCTGACATGACGCGCCGCTATTGTCAGGCGCTGGATCTGGCGGACGATCCGGCGCTTATCGAAGAATATCAGCGTTATCACCGCAACATCTGGCCGGAAATTACCGCACATCTGCGCCGTTACGGCATCACAGAGATGGAAATTTACCGGCTGGGCAACCGGCTGATGATGGTGATGGAAACCACGGAAGATTTTGACAGCGGGCTGTTCGAACGCCGCAGTCTGGAGGATCCGAAAGTCTGCGAATGGGAAGCCCTGATGTGGAAATATCAGCGCCCCACGCCCTGGACGCCCGCCGGTGAAAAGTGGATGGAAATGGAGAAGATTTTTTCGCTGACCGGTCAGGCTCCCCCGCATACGGAAGGCGTTGAGTAAAACTCGATCGGCTCCCTCTCCTGGGGAAGGATCTGAGTAAAGCTCGATCGGCTCCCTCCCCTGCGAAGGGGAGGGTTGGGGTGGGGTATTAAGGGCAACTCCGGATCTGGCGTTGCCTGCTAAACCCCCTCCCAACCTCCCCCTTCGCAGGGGGAGGAGCAAAGCAAAACCTGCCTCACCCCTGAGAATGGGGAGGAGCAAAAAAACCCTAATATCAGGGAGTTCATCACGTTTTTCACGTTATCTGACATAAAAAATCAGCCACCTGAGCTGAACCCCTACATGCGTTACCAGATACTGAGGAATACATTATGCTCGCCGACAAAACTGCCGCGCCCGCGTATGCGCAGCGCAAAACGACGTCCGGTTTCCGACTGGCGTTCATTCTGGTCACCACGCTGTTTTTCCTGTGGGGTTTATCCTACGGGCTGCTGGATGTCCTGAATAAGCATTTCCAGGAAGTGTTACACGTCAACAAAGCCCAGTCGGGTCTGCTACAGGCCGCCTATTTCGGGGCTTATTTCATCATCGCCCTGCCAGCCGGGTTTTTTATGGACAGGTTCGGCTATAAAGCCGGGATCCTGGTCGGGTTATGCCTGTATGCACTGGGCGCGTTGTTATTCGTTCCCGCTGCGTCCGCGGGCAGTTTCGCCATGTTCCTGTTTGCGCTGTTCGTGATCGCCCTCGGTCTGGGTTGTCTGGAAACCGCCGCCAACCCGTTCGCCACCGTACTGGGCGATCCGGCTGGTGCAGAACGCCGTCTGAATCTTTCTCAGTCTTTCAACGGATTAGGCCAGTTTGTCGGTCCGATCATCGGCGGTTCGCTGTTTTTCAGCGCCACGCAAGGCACCACGGCGGACGGCCTGTCATCGGTCAAAACCACCTATATCGCCATCGCGGTACTGGTGTTGCTGATCGCGTTCCTGTTCGGACGCACCAAACTGCCGGACATTCGTGAGCAAAGCACCGCAGAAGATCGCGGCGTGGAGAAAGGATTGTGGCAGCACGGTCATTTCACCGGCGGCGTGATCGCGCAGTTCTTCTATGTGGCGGCGCAGGTGGGTGTCGGCGCATTCTTCATTAACTACACCACGGAACACTGGCATACGCTGTCGAACCAGAACGCGTCGTACCTGCTGTCTGTCGGCATGATCAGCTTCATGGTCGGGCGCTTCTTCAGCACCTGGCTGATGGGCTTTGTCCGCCCCGCGACGCTGCTGGTGGCTTATGCCATCATCAATATCGTGCTATGCGGCGTGGTGGTGGCCGGGATCGACAATGTGTCGGTGATTGCGCTGGTGGCGATTTTCTTCTTTATGTCGATCATGTTCCCGACCATTTTCGCGATGGGCGTCAAGAACATGGGCAAACAAACCAAACGCGCCAGCTCGGTGATGATCATGGCGATCGTCGGCGGCGCGGTGATGCCGTACCTGATGGGTGCCATCGCCGATCACTACAACACCGCCGTGTCCTACGCCCTGCCGATGGTGTGTTTCGCGGTGGTACTGGTTTATGCCGTGAAACAGCGGGCCAAAACCGCGATTTAAGGAAGGTAGAGTTCGTCACAATCCCCCATCCCTGACAGGGTGTTAAGGAGGGGGATCAGGCCAGATCGAGGCCGAACAACCGCCGCATGGCTACTCTGCCGCTGTCGGTGACGCTGACTTCGCGAAAGCCCGGCGTGCGGGATATCCACTCTTTTTGCAGCAAAAGCGTCATTAATGCCTGCCCCGCATCCCCTCCCAAATGGAAACGCCTTTCGCTCCAGTCGAGGCAAGGACAACACGCCTTGCGACGCGGACGCGGATCAAGCACGGCACCTAGACGCTGAAAATGTTCTTTCCCGGCCGGTGTCAGCGCATTCCCGTCAGCTTCAAGCCAGTTTTCATGCAGCAGGAAATCGTAGATTTTTACCGCCAGTTCTCCGGCCAGATGGTCATAACAGGTCCGCGCATATCGCAGAATCACCGGCGTCCGGGATGCAAAGGGCGTGTGATGATGCATGGAAACCCCCATCAGGTTTTCCAGCAGTCCGGCGATATGATGGCCAGCCAGGCTGTAATACCGGTGGCGTCCCTGCGTCAGGCAAATCACCAGCCCGTTGCTGAGCAGCCGGGTAAGATGACCGCTGGTGGTGGAGGCAGCAATGCCTGCCACCGCGCTGAGTTCAGTCGCCGTCCACGCACGTCCGTCCATCAAAGCACACAAAATACTGACCCTTGACGGGTCAGATATTGCGGAAGCCACCAGTGACATGGATTTTTCGAGGGAATCATCCGGCTCACTGTTGTATTCGGTATGAAGAAAATTCATTCAGAGTGTATGGCCCATTGTTGAGTGACTTCCGCCGCCCGGAGATCATCATCCGTCAGCAGGATGAGACGGTTACTGTGATCGCTGTACTGTACCAGAATATTAATGCCATGCCGGGCGAGTGTCTGGGCGATTTCACCCAGTTCTCCCGGACGTTTCTGCGGCAATTTTCTTATCAGCGGGCGGGCCACCTTTCTGACGTCAAAGCCAGCCTCCGTCAGAACCTGACGGGCTGTCTCGCCCTCTTCCACCAGAAAATGTGCGTGCGCCGCTTCCGGTGTGGAAAATACGCCACCGCCTTCCAGACCCACGCCGTTGAGGCCGAGAACGCGTCCCAGTGAGCCAAGCGCACCCGGACAATTGCCGAGGATAACGTGAATGTCATACATGCTGATGCGCTCCTTTCGCTGAAGACGTGTCGGAGGAATATTCCCGAAATACCCGGGCAACGCGGATTCTGTAGAAGGAAAAAATCGACTGTTTTCCCTCTTTCTGGGCTGACAGATGCTTCAGATTCTGTTTCCAGCCAGCCACCGACTCCTCATCCTGCCACCAGGATAAAGACAGGATTTTTCCGGGCGTGCTCAGGCTCTGGAAACGCTCTATATCAATAAACCCCGGCGTGTCCGCCAGCAACGGCTTCAGTTCGGCCGCCAGTTCAAGATACCGCTCACGCGCTTCGGGTACCGCATCTGCCTCAAAAAGGACTGCAATCATTTTTCTGCTCCGTCATGAATTTCACTCAGCTTATTACCGGTAAAAAACGGATGCTTCGGTCAGCGCCGAAGTATGTCGGTGACGTGCAGACAGGATCATGAACTTTGTTCATGTTCAGTGAATTTATATCACTTTTTTTCACTCAATGACTCAGGCATAAAAGAGTCATCGCGATTCACTCTTAAATATGAAGACGACTGAAATAATGTAGGTTTTTCAGCAGCCGGGACACCTGATAAAAATGAAAAAAGAAATTACATTCACTATTAAGAGCATTCGTTTTGACGAAAATTATAACCCTTCGGAAAATACGCGTATTACGACTAACTTTGCCAATCTGGCAAGGGGTGAAAAACGTCAGGACAACCTGCGCAACACCTTAGTGATGATTGACAATCGCTTCAATTCTCTGGCCCATTGGGATAACCCTAAAAAAGACCGGTATTCTGTCGAACTCGACATTATTACTGCTCAGCTCAATATTGATGTTGAAGGTCAGGCCGACAGCTTCCCGGTGATTGAAATACTGAAAACCACCGTCGTGGATAAAAAAACCAACGAACGCTTTGAAGGGATTTTGGGAAATAACTTTTCCTCTTATGTGCGTGATTATGACTTCAGCGTTTTACTGCCAGCGCACAATAAACAACAACCCGAATTCAGCCTGCCGGATAACTTTGGCGAACTGCATGGCAACATCTTCAAATGCTTCGTTAAATCAGACATTTACAAAGAGCAGTTTACGAAGGCTCCCGTTATCTGCCTGAGTGTTTCCAGCAAAAGCACCTATTACCGCACAGGCAATAAACATCCCGTACTGGGCGTTGAATATCAGCAGGATGAACTCTCCCTGACGGATGAATATTTCGCGAAAATGGGATTACGCGCGCGCTATTTCATGCCTGAAAATAGCGTTGCGCCTCTGGCGTTTTATTTTTCCGGCGATTTACTCGGCGATTACACTAATCTCGAGTTAATCAGCACCATCAGCACGATGGAGACGTTTCAGAAGATTTACCGGCCTGAAATTTATAATGCGAATTCCGCCGCCGGAATACAGTATCAGCCGAGCCTGAATTATCAGGATTATTCGTTAACCCGCATTGTTTATGACCGGGAAGAACGCAGTCATCTGGCGATTGAGCAGGGGAAATTTACGGAAGAAAACTTCATCAAACCCTACCAGACTGTGCTTGAACAGTGGTCTGCTCATTCCGTTCTCTGATTAACCATAAAAAAGATAAGGTCACCTGTGTATGAAAAAGTTATTACCGACATCAACGGCGGGCAGTCTGCCTAAACCGTCGTGGCTGGCACAACCAGAGGTGCTGTGGTCGCCGTGGAAATTGCAGGGTCAGGAATTAATCGACGGTAAAAAGGACGCCCTGCGTTTGTGTCTGGAAGATCAGCAGCAGGCGGGGATCGATATTGTCAGTGACGGCGAGCAAACGCGTCAGCATTTTGTCACCACCTTTATTGAACATCTTGAAGGCGTTGATTTCGAGAAACGTGAGACGGTGAAGATCCGTAATCGCTACGACGCCAGTGTGCCGACCGTCGTCGGCCCGGTCAGTCGTAAAAAGTCCGTGTTTGTGGAAGATGCTAAATTTTTACGCCAGCAAACCACACAACCGATCAAATGGGCTCTGCCGGGGCCGATGACCATGATCGATACGCTTTATGATAACCACTATAAAAGTCGCGAAAAGCTGGCATGGGAATTCGCTAAAATTCTCAATGAAGAAGCCAGAGAATTAGAGGCGGTGGGCGTCGATATTATCCAGTTTGATGAGCCGGCCTTTAACGTGTTCTTCGATGAAGTGAACGACTGGGGCATTGCCACCTTAGAACGCGCCATCGAAGGGCTGAAATGTGAAACGGCTGTCCACATCTGCTACGGCTATGGCATCAAAGCCAACACAGACTGGAAAAAAACGCTGGGGACGGAGTGGCGGCAATACGAAGAGATTTTCCCGAAACTGCAAAAATCCAATATCGATATCATCTCACTGGAATGCCACCACTCGCATGTTCCGATGGAACTGATGGAACTGATCCGCGGTAAAAAAGTGATGGTGGGCGCGATTGACGTGGCCACCAACACCATTGAAACCCCGGAAGAAGTGGCCGCGACCTTGCGTAAAGCGCTGCAGTTTGTCGATGCCGACAAACTTTATCCCTGCACCAACTGCGGCATGATCCCGTTACCGCGTGGCGTCGCAAGAGGCAAACTGGACGCGTTAAGTGCTGGCGCAGAAATCGTCCGCAAAGAACTTCTGGCGAAATAACATCGCCGCCTCTGCGTTGACCTGAAAATGCACGCTGAGCTGGCGATCGGATCGATCGCCAGCCTTTCACCCTCCGGCATCATTATTTACCTCCGGACTGCAAAATACCCCTCTCCGTTTTACATCCTCTGCCGGTTTCCTTCATCCCTTTAACACCGCTAAATATCACTTTCTGCCATTTATGTTTTGTTTAATACCCAAAATTATAATCGTCATAACTGAAATGGATCTGCACTGAGTGCCTGCATTTCGGATGACATCAGATGGGTATGCAACGCTCCCACGATGGCTGGATCCAGCCCTCCCTTGTCGGCAGTCTCCTGCATCATGCTCAGGCATTTTTCCGGCGGGAAGGCCGGTTTGTAAGAACGGGATTCCCGCAGCGCCGCGTAACAATCGGCGACCGAGATAATGCGCGGCCCCAGATCCAGCTGCGTTCCGCGCAGACGGAAAGGATAGCCCTTACCGTCCGGCCGTTCATGATGAAAACTGGCCATCCGCGCGATGTCATGCAGACCGGCGATGCGGGACAGGATTTTCCAGGTGAACTGCGGGTGAATATGGATCTGCCGCCGTTCAAAATCGCTCAGCGGTTCGGCTTTGGTGAGTAGCGCGGCGGGCACCACCAGCTTGCCTAAGTCATGCAGCAGCCCTGCGACACGGACATGCGCGATGCCTTTTTTGGAAAATCCGTACAGTTGCGCCAGCCGGGCGCTGATTGCCGACACCATGACGGAATGTTGCTCAGCGGAGCGGCAATGCCGGTCAATCACACAGGCCAGCAGCGCGGAGAGTTGTGTCAGTTCATCATCGCTGAGTACGCGTGGAGGAAACGGCGCAAAGGCGCAGGGATTGTCGATCAGCGTGGCGGAGGCCAGTTCAGTCCAGAACTCGCGATCCAGCCCGATTTCGCGTAGCGCCAGCACATCGTCGAGCAGATAGCGTGAGCCGATGGAATCACACAGGGTTTCGATCGCCTGCGACGGATAATGTCCGCGCGGAAATTCATGCAGGGCGAGCAAATCCAGATTATCCGCCAGATCCAGCAAGCGGCTTTCCGGATGCTGCTGCCCTCTCCCGGCGATCAGCCCGGCGCTGTCAGCCAGCAGCGGGATCCCGGCCAGCCGTTGCGCGCAATCCGCGGGCGCATGCGCACCCCGGCCCAGGTCGCGCAATAACGCCGCAATAAACAGGCGCTGTTGCGCAGGCTGGCTGAAGCCACGCTGACGGGCAATGCTCATCACGATGTAGGCACGCCGCACGCCACGGTGTCCGTTTTCAGGGCTTAACAAGTCCAGGGCAGAGGAAAATCCGATGAGAAAGTCAGTAAAGGTGATGTCCACGAAGCCGCTCCCGCTCAGTCAGTAAGGCATGCAGGAAACCGCGTTTTGGCGTGGCAGACAATTTAATTACCCGATGGGGGTATATATAGGTTTTTATTTATCAATAGTGCGTTTCGACAACATAATAATTTGCTTTTTGCCCGGTGCGGCTAAGAGTTTTACTTATCCCCGGCGCGGACTCGGTTGGCAGAATTTAGCCTGTATACTATTAATCCGAGGCGTTTTTTTAAATCCGACGGGATTTTGGTTGGCTTTACTCATTTCAATCAGGGCACGATGAAATATCTTATTGATAAAGCGATAGAATTTAATACCGATGATGGCACGCTGCATTATCCCGCCAGTCAGGACGTCATAAAACTGACCCTTCCGGCGGCACGTCTGCTGGAAGAGTTTCTGGCCTCCGGCGGCCGTGACCTGACGCGGGAATACCTGCTGGAAACGGTCTGGGATAAGCATGGTTTGCAGGCGTCCGGCAACAACCTTAACCAGTACGTCAGCATTTTGCGGCGTAATCTGGCACTCCTCGAATGTCACGAACTGATCGTCACCTTGCCCAAAGTCGGCTTTAAGCTGAACACCGCCGTCAGTGTGGAACCGCTGGCGGACACGCCGCCGGAGAAAATACCGCCACCGGTCACGCCTGGGGTCACGGATCACCCCGTGCAGGCTGCCTCTTACTTCCGGCACATTGCCTTCCTGTTACTGAGCGTGGCAATCCTGGCAGGAATGGTCTGGGGTATCTGGAGATTTTATGACGCTAATAACGGCATCACTGAAATTCAGCAACCGGATACCGGGTGTGAGGTGATATACCTGAAAGATATTCCGGATGAGGACAAACCCGCCGTGCTGGAGCGGGTCGGTCTTATCCTTAAAGCGAATAACCTGCAGTGTAAAAAAAACAACATGATTATTTATAACAATGAAGGGTCTTATTCCTCAAAAAACAATGCCAGAACCTTATTGTCTCTGTGTTCTGTCGGCAAAAAGAAAGAGGTTCTTTCCTGTGATAATTTTTACCACTATAAGTGGGTTAAGCCATGAAGATGAATAAACACCTCGCTCTCGCTGTCATTGTTGCTGGCGTCATTGTTGCCGCCTTTATTTTCCTGCCGTCAGGTAAAGCCATTCCTACGCTGAAATGCAAAGCCTTCGCCAACGTCAAAATGGACGTTGAAAACGGACAACTGGTATTTTCCATCATCGAAAGCCTGCAATTTTACGATAAAGACAAAGGGATTATTCAGTACGAAGGCTATGTGAAGTCCGATAAAGGAAACACCTATCTGGAACGTACGGTTTATCTCAGTCATGGCGTCAAAGTCGATAATAAAACGTTCCATTTCGACATTGATAAAGTGACACCGTCACCTCTTGATACCACGCCTGACGCTGACTTCGATCAGATGTGGCTGGAAACCACCGGGGATAATGCGTCATTAAACATCGGCGTGAAGTCGATCCGCGACCAGACTTATGTGATCAGCAGTACCTATTCGCCGCAATTCGTCTGCGTGGCGTACTGAATGGTTTCGCCGCCATCAAAACATTCATGCAGTTATTATTCTAAATGGCAGAATTAAAACCTATTTATGGCGTCATCTGACATATAAATTGATGCGTAAGGCCGTCCGGGTGTTTTATAACGCCGGACAAAAGGGGTCGCCGGTCTGGTGAAAATTTTGGCAATGGTTGCCCCCGGCTAAACACATAAACAGGTAATCCAATGCGGACAAACACAATCAAACTTGCTGTCGCTGGCAGCGCAATCGCGGTATTCATGGCGTTTTCTGCCCCGTCTCAGGCCATGGAACTCGGTGCAAAAGCGGGGACGGATTTCACCGAACTGAATGTCGGAATGGGCCGTCAGACATCCGGTTTATATATTGAGGGCAACTGGGCGAAGAATACCCAAAATGGTCGTCAGATCGGCGGCATCAGCAGCGGTTTTAATATTCCGCTGGGACCGGCGATGATTAATCTCGGCGCAAAAGCGCTGTATATGCAAGGCTCCATCTCTGATAACGAAGGCGTGGCGTTCCCGATAGGTGGCGGTATTACCGTGTCATTTACGGACAGCCTGGCATTTTATGCAGAAGGTTATTCCGCCCCTGACGCATCAAGCAATCGGGTGAAATCTTATACCGAAGCCGATGCCGGATTTAGCTGGGTGCCGGTTCAGCCTTTAAAACTTAAAGCGGGTTATCGTTATGTCGGTCTTGACGGCACAGCGGGCAATCCTGACGAACGTATTATCGATGGGGCCTATTTAGGCGCTGAGATGGACTTCTGATTTATTCTTTTCCGTTCTGCCAAGAGTGCACATTTCACTTCCCGAAATGCGCACTCCCTTATTCTTTTTTCAGGATTGCACCCATGAAATCTTTATTACGTCTGATGCTTTCTGCGACTTTATTATTTTCCCTGACCGGTTGTGTGATCGCAGGCCCGCACGATCATCATCACGCTTCCCGTCATGAACAACCGCACCCTCATCACCCGATGCCGCACAATGACAGCCATCATGAACACCATCACGGCATGAAATCCTGAGTGCGTTATTCCTTCACCAGCACAGGCTGTTCGCGGTAATTCGCCGGAAAGTGCTGCTTCAGATCGTTAATTTTCGGCAGATCGTTCACCACAATGTACGGATAGTCCGGGTTATCGTTTAAAAAGTTCTGGTGATAGGCTTCCGCCGGATAAAAGTGTGCATTGTTTTCCACCTTCGTCACCATCGGCTCACTGAAGCTGTGGCTGGCATTGAGCTGGGCAATGTACGCTTTCGCCACTTCCGCCTGCGCGCTGCTGAGCGGGAAAACGGCGGAACGGTATTGCGTGCCGCTGTCCGGCCCCTGCCGGTTCAGCTCCGTCGGATTGTGTCCCACCGAGAAGAAAATATGCAACAGCTCGCCGTAAGTCACCTGCGTCGGGTCAAACGTCACTTTCACTGATTCTGCATGACCGGTCTCGCCGGTGCTGACCTGCTCGTAGCGGGCTGTTTGCGCGTCCCCGCCTGCATAACCCGACACCGCGCTGGTCACGCCTTTCACATGCTGGAACACGCCCTGAATTCCCCAGAAACAGCCTCCTGCAAACAGCGCCGTTTCGCTGTGTGACGTGCCTGCCGGTTCATCTTTTGCCGGTGCGGCGATCACCACCGCGGGTTCTGCGCCACCGCCCCACGACCAGGCGTTATTTTGAAAGGCAAAGGCCGAAGCCAGTACCAGTCCGGCGATCAGGCTGTAATTACGCAAGCTGCGCACTTGTTTGGATGCATTTTTCATTATAAATGTCCTGACTGATTAAGCTTTCGGAGTGAACGTCATCGCCAGCCCGTTCATGCAATAGCGCAGACCGGTCGGTTTCGGCCCGTCATCAAACACATGCCCGAGATGCCCCCCGCAACGACGGCAATGCACTTCGTCCCGCACCATCCCAAGCGTGGTGTCCCGGCTGGTCAGCGCCGCATCCGGCAAGGGCTGCCAGAAACTCGGCCAGCCGGTATGGCTGTCGAATTTGGTCGCCGAGGAAAAAAGGGCAAGGTTGCAGCCCGCGCAGGCGAACTCCCCTTGGCGATGTTCCGCATTCAGCGGGCTGGAATAAGGCCGCTCCGTTCCCGCTTCACGCAAAATACGGTACTGATCCTCGCTCAGGCGCTGATGCCACTGAGCATCAGTCAGCGTGATTTCAAATTTTTCGGATGTCGTCTGTGCGCCCGCCCGGCGGGAAAACAGTGACGGAACCAGCCCCATTACGGCTACGGCGGATACCGCTCCGCTGCCCAGCAGGAAATTACGTCTGTTAATCATGATTGCCACCGTTCCGGTTGCTGTCGATGGCATCAGATTACAAGGGGAAGGATTACGGAATCCTCGCGGAGAGATAACGGTTTTGTGATAACTGGATTTGCGGTTGCACGGAGGGGCTGGAGTAAAGGCTGGAATGAGGAAGTTTCGGTTTCTCACGTGCGGTGACTGCTCAGCAATTGCCGCCGAAACCGACCAAAGAGGGCTATGACGAGCCCTCTTTGGAATCTCCACGTCTTAAACTGCGCGCTCCGCTCGCAGGCTATGTTCCAGCAACCACAGTGACAGGCTGGAAACTGGGAGATTGGGTTAACTCCCTCCCCTGCGAAGGGGAGGGTTGGGGTGGGGTATTAAGGTCAAAAGTGAGTGCTGAAGTGTGCGCGGGCTTGGGTATGGGTGTTGTCTGCTAAACCCCCTCCCCGCCTCCCCCTTCGCAGGGGGAGGAGCAGAACCAACCTACCCGATTAGCCCCCTTCGCAGGGGAGGAGCTAAAAGCGAAACCTCAGAAGGGAGTCAAATACCAAGTTCTCCTTTCACGTCTGCCCCTTCCCGCACAAACACCGGGATTTCACTCATCGGCGCGGCGACTGTAATCGCCCTTCCGCCTTCATACCGTTCGCCATTCAGTGCCACCCAGGTTTCTCCTGCCGGTAGCCACACTTTCCGCTCGCGCTGACCCGCATGCAGCACCGGCGCGACCAGAATATCTGCGCCGAGCAGGTACTGATCTTCCACCTGCCAGCTTTCCGGCTGTTGCGGGTATTGATAGAACAGGGTGCGCATGGCCGGATCGCCCTTTTCGTGGGCTTCCTGCATGACGCGGCTGATGTACGGACGCAGTTTTTCGCGCAGGAATAATCCGCTTTTCATCAGTTGGTAATTTTCTTCGCCATAACTCCAGACTTCATTCGGTGCGCCGCTGTTGCACTGGGCGATGCCATCGCGCCACGGTTCCGGCGGCTGGATCTGTGGCTCACGGTAGCCGTGTAACCGCATGACCGGACAGAATACGCCCCACTGGAACCAGCGGATCAGCAACTCCTGAAACGCCGGATCGTTAACATTGCCGCCCTGGAACCCGCCGATGTCCGTCGTCCACCACGGAATGCCCGCCAGTCCCATGTTCAGACCCGCAGCAATCTGATTGCGCAGGGCGTGGAAGGAAGAGTGAATGTCGCCCGACCAGGCCAGCACACCATATCGCTGGCTTCCCGCCCAGGCGCAGCGCACCAGATTCACGATCTCGTTTTCGCCTTCCTGCTGTAAACCGTCGTAAAAACCTTGCGCAAATTTCTGCGGATAAATGTTGCCGACTTCCAGCACCGGCCCGAGGTGATAGCGATAATTATCAAAATCATAGGCGCGGTATTCCGGTTCCGCTTCGTCAAGCCAGAAGGTACGGATACCCAGATCGTAATAATTTTGCTTCACTTTCTCCCAGACAAACTGACGCGCGCCGGGATGTGTGGCATCAAAGAAGGTGCAGTTGCCAAGGAAATCCAGATTCACCGACACACCACGGTCGGTATTCACCAGATAACCTTTGGATTTCATCTCTTTATAATTGTCAGTGCGGCTGTCTACCGTCGGCCAGACCGACACCATGGTTTCGATGCCGAGGGATTTCAGCTCTGCCACCATGGCTTTCGGATCCGGCCAGTCCACCGGATCAAAACACCATGTCCCCTGATTCGGCCAGTGGAAGAAGTCAATGACAATGACCGATATCGGCAGATTGCGGCGTTTATATTCGCGCGCGACCTCGAGCACTTCCTGCTGCGTGCGGTAACGGAGTTTGCATTGCCAGAAACCGGTGGCGTATTCCGGCATTTGCGGCGCGGTGCCGGTCGCACGGCCATACTGATGCATGATGTCTGCTGGGGTGTCTCCGGCGGTGATCCAGTAATCCATCTGCTCCGTGACCTGCGCTTCCCAGCGGGTGATGTTCTTGCCGAAGGTCGCCTCGCCAATGGCCGGATTGTTCCACAACATGCCGTAACCGAGGCTTGAAAGCATAAAGGGCACGCTGGCCTGTGAGTTACGCTGCGCCAGTTCCAGCGTGCAGCCTTTCAGATCCAGACAGCTTTGCTGGTACTGCCCCATGCCATAGATTTTCTCATCCGGCCGCGATTCAAACCGCACCGTCAGCTGATGTTTACCGCCGGGAATGGCTTTAAATTCGCGGGCATCCATTTTCAGCGCACTGATGTATTTATCCTGACTCTTCTCGGTCGCGCCGATACCGACCGTCGAACGCTGACGCCAGAACTCCTCGAGGATCAGCTCACCGCGCTGGTTATAAAACGCCAGCTGCCCTTTGATATTCACCGTCGCCGTAATGTTGCCGTTGCGGATACTCAGCGTTTCGGTGCCGCGGCTGATGTCGCTCTGCGGTTGATCGCCCGCAGGCAGCAGCGCCCACAGATGATCATTGAGCTCAGGTCGGCAGGTAGCACGCACGCGCAGGCTGTGCTCACCCCAGGGTTCGATCACCAGCGTTTGCTGATCGAAATGCCAGAGGATACGGTTTTTTTCGGCGATTAATTCGCTCATGCGGACTCCTGTGTATGCAAAGTGGCCTGAGGGACAGGCTCATGATCCTGAGAAATTTTGGACTGGTTGATCTGTTCCATGGTGGCATCGTTCAGTTTGTACCAGCGCATCGACAGCGCGCTGCACATCGACAACACACCCGGCACCAGCGAGAACAGCGCGATAATTGACATCATCGCGGCAGTATTTTGCTGTGCGGCATGCGGCACATAACCGCTCATGCCCAGCGTCCAGCCGACCACCGCCCCGCTCACCGCCATCCCCATTTTGAGGATCGCCAGCAAGGTCGAGAACACCGTGCCGTCCATACGCTTGCCCTGTTTGTATTCGCCGTAATCCACCACGTCGGACATCATCACCCACATCAGCGTGGTGGTGACCTGATAGAAAGTAGAGACCAGCAATGTCATGCCGACCAGCAGGGAAATCCATGCCGGGACAAAGAAGATCGCTGCGCTCAGCGCACCGGTTAAGATGGCGCAAAGCGTGAACGCCGCCAGCTTGCTGCGGTTGCGGGTCAGCGGTTTGACCAGCAAACTGCCGAGGCTTTTACCGATAATGTGCGCCGCCAGCAGCCACATAAAGTAACTGGCGTTACCAAGATAATAGGTGACGTAATACATCATCGCGCCGAGGCGCACGACACCAAACGAGATGTTGAAGAAGATCAGAGCCGCGACGACGCGCCACTGATCGTTGCGCACTAAATCGCGCAGATCGGAGAGGAAATTCTCGTGCGTCGGCGGCGCGCTGATACGTTCTTTGGTGTTGAAGAAACACAGCAGGAACATCACCACCGCAATCGACGCCATGATCGCCATCGCGCCAAAATAGCCGTCGAGCTTATTTCCGCCGCCCATCATTTCCGCCAGCGGCATCATCAGGAACGTGGACATCGCGCCGCCCAATGTCGCGAGGAAAAAGCGATAGGATTGCAGGGAAATACGCTGTGAATTATCCGGCGTGATGATCGCGCCCATCGAGCAATAAGGAATGTTGATGGCGGTATACATCAGCATCATCACGCAATACGTGACGCTGGCGTACACCATTTTCCCGCCGGGCGTCAGGGATTCCGGCACCGCGTAAACCAGCAGACAGCTTGCGCCGAATGGCAATGCAAGCCAGAGAATATACGGCCGGAATTTACCAAACCGCGTTTGCGTGCGGTCAGCGATCAGCCCCATCGCCGGGTCAACAATCGCGTCCGCGACACGTGCAACAAGAAACATTGTCCCGACAAAAACTGCCGGTAATCCCACAACATCGGTGTAATAAAACGTCAAAAATATAATCACATTGTCCAGGCCAATATGGCTCGCCATATCACCCAGACCGTAACTGATTTTTTCTTTTACGGATAATTTCGCAGTCATTTTTCGTCCTGCCTTTTGTAGGGTTAAACACAAAAAAGTCAGTCCGTCCGTGGCCCGAGGACTTGTTATAGAATGGTTAAAAGGCAGTCACAATTGCGAGATGTTATAAATTTCTTATGATTTTTGATTAATGTGATACCGGTAACATGGGGAGGGGAATTAAACGCGCCCTCCCCTGCGAAGGGGAGGGTTGGGGTGGGGTATTAAGGTGAAAAACAAAAGTCAGCGTGTACGCAGGGTGGGTGTGGTCTGTTAAACCTCCTCCCCGCCTCCTTCGCAGGGGAGGTCCAGGACAAAACCGCCAGATCATCTCCCTTCACGTCACGCGGGGAGGAGAAAATCTTATAAATCATTAAGTAATAGCGGAATCGACGGTACCATCGGCGCATTATCAATATCGGCCTGGGTCATGCGGAATGCTTCCGGGTAATGTTCCCGCCTGGTGCGTCGCAAAGGTTCAGTGGAACGCCAGGTGTATAAACAACGCTGGCACTGATGCACAGTCCAGACGCCTTTTACCGGGGACACGGCCATCAGTTCGATATGCTCATCGGCACAACGTGGACAAATCATAATCACTCCTTAATGCAATCGGTGAATGCTCAGATCTTGCGATCTGCCAGCAGGGTATTCAGTTTCACGATCCAGTCTTTGGTTTCC
Source organism: Rahnella sp. BIGb0236 (assembly GCF_004364755.1). Taxonomy (NCBI): domain Bacteria; kingdom Pseudomonadati; phylum Pseudomonadota; class Gammaproteobacteria; order Enterobacterales; family Yersiniaceae; genus Rahnella; species Rahnella sp. BIGb0236. The sequence goes on from NZ_SOAO01000001.1 coordinate 383,520, forward strand.
GGTAGATCGCGTACCGGCTGGCTGTAGTGACCGCGGTTATCCGGCGCGACCGGCGTGGTGGCGTCAATGATCAGTTTATCGGTGATGCCCGCCGGGGATGAACCGGGATCCAGTTCCAGCACGGACATATTCGGCAGCTGGACCAGGTCGCCCGCCGGATTGACCTTGGCGGAAAGCGCCCACATCACCTGCGGCAGATTGAACGGATCCACGTCCTCATCCACCATAATCACCATCTTCACGTAGCCCAGACCGTGCGGCGTGGTCATGGCCCGTAAGCCGACAGCGCGGGCAAAGCCACCGTAACGTTTTTTAGTGGAAATGATCGCCAGCAGGCCGTGGGTATACATCGCGTTCACCGCTTGCACTTCCGGGAATTCCGCCTTCAGTTGCTGATACAGCGGCACGCAGGTGGCCGGTCCCATCAGATAATCGATTTCTGTCCACGGCATCCCGAGATACAGGGATTCAAAGATGGGTTTCGTGCGGTACGAGACTTTATCGATGCGCACCACCGTCATGTTACGGCCACCGGAATAGTGTCCGGTGAATTCGCCGAACGGCCCTTCGATTTCACGTTTACGCCCTTCAATCACCCCTTCGAGGATCACTTCTGAGCCCCACGGCACGTCGAATCCGGTCAGCGGCGCAGTGGCAATCGGGTATGGTGCCTGACGCAGCGCGCCCGCCATTTCATATTCCGACTGGTCATATTTCAGCGGCGTTGCGCCCATCAGCGTAATGATCGGATCGTTGCCGAGCGTAATGACAATCGGCAAATCTTCGCCGCGTTCTTCCGCTTTATGTAAGTGCAGCGCAATGTCGTGCATTGGCACCGGTTGCAGCCCGAGCTTACGTTTACCCTTCACTTCCATGCGGTAAATGCCGACGTTCTGCTTATCGAAACTGTCAGGATCGGTCGGATCGCGCGACACCACGCAGGCTTTATCGAGATAAAAACCGCCGTCACCGTCGTTCAGCCGGAACAATGGCAGGATGTCGAACAGGTTGATGTCTTCGCCATCGACCGTATTTTCCGCCCAACCCGGATTTTCGCGACGCTCCGGTTTCACCGGAAAGGTATCCCAGCGGCGGATATATTCGGCAATCTGTTCGTTGGTCGATGTGGAAGGCGGCAGCCCCATTGCAATGGCGTGGTTGGGCCACGAACCCAGTGTATTAAGCGCAATGCGGGCATCAGTAAATCCTTCCACATTATCGAAATACAGCGCGGGGGCGCCCTCGCCGATACGGCCGGTGGCGTTCGCCGCCGCGGCCAGATCCGGCTCTGCCTTCACCTGTTCGGTAATTTTCAGCAGTTGTCCGTTTTCATCCAGTGCGCGCATAAAGCTGCGCAGATCATCAAAAGCCATCTCGATTCTCCTTCCCAGTTCATTTAGTTTGTTCGTATACGAATGACTTTTACCTTATACTCCTTTTGAAAACCCCGCAATGGCTTGTCGCCTTCGCGCTTCAGAGATTGCTAAGATAGAGGCAGACCAATAAGAAAATCGGGAAATGATGATGAGCACACAATTGAGACAGGAAGCCTTTCACTTAATGCGTAAGGTATTCCAGCAACACACCGCGCGATGGCAGCAATGCATCCCGGATCTGACGAAGCCGCAATATGCGGTGTTGCGCTCAATTGCTGAAAACCCGGGCATTGAACAGGTACAACTCACGGATGTCGCCGTCAGCAGCAAAGCGACGCTGGCAGAAATGCTGTCGCGTCTGGAAGCGCGCGGGCTGTTGAACCGTGAGGCGGACCCGGCGGATAAACGCCGCCGTTTTATTACGCTGACGCCGGAGGGTAAAGCCGTGGTGGCGAAAACCCAGCCGGTCGGGCAGCAGGTGGATACTGAGTTTTTGGCAAGACTTTCTCCTGACGATCAACAGCATCTGGTGCGTCTGTTGAAATCAATGACGGAGGACTAACGGGAGTTTTTATGATTGAAGAAGTCGTGTTGCTTGATGTTAAAAATCAACCGGCGGGTACCATGGACAAAGCGCTGGTGCACACTGCACAAACGCCCTTGCATCTGGCATTTTCCTGCTATATCCATAACGATCGCGGCGAGATCCTGCTCACACGCCGCGCCCTGAGCAAAGTCGCCTGGCCGGGCGTGTGGACCAACTCCGTGTGCGGTCATCCGCTGCCCGGCGAATCCCTGCAATCTGCCGTCTACCGCCGCTGTCAGTATGAAATCGGCCTGTCGGTAGAAAAGATCACGTCGCTTATTGGCGAATTCCAGTACCGCGCGACCGATGCGTCGGGGATTGTCGAGAATGAGTTTTGCCCGATTTTTGCCGCTTTCAGCCGCCAGACGCCTGCGCCACGCGACACAGAAGTGATGGATTATCAGTGGGTAAAACCGGATGACCTGCTGAGCAGCGTTCGCGCTACGCCGTGGGCCTTCAGCCCGTGGATGGTGTTACAGCTGGGTCAGGTCACGGAGAAAAAGTTGAGTCTGCTGGGGTGATCGCAGACGGATAAAACGCACATGCTGCCAGGCGGGATCGTTAAGCAATGCCTGATACTGGCAGCGGTTCTTCGTATATGTCTTCAGCGTCCACAGGATGATCGACTCCCGGCTGAAAAAACTTTTCCGAAACGTCTCCCGGTTTCCGGTGCCCGCCCAGATCTCTTGTTTCCCCCACGCCCGCGTCGCGGCACGTTTCACCGCCTGATACAGCGTGCGTCCGAAGGAATAATCCACCCACACGATCATGTCGATGTCGCGCCATTTCACGGCCTGCGTGCGTTTGTAATTGCCGTCAATCACCCAGCCGTCACTGCCCGCCAGCCGCGCTTCCAGACGGGCAAAAAATTGATCATCCGGCGTCCCCTGCCAGTCCGGTTGCCAGAACAACGCGTCCAGTTCGATATAAGGAATGTTCAGCTGCTGAGAAATCGCCCGCGCCAGCGTCGATTTCCCGCTCCCGCTGGTTCCTATGACATTGATTTTCACTGCCAGACTCCTTATCCGCACCGGTTTACGCAAAAAAAGGGCGCTTATTCTGCCGTACAGGATCGGTCTTGTACAGAACGTTAACGCCCTTTCCGCAACCATTACCGGCGGAACTAAATCATGACGTGAATGTATCAGAAGCTCGCAGAATGAACATTTTGTGCTATACACCTTATTGCTAGCAACAGAAATGCAGATTTTTCGTTGCCATACCTGTACATACTCGCAATCTTTGTATAACTTTCTGTGACCCCTGCTTCATCATTAGTCCGTCTTTTACGGGCATATTCAGCCTGACCTTTGGAAGGAAAGTAGATTTCCCTTCTTCCAAAGGTTTTTTTCATGGCTGGCGTTTTCAGGTTTTATCGCGAAACGATCTGATGAGTCCGGGGCGGACATTGTGAAGAAAAACTTCACAATACTCTCTTTTCTGACTGGCAATAGGCACTTTTCAGCCGGTAAAAAAAACCGCTGAACAGTTTAAGGAGGTCTACATGCAACTCGAAGCAGAACAAACAGTTACAGAAATCAGTGATTATCTCAAAGTCCGTGAGACGCCCACGCTAAGTGAAGTTGAAATCCTCGGGACCCTTGTCTCAGGGCTTTTACACAGCCGTTATCCGGTGAGCAATAAGGCCATTATTGAAGGTCTGGTAAGACAGCTTGAACAGGACACCAATGTCAGTAATCAGCAGGGTTGCCGTAACTTGCTGGAACTGGTGTTGCTTTCCACGCAGGATGATGTGATTTAAATAGGTTACCGGCCTGTTAAACACGTTGTTAACAGGCCGGAGCGCAATCCCCTTGCGGTTAAAGCGATTTCAGCGTCGCGGCAATCACGTCTTTGAACGGCGTGGTCGGGCGACCAATCAGTTTGCTCAATGTATGAGCATCATCAAACAGACCGCCCTTCTCTGCACCCGCATCAGAATCCGCCAGCATAGTCGCCAGCCCTTCCGGTAAACCGGCACCGAGCAACGCTTTAGCGAACTCCGCTTCCGGCAGATTGATGTAATCCACTTTCTTACCTGACTGACGTGCGATTTCCGCCGTGAACTCCGTCAGCGTATAAGCCTCGTCACCCGCCAGCTCGTAAATTTTCCCGGCCTGATTTTGTTGTGTCAGCACCGCCGCGGCTGCCTCAGCGTAATCCTGACGCGCGGCGGAAGAGATTTTCCCTTCGCCGACCGCACCGATAAAGGCGTTATGCGCCAGGGCAGGCGCGATGCTCGCCGCATAGTTTTCGGTGTACCAGCCGTTACGCAGCAGCACAAAAGGAATGCCGGATTCACTTAACGCTTTTTCCGTCGCGCGGTGTTCAACACCCAGACCCAGCGGACTTTTATCTGCATGCAGCAGGCTGGTGTACGCCAGAAGTGTTACGCCTGCACGTTTCGCCGCCGCAATGACCGCGTTGTGCTGCGCTTCACGCTGCCCCACTTCACTGGAAGAAATCAGCAGCAGTTTCTCCACGCCGTTGAAGGCGGCTTCCAGCGTCGCAGGCTGGCTGTAATCGGCCTGACGCACATCCACCCCCAGATCGGCCAAATCCTGCGCTTTTTGCGGATTACGCACCGCCGCAATAATCTGATGAGCAGGCACTTTTTTCAGAAGTGCGGCAATAACAAGGCGGCCTAACTGGCCGGTAGCACCGGTAATGGCGATCATATGATTTCTCCAAAAGTGTTCAACACAACGTTTATTGTCATACAAAGTTTATGTTCAGAATGGCGCAAAATGCGTCGCCGTGAACACATCCTATGCGATATACTTACTTTTCGTAAGTACGCACCAAAAGGTTAGTATGAAAATAATTCCCGCTGAATCCTCCACCGGACGTTTACCGCTTTCCGAGCAAATCCGTCGCGGCGAAGTGCTGGATCCCAACTGCCCGTCGCGTGAGATCCTGCGCCATATCACCAGCCGCTGGGGTTTGCTGATCCTGATCGCCCTCAGTGACGATACCCTGCGTTTCAGTGAGTTACGCCGTAAGGTCGGCGGCGTCAGTGAAAAGATGCTGGCGCAGACGTTACAGTCACTGGAAGAAGACGGGTTTATTGACCGCCGTTCTTATCCGGTTGTGCCACCGCATGTGGAATACTGCCTGACGCCGCTGGGCATCGAAGTGAAAGATCAGGTCGCCGGGCTGGCAGACTGGCTGGAGTCGAATCTGCACCGCGTATTGAAGCAGCGCAGCCTGCGCGTCGTGGGCGGCGAGTGATTAACAAAAAATCTTAACAAGAACGCCAAAATTCTCACCTATCATTGATTCAACCCGCCGACTAACATCATTTCATTGATTCGATAAATCTTTCTTTTAAATCAGCTGAGGTGATGTATGTCCGCGTCCCAGACCCACAATCAACATGTCACGCTTGTGATTACGCATAAAATTGCGCCTGCGAGCGAGGCGGAGTACGAAGCCTGGCTGAATAAAATTATGCCGCAGGCCGGTACGTTTCCGGGACATCTCGGCGTCAACGTCATCCGCCCGAGCCGCAGCGGCGATCCCTATACCATTCTGGTGCGTTTCGACACGCTGGAAAATCTTAACGCCTGGCATAACTCGGACCTGCGCAAACAGCTGGTGGCGGAAGTCAGCCCGCTGCTGCTGCAAAACGACAACACCGAAGTGCGCCCCGGTGCCGAATTCTGGTTCACCCCGCCCAATGCCAGTGTCCGTCCGCCAGCCCGCTGGAAACAGTATCTGCTGACATTGGGCGTCATTTATCCCTCTACCCATATTGTGCCCTGGTTTTGGGGGCAGATTTTGCCACAGCTCAGAGGCACCGAAGGCGGTCATTTACTCAATGACGCCTCCGTGGTCGGGCTGGTGGTTTTCCTCTGGATGCCGGTCGTTACACGAGTTTTCCATTCATGGCTTACGCGCGTTTCAGCGCAATAACAGGAGCTTTTCCGATGACAAGTTTTGCTTCCCTGATCCTGCTTAACGGTAAATTTCATACCGTTGACAGAGAAAAACCACTGGCCAATGCCGTCGCCATCAAAGACGGCAAATTTCTGGCAGTCGGTACTGAAAATGAAGTGATGCAGTTTGCCGATGCGCAGACGCAGGTGGTGGATTTACAGGGTCATACGGCCATTCCCGGCCTGAACGACTCGCACCTGCACCTGATCCGTGGCGGTCTGAATTACAATCTGGAACTGCGCTGGGAAGGCGTCCCTTCGCTGGCCGATGCCTTACGGATGCTGAAAGAACAGGCGCTGCGCACGCCAAGCCCGCAGTGGGTGCGCGTGGTGGGGGGCTGGACAGAGTTTCAGTTTGCCGAACGCCGTATGCCGACGCTGGATGAAATTAATCAGGCCGCGCCGGACACGCCGGTATTTATCCTGCACTTATACGATCGTGCCCTGCTCAACCGCGCGGCGCTGAAAGTGGTCGGTTACACCAAAGACACGCCGAATCCGCCGGGCGGTGAAATTCAGCGCGACAGCAACGGCAATCCGACCGGCATGCTGATCGCCAAACCTAACGCGATGATTCTCTACTCCACGCTGGCGAAAGGCCCGAAACTGCCGCTGGAACAGCAGGTGAACTCCACCCGCCAGTTTATGCGCGAACTGAACCGTCTCGGCCTGACCAGCGCCATCGACGCGGGCGGCGGCTTCCAGAACTATCCTGAGGATTATCAGATCATCGATGAACTTCATCAGAAAAATCAGCTTACCGTGCGTATCGCCTACAACCTGTTTACCCAGCGTCCGCAGCATGAACTGGAAGATTTCGAACTGTGGACCGACATGCTGAAACCCGGTCAGGGCACCGATTTTTATCGTCACAACGGCGCAGGCGAAATGCTGGTGTTTTCTGCCGCTGACTTTGAAGACTTCCTGCAACCGCGTCCGGATTTACCGCCGGGAACGGAAGTCGAACTCGAGCGCGTGGTGCGACATCTGGTGGAACACCGCTGGCCGTTCCGCCTGCATGCCACCTATGACGAGTCGATCAGCCGCATGCTGGATGTCTTTGAGAAAGTGAATCAGGATATTCCGTTCAACGGGTTGCACTGGTTCTTTGACCATGCGGAAACCATCACCGAACGCAATATCGAGCGCGTGAAAGCGCTGGGCGGCGGTATCGCGGTGCAGCATCGCATGGCGTTTCAGGGGGAATATTTTGCTGACCGCTACGGCATCGAAGCCACCAAACATACGCCGCCGGTGGCAAAAATGTTGTCCGCCGGTGTGCCGGTCGGTCTGGGTACGGATGCCACCCGCGTCGCCAGTTACAACCCGTGGACCGCGCTGTACTGGCTGGTTTCCGGCCGTACTGTCGGCGGTATGGCAATGTACGATGATGATGCCCGTATCGACCGCGAAACGGCGCTGATGTTGTGGACGCAGGGCAGTTCCTGGTTCTCCAGCGAGCAGGGCAAAAAGGGGCAGATCAAAGCCGGCCAACTGGCGGATCTGGCGGTGTTGTCCGAAGATTTCTTCAGCGTGCAGGAAGAACGGATCAAGGGTATCGAATCGGTAATGACCGTGGTGGATGGCAAAGTGGTCTACGCCGCAGGCAGTTTCTCGCCGCTGGCACCGCCTGCTATTCCGGTGCTGCCGGACTGGTCGCCGGTCACCACCGTGCCGGGGCATTACCGCTCCGCGCCGCCACAGGGTGCCGCCCGCGTCGGGTTAGTGCGTCAGGGACATCAGTGCGTCGGCCCGTGTGGCGTGCACAAACACAGCCATGATATTGCCCGCGGCTCCGATGTCCCGGTGTCCGATGACAATGCCTTCTGGGGCGCATTAGGGTGTTCGTGTTTCTCGTTCTGATCCTGAGTGACTGACTAAAAATTAGCGCCCGATATGACGTCGGGCGTTTTAAAAATTACTGCAAATTCCCTCAAAGTCCCTCTCATTAGTTAACCCTATTTCATCCTTCTGATTTGATTTAACGACTTTCTTTCTATTACTCAGACCTCTGCTATATTTCGTTAAGGCAACGAAAATACATTTCATTAACAATTTTTTCACCGGAAGGTTCAACCGCCTTCTTCAGTCTGGATCAACTCATCACCCAGGGATTTTCAATGTCTGGCAACCTGATCAGTTTCATCACACAGACGTTACAAACCGTGCCCGGCCTGGCGATTTTTCTGGCATTAACATTGGGTTATGCCATTGGTCAAATTCGTCTGGGGCCGATCCAGCTCGGCGGCGTGTGCGGAACATTGATTGCCGCATTAGTCATTGGTCAGCTCAATATCCCCGTCGATACTGACATCAAAAACGTATTTTTCATGCTGTTCATCTTTGCGCTGGGTTACAGCGGCGGTCCGCAATTCTTTGCCAACCTGAATGCCAAAAATATCCAGTTAGGCCTGTTTTGTCTGATTGAGGTGGTGGTGGTGCTCGGTCTGGTTTTAACCGCCACCGTCGTTATGCATCTGGACCCGGGCACGGCAGCGGGCATGATGGCCGGCGCAGCGACGGAATCTGCGGTCGTCGGTACCGCAACCGATGCGATTTCGCGCCTTGACCTTCCTGCCAGCGAGATTATTCGTCTGCAAGGCAACGTGGTCACTGCCTACTCCATCACCTATATCTGCGGTCTGATCACCATTGTTATCGTTACCAGCCAGATTTTCCCGCTGCTTTTACGCACCAATCTGCGCGTGGACGCTGAAAAATTGTGGGTAGAAATGGGCGGACAGGTCGATACAGAAGGCATCTCCGCCGTACCTACCGTGGTGGGGCGCGTCTACCGGCTTGATGCAGGAGCGGGTCACACTGTCGCAGAACTCCAGCAACGGCTGGGGCAGGAAAGCAGCATCGTGCGCGTTCAGCGTCATGGCCGCACGCTGACGCTCTCTCCTTCCCTACGGCTCCGCAGAGGCGATCAGGTTCTGCTGGTGGGATATCGCGGAACGGTCATTGAAATGGCGGCCATTTTAGGCACCGAAGTCGCCGATACCAACATCGCCGCCGCACTCGACACTTACCATGTCATCGTGCTCGAACCCGCGATGTCCAACCGTGAACTGCGCGAACTGGAATTGCCCACCGGGGTACATGTGGCTGCCGTTCTGCGCGGAGACGCCATGTTACCGGCGCTCCCCGCCACCCGGCTGCAAGTTCATGACGTGCTGCAAATTTATGATGCCAACCCTGGCCGTGCCCCGATTGCGGCGCCGGCTCTGAGCAAAATCGGCAAAATGATGCCCGATAAGCTGGCCAGTAATCTGGCCATCGTCGGTCTGGTGATTGCACTCGGCACCTGGCTGGGCAGCTTCAAGCTGAACATTGGCGGCATTGATTTCTCCGCAGGGACCGGCGGCGGTGTGCTGATCGTCGGACTGGTGATGGGCTGGTATCACGCCCGCCGCGCTGATTTGCATTCGGTCAATGCCGATGCCCTGACGTTGCTCAAAGACCTCGGGCTGGCCGGATTTATCGCCGGTGTCGGGCTGTCATCCGGCCCGCAGGCGCTCTCCCTCATCATGCAATATGGCATCACGCTGCCCCTGCTCGGCGTGGCTATCGCGATTATTCCGGCGTCTGTCTCGCTGGTCGTCGGTCATTTTTGGCTTAAGCTCCGCGCGCCGGTGTTACTGGGTGCGATTGCCGGACAACAGTGCAGCACGCCCGCACTGAGCGCCATACAGAATGCGTGTGGAAATTCTACACCGTTGCTGGGTTACACCATTACTTACGCGATTTCCAACGTTGTTCTGCCCCTGATGGGGCCGTTAATTGTCGGGCTGGCCAGTTCACTTCAGCCTCTTTAGTCGTTCATTTTTTCATCCCTGTAACTGAGGTACGCACATGAACTGGTTACACGAATTGTTCCAAAAATCCCCCGAGATAGCGTTGTTCTTCTCAATCGCGGCGGGCTATTACATTGGCAAAATCAAGTTTGGTAAGTTTCAGCTGGGTGGCGTCGCGGGCTCGCTGCTGGTGGCGGTATTAGTCAGTCAGGTCGGCGTCGAAATCGATAACGGGGTGAAATCAGTGATGTTCGCCCTGTTTATCTACGCCGTAGGTTATGAGAGCGGACCGGATTTCTTCCGTTCTTTAGGCAAACAATCCATCAAAGAGATCATTCTGGCGGCAGTGCTGGCCATCACCGGTTTGCTCACCGTGGTGGTGCTAGCGAAATGGTTTGATCTGGACAAAGGTCTGGCCGCAGGCGTTGCCGCTGGTGCGCTGACACAATCCGCCATCATCGGTACTGCGGGTGATGCCATTGCCAAACTCGGGCTGGCACCTGCTGAGGTCACCCGTTTGCAAGGCAACGTCGCCATTGGTTATGCCGTGACTTATGTATTCGGGTCGTTCGGCGCGATCCTGGTGTGTGTGAACCTGCTGCCGAAATTCATGGGCCGCACGATCAAAGAAGATGCGCTGAAGGCAGAAAATGCCCTGCAAACCGGGGTTCGCGTTTATGGAGTGGGTCAGGAAGCGGCGGCACCTGATCTGGTGGGTCGTATTTTTAAACTGCCGTCCACTACCGCAGACACCATACAAACCCTTGAACAATCTACCGATATCCCGGTCACTATTGAGCGTGTGAAACGCGGCAAGCAAATCATGGAACCCACGCCGGATATGCCGTTGCAGGCCGACGATATCGTGCTGGTGGTGGGACGTCGCTCTGCCATCGTCGCGATTTCCGGGCATCTGGGCAAAGAGTTGCAGGACGAAGAAGGCATGGAACTCACCATGCAGAAACGGGAAGTGGTCATCACCAATAAGGCGCTCGACAAACGCACCTTTGGTGATATCCGTGAGGCTATGGCGAAAGATGTGCGTCACGGTGTTTACGTGTCGCAGATTTCCCGTCAGGGCAAAGCGCTGCCACTGGAAGCGGAAACCCTGATCATGCTGGGAGACGTGGTCACGGTGTTTGGTGCTGAAAATGATGTAAAACGCGTCGTGGATAAAGCCGGTCACGCCATTGTCCCGAGCGCAAAAACAGACTTTGTGTATATGGGCGCGGGTCTGGTCGTCGGCTTACTGGTCGGCATGCTTACCGCAAAAATCGGCTCCATTCCGCTGACTCTGGGCAGCGGCGGCGGTGCGTTGTTATCCGGCCTGCTGTTTGGCTGGTTCCGTTCCCGTCGTCAGTCCTTCGGCTACATGCCATCCGGCGCAGTGCAGATCCTGAAAGACTTAGGTCTGGCGGCGTTTGTGGTGGTCGTCGGTATTTCCTCCGGGCTGCAGGCGGTGCAAACCGTCGAAAGTCAGGGGCTGAAAATCCTGATCATCGGCGTCGTCGTCACCATCCTGCCGTTAGTGCTGACCATGCTGTTTGGTCGCTATGTGCTGCGCTACAACAACACCGCGATTTTTGCCGGTGCGCTCAGCGGGACACGCAGCGCCAACCCGGCATTTGGTGAAGTGCTGGATAAAGCCGAGAACACCATTCCCACCGTTCCGTTTGCCATCACCTATGCACTGGCCAACGTATTTTTAACCTTGCTGGGGCCGCTGGTCGTGGCATTTGTATAGCGAAGTACTGTCCTGTGAATCGCCGGTCCCGGGCAAACCGGGCGGGCAAATTGCATTCTTAATGATACAGCAAGGAGTAGTGACATGAATTTTGACGACCCCGAAAAGCTTGCGCTGTTAAGCCCGTTTGAACTGAAAGATGCACTGATGCATCAGGCTGCCCAAAGTAATCAGTTGATGTTGAATGCTGGCCGCGGTAATCCCAATTTCCTTGCAACCACCCCACGCCACGGCTTTTTTCAGTTTGGCTTATTCGCGATGACCGAAGCCGAACGCTCGTACATGTATATGGATCATGTCGGCGGCTTCCCGAAACGCGAAGGCATTGAGGCAAGATTCGAATTATTTGCCAAACAGCACGAAACGGTCCCCGGCGTGCGCTTTATCGAAGCCGCCGTTTCCTACGTACGCGACCAGATGGGGCTTGATGCGGGCGATTTCATCTACGAGATGTGTGAAGCCATTTTAGGCTGTAACTATCCGGTACCGGACCGCATGCTGAAGATGACCGAAGTCATTGTCGGTAAGTACATCCACAATGAAATGGTCGGTAACTATCCGTTCGTCGGCAAGTTCGATATGTATGCGCTGGAAGGCGGCACAGCGGCCATGACCTATCTGTTCGCCAGCCTGAAAGCCAACCACGTCATCAATGAAGGCGACACCATTGCCCTCGGGATGCCGATCTTCACGCCGTATATCGAAATCCCTGAGCTCAGCGATTACAACCTGAAGACCATTCACATCGATGCGCCGCAATCCAATAAATGGCAGTACACCAAGGCCGAACTGGACAAGCTGCTGGATCCGAAGGTGAAAGCGTTCTTCCTGGTGAACCCGAGCAACCCGCCGTCGGTGAAAATTGATGACGAGAGCCTGCGTTATATTGCAGAAATCGTGAAAAAACGCCCGGATCTGATCATCCTTACCGATGACGTTTACGCCACGTTTGCCGACAACTTCGTGTCGCTGTTTGCCATCTGTCCGTACAACACCATTCTGGTGTATTCGTTCTCCAAATACTTTGGTGCAACGGGCTGGCGTATGGGCGTGGTGGCGACGCATGAAGACAATATTATTGATGAAATTATCTCTACGTTGCCTGCAGCCAAGAAAAAACAGCTGGACCATCGTTACGCATCGATTACGACCGAACCGCGCAAACTGAAGTTTATTGACCGTCTGGTCGCCGACAGCCGTACCGTGGCGCTGAACCATACCGCCGGGCTTTCCACGCCGGTGCAGGCGCAGATGACGCTGTTCTCCCTCTTCTGCCTGATGGATGAACCGGGTGCCTACAAAGCTGAAATGAAGCGCATCGTGCTGCGCCGCAAAGAGGCGTTGTACCGCGAACTCGGATTGCCGATGCCCGTGGATAACAACTCGGTACGCTACTACCATCTGCTGGACATGGAAGAACTGTCGACCCAGATGTACGGTGCCGACTTCGTGAAGTGGATGCTGCCAAGAATAAAACCGAATCAGGCGCTGTTCCGTCTGGCGCAGGAAACCGGCGTTATTCTGCTGCCGGGCAAAGGGTTTGGTACACCGCATCCGTCATGGCGCGTGTCGCTGGCTAACCTCAATGAATATGACTATGCCAACATCGGTAGCGCGATCCGCAGGTTGTCCCGTGAGTATTACGATAAATTCATCGAGGCCACCAGTGCCAAAGAGCCAGCCCCTGCGGCCAAAGCCGTGAAGGTTGTGGCGGCGGCGAAGCCTAAAGCGAAAAAGAAACCGTCGTAAATTCTCCCCCTGTTTACGCGAGTTAACGCAAAACAGCGCCATTCCGGCGCTGTTTTTATTGGCAGCATAGACCGTCACACGTTAGGGCACTTATAAATCCTGAAACGATCCCAGCCGGAAACCCCGTTCAGCTATCGCCGTTTTAAGCGAAGCCGAGGTCAGGACATCCAGTTCCGCCAGTCGCGGATAGCAGTATTTGCTCGCCAGCAGGGTGTTATCGATAAACGCCGGATGGGTCATGATTTCAAGCGTCCGGTCACCGCGCTGCGTGGCGTGGTCGAGGGTGTGCAGAAACAGTTGCTCTGAAATCGCCTCGCCATAAAATGTGCTGTCAAAACCCTCGGTGCTTTTCGCGCCGCACAGCGTGATTTCGCCCCTGCGAACTTCATCGCGATCGATACGCACCGGGATGCCTTTCTGTTTCGCGAACGCTTCGACGATGGGGAAAATCTGCGGGAACATATGTACGTGATGATGGCTGTCGAGATGCGTCGGCGGGCGACCAAACACCGCCACGAAACGGTCAAACTGGCATTGCAGCTCCCGGGCGATTTCATCCAGCGGCAGCGTGCCCTGCTCCGCCATTTCCCAGATCCATTTGCCCAGTTCACCGTCCCGGACCAGTCCCGGCATCGGCGACAGCGGACGACCGAGCGTCAGCACAAAATGCATGCCCACCGCCAGTTCAGGCGCCGCCGCGCTGAGCAGCGCCGCGTGCTCCACGGCGGCCATGTTGACCATCGCGGTGGTGGAAGTCACGACACCGTGGTTAAACGCCTCGATAATCCCGTAGTTCTGCGCCTTGCACAGCCCGAAATCATCGGCGTTCACGATCAGTAATTTATCCATAAGCCTCCCTGTGAAAACCTTCCCGTCACCGGGAAGGCCATCAGGTTATTTCAGTGTGGCGATGGTTTCTGCAAAATTCGGCAGCAACTTTTCATGCGCCAGCAGCATTTCACGCGCCAGAATTTCAGCATCTTTATCGGAATGGATCAGCGGGCTGAGGTTCATGGCCAGCAGCACGTCATTCAGCTTGCCGCTCAGTGCCGCCTCGCTGGCGGCGACTTCGAAGCCTTTGATGGTGTAAATCAGGCCCAGCACTTTTTCGTCAAAATGCGTGATGCGCGGATGCGGTTTCGCGCCGTCGCGTCCGATGGTACAGGTCATTTCCACCGCCCAGTCCGCCGGAATGTTATCAATATGGCCGTTGTGCGGGAAGTTGACGTACTGCTCGGTTTGTTTGTCGTTATAAATCGCGCTGATCACTTCGCAGGCCGCGTCGGAATAATACGCCCCGCCGCGCAGTTCCAGCTCTTTCGGTTTGACGTTCAGATCAGGGTTTTTATACAGATCGAACAGCTGTTTTTCGACTTTCTGTACCACGGTGGCACGCGCGCCGCCTTTATAGAACTCACCCATTTCAATCGCCAGCATCTCTTTCTGCTTAAAGTAGTACAGCAGATAGGAGCACGGCAGCAGATTCAGGGAGCGGATCAGGCCTTCGCTGAACGGCAGATCAAAGATATTTTTCACCGAACCGGCGGTCAGGGTGCCGGACGCAACGCCGTCGAGCAGCTCAGCAAAGCGCGATTCACCGTTGACCAGCACATCTTTGATGAAGACCATGTGGTTCAGACCAAACAGGTCGATGGACAAGTCGTCCTGCGGCGTCAGTTTCAGCACATCCTGAATAAACATTTTCATGCCGACAGGAATATTGCACACGCCGATGAATTTCTTGAATTTGGTGTGGCGGAACACTGCTTCCGTCACCATTCCTGCCGGGTTGGTGAAGTTAATCACCCAGGCGTCCGGGCAGATTTCTTCGACGTCTTTGATGATGTCAAAGATCACCGGGATCGTCCGCAGCCCCTTGAACAGACCGCCTGCGCCGTTGGTTTCCTGCCCGAGATAACCGTGGCTGAGCGGAATACGTTCGTCCAGTTCACGCGCTTTCAGCTGACCGACACGCAACTGGGTGGTGACAAAATCGGCACCGGCCAGTGCTTCACGGCGATCCAGCGTTTTATGCATCACAATCGGCACGCCCGCACGTTCCACCATGCGCTGGCAAAGATTGAAAATGATGTCCTGTTTCTCTTTCCCGGCTTCAACATCCACCAGCCATAATTCCGTGATGGGTAATTCGTTATAACGCTTAATAAAGCCTTCAAGTAATTCCGGGGTGTAGCTGCTTCCGCCACCAATAGTAACGACTTTCAGTTTCTGAGACATAGGAACTCCCGTGCAATAATAATGCACTGTAAATTAAAAACAGATAATTGAATAAATCGGGTTAATTAATGCTGCACAACTTCTTCCGGTAATGATTCGGGGTAAAAGAAGTCAGCTTCTTAAAGTTTTTAATAAACATACTCGGGCTGCTGTATCCGGAATCAAACGCAATATCCGTGACCGAGTAATTGGTGATCTCCAGCTGTTTGCGGGCAAAATCAATGCGAATTTCATTGATGATTTGCATCGGTGTTTTGCCGTAATGACGTTGTGTGGCGCGGGTCAGATATTCCTGCGATTTACCGGAAAGCGCCACCATATTCGACAAGGCTTTATCACCAAACTGCGCCTTATCGTGCATCTTCTCCACGGTGGTTTTAAGCCAGCCCGGAATATCAGTGGTCACTTCTGTTTCGCGGTGATGACGCAGACGGTTCACAATATAAAACGTCACCACTTCCAGAAACTCATTAAATTCCCCGTTGCGGAAATTAAGCGAGGCAATCACCGACTCGATATAAGTCAGGAATTCCGTTTTGACCTGATAAACCTGCGACGCCACAAACCGTGAAGGCAGTAACGATAAATAATGCTGTTCGAAAAACGCTTTGCTGATCCCGACATTTAATATGCGCGTCGGACCAAACTCATAAAAACTTTGATGGTTTGACCCTAACGGAATAAACACAAAATCGCCGCGTTCAAGCAATACCCGTTTACCGTTCACGCTCTGGTAATACCGGCCCGTCAGTACGACAGTAAATTCGTAGTAATCATGTTCATGCAGTCCCGAAATGCTCTCTACCTTGTTGTAGATAAACATATGGAAATTCTGACCGTCGAAGAGTTGATTTTCGCGCGCTGTCTTAATTTCCATACTCAGTACCGGTGGCTGCATCATGGCTTCCTACGTTATTTTATTTTTTCATGAAGCTCAATGAGTTCCGCTATCAGTTCACGGGCCAGCATCGACGTCATCAGATGATCCTGCGCGTGCACCAGCACCAGACTGACTTTGGTTTTCCCTTCGCCTGCGTCGCCTTCGATCAGCTGAGTCTGGATCAGATGCGCCTCGTTCAGCGCCATTTTGGACTGCGCCATCACCGCGCGCGCCTGCTCAAAATCGCCCTCTTTGGCTTTTTTCAGCGCGACATACGCCAGGCTGCGGGCTTCGCCGGAGTTAATGATTAACCCCATCACCACTTCTTCCAGCCCCTGCAGTTCTTCTTCCGTCGCAACAATGTTCTCTAAATCAAACATCTTTATCTCTCCATGATGAGCCGCTCAGCGTGGGAAGGTTCGCCCTTCCCACAGCGGATTTCAGATTAGAATTTCAGTGCAGCCGCAATATCTTCTTCGCTTTCTTCTTCCTCAATAATCGCCTGCGCCTTGTTAGACAAGATGACGAATGGCATATAGACCAGCGTGGCGATGCCGAGGTTGAACAACGCGACCAGCAGTGCCGCAATACTGCCGTTACTGTTAAAGAACGCACCGAGGCCGGTCGGCATGGTCCAGGGTGCCAGGTTGGTGACCGGCGGGATGATGCCCATGCTGTAAGCCGCCAGGGTGATCGCCGCCAGAATCGGCTGAACCAGCACAAACGGGATAAACATCACCGGGTTCATGATAATCGGCAGACCAAACAGGATCGGTTCGTTAATCTGGAAGATGCCAGACGGCAGTGCCAGCTTCGCCACCTGACGGTGATCGGCACGGCGTGAGGCGATAAAGATGGCGATGATAAGCCCGAGGGTCGCACCGGAACCGCCCAGCAGGATGTAGGAATCCAGCATCGGTTTGGCCCAGAAGTGGAAGGTTTTCCCCGCATCAATCGCTGCACTGACTGAACCGTATTCGGTATACAGCGCGATATTTTCCAGCGCCCACGGCGTCATGATGCCGTTATCGAGCGCCGTCAGCGCCAGAGAACCGTGCACACCGAAGAACCACAGCAGGGAGTTGAAAATCACATACGCCCAGCCGACGACGCTGCCCATGGCCGCCAGAGGTTTGGAAATAGAATCCATAATAATCTGGTGGAAGTTGTGGCCATATAATCCGAGTAACCAGGAAATAACCCCGAAGATAAACAGAATAATAAAGCCGGGAATTAATGCCGAGAAGGAACGGGAAACAGAAGAAGGCACGCTGGCGGGCAAGGTAATTACCCAGTTCCGGCGGATAACAAAGGTGAACATCTCCGCGACCACCAGACCGATGACCATACCGGAAATAATATTCGCTCCGCCCAGCCAGTTTGCGCCAACCGCATAAGCTTCACCGACGCTGTAGGGTGTCACGGTCATAAAGGCCGCCACGGCTAATAAACCGGCGGAAAGCGAATCGACTTTACGTTCTTCCGCTAATGCCATGCCGATAAAGAACGGTGCCATCAGCGACATAATCCCCAGCGTACCGTTATAAACATTGATGCCGATGGTTTTTAAACCCGCGAGGGTTTCGATGGTTGACGGGTCTAAACGCACGCCTAAGGAATAAAAGAAAGAACCGGCACCAAAGTTCAGGAATACGTTATTAATTAAAACGAACATGGCGCCCGCAAGGGTCAGCGGCATTAATTTAATAAAGCCATTTTTGATGGCATTAATATGAGGTTGTTTGCCTATTCTGACAGCAAAAGGAAGAAGTATCTTTTCAAGTGAATCAATAGCTTTGCTCATGGGCATTTTCCTTTAATGCCGCCTTCCGGCGGCCAGGGATGAAATTCGCTCTTTGACTGGATTTCTCTTTGACATAAAAATACAAAAAATGGGTAATGCAAAAGTTGACGCTAAACGTTAATTCACTGCGCTGCTGCTTTTTTGATCGCCGCGACTGCCGCTTTCAATACACCAAGTCCATCAATTTTGCCGTACAGGCCAGAATCAATCACTTCTACCGGTTTGCCCGGTAACACTTTTTTAATTTCATCCAGCATGTAGGCAATTTGCGGCCCCAGCAGGATCACATCGGCAGCCGCGCCTTTTTCAGCGGCCAGTGTTTCAGGAAATGCTTTAATAATGACCGGCACTTCATATTTCTCAGCCTGCACTTTCATTTTAGAAACCAGCAGGGAGGTGGACATTCCGGCGGAACAAAACAAATAGATGACTTTCTTTTCCATGTTGAAACCCTCATATCCCGATAAATTGCAGCTCAGGCAACGGTTGTTCCTTCACCTGTGAGAATGTGCTCAGAGCAAATACATGAAGATGACCCATTGTCTCTGCCTGAGAGGAGTATACGGCAACACTTTTGGACAGGATAATTTCGAACTTATAGAAATCGTCTCTCCTTGACCATTGGCTATGACTCCCTTCACGTTTTGGGCAAATAATTCGCGCGAATAAATAAGTGGCGAAGGTGCGCCCCGCAACAAGAAGTTAACATTTACACTTACCCAGACAGGGGACAATATGAGAAACTAACAATGTTTGCGCAAACATTCCCCTTATGACGCCAGAATGCCGTGGTTAACGTTTTGAATACTAAAATAAAAAATCATAAAGGCCGTTCCCGTACGGCCACGCTCGAAGATGTCGCACAGGCCGCCGGTCTCTCCCCGATGACCGTCAGCCGTGCGCTGAACAATCCCAAAGTCGTGCGTCCGGCCACCATTGCCCGCGTGATGGAAGCGGTCAGCAGCACCGGTTATATCCCGAATATGCTGGCAGGCGGACTGGCAACCAGCCGCACCAAACTCATCGCCGTGGTGGTCCCGCAGATCAACAACAACATGTTTGTCGATACCGTGCAGGCCATCAGCGACCAGCTCGCCGCGCGCGGCTATCACATGCTGTTGTGCATTGTCGGCTATGAGCCGGAAGATGAAACCGACATCGTCTCCACCCTGCTTTCCCGCCGCCCCGATGGCATTGTGCTGACCGGTATCCATCACACCTCGGAACTGAAACGCATCATCCTCAACGCCAATATTCCGGTGGTGGAGATCTGGGATTTAACGCCCACGCCGATTGATATGCTGATTGGTTTCTCACACGAAAAAGTCGGCAATGCCATCGGTGACTATTTTCGCGATAAAGGCTTTACGCGTTTTGGTTTCATCTGTGCATCGGACCGCCGCGCCATGGTGCGGAAAAACGGCGCCATCAGCGTATTGCGGACGATCTCCGGACACGACATTAAAGAAGTGATCGTCTCCCGTCCGGCGAACATGGAAGTCGGACGCCACGCCCTCAGGCAACTGCTTGCCACCGGCGCACCTTTCGACGCAATCATTTGCAGTTCCGACACGCTGGCACAGGGCGCGATCATGGAGGCAGAGGCACAGGGTTTGCGCGTACCGGAGGATTTCTCGGTGATCGGTTTCGCGGACCTGAACTTTGCCGCCCATAACCGCCCGGCGATAACCACCGTCAGTGTCGAAAAATGGGATTTAGGCATCCGTGCAGCGGATATGCTGGCGGATAAAATTGAAGGCATCGCGGTTGAAGAGCCGATTGTCGATATGGGTTACCGGCTGGTGATTCGGGAGTCAGCTTAGGGTTTTCAGTTGCTCCCCCTGCGAAGCGGGTGGCAGGGAGGGGGTTTAGCAAACCACACCCATACTTAAACCCGCGCACACTTCAGCACTCACTTTTGACCCTAATATCCTCCCTTTCTCAGCAACTGCAGGGCTGCGTTATTATCCGAAATTGAAATTCATTCTTATTTGTTGTGAATGTTAGCTAACATTTCAAACAACAAATAACAGGAACTTTCCTCATGGAATTATATTGTTCTAATTTTAACCCTGAGAATTTAAAAGTCATTTTGATAATCAATGCTAATTCCACGGCTGATAACAGAGGAGAGTGAAAATCACATCACATTGTTTTTAAATGATTTTAAATCAAATCTTATGTCTTTCCTGCCCGCAAATATTGCCCACCCCACACTCCCTATGGAATTTATTCATTTATTTTGGATGTAGCGGTGATATTATAAATTTGTACCCAAAAATAATAATAATTAACCCAAACTTAACATCAGGCATGTGAGAGTCGTAATTCTATGCTCCTTCAAAAAAAAACAACCCGTCGCAAGTTTTTACTTGGGTCGCTGATGGCTTTGCCTGTCGGCACCATCATGATGAAAGGGCTGTCAGCGGCACAAGCTGCGGAAATGGCTGCCCCGGACTTACTCGATTATAAACCGATATTTTTCAGCGCCGATGAGTGGCAGTTCATTATGGCCGCCGCTGACCGTCTGATCCCCGCAGGCGGCAAAGGCAAAGCACCGGGCGCACTCGAAACTAACGTGCCGATTTTTATCGATCAGCAGATGCACGGCGATTTCGGCGAAGAAATCTACATGCAAGGCCCGTTCAATGTGCACGCGCCGGCGACGATGGGATATCAGATCCCGTTCCGTCCGCAGCAAATCTACAAAACCGGCATTCGCATCGCGAACAGCTGGTGTCAGCAAAATCATCAGAAAGCCTTCCATGAGCTGAACGATCAGGACAAAGACAACGTCCTGACTCAGCTTCAGAAAAACGGCATTAAGTTTGCGGACGCAGGCGAAGAAAATCTCGTCGCTTCGCAATTCTTCAGCGAACTGCTTTCAGATACCAAACACGGCTATCTGGCAGACCCGATTTATGGCGGAAACAAAGGGATGAAGGCGTGGATTGCCATCGGATTCCCCGGCGCTCGCGCCAGTTTCACCGAGTGGGTTAAGCAGCACAACGTCCCGTATCCGCTGGGACCCGTGAGCCTGCAGGGCGCGCGTGCCTGAGTGCCTCGCCCTATTCCCCTTTTCTGATGACTGACAGGATTTAAGATGGCAAAAGTAACGAAACCAGAAGTCGACGTCGTTGTTGTCGGCCTCGGCTGGGCTGGCTCGCTGATGAGTATCGAGCTGGCGATGGCGGGCCTGACGGTTCGCGCGCTTGAACGCGGCGGCGATCGCGGCTACGAAGAATTCGCTTACCCGAAACCGGCGGACGAATACGCCTACGCGGTACGCAACAAAGTGATGGCGACACCGGCAGAAGCCGCTGTCACCGTGCGTTACAACATGAGTGAAACGGCCCTGCCGACCCGTAAATGGGGCGCGTTTGCGCCGGGTACGGGCGTGGGCGGCTCCGGTCTGCACTGGACGGCGGTATTGATTCGCCCGACACCGACCGATTTAAAACTCAAAACCTACGCGGATGAGGCTTACAAGCCGGGCATCTTGCAGGAAGACATGCGGATCATGGATTTCCCGTTCACCTGGGATGAAATCGAACCTTATTACACCCAATTTGAGCATATCTGCGGACAGTCCGGTAAAACCGGCAACCTGCGCGGTCAGATTATGGAAGGCGGTGACCCGTTCGAAGGGCCGCGTTCCGAGCCGTATCCGCTGCCTGCGCTGGAAGACACGCTCAACAGCAGCATGTTTGCTGAAGTCACCAAAAAGATGGGTTACCACCCGTTCCCGAACCCGTCGGCCTGCGTATCCCGCGCCTGGACCAACCCGTACGGCAACCAGATCGCGCCGTGTAACTACTGCGGTTATTGCAGTAAATATCCGTGCCTGAACTACTCGAAAGCGTCGCCGCAGACGGCCGTCATGGACGCACTGAAACGCATGGATAACTTCTCTTATGAAGTCCACGCCAACGTGCTGAAAGTTGAACTGCATGATGACAAGAAAACCGCCAAAGGCGTGATCTACATGGACGCAGACGGTAACGAGTGCTTCCAGCCAGCGAAAATCGTGGTGCTGAGCAGCTTCCAGTTCTGCAACGTGCGCCTGATGCTACTGTCCGGGATCGGCAAACCGTACAACCCGATCACCGAAGAAGGCGTGATTGGCCGTAACTATGCGTTCCTGAGCAACGGCGGCTCAACGCTGTTCTTCAAAGATAAAAACTTCAATCCGTTCGCCACCGCAGGCGCGACCGGCCAGATGTTCAACGACATCTCTCCGGGCAACTTCGACGGCCCTTCTTTAGGCTTTATCGGCGGCGCGAAAATCCACAGTTCGCAGGCCACGGGCACGCCAATCAGCACCTCGCTGCCAAAAGGCACGCCAGCGTGGGGCACCGGCTGGAAAGAAGGCATGGAAGAGTGGTACGGCCATTCGATGAAAATCAGCATCACCACCACCTGCCAGTCTTATCGCGACATTTATCTGGATCTCGATCCGAACTACAAAGATGAATATGGCTATCCGCTGCTGCGTATGACCTTCGACTGGAAACAGAACGAGCTCAAATTGCAGCAATACCTGAAAGGCATCGTCGGCAATATCACCAAAGAGCTGAATCCGGACAGCTACAGCGAAAGCTTCCTGCCGATGGACGCGCACTTTGACCTGACCAAATACGTGTCGACGCACAACGTGGGCGGCGCGGTGATGGGCGATAACCCGAAAACGTCTGCGCTGAACAAGTTCCTGCAAAGCTGGGATGTGCATAACGTGTTTGTGCCGGGCGGCAACGCCTTCCCGCAAAACTTCCAGGCCAACCCGACCGATACCATCGGTGCGATCACCCTGATGGCGGCGCAGGCAATTAAAGATCAGTATCTGAAAAACCCCGGCCCGTTGGTTCAGGCTTAAGCGGAGATGAACACAATGAAACTCAAAGGTTTATTTATCGCTAACGCCCTGCTGCTCGGTGCAGGTTTTATGGCGAATGCGCAGGCCGACACCAATGCACAACCTGACAACGCGGCACTGATCAAACAGGGCGAGTATGTGGCGCGTCTGGGCGACTGCGGTGCCTGTCATACAGTGGCGGGCAAACCGGCGTTTTCCGGCGGGCTGGCGATCAATTCCAATCTCGGCACCATTTATTCCACCAACATTACCCCCGATAAAGACCACGGGATTGGCGGTTATAGCGAAGCGCAGTTCTCGGATGCGGTGCGTAAAGGCGTTCTGCCGGACGGCACCCGTTTGTATCCGGCCATGCCTTATCCGGATTACGCCAAAATTAACGATCAGGATATGCACGCGCTCTACGTTTACTTTATGCAGGGCGTAAAACCGAGCGCGGAGCAGCCACCGGAAACGGATCTGAGTTTCCCGTTCAGCCAGCGCTGGGGCATGCGGTTCTGGAACTGGGCGTTCGCGTCTGACAAGCCGTTCCAGCCGATCGGCGGCGCATCGGCGCAGGTGAACCGCGGCGCGTATCTGGTGGAAAGTCTCGGGCACTGCGGCAGTTGTCATACCCCGCGCGGATTCGGCATGAACGAAAAGGCGCTGGACAGCAGCGACTCTGATTTCCTGGCGGGCGGCAGCCTGAATAACTGGGATGTGCCTTCCCTGCGCGGCGTGGCGCACTGGAACGAGCAGGAGATCGTTGATTATCTCGGCAAAGGGCGTAATGACAAGGCGGCCGTTGGCGGTGAAATGACGTCTGTGGTGGAAAACAGTACCGCCCACATGACCGACGACGACCTGAAAGCCATCGCCGCTTACATCAAGTTCCTGGGCGGCAATCCGCCGGTTCCGGCAGAGGATACGCAGAAAGCCAGCGCGACTGAAGCCAGACTGACGGCGGCGAAAAACCTCAGTGAAGGCGAGCGTTTGTATCTGGATAACTGCGGTGCCTGCCACTTTGTCACCGGCAAAGGCGCACCGGGCGTGTTCCCGCAACTCGATCAGGCCACGATTGTGAATGCGAAAGACCCGACCGGGCTGATCCACACGATCCTTGCGGGCGCTCAGCAACCCTCCACCGCGCGGGCACCGTCAACGCTGGTGATGCCGGGCTTTGCCAACCGTCTGACCGACGAAGAAGCGGCGCAGTTGTCGACCTTCATCCGTCAGGGCTGGAGCAACAATGCACCGGCGGTCACGGCCAAAGACGTCAGCGAAGTGAGAAAAACCCTGACCAAGTAATCACTTTTGCAGGCTACAACGGCTTTCCTCACGGAAGGCCGTTTTTTTAAACGCGATCAGGCGGCTTGTGTTTCATGCAGATGACGCCACAGAATTTTCCCTTGTGCGTCCACCTCAAACACTGCCGTCGAATAACGTAACGTTTCCGGCTGGCCGGGCAACTGCTGGCGTTCCTGATAGGCAATGACCGCGCCCGACTCACTTTCTGCAATAACGACCGGTGCTTCAACATCAATCTTCAGCCCGCTTTTAGCGCCCCGCTGCGCCCCGAAAAAGGCACAGAGTGCCGGATGATCCAGCCGGTGGCCGGTGAGGGTCACCATCGAATAGGCCGGACTAAACCGCGCCAGCAACTGGTCACAAACCTGCTGAGGTGCCGCGGCGTCTGAGAACCAGCGCTGAATTAACACATGCGCATCAAACACTTCTTTCACAAACCGATTCATGTTCTTTCCTTTTGAAGTTCTGTTGATGCCGTTCCTGCACAATGTCACGCCCCGGCAGCCGCAGACACAACACGACCGGCACCATAACGCTGACGGCGGCAAAAATAAACGCCAGCCGGAAGGCCGATTGCGGCAGGTAAATCTGCAAAATATTCAGCATCACGCTGACCAGCGTCACGCCAAGACAAAAACTCAGCTGGCGGTTGATGTTCCACAACGCGCTGGCATCGGCCAGTTGCTGCGTCGGAATATGCAAAAACGCGCCACTTTGCGCCGTGCTGCTGCACAAACTGCTGCCCGCCCCCATCAGCGTGAACGCCGCGATCGCCAGCCAGGATTGTGCGGGAAACCCGCTGAGCAGCGCCAGCAAGCCAATGCCCGCGCCCTGAATCAGGCAGCCGGGAATAAACAGCGCCCGCGGCCCGATCCGGTTAAACATTTTGCCGGTAAAACTGATGGCAGCAAACGACGCCAGCGACCACGGCAACATCAGCGCGCCCGACTGCGCCGCCGTGAAATGCTGCTCATTTTGCAGATACAGCATGGCGATCAGGCTGACGCCGGTAAACACACCGGGAATGCACTGATACATCAGCATACCGGTGCGCAGCAGCGGATCTTTCATCAGCGTCAGATCCAGCAACGGCGCAGGGTGTTTTCGCGATATCCGCACAAACATCGTCATCAGACAGGCACCCGCCAGCAATAAAACGCTGCCGGTCTGCCATTCACTGTTGTCACCCAGCGACGTCAGCCCCCATAACACCAGCGCCAGCCCGCCATTCAGCAGCGCAAATCCTTTGAGATCGAACCGCCCTGCCGGTTCACGCGGCGTTTCTGGCAACCAGCAAAGCGCCAGGATCCACGCCAGAAATGCCAGCGGCAGACTGGCGAGAAATACCCAGCGCCAGTTAAAGCTGTCCACGATAATGCCGCCGACGGCCGGGGAAAGCGCCGGAGCCAGCAGCCCGACCAGCATGATCACCGACGAAAGTCGGGCGCGTTCATGGCTGCGGTACAGCGCATAGGTCAGCGTCTGGCCGACCGGGATCAGCAGCCCGCCACCGATCCCCTGCACAATACGCCAGCTGATCAGCGAAACCAGACTCTGCGCACTTCCCGCGCCCGCTGACGCAAGCATAAAAATCATCGGCGAACAGGTGAATATCCGCCTTGCGCCAAAACGCACAGCCAGCCAGCGGCTGAGCGGAATAACCAGCGTCAGGCCCAGAATATAGCCGGTACTGACCCAGGCCAGCGCACTGACCGGCGCAGCAAACTGCCGCGCGATACCGGGATACGCAACGTTAGCGATAAACATGTTGATCAGATCAACGAAAAAACCCAGCAAATACACCGCGGCAACCCGCGCCCTGTGACTCATCTGCACTCATCCACGGTTGGTTAAGGCGGGCAATCTACCGGAGATAATGTCCGGGATAAACGGGCGCGGCGCAGTTACACTGTCAAAATAATTTTGACAGTAAGGAAGCGTGACATGCTGAATTTGCAACGGCTGGAGATTTTTGTCGCGGTGGTTAACGCAGGCAGTTTTACCGGCGCGGCGGCCTCGCTCGGGCTGACCAAAGCGGTAGTGAGTTTTAATGTAAAGCAGCTGGAAAGTGAAACCGGCGTCGCCCTGCTGACCCGCAGCACCCGGCGGCTGGCGCTGACGGGATCGGGCGAACGTTTTTATCAGCGTTGTCAGGATTTATTGCAGGAAGCCGAAGCGGTACTGGACGACGTGCGGCGCGATCACGGCGGACTGAGCGGCCAGTTGAGGATCACCAGTACGCCGGAATACGGCGCGCGGGTGGTGGTTCCGGCGCTGGCGGCCTTTGCTGCCCTGCATCCGCAACTGCGCATTCAGCATGTCGCGTCTTCACAGCACGATGACCTGATCGCCGGACGCTTTGATCTGGCGATCCGTCTCGGCCAGCTCGCCGATTCAAGTCACCATGCCGCCACACTGGGCAGTTTTGAAATACGCCCCGTGGCCTCTGCACAGTATTTACAGCAGGCAGGAAAAATTGAAACGCTGGCGCAACTGGCGCAGGCCAGATGGATCGCCCACAGCCGCCTGCCGCTGCCGATGAACTGGCCGGTAACCGACAGGGCGGGAAAACCAAACCCGTTTCGCGTGACCACTCCGCCCGCCATTGTAGCGGACAGCGCCTCGGCGTTACTGGCGTTTGCGCTGGCAGGCGCAGGCGTCGCCCTGCTGCCGGACTGGCTGGTGCAGCTGGAAATCGACGCGCAACGTTTATGCCCTTTGCTGCCCGATCATCGTTTTCCGCCACAGGGCATTTTTGCGCTCTATCCCAACACCCGCCACGTTCCGGAAAAGGTGCGGCGGTTTATTGATTTTCTGCAAAGCAGGCTGGCACTCTTCCCCGCTCAGGCTAAGATTTAATTCAGCTAACGTAAGGGAAATGTTCATTATGATCATCGAAACATCGCGGTTGCGGCTCAGGCCGGTGGAGGCTGAAGATGTCGGTTCACTTTTTGCCATTTACGGCGATCCGCAAACCCATCTGTTTAATCCGCGTGGCCCGCTTGCGGATAGGGCAGCGGCACAAGAAAAACTGAACGGCTGGTTACAGGAATGGCGGGATCACGGTTTCGGACACTGGGCGATTGCGCGGAGTCATAAGCCGGAGGAAATTATCGGTTTTGGCGGTCTTGGCGTGCGTGAAGGCTACGAAAATCACCGGGTGTTCCTCGGTTATCGTTTTGCGACATCCGCGTGGGGAAAAGGGCTGGCGACGGAATTTGCCAGTGCGTCACTCAATACCGGTTTTGAGAAACTCGGCATCACGCGGATCTCCGCCACGGTGCGTGAAAATCATCTGGCATCACAGCGCGTCTTGCAAAAAATCGGTATGGAGAAAGTCGGTTTCGAAGGCGACCCGCTCCACGGCATCGGCAGCTATCTTTACCGGCAGACCGACAGACGCCTGCTGCGCTGAATCTCAGGACGCCCTCCGGCCTGAGTTCAGATAAATCCGAGTCTCAGGCATCACCGGCTTTTTTTTCCTGAAAATACCTGTACAACTTCGCCCATCTTGTATAACTTTATAATCACACTGGTAATCATTACTCACACATCTATTAACATAAGGGTTAATTATGCGTCAGAACAGACACAACGGTATGTCTGCGGACATGTCACCTTCCTTATACAATCAGGTATTTTCTGAAGAGGAAACCATGGGGCGCGTTGTCGTTGAAATTCTGCAGGCAGGAAAAAACCTTAATCGCAAAGCGTTATGTTCAAAACTTTTAAATCGTGTTGAAGCCGCTGGCAGTGAAGAAGAGGAAAAGCATTATATGAAGCTTATCCGTATGGTTCTTGAGCGAGATTCATGATCCTCTTTAATTAATTTCGTAGTGCAACGATTGGCTTCATAGCATTTCAGTTCGACATATTATGCGGGCATGATTCATTCACGGCCTACCCCTATTTTATGCCTGAAGGCGTAGAATATTTACTCTGAACCTGAAGCTAATCTGCCCAAGACCTTTGGCCGGCGTATATTCAGAGGCTGCTAATATGTATAGAAGTAATGAAGAAAGACTGACTGATAAGCTGATAGGTGAGGCTGTTATTTCCTTGCTTAAATCAAAGAGTCCAATATCCACCGACCGACTCATTGCGCAATTACAGTTTATGGCTGTAAGCGCAGACAACATAAATCGAAAAAGTGCCTGCGAACGGATTATTAATGAGATCCGCCATGATCTGGCTGATAAGCGTGCGCGAATCAGTTACGAGGTGCGGGACGTCGACAATGTACGACACTTTTTCAATGCTGAAGGGCCGTCCGATGACAAGAAAAAACATTGATACATCAAACGTATATGCCACAAGCCATAGCGATTCGATGTCATTAAACCCCTCACAGTCAGTGACAGACTCTGTGCGTAATTCAGACGTGTATCAATATTTTAGCAAAGCAGGCGAACTCTTTTTAAGCGAAACAGAAGTATTAGGTGCCGCTATTCGTCAGATTCTGGCCGAGAAAGGCACAGTTACTAATAAGGCCATTATTTTACATCTGATAACCCGGCTTGAATGCACGACGGATGTCGTGCAATTAGATATTCTGCGCAGTGCACTGGAAATGGTGGTGGGCATGACGCCCGATGATTTCACTGTCTGATAACCGCGGGTTCATTTAATCATCTTCACGCTCAGTGTTAAATCTGGCGTGCATTCTCATCAACAGCAAGTGCGGAGGGTATTAAAATGCAAGATGTGTCTTATACTCATGTGAAATTGGCGGATTATATTCTGACGGAAGATCCGGAACTTCTGCTCGGCAATGAAACCGTCATCCGTATTTATAATAATTTAAAAAAGCATAAACAACAGGTCACCCATAAAGACATTATTCTTTGTTTAATCCAGAGAATTGAGCAGGAAAGTGACGACAGCAAGCAGAATATTTACTTAGAAGCCCTTGAATACGTGGTTTACCGCACGCCGGACGATGATACGATTTAAGCTATCAACGGCGTGGGGACAGGAATTTGTGAATCAGTCCGCAAACAGAGCCTGTTTAGCGGACTGATTTATATAATGCTACTCAGAATACCTTCATCATAATAAGGATATTACAGGTTAAGGATGCCGGACGGATATTCCGATTTAACTTCCGGCCAGGTCACCACCGGCGCGCCATTGAGCCTTGGCGCAGCAAACAACGCGCCCTGAAAATTACACACCCCTGCCGCATCGAGCCACATCCATTCTTCCGGCTTTTCTACACCCGTCGCAATCACTGAAATTTCCAATGCAGAGCAAAATCTGATGATGGCCTGAACCACGGCCTGTTTCGAACCGCTGGTGTGGATGTCACAAATCATCTCGCGATCAATCATAATTTTGTCAGGCTGGCACTGGGTCAGCAGCAGCAACCCCGCCGATCCTGCGCCGAAGTCATCAATCGCCAGCCGCATTCCTGAGGCTTTTAGCTGCTTCAGCGCACGGGTGAAACTCTCTTCGCGGGTCACGACGCCATTCTCTGTGATTGCCACCACGATCTGCTCCGGCACCAGTCCATGCGCCGTGATTTCCTCAACCAAAAAATCCACCGCATCCGGCAATCGGGATAACGTCATCGGCAAAAGTTTGATGGACAGCGTGTTATCGCTGATCCCCATCTTTTGTGCCAGCGCAAAAGCCAGCTTTTTAGATTTCAGATCGGCTTCATAAATGGTGGTGCGGGAAAGCGTGGAAAAATATTCCATCGGAGAACGCCCCCCCGGACCGCACAGATTGGCCTCCCAGGAGATAATCTCGCGGCTTAGCGGATCAACGACCGGTTGAAATGTGAAGCTGTAATCCTGCATCTCAGGAAAGAGTAACCCTGCCTCCGGTTTCAGTGGCTCATCGGCGATGAAAGACCACGTACTGGCGGGCAGGATTTCGAGATAATTTTCCTTTTCCCGCGCCTGCACAAAGGTACATAAAAATTGAAGCGCACGGTCTTCATAAGTCAGCCGATATTTGGACGTTCCTTTATCCAGAACCGCCTGCAGGACGACATCTTCGTGATGGTGTCTGAGGTCAAAAATTTCCATTCCCACATTGCCGAAGCGGCGTGAGGGCGCGTAATCGCGCATAAGAGTGACGACATTATTATGGCGCTGATCCCGGCAAATCGTCTGATATATGACATCAACGGCCTCTTCAGGCCCTTCGAGCAACTGGAAAAAATGCGTACCATCAAAAAGCAGAATACCGGTAATGCCGGATATTTCATTTTTAACGTTGGCGCGCGACACCATATCGTCCAGCGAGGCAGGCCGCACAGACTCACTGATGTGGCTGCGGTAAACGAGGGTTAAAAGCATTGAGGTTTTCCAGGACAGGCTGAGTGTTAACCTTCACGATAACAGAAATTTAACTTATGAAAAAAGCACAATGGATAAATTTCCCTTTCCAATACGGTTCAGAATAACCCGCCGGCTGACACTTAAGAGTCATGGCGCTGACGCCAGTTTGGAGGATAATCGCGGTATTCGATTCACTTTTTAGGAAACCACGGAATGACTCAGCCACTTGCGCCAGAAGACTATTACACCGAAAAATACGGCCTGACCCGTACCCACTCTGAAATCCTCCACGCCGCACAGTATGTTCAGCCCGGCAAGGCGCTGGATCTGGGCTGTGGCAGCGGGCGTAACTCGCTGTATCTCAACCTGAAAGGCATTGATGTCACGGGCTGGGATAACAACCCGTTAAGCGTCGCAAAAGTGAATGAGATTATTGCGGCCGAATCCCTGCAACATATCCATATCAGCGAACAGGATCTGAACACCCATCGTTTCGGTGGCGAATACGATTTTATCTTTTCCACTGTGGTGATGATGTTCCTGCAACGTGACAGCATTCCGCACATCATTGCCGATATGCATGCCGCCACCAAAACCGGCGGCTACAACCTGATTGTCGCAGCGATGGACAGCCCGGATTATCCGTGTCCGCTGCCCTTCCCGTTTACCTTCCGGCCGGAAGAACTGCGTAATTATTATCAAGGCTGGGAGATTGTGAAATACAACGAAGAAGTGGGCGAACTGCATAAACGTGACGAAAACGGCGACCGTTACAAACTACGCTTTGCGACGCTGCTGGCAAGAAAAGTCTGATATCTGCCGGCATCCGGCTGGCAGGCCATGCAGATCCTGACTTTTCGGCTAGACTTAAATTCCACCCAAAAAGGAGCGCGATATGTCATCACAAGACTTTGATAAAGATCCTAACCGTGTGGAAGATAAAGTAGAAAACACGGTTAACCAGTTCGCCGGTGAGGCACAAAAGCAATTTGGAGATTTTGTCGATTCTCCTAAACACCAGCTGAAAGGTGCTGCCCGCAAATATTCCGCGCAGGCGGGTGAAGTGGTTTCTGATGTGGCGGATAAGATCAAAGAGAATCCGCTGTCGGGACTGATTGCCGCCGGTGCGATTGGCGTGGTGCTGGGCCTGCTTTTAGGTCGCAAGTAACCTCAGCAAAGAAAGCCCTGTCCGGGCTTTCTTTGTTTCCCCTGCCGTTTTTCACAGTCCCTTGCTCACCAGCAGCGCCGCCTGCACAAAAATTTCATCCTCCAGCCCGTCCCCTTTTTTGCGTCCGAGTCGTCGTAATTCCTCAACAATGCTTTCGCGGCAGATCATCGTTCTGCTGGTAATCAGTCCCATCACGGCGGCACCGATGGCCAGTCCGATTAATCCTGTTTTTTCGTTTTCGTCCTTCATTTTTACCCCGGTAAATTATTTTAGTTTTTAAGGCAATGCACAGTATCTATAGCTGATCTTGCGCGAGTTGTCAGAGTTCACACCCCCGTCAACTTGGCCGGGATCGCATTTTTCTATTAGGGTTAAAAGACACCCCCAGCAGAAAAACCGGAGGAAAACGATGACGCAACCCTCTTCACCGCAGTCCGCAGAAGCGGAACTCAGACAAGTTGACCGCTACTGGCGGGCGGCAAATTACCTCTCTGTCGGACAAATCTACCTGATGGATAACCCGCTGCTGCGCGAACCTCTCAAACCTGAGCACATCAAACCACGGCTGCTGGGTCACTGGGGCACCACGCCGGGACTGAACTTTATCTATGCCCATCTCAACCGGGCTATCTGTCAGCGGGATCTGGATGTCATTTATATCTGCGGCCCCGGACATGGCGGACCGGGGATGGTGGCCAATACCTGGCTGGAAGGCAGCTACAGCGAGATTTACCCCGATATCAGCGAGGATGCCAGCGGCATGCAAAAACTGTTCAGGCAGTTTTCGTTTCCCGGTGGCATTCCCAGTCATGCCGCACCTGAAACCCCCGGTTCGATTAACGAAGGCGGCGAGTTAGGCTATTCGCTGTCGCATGCTTTCGGGGCGGTGTTTGATAATCCGGATCTGGTTGCCGCCTGCGTCATTGGCGACGGGGAAGCCGAAACCGGCCCGCTGGCCTCAAGCTGGCATGGGATTAAATTCCTCAATGCCGTACGCGACGGCGCGGTGCTGCCGGTGCTGCATCTTAACGGCTATAAAATCGCTAACCCGACCATTCTCGGACGCATGAGCGATGAAGATCTGCGCCAGTTGTTTTCCGGTTACGGCTACGAGCCGTTGTTCGTCAGCGGCCACGAACCCGAACAGATGCATATTCAGATGGCGCGGACGCTGAACATTGCGCTGGATATCATTAAAGATCATCAGCAGCGCGCCCGTGCCGGTACGCCGACCCAGGGCGTGCCGCGCTGGCCGATGATCGTTCTGCGCAGTCCGAAAGGCTGGACCGGGCCAAAAACTGTTGATGGCAAAAAAGTCGAAGGTTTCTGGCGTGCGCATCAGGTGCCGGTTTCCTCCTGCCGTGAAAACGACGAGCACCGTAAAATTCTTGAGGACTGGATGCGCAGCTACCACCCTGAGGATTTATTCGATGAGCAGGGGCGGCTGCAACCGGATTTGCGCGCGCTGGCGCCACAGGGCGATAAACGCATGGGCGCATCACCTTTCGCCAACGGTGGCAGGCTGCGGCGCGAACTGGTGCCTGCGGAACTGGCGAAATTCGCGGTAACGCTCACCTCGCGCGGCGAACCGCAGGTGCAATCGACGGAAATGCTCGGCCGCTATCTGGCGGATATCTTTACCCTCAATCACGATAATTTCCGCCTGTTTGGCCCGGATGAGACCGCCTCTAACCGGCTCAGCGATGTGTTTGATGTCACTGACCGCACCTGGCTGGAAGACATCGAACCTTACGATGAGCAGCTGTCACCGGATGGCCGGGTGATGGAAATTCTCAGTGAACATCAGTGTCAGGGCTGGCTGGAAGGGTATCTGCTCACCGGACGGCACGGGCTGTTCAACTGCTACGAAGCCTTTATTCATATTGTCGACTCCATGTTTAACCAGCACGCCAAATGGCTGAAAGTGACGCGCAAACTGCCGTGGCGACAGCCGATTTCGTCGCTCAACTATCTGCTTTCCTCCCATGTCTGGCGGCAGGATCACAACGGCTACAGCCATCAGGATCCGGGTTTTATGGATCACGTCGCTAACAAGAAAGCCGACATCGTGCGGATTTATCTGCCGCCGGATGCCAATACGCTGCTGTGGGTGGCGGATCACTGCCTGCAAACCTGGGACCGCATCAACGTGATTGTGGCCGGTAAACAACCTGCGCCGCAGTGGCTGTCGGCGGAAGAAGCCGCCGCGCATTGTGCGACCGGTATGGGCATCTGGCCGTGGGCGGGCAATGAGCAGGACGGCACCGAACCCGATGTGGTGATGGCCTGCGCGGGGGATGTGCCAACCATGGAGACGCTGGCCGCCGTCGATCTGTTGCGGGAATATCTGCCGGATCTCAGCGTGCGGGTGGTGAACGTGGTGGATATCATGGCATTGCAGACAGAGGAACAGCACCCTCACGGACTGAGCGAGGCGGCGTTCGACGATATCTTCACGCAGAACAAACCGGTGATTTTCGCCTTCCACGGCTATCCGAGCCTGATCCACCGGTTAACCTATCAGCGTAATAATCACCGCAATTTCCACGTCAGCGGTTTTATGGAAGAAGGCACCACCACCACGCCGTTTGATATGACGGTCCTCAACGAGCTGGATCGCTTCCATCTGGCGCAGGCAGCCATTGTGCATACGGAGAAACTGCAAGGCAAAGCGGATGACATTCTGGATGATTTGCAGGAGAAAATCGCCGCTCACCATCGTTACGTACGGGAATATGGCGAGGATTTACCGGAAGTCCGCAACTGGAAATGGCCGTCACAACAGGGAAGCGACGGCGCGCCGGAGTAATTCGGGCAGCAAAAAACACTGCACGCGAAAGGTGTGCAGCGTTTTTTAGCGTAAAGGCGTCAGGCTCAGCGTTTCATCATCACATGCCGGATGGCCTTCGCCGGAAAACACATAGAGTATGCCCGCCGGAAAAATACCCTGCGCCAGCTCGCCGAGTTTGAGCGCGGTTAGCTGCGTGATTTCACATACGGATATCCACGCTGTAACACTGTCCTGTCCCGCACACGGGCGACATGTTGCGCGGGATAACCGGTTCAATTTAAGGGACACAGCCTCACGGTTAAAATCCTCTACGATGCTGAAGGTACGGGGAATGTCAGTGTCACGACAAGTGGCTGACAACTGTGTGCCGAAACAGTCAATTCTGACAACCTCCCTTCGCGCCAAATCATTATTCCCCTTTTTAATTCAACGAATTAAACGAACCCATCAGTTTGGCATGTCCCATGCTTGATACCTCATTCAACCTTTGAATTGAGCAACGTCGAGCGGGAGAGTGAGTCATGCCGAGAAAAATGAAAACCATGGACGGGAATACGGCGGCAGCCTATGTGTCTTATGCCTTCACGGATGTCACCGCGATTTACCCCATAACACCTTCGACGCCGATGGCAGAAAGTGTTGATGAATGGGCGGCGCAGGGTAAAAAAAATCTGTTTGGTCAGACCGTAAAAATCATGGAGATGCAGTCCGAGTCTGGTGCCGCCGGGGCAATACACGGCGCCTTGCAGGCCGGCGCTCTGGCGACCACTTATACCGCTTCGCAGGGGTTGTTGTTAATGACGCCTAACATGTACAAGATTGCCGGTGAACTGCTGCCTGCAGTTTTTCATGTCAGTGCACGTGCTCTGGCAACCAACTCGTTAAACATCTTTGGGGATCACCAGGACGTCATGGCTGTTCGTCAGACCGGTTGCGCCATGCTGGTAGAAAGCAGCGTCCAGCAGGTGATGGATCTTGCCGCAGTGGCACATCTGACGGCCATAAAAGGACGTATCCCGTTTATCAATTTCTTTGATGGTTTTCGTACTTCTCACGAAATCCAGAAAATCGACGTTCTCGATTATGAAGATTTGGACGCCTTGCTGGACCGGGAGGCCGTTGCACGCTTTCGCCAGAACGCCTTACATCCGGATCATCCTGTTATCCGGGGTACGGCGCAAAACCCGGATATTTATTTCCAGGAGCGTGAGGCATCAAATAAATTCTATATGGCTCTGCCGGAAATGGTGGAGTCATATATGGCAAAAATCAGCGCCCTCACCGGTCGGGAGTATCACCTGTTCAACTATTACGGTGCGCCGGATGCGGTGCGGATGATTATTGCTATGGGGTCGGTGTGCGAAACTATTCAGGAAACGGTGGATTATCTCAATGCCTGCGGCGAGAAAGTCGGCGTTCTGACAGTCCACCTTTACCGGCCTTTTTCCTTGCAGCATTTTTTCAAATATATTCCGAAGAGTGTCAGCAATATTGCCGTTCTGGACCGGACTAAAGAACCCGGATCACTGGCAGAACCGCTTTATCTCGATGTGAAAAGTGCGTTCTATAACAGCGACTGGCGTCCGGTAATTGTCGGCGGTCGCTATGCACTGGGCGGCAAAGATATTTTGCCTTCACACATTATGTCCGTCTTCGATAACCTGGCTTCTGAACGTCCGCGCGATGGTTTTACTGTGGGGATCAACGACGATGTTACCTTCACCTCATTGCCTCCCTCAGACCGTCATCCTGATATGTCCTCCAACGGAACGACGGCCTGCAAATTCTGGGGGCTGGGTTCAGACGGTACCGTCGGGGCCAACAAAAGTGCCATCAAAATTATCGGCGACAACACCGACATGTTCGCGCAGGCCTACTTCGCTTATGACTCTAAAAAGTCCGGTGGCGTCACGATGTCGCATCTGCGTTTCGGTCATAGCCCTATCAAATCCCCGTATTTAATCGACAAAGCCGATTTTATTTCCTGTTCTCAGCAATCTTACGTCAGCAAATACCACCTGTTGGCGGGGCTGAAACCGGGCGGAACCTTCCTGCTCAACTGTAACTGGGATGTCGCTGAACTTGACGAAAAACTGCCTGTTGCCATGAAGCGTTACATTGCCGCAAACAATATCCAGTTTTATATCGTCAATGCCATCGGGATCGCCCAGAAACTGGGGCTGGGCGGGCGCTTTAATATGATCATGCAATCTGCTTTCTTCAAACTGGCAGACATCATTCCTCCGGCTCAGGCAGTGGAATATCTTAAACAGAGCATTGAACATACATACGGTAATAAAGGCCAGAAGGTGGTTGAAATGAACAATCTGGCGGTGGACAGCGGCATTGAGTCTGTGTTGCAGGTCAATGTACCCGTGGCGTGGAACCATCTTGAAGACAAGGTTGTGTCGCCTAAAGCGTTACCTGCATTTATCAAAAATATTCTGATCCCGATGAACCGGCAGGAAGGCGATTCGTTACCCGTCAGCGCCTTTAACGGCATCGAGGATGGATCATTCCCCTCCGGCACGGCGGCCTATGAAAAACGCGGTGTGGCGATTGACGTGCCGGTGTGGCAGCCGGACAAATGTACCCAATGTAATCAATGTGCCTTTATCTGCCCGCATGCGGCTATCCGTCCCGTGTTGATTTCTGAGGAAGAGAGGCAACTTGCGCCGGCAGGGTTCAGCGCCAGACTGGCCAGCGGAGCAGAAAATGCCTGGTATCGTCTCGCCATTTCTCCGCTCGACTGCTCCGGCTGTGGTAACTGTGCAGATGTCTGCCCGGTCAAAGGCAAGGCGCTGGCCATGCAGTCGCTGGGATCGCAGGAACATGAAATTGACCTGTGGGAACATGCGCTCAGCCTGACACCCAAAGCCAATCCGCAAAACAAATTCACTGTCAAAGGCAGCCAGTTTGAACAACCTCTGCTGGAGTTCTCCGGTGCCTGCGGGGGTTGCGGTGAAACACCTTACGCCAAACTGGTGACTCAGTTATTTGGCGACAGAATGATGATTGCCAATGCGACCGGATGTTCATCGATCTGGGGCGCGAGCGCACCTTCTATTCCTTATACCACTAACCACAAAGGGCAAGGGCCGACCTGGGCCAACTCACTTTTTGAAGATAACGCCGAGTTTGGCCTTGGCATGCTGCTGGGTGTGGATGCGATCCGCGATACCCTCGCCACACAGGTTAAAGCGGCGCTCGACAACGCGCCGGATGTGCCACTGGATGCGGAACTCGCCGCGTGCCTGCGTGACTGGCTGGCAAATAAAGATCAGGGCGAAGGCACCCGTGAGCGGGCGGAAAAAGTGGTGACACTTCTGGCTTCGCAGACGCCAGGGAAAAATCCGCACACAGACACCCTCTATGCCCACCGCGATTATCTGGCAAAGCGTTCTCACTGGATATTTGGCGGTGACGGCTGGGCCTACGATATCGGCTTCGGAGGATTAGATCATGTGCTGGCATCGGGTAAGGACGTCAATGTTCTGGTGTTTGATACCGAGGTCTATTCCAACACGGGCGGTCAGTCGTCTAAATCGACGCCTGCGGCCGCCATTGCGCAATTTGCGGCTAACGGCAAGAAAACCCGAAAGAAAGATCTGGGCATGATGGCGATGAGTTACGGCTATGTGTATGTCGCACAGATCGCGATGGGGGCCGACAAAAATCAGACCTTACGGGCGATTGCTGAAGCCGAGGCCTATCCGGGGCCGTCTCTCATTATTGCTTACGCTGCCTGTATCAACCACGGTTTGCGTATCGGTATGGGATGCAGCCAGCGCGAAGCGAAACGCGCTGTCGAAGCAGGATATTGGGCTAATTACCGTTATCACCCGCAACTGAAAGAAGCCGGTAAAAACCCGTTCATTCTCGATTCTGAGGAACCTGAAGAGGATTTCCAGGCATTTCTGGCAGGCGAAGTGCGCTACTCGTCATTGAAAAAGCTGTATCCGGAATTTGCCGAGTCTCTGTTTAAAAAGACCGAAGACGATGCACGCGAAAGACTTGAAGGCTATAAAAAACTCGCGTCATCCTGAGAGAAAACGGCGAGTCGTCATGGCATTAATCTTTTAATAAACATGTGATATATCAGGAGATGATTATGACTACCATCGGTATTTTTTTTGGGTCTGATACCGGACAAACAAGAAAAGTTGCGAAGCTTATCCACCAGAAACTGGACGGGATTGCCGACGCGCCCCTGGATGTCCGGCGCGCAACCCGCGAACAGTTTTTATCCTACCCGGTCTTGCTGTTAGGTACGCCAACGCTGGGCGATGGGGAGCTACCTGGTGTGGATGCAGGCAGTCAGTACGACTCCTGGCAGGAGTTCACCAACACGCTGTCTGAAGCTGATCTGAGCGGTAAGACGGTGGCATTATTCGGGCTGGGCGATCAGCTTAACTATTCCAAAAATTTTGTTAGCGCAATGCGGATCCTCTATGACCTGGTCATTGCGCGTGGTGCCAGTGTTGTCGGTAACTGGCCGCGTGAAGGCTATAAATTCTCGTTTTCCGCTGCACTGCTGGAAAACAATGAGTTTGTCGGCCTGCCACTGGATCAGGAAAATCAATACGACCTGACAGAAGAGCGTATTGACAGCTGGCTGGAGAAGCTTAAACAAGCTGTGCTTTGACCCCGTTGTGATGCCCGCTCTAAATATAAAACCAGCCATCAGGCTGGTTTTGGTTTTTTGGCGGGTATCCGGTTTTCGCATACTGTCTCTGGTCATTGCAGGTGAAACAAGCAGAATCTGAGACGATGCGCCTAATCTTCCGGCGCAAAACAGGCATTCCATTCACAGCATTCGTCACAACTTGGCGAGCGGCAGACGATTTCGCCCAGCGACCCAAGACATTGCTGGCGGTAGAAGAACTTTTTCCAGCGCATGTTCTGATGATTGAGCCTGACCAATTCAGGAAAGCAATCGGTCATGAGGTCGCGCAGTTCGGCGCGGGAATCCAGCCCCAGATCCTGCCACAGATGGTCAAACCCCATCGAGGCTGTGGCAATCAGTTCATGCATCGGCGCGGCCTCCGGCACCAGTGACTGTGCGAGCCACTGTGCCAGTTGTTTCCGCTCACAGCTACGTGCCTGCTGCAACAGCCCGAGCAGTTTTTGCTGCTCGAGTTGTAACGTTGAAAGCACCGGTGCGATGCGTCCGGTATGTTGCAGTAAAGCCTGCCAGGCGGCGTCTTCCAGGCCCATCTGTGGCGGAAAACGTGAGCGCCCGGTCAGGTGCAGTGACAGCAACCGGCTTAACCACCCCTGCGCACCGTTCATTACGCCACCCCGCGAATGCTGATTTCACTCCCGGCCAGCTTTCGTTGCTGCCACCATTGCGCCAGCACGGTGTCAACCGGCTGCCAGGCGCCGTCGACCTGCGGTTCAATGCCCGCCGCTTCCAGGCGTTTCCAGGGTGTCAGGCCAATGCGGGCACAGAATACCGCTTTGACATCGGCCAGCAGTTCCAGCAATGCATCCATGTTCTGCGCCGCATCTTCCGGCTCGCAGTCATCCGGCGAGCGGCAATAGCGTGGCGTAAAACGCTGCCCGACCTGCATCACACCTGCCGCCGACAGGCTGTACAGCGTAAAACGATCGGCGTGACCGAAATGCTGATCAACAGCCTGCCCCTGTGACGTTGCGACCGCCACCAGACAGGCGTCCGCTTCTTCGGATCCGCCCTGCGATACAATACTTGCGTGAAGCTGCGCGCGCTGATGCAGCACCGGTAAGTAAGGCGGCGGATTAACCGGCACGGATGCCAGCGGGAAAGCTGCATTGCGGTCTTCACCCAGCATGCCGATGGCGTCTGCGCGGCACTGATGGCAGTGCGTCATCTGCGGCATCGAAATACCGCAGGATTTTCGCACCGAGGCCACCATAGCGGCATCCGGTTCCGCCTGCCCGTTCAGCCCGAAAACGGTGCCGTGTTCCGGACGTGAAATCAGCGGCATGATGTTATGCAAAAACGCGCCCCATTCGCCCGCCTGCTGGCTGACCGCCTGCATATGCTGGTCGTTAATCCCCGGGATCAGCACTGAGTTGATTTTCACCAGCACGCCTTTTTCAATCAGCTTTCTGATGCCTTCAGCCTGCCGTTCGATCAGTAAGTCTGCCGCCATCCGCCCGGTATAACGCTCACCTTCATACCACAGCCAGGCATAGATTTTTTCAGCAACAGCCGGATCCAGCGCATTCATCGTCACTGTCACGTGATCCACACCGATATCCACCAGCCGGTCCACCACATCCGGCAACATCAGGCCATTGGTGGAAAGACACAGTTTGAGATCCGGCAATTGCTGGCGCAGCAGTTCGAGGGTCTGGAACGTGCGACCGATATTGGCCAGCGGATCGCCTGGCCCGGCAATACCGACCACGGAAAGTTGCGGGATCGCCGCTGCCACCTGACGGGCTTTGGCGACAGCCTGTTCGGGAAGCAACAATTCCGACACGACGCCCGGACGTGATTCGTTACTGCAATCGTATTTCCGGTTGCAGTAATTACATTGCAGATTACAGGCCGGGGCGACGGCCAGATGCATACGGGCAAAGCGGTGATGTCCGCTGACGGAATAACACGGATGCTGCGCCGCTTTACGGGCCAGTTGTTCATTAACACGGGGCTGGCTTTGGCCGGAGCAACCCGCAGAGGAAGGACAGGATGTCATAGCGGTAAACCTTAATCAGCAGAAGGTTCTGAATATCTGCAAAGGTTATACCGCCGAAAAAAATGATAAAAACCGTTATTTATTAGCATATTAAAACTTATTCGTGCGCGGTTTTTTTGTCAGGTTCACGGCGTTGTGCCGACATTGTTTCAAAAGCAACAAGGCCGGCACGCCACCGTGTGAGGATATCAGATCAGATACGGTGCATGTTGATGTCCATAATCTGGATTCGGTAGGCAATCTGGCGCGGTGTCATGCCCAGCAGTCGGGCCGCTTTGGCCTGCACCCAGCCGGTTTTCTCCAGTGCGGCAATCACCCGCTGGCGTTCGTCGAGTTCCTGATCCAGCCAGCTTTCATCTGTCGCCAGCGGCAGGCCGGGTTTGACGGACAGCGCCGGGGATTCGTGGTGATTGAACAGGATCACGTCGCGGTCGATCAACCCTTCATCGGTCATTACCGACGCCCGTTCGAGACAGTTTTCCAGTTCACGCACGTTGCCCGGCCAGCTGTAGGTCATCAGCAAACGCACCGCACCGTCGCTGATGCGCAGTTCCCGCCCCTGACGCAGCGCAATCTTTTTGACCAGAAACGGCGCCAGATCGGCGATATCATCCAGCCTTTCACGCAGTGCAGGCAGCGAAACCGGCATCACGTTCAGGCGATAATACAGGTCTTCGCGAAAATTCCCGGCACGCACTTCTTCCTCAAGATTACGGTTGGTGGCAGCAATAATGCGCACATCGACTTTCAGCGTGGTATCGCCGCCGACCCGTTCCATTTCA
Organism: Rahnella sp. BIGb0236; assembly: GCF_004364755.1. Lineage (NCBI taxonomy): Bacteria > Pseudomonadati > Pseudomonadota > Gammaproteobacteria > Enterobacterales > Yersiniaceae > Rahnella > Rahnella sp. BIGb0236. The sequence continues at coordinate 425,506 of NZ_SOAO01000001.1, forward strand.
CCTTCCTGCAAAATGCGCAGCAGTTTGGCCTGAAACGACGCGCTCGATTCACCAATTTCATCGAGAAATAATGTGCCGCCGTCCGCCAGTTCAAAGCGCCCTTTTCGGGTGCGTATAGCGCCGGTAAACGCCCCTTTTTCATGGCCGAACAGCTCACTTTCCAGCAAGTTATCCGGCAGTGCCGCACAGTTAAATTTCACAAACGGCGCGGCTGCTCGTGGCGAGTTGTAATGAATGGCATTGGCGATAAGCTCCTTACCAGTGCCGCTTTCGCCACGTACCAGCACGGTGGTATCCCATTTGGAAACCTGACGTAAAATGTCCATGGTCTGGCGCATCGCCTGACTTTTACCGACCATCTGCTCGAAACCAAACTGACGCGGGACGCTGCAACGCACCGGCGTCTGGGCTGGCAAAGACTCCGGCGGCGTGGCGGAACGCAGCGGCTGGCTGATGAGATTCGCCACCATTTCTAAAAAACGCGTACTGGCCGGAAGACGGTCTTCATGCAGCGCCATCGGCTGTGCCACCAGCACGCCCGCAGGCTGATTATCCGCACCGGGGATTGGCACGCCAATCAGCGGCAGGCTGTAATCGTAAATATTCAGGCGGTCAAGGAAACGCTGGTCGTCTGAAACGCGCGGCAACACCAGCGGCTGACACTGGCTCATCACTGCACCAATCACACCTTCTCCCACGCGGTAACGGACATGGCGGGTCTCTTTTTTCCTTTCGCCGTCGATACCGTGCAGCGACTCCACAAACAACGCATTACGTTCTTTATTGAACAGACACACCATGCCGTATTGCATAAAAGCATGTTCGTGCAGCACTTCGAGGATCGCCTCCAGTGCGCGCGCGGTATTGCTTTCCTGACTCAGCGCCACGCTGATACGGTAAAGAGCCGTAAACTGGGCAGACATATCAAAGCGCCGGACAACCGGCCCGGCGGTAGGTGACTGGGTCATTTTAAGCCTCCGGAGATAACCTGCTGTACCGGCAGGCGTAGCGTCAGAGAAGTACCGCCATCCGGGCGGCCCGAGAGATCTAAAGAACCACGGTGATGGGCGATCAGCGTCTGGATAAGACGCAGTTCCATACCATTCCCCGGACGGGAAAACGCCGCTTCCGGACGGGCATAACGTACCAGCTCACGCGGCACGTTATCGGTAATGTCAAAACACAGCCAGCCAGCGTCCTGCCTGGCCACAATACTCACCGAAAGCGTCAGAGACGGCATGGTCTGCGCTTGTGACAACGTGTGATCAATCCATAAGCTAAGGGCGGTAAGGATTTGCGTTCGTTGCCCGAAGGCATGCAAATCAGCCGGTGTGACCACACAACGCAATTCGCCCTCACTGAGAAAATGGCTGTCGTACAACGCGTTCAGATCGTCGAAAAATTCACTCACAGGCCATTCGGCCTGCGGTTCAAAATCCAGTGACGGACGACAGGCTTGCAACCGGCTTACCGCCTGCTCACCCTCACGCCAGGCAAATTCCAGTGCCATGTTATTGCCTTCTTCGCCATTAAGACGACGCGCAGCCGCCAGCATATTGATAGGCCCGTTAAGCTGGATAAGCGCGGCATCGAGGGATTCGCGGATGGCCGCCAGTAATTTGCCGTTGGTAAGTTTTTGCTTGAGACGGTCAAGATAACCCTGCAACTGACGGTGATGCTGATCGGTGCAGTCGGTGAGAACAATCAGTTTTCCGCGCGCGGTAATGCCGGTAAAGAAGCGGCTGGCCTCTTCATTGACGCCCTGCAATGTCCACTGACCGAAAGAAAACCACCGTACGTTGCCGCGCATCGAAACCGGCACCGGTTCGCCGCTGTTCAGTTCCTCTTTGAGTTGCGGATAGCCCATTTCGGCCAGCAGTTCTTTACCACCACAGTCAGCGCACAATGTTTTGTAGGCCAGATTGTCCATCACCACATTGTCCTGTTCATCCACCACCACCACGGCAGCGGGAATGTTATTCAGTACTTCCGTGAATAAGGTGATGTGATTACGTAACCGCTGTTCCAGCGCGTATTTCTCGCTGATATCTTTGTGCATGCCGAGGTAATGCTCCACCTGCCCGTCCGCGCCTAAAACAGGCGTGATAGTGACATCCGCCAGATAAAGTGAACGGTTATTACGCCGGTTGATCAGCTGGCCGCTCCAGGGTTTACCCTGCAATAACGTGCGCCACATCTCGTCATAGATATGTTTCGGCGTTTGCTGGCTGGCCAGCAGCCGGTGGTTTTCCCCCATCAGCGTCTCAAGTGCAAAACCCGTCTGGCGGCAGAATGCCGGATTGGCATAACAAATGCGCGCCTGCGGATCGGTCAGCGAAATCGCCACCGATGATTGTTCAACCACGGTATAAAACAGTGAAGGATGTTGCAGCGACAAACGGCTGGCGATATTCCCCTCAGGAAATGATGCTGATAACGCCGTAATGCTCATGTCTTTCTCCCCTTTATTGCGCAATGCCGGAACCCAAATCACACCTGAACCACCCGTAATAACCCTGCAATATGCAGGCCTTTCGCGGACTCATCTGAACAAAGGTTGATCTGAACAGGGTGTTTTCAGGGTTAAGACGCAAAGTTGAATCTTTTTTGCCACAAAGCAGGCAGACAGCGGCGCGGCATCATGCAGGAGAAGGGTTCCCCCTGCGCCGTTATAAGGCAGCGCAGGACGGAAATGAACGATTGTTGTGCAAAGCGGGCAATGAAACTGGCAGGGAAATACCGGTTCAGGCGCTGATCAGTTGCCGGATCCAATGGCGCTGAAACTGTTTCTGCTGGCGGCTGGTCAGTTGCTGACGCACCAGCAATAAGGCATCGGCTTTTGGCAAAGGTTGCGGCAGGCGGATTTGTTCGCACAACAACAGATGCCAGCCCAGTTCGGTTTCAATACCGGTGCTGAGTTGTCCGGCCTCAAGGCGAAACAGCACATCTTCAAGCTGCGGGTAAAGAATGCCGCGCCCCACCCAGCCAAGCACACCGCCGCCCATCGCACTCGGGCAGTGAGAATATCGCAGCGCCTCGCGGGCAAACAGCTCATGCCCGTCACGCACACGGTGCGCAATGGCTTCAATCTGATCATGAACCGCCGGAGAATTGCCTTCCACGGTCAGTAACAGATGGCGGGTGTAACGCTGTTCTGGACGGATAAAATGCTGCGCGTGCCCGCGATACCATGCCTCCACCTGCGCATCATCCGGCAGCGGTGCCTGTTGCTGCACCCAGTTTAACTGTTCGCGCAACAGCGTCTGATGTAACACCAGTTCTTCGGTCTCGGTGACAGTCAGTCCCAGCTCAGGCAGCTCGGCCGCCAGCGCCTGCCGCGTCACGTCTACCGACTGCGGTTCAATAGTGAGAGATCTCGCCAGCGCCGCCTGCGTCACGGCTTCTTCTATCACCTGCTGACGCTGCCAGGCTTCGATAAACTGCTGATACTGTGCTGACGCCGGGCTGAGTTCTTCACTCAGGTTCATCTGTTTTGCCAGCTTCCGGCGGCTGTAGCGGTGCCACACAGGGATACTCATGCCAGCTCCTCCTCGAGCTTCAGCGCATGTTCGGGCACCTGAAATATCCGCTGCGCAAACAAAACCTGATAATGAAAAATGCTGTCCAGCGGTTCACAGCCCATCACGCGGCCCATGCCACCCGGCGGCACCACCACTTCACCACGGATAACCAGACTGCGACGCGAACTGACCCGGTCACCGTATTGAAAAGCACCCGCCAGCCAGGGGGCATCACCGGCGATCAGCTCCTGTTCGCGACAGCCGACAATCAGGTCGTCGTCGAGAAAATGCACCTGATACACGATGGTGTCCTGCAAAAATACCCCCCATTCACGTACGTATCCCAGACTGCCACGGCGGATCAGTAAGTCGCCGCGCGTTTTACCCGCGAACGTACCGTCATCGCGTACGATGCGTGTCACTCTCACCTGCTGGTCGACCTCAAATACCGGTTTCATGGCCTTACCTCCAGCAACTCGTTCCAGTCGATAAAGCTGCCGTTATTACGCTGATACACCGCCAGCACGGACTGCGTATTCAGCGGCCCGGCCACGGTGTGCTGGTAGCTTTCGGCCAGCAGACGCCGGGCCAGGCGCCAGTCAGCGCGGTCAGATTCTTCCTCATTGACAACGTGTACCGGCACGGCTGCCGTCAGCCGCTGGTTAAACTGCGCCATGATGTGCAGATGGCGGCTGCGTAACAGGAGCGGGTCCACCTCCAGTTCGAAAAAATCGAAAAACGACTGCGCCGATCCCAGCTCATCAACGCCTTCAATACGGGTAAACCAGTCCATATCAGCCTCCCTGTGCCTGAAGTTGTCCTTCGAACGGGATCTGATCATCCATGCGCATCTGGCACATAGCGATCACTTCCTCCTCACCCGGATTGCGTTTGAGATGCTCGGCAAAGCGTTTCACTTCCTGCAACATCGACAGGGTTTGTGTCTCGCTGAGGATATACCCCAGACGCGCGCAGATGCCGCTCACCGCCTGCCTGCCGGAGTGTTTGCCAAGCACCAGATTAAATTCCCGTCCGACCAGCGAGGGATCGATGCCCTGATAACTGCGCGGATCGCGCAGCAGTGCCGCCACATGCAAACCGGATTCGTGAGTGAAAACCTGCCCGCCAACCAGCGGATGCTGCAGGTCAATAGTTCTCCCCGCCGCTGCTGCGACGATGCGGCACAACTCCGGCAGTTCGGTGAAATCGATACCACAGTCGAGATGCAGGCAACGGTCAAGTGACAACGTCACACTTTCCAGCGCCGCATTGCCCGCCCGTTCGCCGAGTCCGAGCACCGTGGTGTTCACATGCGTCGCACCCGCCCTGACCGCCGCCAGTGTATTGGCAGTGGCCATGCCCAGATCGTTATGCGCATGCATTTCCAGTTCGCCGTGCCAGTGCCGGCGCAGCGCCGAAACGCGTGCAAAGGTGCTGAACGGATCGAGAATACCCAGCGTATCGGCAAACCGCATCCGCTCAATGCCCAGATCTGCCGCGACTTCCGCCAGCATTTGCAGGGTTTCATCGGCAGAACGCGAAGCATCCTCGCATCCCAGACTGACCCGCATACCCAGACGCCGCGCCAGTTGTACCAGCGGTTTAAGTGAGGCAATCACCGCAGGCCATGGCTGATGAAGTTTCTGCTCGCGCAGCAAATCGGATGCCGGAACCGAGATATCCACCCAGTTCATACCCACCCGCGCGGAGTCGTGAATTTCTGCTGCATTCATCCGGCACCATGACATCATCACCGTGTCCGGCAGTTGTCGGCGCAAAATTGCCAGCCGTACACACTCTTCTTCACCCATCGCCGGGGTCCCCGCTTCCAGCTCGCGGACCCCGGCATTCACCAGCGCCCGGGCGATGTCCAGTTTTTCACTGGCCCGAAATGCCACTCCCGGACTTTGTTCGCCATCGCGCAAGGTGGTGTCGTTGATTGTGACCGCCAGTGGCCTGTTGCCGGCACCGGTCTGTGTCGCTTCTGAAGCCGCCATCGCTGCCTCCTGTTTCAGCCGTAGGTCGGCGCAAACAGGCCGCCCTGCGCAATTTGCGGTTTATCCTGCTGCCAGTAAGGTGACAGCGTGCGCAGGCGGGCCACGATGTCCGGCATCTGTTCAATCGTCCATTCAATTTCCCTTTCGCGGGTAAAACGGGACAGGGAGAAACGGATACTGCCGTGCGCGGCGGTGTAAGGAATATTCATGGCGCGCATCACGTGCGACGGTTCGAGCGAACCCGACGTACAGGCACTGCCGCTGGAAGCGGCAATACCGCAATGGTTGAGCAACAGCAGAATGGCTTCACCTTCGATGTATTCGAAGGCGATATTGACGGTATTCGGCGTGCGCGGCTGGTTCGCGCCCATCAGCAGGGTGTGAGGAATGCAGGTCAGCAGGCCAGTCTCCAGCTGGTCACGCATTTCCTGTACTGAAGCCATCATGGGCAGATGCACGTCCGCCAGTTCACAGGCCGCCCCCATGCCGACAATTCCGGCAATATTCTCAGTTCCTGCGCGGCGTCCGCGTTCCTGATGACCGCCGCGCACCAGCGGACGAAAGCGGGTATTGCGTCGCAGATACAGACAGCCGCAGCCCTTCGGCCCGTGAATTTTATGCGCCGAGCACGACAGCATATCGATATCGGTGGCACGCAGTGAAATCGGGATTTTGCCCACCGCCTGCACCGCGTCGCAGTGGAACAGAATGCCGCGTTCATGCGCAGCGGTGGCCATTTCGGCGACAGGAAACAGCACGCCGGTTTCGTTGTTGGCCCACATCATAGTGACCAGTGCGACGTTTTCACTGAGCGCATCGTAATAATGGGCGGTATCCAGCGCACCTTCCCCGGTGACACCAATGCGGTGGATCATATAACCCTGACGTTCAAGATGTTCGCACACGGCCAGGGTGGCCGGGTGTTCCACGGCGGTGGTGATAATTTCGCGGCGCTCCGGTGCCAGCGCAATGGCCGAGTAAATGGCCGTCGACGTGGCTTCGGTGGCGCAGGAGGTGAAAATAATTTCGCTGGTGTAAGCCGCGCCCAGCAGGCTCGCCACCTGTTCGCGGGCGCGTTCGAGGCCCGCCCGGCACGGCTCACCGAAATCATGAATCGAGGAGGGATTGCCGTAATAGTCGCGCAGATACGGCATCATCGCTTCCAGCACCATCGGGTCAATACGGGTGGTGGCGTTGTTATCCAGATACACATTTTTCATTGTCTGTTCCTCATTACCGGGCGGATGTCGTTCTGTTGTGCGCACCAGGTGGCACAGACTAGGCGGCGCAAACTACACGCATATAACGGCCCATGCGTTCAACCAGTTTTTGTTGCAGCCAGGCCAGCGTCATGTCAGTCATCATGCAGCCACTGCAACTGCCGGAAAGCGCCACGGTGACGTCCTGTCCTTCGACACGCACCAGCGACATATCACCGCCGTCGGCCCTGATGTGCGGGCGCAAAGACGCCACCACTTCTTCCACCGCCAGCCAGTTTTCATCCCTGACGTTTGCCGCCACCGGTATTTTCTCCGGATGCTCTTTGATGATTTCGTCCAGACACAACTCGATTTTTTCGTGACATGAGGTGCAACCGCCGCCGGCTTTGGTGTAATTGATCACCTCCTCAAGCGTGGTCAGACCGTTGGCGAGCACCGCGCGGCGGATTTGTGCTTCATCGACGGCAAAACATTTGCAGATAAGCGCCCCTTCTTCGTGATCTTCATCCGGCGCTTCCCCCCGGTAATGATTGATGGCAGCACGCAGTGCTTCCTGTCCCATCACTGAACAGTGCATTTTTTCCGGTGGAAGACCGTCGAGATAGTCAGCAATTTGCTGATTGCTCACCTGCTGCGCCTGTGTGAGGCTGCGGCCGATAATCAGTTCTGTCAGCGCCGACGATGACGCAATGGCGCTACCGCAGCCAAAGGTCTGGAATCCGGCATCCAGAATAATTTCCGTCTCAGGATCCACTTTCAGCATCAGACGCAGTGCGTCGCCGCAGCTCAGTGAACCCACATCACCGATGGCGTTCGCTTCATCCACGACTTTGGCGTTACGCGGATTAAAAAAATGCTCTTTCACTTTCTCTGAATAATTCCACATATCTTTAACCCCTTTGATTAACCCAGTTCGGGTGATGTCGTACAGTTGCCACTTTCGCACTGACAGGCGGATACCGCAGGCAACACCACCCGAATTCCGGCGCGGCTGTTCTGCTCACCGGCAGACAACGTGGCGTTTTGTAACAGCGTCCAGTGCAGGGGATCGGCCAGCAGACGTAAGCCGTTGATCATTTCCACGTGGTCACGCGGCTGAAAGGCCGCGCTCCAGTGCAGCCCGACTTTCCAGCCACCGCACGGGTCACCGCCTAATGTCATGCGCAGTCCCCCCCCTTGCGGGGACAGTTGTCGTTGTAACGCCAGTAAACGGTCAAAAACGGCGGGTTCAATTACCATCATGTGTCGCCTTCTGTACGGGTTTCTTATTACTGAGCAATTGTGATGCCAGTCACATTATTAGCCTTATATCAATCACATAGGCCCTGCTGCTGCACGTAATTCCCACAACGATGTCGCGATGTTTGTCAGGTTTGTCATACAGATGACACAAGCTTACGGACGGTCTTCCTCCTGCCACTCTTCCCCCGCCATCAGTTTGTCGAAGCGGCCGGGATCACGGTTGCGCCGCGTCACCTGACGTTCTGCCGCAGACCAGTGTTGCTGTGTTTGTTTGAGCAGATGTGCGATGTCGGTGTCTTGCGGCACTTTGATCGCCCGCACGCCAATTTCCAGCAACTGACGGAACACTGAATCGCCAATCGCCAGGCAATAGAGCGTCACGCAGTCCTCCAGCGCCGCCATCCGGCTGGCTATTTTTTCCTGCTGATGGCCGGATTCAGCGCTGAACTCCGCTACCCGCAGCAGTTGCACCTGATCCTGCTTCACGCCGTACACCACCAGCCGCGTGGTGGCACCGAAATGCTGGTCAACGTGGTGATAATCGGAACTGGCGAATGCCACCTGCATCGGCCACTGCGTGGCACTGACGGTGTCGAGATAACGGTTAGAGCGCCTCATGGCTGACCTCCGCTTCCGGGTTCAGGCAGAACGCCTGTTTGAGCGGTGAGTGATACGCCGCCAGCATGTGATGACGTTCCTGTATCAGGTTGGCGAGTTCGAACAAGGTGTCGCGAATGCCCGCGTAGCCCTGTCGCACGCGGCGGAACTCCCCGAGGCGGTCGTAAAGCGGGAACCCGGCACGCACCAGCGCAATGCCGTTTTTTTCCGCCAGCGGTGCGGCGTGGGAATTCGCTACCAGCATTGACACCCGCTGGCTGTCGAGCCGGGTTTGTAAATCTTCCAGATCGCCGATCACCACCTGTCCGACCGGCAGCCCGGCCAGAGACTGCTGATTCACCGGCGCAATCACCGGCCCGACACGCATCCCCTGGCTCTGCGCGAAATCGCACCACGCCACCAGCAAATCGGCTTCTGCCGCCAGCGCAATCCGCTGTGATTGCAGCCAGCTGTGGCAGTCGATCATCGCGTCCAGCAGTTGGCCGCGCTGACGCTCAATCCATGCCGGGACCTCGCGGCCTGACACCTGATGCAGATGGCGGATCAGGCTGTCGACGTTTTCCAGTGTCATCAGGTGCGGCAGGTTCAGCGCCATGCCCCGGCTGCGCATTGCCATCAGACTGGCGGCGCAGTTAAGCGAACTGCCGATAGTGATGGTGGTCAGGCTCTGTCCCATTTGTTCAATCTGGCGTTGCGACGTGCCGCCCTGTGTGACCGGATGGAAATCACCATTCGCCAGATGCCCGTCCAGCGACTGCGATAAATCCGGCAGGAACACCGGTTGCAGGCCGAAGGCTTCGACATAGCTGCGCAGTAATTCCACATCCCCCGGCGTCAGCAGATGGCTGACAAGCAGGTTCACGCGCTTGTTACGCATACCGGCCGGCGGTTTTTCCGGCACCCACTGAGTGATCACGCTTTCCATCAGCGCGCTGTAGCCGTTTTCCAGCGAGCCGTAAAAATCCGGCGTGTTAACGGTCAGAATGGCGATAGCGTTAAAACGCGGTTCTTTGTCGCGAAACTCACGCAGCGCCATCGACAAATCACTGCCCTGCGCTTCCGACAGTCCGGTGCTCAGGATCACAATGGCTTTCGGATTACTGCGCTGGCACAGGGTGGTCAGCGCAGTAATGACGTTGCCGTCCGAGCCCATAATGGTGGTGGTCGATTCCATTGCCGTGGACTGCAACGGGATCGGATCATGAAAGTGCTGGATAAAGAATACTTTGGCAAAAGCGCTGCAACCTTGTGCACCGTGAACCAGCGGGATGCAATTTTCCAGCCCCTGACTGGCCAGGATCGCCCCGAGGGGTTGCCCGCTTTTAACAGGCGTGGTGGCAAGCGGCTTGGTATTACGCAGAATTTGGGCCATACACAGTCTCCGAAACAATGAGTCAAAACAGCGCTGACAGCCGGTCAGTTCAGCGCCACGGTGCCAGACGGTTGACCTGCGCCCAGACAGGGCTTTCCAGGGTGATACACAACTGTTCTGCCAGATTTATCAGGCCGTGATAACCGGCAAAGGCATGCTCGCGCTCCTGATTGATATCCAGAAACGGCAGGCGGGCTTTGTAGGCGGTATACATGTTGCGTCCCCCGGCGATCATGATGTCGCCGCCGAAACGATAGAGGGTATCGAGCAGGGTTCTGGCATTGCCTTCGTCCAGCATCAGCACATCTTCGCCCATCAGTTCGCGAATACGCTGTTTGTCCTCTTCAGTCGATTTTCGGGTGCCGGTCGCCACCACCGTGATACCTAAATCCTGTAACGCCGAAACCACCGACCAGGATTTCACCCCTCCGGTATACAGCAGCGCCTTGCGTCCGCTGAGCCTTGCTCGGTAAGGCGCGAGCGCTAGATTTGTCGCCGCCTCCTCGCGCTCAATCAGACGCTCCGTACGTGCCTGTAAATCCGGGTCGTTGAGCAACGCGGCGAGAGTGCGCAGGGAATCGGCCATTGAACGCAGACCGTAAAAACTGCCTTCAAACCAGGGGATCTGATAACGCTCTTCCATTTTGCGGGCGACGTTGATCAGCGCCCGCGAGCACACCAGCATGTTGGCTTCGCCACGATGCATGGTCTGGATTTCGGCAAATCGGGAATCACCGGAGAGGCTGCACAACACGCGGATCCCGAGTTCATCCAGGAGCGGCAGAACGTGCCAGAATTCACCGGCAATATTGAATTCGCCAATCAGGCTGATGCTGTGACGATGCCCGGCGGGGATCGGTGAGTTTACCGGCCACGGTGCGGGTTCGCGCTGGCCGATGACTTTTTTGACCATCACGTCCCCGGCAATGCGGTTACCGAGGTTTTTGCTGCCGTAGAAACCGGCGGCATCGACGGCAATGACCGGCACCCCGGCGGCGGCCGATGCGGCGCGGCATACGGCTTCGACGTCATCCCCTTCCATCGCCGGTACGCAGGTGTTGTAAATAAACACCGCCGCCGGATGGTAATGACTGACAATGTGCTGCACGGCGTGAAACAGGCGGCGCTCGCCGCGCCCCATGATCACATCCTGCTCGCTCATGTCGGTGGTAAAGCCCATGCGGTTGATGGCGGGGCCGGAGCTGCGGCTGCCACGGTTATCCCACGAACTGCCGGTACAGCCGATAGGGCCGTGAACCAGATGCGCGACATCCGCTACCGGCAGCAGCGCAATCTGTGCGCCGTCGAACGCACAGCCGCCCGCCGTTGCGCCCGGTTTCGGCAGGCTGCAACCCGACTTCTGCTTGTGGTTATGCTCACAGGCTGGCTCATCAATCAGTGCCAGAATCTCTTTTGCCTTCATCGCAACCTCGTCATGACAGATAAGTATCAGGCTGAATGTTGCAAGGAGCAGGCCAGTGGGTTACACACTGTTTTTTAAGGTGATTTTTTTGTCGTATTTATGACAAAGGACACAAAGAAAACAAAGGAGGCAACGGATGTCGGGGGCGCAGACCACGCCCCGTAAAGGAATGTTAACTGAACAGACGGTTTTCCAGCGGATTGCTTTTGCCTAAACGGCGCGCCAGCCACGGCGGCATGTTTTCGGTCAGCATGCGTTGCAGCGCGTCAAGCTGTGAGGCAATGCTGACGCCGGGCAGCACTTTGACCGGATGGATATTGTGGCGGATGATCCGCGCCGCCGCCGGGCCGCCAATGGCTTCACAGAACAGCAGATGACAGTCGTTGATCAGCCGCGCGCGGGTTTCATTCGACTCTTCTCCGTCCGGTGAAACCGGTGTACGGCGCAGCGCCATCAGATACGGCCCGTCGCTGTCGAACGCATAGATGAAAAACAGATGCGACTGCCCGAAATGGCCGTTGACCGTGATGCCATCCAGAGATGAAAAAGCGACCCTTAGCTGCTGTGGCTGGCGGCAGTTTTCAGTCGGACTCAGATGCGGTGGCAATTGCCCTTGCAGGCAACTCATCAGCGACTGCCAGCGGCTGATCGTCACTTTTCCGGCGTCACCCGGAAATGTCGCCTCCAGTTCTTCGAGGCTCATGGCCTGCAAATGCACCAGCCCGATATTGTCATCATTTTCACGGCTACCCTGTGTCAGCCAGACCAGAATCTCCGGCGGTGGGATTTCCGGGAATAATTGCACCACGGCGAATAAACGCCAGAACAGCAGATCGTCTTTTGACATCGGATTCACTCCTCTCACAGTTCTGAACGGGTTGCCCGCAGGCTGACGGGAAACGCCGGAATGCCCGGCTGAGGTGCCACGTAATACGCTTTCCCTCCTTCCAGACAGACACGTCCGCCCCACATCTGCGGATGGTTATGCTCCAGTTCTACTACTCTGGCCTCCATATCCTGTTTCGCGATATAGCAATAAAGACTGTCATTACGCAGCCGGAAAATAACCATCGGCATAAGCCCCTCCCGGCGCCACGCGCCCTGGCGGTAAAAAGAAGTGCCCCGACACGGTTTGGTGACGGGGCGGGGGTTTTAGCGGATCAGGTCGAAGCTGTAGTCGGTTTTGCCAAGCTTCATGGTTTCGCGATCAAGCTGTTCGAGCACCGCATTCACCAGTTGCGTCAGAATGCTCATCGCCCCTTCGTATCCCCAGGTGGTCTGACGGTGCAAATGATGCCGGTCGAAAATCGGGAAACCGATGCGGATCAGCGGCACTTCAAACTGCTCACCTTTGGCCAGCGTGTCGCGCTGAATGAATTTTCCGTAAGAGTTGCCGATCATAAAGTCCGGTTTACGGGTAAACATCAGCGAGCGGAAATGCCACAGATCGCAGTTCACATACACATCGCTGTCCTGTCCGTAAGGCGAATCAGCCAGCATTTTCTTCATGGCTTTCTGCCAGCGCTTGTTGCCGTTATGGCTGAGAATGGTGGTCGGTTCACAGCCCAGTTCCAGCAGGAATGCGGTCATGCCCATCACAAAATCCGGGTCACCGTACAAACCGAAACGCTTGCCGTGCAGCCAGGTGTGGGAATCGAGCATCATATCCACCAGACGGCCACGTTCAGTCGCCAGCGCGTCAGCTATCGGTTTACCAGTCAGTTCGCTTACCGTCATCAGCAAGGCATCGGTCGCCGCCAGGCCAATCGGCACACTGACTTCGGTGCCCGGCTGATGCCAGTCGCCCTGCACCACTTTTTTGGTTTTTTGCAATTGCCACGGTTGCAGCAGCAAGGTGTCGATGGCATCCGGGGCATCGCGCATTTCAGTTTGCGTGGTGCCACCGGCATACATGCGGTAATGACCGTCAGCCGGGGTGTCCAGCACTTCCGACGGATCGGACAAGACGCTGCATTCGACCCCCATCTGCGCCATCATGCGGTGAATCACCCGGTAGTTGCCGAGATAGGTTTCAAAACCCGTTACTACGTTCAGTTTGGCGAGTTTGCCCGGCTGATATTCCCTTGTGGCGTCGGTGGTAAAGGTGCGTGCAAAACCTTCGAACATGTTGTCCCAGCCGGTGACGTGACTGCCCAAAAAGCTCGGCGTATGTGCATACGGGACAGGCATACCGGCATCCACAAATCCGTCTTTTTTGGCGTTAGCGATGAAGGCCTGCAAGTCATCGCCGATCACTTCCGCCATACAGGTGGTGGAGACGGCAATAATGTCCGGCTTATACAGCGCGCTGGCGTTTTCCAGACCGGTATTCATGTTGTTATTTCCGCCGAAAACAGCAGCATCTTCGGTCATAGAGTCGGAAACACAGGCCACCGGCTCTTTGAAGTGACGGTTAAAATAGGTCCGGAAATACGCCACGCAGCCTTGTGAACCGTGAACATACGGCAACGTGTTAGCAAAGCCCAGTGCGCAAAGCACCGCACCTAACGGCTGGCAGGCTTTCGCAGGGTCAACGGTCAGCGCTTCACGCGAGAAGTTCAGATTCTGATATTCCTGCGTGGTGGTCCATTCAAACACTTCCCGCACTTTCGCCTCATCGTGTGCTTCTTCCAGCGCGCGTTTGTTGGCGAACATACTCTGGTATTCATCCTGCCCGAACAGCGGGAAACAGGATTTTGGGGTGCCAAGATCTTGACTCATGTTTCTCTCCTTCCGTGCCACAAATCTGTGAACTGACGGAATGTTTGTCGTCTCTGTCAGGCCGATTTCAACCAGGGGGCGGTAAGCTGACTCCAGCCCGGGTTGTTCAGCGTCATGTCCATGTCACGGGCAAAAATGCCGAAACCGTCGTAGCCGTGATAAGGACCGGAATAATCCCAGGAGTGCATCTGGCGGAACGGCACGCCCATTTTCTGGAAGATGTATTTTTCTTTGATGCCTGACCCGACAAGATCCGGTTTCAGCGCTTTCACGAACGCTTCCAGTTCATAACTGCTCAGATCATCGAACAGCAAGGTGCCTTCTTTGAGCATCGGCAAGGTGCGGTCATAGTCATCGTTATGGCCAAATTCATAGCCTGTACCGATGATTTCCATCCCCAGGTCTTCATACGCCCCGATGATGTGGCGCGGACGTAACCCGCCGAGATACAGCAGCACTTTTTTCCCTTCCAGGCGCGGGCGGTATTTGTCGATCACCGACTGCGTTTGCGCCTGATATTTTTCGATCACCGCTTCGGCGTTTTTCTGAATGGTTTCATCAAAACGCGTCGCGATTTCGCGCAAAGATTCGGCAATTTTGGTCGGGCCAAAGAAGTTGTATTCCATCCACGGAATGCCGTGTTTTTCTTCCATATGACGGGAGATGTAGTTCATCGAGCGATAGCAGTGCACCAGATTGAGCGCGACTTTCGGGGTGTTTTCCATCTCTACCAATGTGCCGTCACCAGACCACTGCGCTACCACGCGCAATCCCATTTCTTCAAGCAGAATACGTGAGGCCCAGGCGTCACCGCCGATGTTGTAGTCGCCGATAATCGCCACGTCGTAAGGCGTGGTTTCAAATTCATTGCCTTCGCGGTTATCCAGCACCCAGTCGCGGATGACATCGTTAGCAATGTGATGGCCGAGCGACTGCGACACACCGCGGAACCCCTCGCAGCGTACCGGCACGACCGGCTTGCCGATTTTGGCGCTGCTGGCTTTGGCGACGGCAGAAATGTCATCGCCGATCAGACCGACCGGACATTCCGACTGTACCGAAATGCCTTTGGTCAGCGGGAACAACATCTCCAGTTCGTCGATCAATTTGTCGAGCTTTTTATCGCCGCCAAATACGATGTCCCGTTCTTGAAAATCGCTGGTGAAATTGAGGGTGCCGAAGCTGTTCACGCCGCTCCAGCCGGTGTAATAATTACGGCGTCCGGCACGGGAATACTGTCCGCAACCAACCGGGCCGTGGGAGATATGTGCCATGTCTTTGATCGGGCCAAAGACCACGCCTTTGGACCCGGCGTAAGCGCAGCCTCGCACGGTCATCACGCCCGGCTGTGATTTGCGGTTTGAGACAATACATTTGCCGACAGATTCCATCGCCGGGTCGGTGGTCATCATGTGTTTCTTACGATCTTTAAGCGCCTTCTCGGGGAAGATCTCCAGCACTTCCTGGATCAACGCCTCGTTACGTTCGCGTGTTTCACTGGTCATAAAGACTCCGCTGATTGCCTGAAAAGGTGCACATTCCCGCAGGTCTGTGCATCTCTGGATAAAGGGGAAGAAATCACGCCTCTTCGGCGGCGGTTCGACCCACGATGGTCAGGTCTTCTTCTTCCATAATGCCGAATTCCATTAACAGGGCTTCCAGCTCGTCCATGGTGACCGGTGTCGGCACCACCATTTTGGTGTTGTTGACGATTTTGTTCGCCAGTGTGCGGTACTGATCGGCCTGTGCGCAGGTCGGGTCATATTCGATGACCGTCATGCGGCGAATTTCAGCGCGCTGCACGATATTGTCGCGTGGCACGAAGTGGATCATTTGCGTGCCGAGTTTTTCAGCCAGCGCGATGATCAGTTCATCTTCGCGATCTGTCTGGCGGGAGTTACAGATCAGCCCGGCCAGACGAACTTTGCCCGATTTCGCGTATTTCACGATGCCTTTGGAAATGTTGTTGGCGGCATACATCGCCATCATTTCACCGGAGCACACGATGTAGATTTCCTGCGCTTTGTTTTCACGAATTGGCATCGCGAAACCGCCACACACCACATCGCCCAATACGTCGTAAAACACAAAATCCAGATCCGGTACATACGCGCCTTCTTCTTCGAGGAAGTTGATGGCGGTAATCACCCCGCGACCGGCACAACCTACACCGGGTTCCGGACCGCCTGATTCCGCACAGCGCACACCGCCGTAGCCGATTTGCATCACATCTTCCAGCTCCAGATCTTCCACGGAGCCCACTTCGGCAGCCATTTCCATAATCGTATTCTGTGCTTTCGCATGCAGAATGAGGCGGGTTGAGTCAGCTTTAGGATCACAGCCGACGATCATGACCTTTTTGTTCATTTCGGCCAGAGCCGCTACAAGGTTTTGGGTGGTGGTGGATTTCCCAATACCCCCTTTCCCGTAGATTGCACATTGACGCATTGCCATTGTTTTCTCTCCTGTAGTGTCCAGTTGACATACAGGCTATTGCAGTGTTTGTACCACCATGCCAAAGCTGTAAACACATTGAAAAATATGCGTTTTAAATTTAATGAGCTGGAAATGTTAGAAGCAGAGAAAACAATCTGCGTACAGATTGTTATAAAACAAACAAACCGATGGCGGGTTTCGGGAGAAATTAGCGGCCTGGCTGCCCCAGAAAAGCATAAAAGCCACGCAAACATCGCGTGGCTTTTATGCTTTTTAGAAACTCACCTTTTACTTGATGATCAGTTTTCCAGCTGGTAGGTCAGCGTGATTTCCGCTTTCAGTACCTGCGAAACCGGGCATCCCGCTTTGGCTTTTTTGATGATTTCATCAAACTTGTCTTTGTCGATCCCCGGCAGCTTCACTTTGCTGTCGAGCGCGATTTTGGTGATCGCGAAGCCGCCATCCACTTTATCCAGTGAAACATCTGCGACCGTATCGATACTTTCCGGCGTGTGTCCCGCTTCGCCCAACATCAGGGAGAGCGCCATAGAGAAGCAGGCGGAGTGCGCCGCGCCAATCAGTTCTTCCGGGTTGGTGCCGGGTTTGCCTTCAAA
Source organism: Rahnella sp. BIGb0236 (assembly GCF_004364755.1). Classification (NCBI taxonomy): domain Bacteria; kingdom Pseudomonadati; phylum Pseudomonadota; class Gammaproteobacteria; order Enterobacterales; family Yersiniaceae; genus Rahnella; species Rahnella sp. BIGb0236. Next base: position 442,670 of record NZ_SOAO01000001.1, read on the forward strand.
TCGGGTGTTGAATCCATACGGCTGATCTTTCAGGGCACCGCTTTCAGAAGAGATGTAACCTTTCCCGTGTTTAATATCGCCTTCCCAGTGCGCCTGTCCTTTCTTATGAATGGTCATGTTTTCCTCCGGTTTGTATTACATTGATATTAAGTATAGCTTCTCATCAGTGAACCGCGAGGATGGCCGGGCTATGCGGCCTGCACGACCCCTTTCCCAAAATTAGAAACCCATTGAAAACAGAGGAAATAAAAGATGTTTAAACCGCAAGATCTCGTTCAGTCAAAAACCGGCGGCCCGAAGATGTTGGTACTGCGTGTTGAAGGTGACACCTTGTGGTGCGCCCGCGCAGACGATTTCTCCCAAAAGGAAATCGAAGTCCCTGCGGATTCCGTCGATCTCTATCATGAAGACGGTGATTTTGGCGTGTGCTGATCGCCGCATCGTTTACCTGTCAGGCTGCTACGGCGGCCTTTTTTGTTTCCCCTCGATTGCCACGCCTCTTTATATGAATTAATATGCGTTATTAATAGATAATAATTCATAATGAGTGATGATAAATGGACGCCGTTATCCCGGTAGAAAAGCAGTTCCAGGCTTATAATCAACACGATCTGGCTGCCTTTGTGGCCTGCTACAGTGACGACTTTGTCGCATACCGAATGCCAAATTTGTCGCCTTCACTGGAAGGTAAAGCAGCGCTCGAAATGTTTTATAAAAACCACCGGTTCAACAATAAGGCGTTGCGCGCTGAACTGGTTTCACGCACCGTCCTGGGCAACAAAGTCTTCGATCATGAAATGATTTACGGGATTTATGACCAGCCGGTGAACAGCATCGCTGTATTTGAAGTGGAAAATGGGCTGATTAAAACGGCGTGGTTCTACTTTGAATAAACATGCAGTTTCACGCGACTTAAATTATTCACCGGTAATGATTGATTATCTGTAATCATAATTTCCAATTATGTAAACTTCTGAATATAGTAGTCGGAATTAACTGAGAATAATCGGATGAAGGAACCGGCCATAATGAATAAGCATTTTGCGTGTCTGTCAGTGTTTCTGGCTGCGGCCTTTTTAACAGGGTGCGCGCAACCAACGGCCAGGACCGCTGAGCAGGACCCGTCAGCGCTTAACAACCGTTGCTACACTGAGTTCAAAGCGCTTCAAACGCTGGATAAACAGGCTTTCAGTGTTTATAAGCAACAATTTAGTCAGCTCAATGAGGCGTACGCCGTTTACAAAACCAATGCCTCGCTGATTAACAAAGATTCCAAAGAGATGTTTGCGCTTGAATTAAAAGATAAGCAGACACTCATTTGTGCCCGTGTGAAAAGCGCCGTATTCAATAACATGAATCAGCGTTCGCAGATGTTGAACGATATCTGATAAAATCTCACATTGAATCCTGAGATTATAAAATCTCAGGATTCAATGATAGCCCTTTAATCCTGCCCGACTTACCAGCCCTTCACCGCATCCCCGTGGTAAATTTCATCCGCCGCTTTGACTGTCGCGTCCGTATGATAAGCCTCAACCAGTTCCTTCACTGTCTGGCTGTCTTTGTTGTCTTCACGCGCCACGATGATGTTCACATACGGCGAATCTTTGTCTTCCACAAACAATCCGTTTTTGCCCGGCGTCAGCCCGACCTGGCCTGAATAGGTGGTGTTGATGATCGCCAGCTCGATTTTGTCGTCGTCGATGGCGCGGGTCAGTTGTGGCGCTTCGATTTCAACAATCTTCAGGTGTTTCGGGTTTTCGATGATATCCAGCGAAGTAGGCAGCAGGCCAACGCCGTCTTTCAGTTTGATCAGCCCGACTTTTTGCAGCAACAGCAGCGAACGCCCGAGATTGGTCGGATCATTTGGCACCGCCACCTGCGCGTTATCGCTTAACTGGTCGAGGGATTTAATTTTGCGGGAGTAACCGGCGATCGGATAAACGAAGGTTTTCCCCACTTCCACCAGTTTGTAGCCGCGCTCTTTGACTTGCTTATCCAGGTACGGACGATGCTGGAAAGAATTGACGTCGATATCGCCACTGCTCAGCGCAGAGTTAGGTAACACGAAATCGTTGAAGGTGACCACTTCGACATCGAGGTTGTATTTGTCTTTGGCGGTTTTCTTGATGGTTTCCCACATTTGCTGATCGATACCGGCACTGATACCGACCTTGATGTGATGCTCATTAGATTTTTGATCACAACCACTCAGCGCCAGTGCGCCAACCAGAGATAACGCCAGAACTGAAAGTTTTATTGCTATGCGCATACAGGTTTACTCTTTCCGTGAATAATGAAAACGTTGAAGTCGCTTCAACAAAGACCCCAGTGTTTCAAAGCACTACACGTTGAGCAAATACGAAAAAGAAATAACCTAATGAAAAAATGGCGTTATTTACCGGCACTATGCGAAAGAGAGAGTTTGATATCCAACAAAGCCCGCAATGCGCGGGCTTCAGAAGGACAAATATTGATATGTGGAAAGATTTCCTGATCGTCCGTCAGATCATTCTTTCGCCCCGTGCAGGGTGACCGGTTGCGGGCGCGACAGGAAAATCGTGATGCCCGCCAGCAGGGTCAGTACTCCTCCCAGCAAAAAGGCGCTGCTGACACCGGCGCTGTCCGCAAGGATCCCGCCAAACAGCGCGCCCAGCGCCAGTGACGTCTGAAACACACACACCAGCAGCGCCGAACCGGTTTCAAATAAGGCAGGCGACGCCTGATACGTCCAGATATTCAGACACACCGGCAGTGCGCCAAACGCGAGTCCCCACAAAATCACCAGCGCACTGGCCAGAGGCAACGGCACGTTAAACAGCGACAGCACCAGAACCGAGAGACTGAGCAGCAGCATGTTGAGCATAAAGGCCCGCTTCACACCGAATTCCCGCACGGTAATTTCAGTGGTGAGTGTGCCGATCAGCCCGGCGACGCCGTACCCCATCAGCAGCAGAGAAATATTGCTGGCAGAGAGTTGCAGGTTGAACCGCAGCCACGGCTCGAGGTAGGTGTAGGCCGCGAAATGGCCGCCCGCCATAAAGACGCCGATGATCAGCGCATAGCGGATCCCTGCCACTTTCGTGACGCCCAGCATGGCACGCAGGCCGATGGATTGCTGCGCCGGTAACGAAGGCAGCGCCAGCCATTGCAGGATGAAGAACACCAGCGCCAGCATGGCGTTAAGCGTAAACGCCATCCGCCAGCCGAACAGATCGCCGATAAAGGCGCCTGCCGGCACCCCCGCGACGGTGCCGACGGCCACGCCTGCGGTGATCAGCGAAATGGCGCGTGCGCCCTGCTCTTCCGCCACCAGCCGCCGCCCTGACGGAATGGCAAACGACCAGAAGCCGCCGACCCCGACGCCGAGAATAATGCGTCCGATCAGCAAAATGTTGAACGACTCCGCCATCACCGCAATCCCGTTTGCCAGGATCACCGTGGCTGAAAGCAGCAACAGCAAGGTACGGCGATCCATTTTTTTGGCGAACAGCATAATCAGGGGGGCGGAAATCGCCGCAATGATGCCGGGCAGCATGACCGCCAGCCCGGCGTGACCTTCGGTTACGCCCAGAGACTGCGCGATCGGCGAAAGCAAGCCGATCGGCAGAAATTCAGTATTAACCAGCACGAACGTGCCGCAAGCGAGTGAAAAGACCGCCAGCCAGCGGCGGAAAGCAGACGTGTCTGGCCGGGTGTCAGCTGATGTGCACTCAGTCATTTATTATCCTTATCCCCTTCATTCTTCAAATTGCAGATGCGTTGGCTGCACTTGCTCACCCGAATCACTTACTTTAGTAAGCTCATCGGGATTCACTCGCTTGCCGCCTTCCTGCAATTCGAATTATTTCGGGTATGTTGTTTTGTTATTAGAACGTAATAAACGTGATCACTATCACAGGGTCAAGGCATTTTCATAATGACTGTTAGGGTATTTCTTATCTGTCGGACGAATAAGCCAGTCCCCGCCTGCGATGCGGGCTACAGAGGCATCCGGCGCCGCAAACGAAAAAGGCACATACAGATAACGCCGATCAGAAAATCCTTCCACATTTAGGTATGTTGTAACTAAGTTGCTACGCAGTGAAGAAACCGGCCGTCAGGCCGGCAGCGATCATTTTGCGGGGAGTAATATCAGGAAATGTTAATGTGTTACCGATTTGGAACAGAGCTGAATAATGATGATGCCGATGGCGATACACGCCATGCCGATCAGCGCGGGCGTATCCAGCCGTTGTTTGTAGAAAAAGAATGACATGGCAGAGACCAGGAAAATCCCCATCCCCGCCCAGATAGCATAGGCGATACCGATATTCATCACTTTGACGACCTGAGAAAGGCCATAAAACGAGACTGAATACCCCACGACGACAATAATGCTCGGGATCAGGCGGGTAAATCCGTTGGAGGCTTTCATCATCGTGGTCGCCAGCGTTTCGGCGCAGATAGAAACGGCAAGGATGAGATATATTTTGAACATATGACCTTCTGAATATGAGATTTGAAAAATAAAGCTTTACCCCGCAGAGTCTTACATTAAATAGTCCTGACGGCAATCATGGTTGATTTTACTGTCTTCATAAAATAACCGAATACGAATTCCTCGAATCCCCCCAATTATTATGTCAGTGAGCCGTCATGACACAGGTGAACTTATCCCGTCCCTTAATTTCTTCTTTTATTGCGGACGCAATTTCAAGCAAATCTTTCTGAGTAGGCCGGATAAGATGTCGGCACGAAGTTTTTAACGTGGCGAAACTAATGACTATTTCATCGGCGACGAAAGATTTTATACTCTCCTCATTAGAAAAAGTGGGTGTTGACAATAGGAAGCTGGCAGCTATTGCAGAAGGCGCTGAAATCTACGGGCCTGAAGGGCTGCTGGATTCGATCCATCTGGTGGGTTTTATCGCAGAGATGGGCGAATGGCTGGAAGCCAGAAGCAATGCTTCTGAGAGCTTTTTCGATATCCTCGATGGCGATCTTTTCGAAAACTTCCGCAATATTCATCAGATTGAATCCCTGTTATTCCGGAGGTTTAGCGATGTCAGCTTTTCCTCCTGATAGCCAGTTTATTAGCGCAGAAAATATCGACGATATTCCTTATCAGCGTCTGGCTGACAAGGTTCCGACGCCGTTTTATGCCTACAGTGCCTCGCAAATAAAGGCAGACTTTGCAGCTTTAAAAAAATCACTTCCTGATGAGATTCATTATTTCTATTCGCTCAAAGCCAATCCCAATAAAACAATCGTTCAGTTGTTAAGCCGGGAAGGAACGGGTTGTGAAGTGTGTTCCCTGGCGGAACTGGAAACAGTAATACGTCAGGGGATCCCCGCGGGGGATATTATTTTTGTTGGTCCCGGTAAACATATTGCTGAATTAACCCAATGTTGTCGCATTGGTATTAAAGCTGTCGTCATCGAATCCATTGAAGAAATAAAGCTTCTTAATGATATCGCTGCCAGCATGGGCGTCATACAAACCATCGCCCTGCGTATCAATCCTGACTTTACTGGCGAAAAAGCCAAACTGGTGATGAGTGGCAAACCGCGGCAATTTGGCATAGATGAACAACTTTTGCCGCAGGCATTTGCCTGTGTCGGGCAGCAAAGCAATGTACGACTTGCAGGGATCCACATTTATCTCGGTACACGGATCCTCGACTGGCAGGCGCTGGCCAAAAATACGCTGAATATTCTGTCACTGGCTGAATCTTTGCAGGATATCTACAAGATTGATTTTGATTTTGTCGATGTCGGCGGCGGTTTCGGCGTCAGGTATTTCGATAAAGAAAAGCCGCTGGATATTGTTGCGCTGGGTGAGGCACTGGCTCCGGTTATCCACAATTATCATGACAAATTTCCGCGCTGTAAGATCATCGTCGAACTGGGCAGATACCTGATTGCCCGCGCAGGCATTTTTGTCACCCGCGTTAATTATCTCAAACCCTCACGTGATGAATGGTTCGCGGTATGTGATGGCGGAGCCAACTGTCACGGCAGTGCGGCAGGCATCAACTCGCTGATCCGGCGTAATTTCCCGATGGCCCGTCTGGGTGAAACCCCTGCCGGTACACAACATCGGTATCAGGTGACCGGCCCGCTGTGTACACCCACCGATTTATTAGGTGAAAAAACTGATGGAGAACTGCGCGGTGTATCGTCTCGCACGCCGTCAGGCGGGTTTTGATCCCGCACAAGGCACCGTCACGCTGATGTTGCACACGCAGGCCGGAGAAGAAAGAAAGAGACTGCTGCCACGCCTCAGACCGGCACTCACCGGATATCTGCGGGCGTTTATGGCGCTTTCCGACAATCTCAGTCAATCACCGGCCACCGATGCGGAGCAAAATGAGAAGAAGCAAGCCTACACACTGAAATGGGGAGTGGAGAAATATCTCAACCACTGCGGTTTATTTGGTTCGGCACAAGAATGCGCGGATCAGCTTGCCCGGCTCAGGCAGGAAGGCATCGATGAAGTTGCGTGCCTGATGGATTTTGGAATGCCTCAATCAAGTGTGGAACAAACGCTTCGTACACTTGCTACATTATTATGAAATCAAGGAATTATGATGAAAAAGACCCTCCTGGCGCTTACCCTGTTCGTCTGTGTCACCAGCAATTCTGCCTTCGCCGCAGACAAAACATTTCCCCTGGAAGCTTTTAGCGCAGTAGAAGCCAGACAGGGCATTAATCTCACCATTAAGTGTGCCGCGACACCGTCTATGGTGGTTTCCGGTTCGCAAGACTCGTTGAATAAATTGAAAGTCACCAATAACAGTCACGCGTTATTGTTGGTCAATGACGCCGCCGAAAATGATCGTTTTATCTCGCATACGCTGGATATCACCCTGTACACCAGCGGCCCGCTGAACAGCCTGGCCGGAAAAGCCGGTGTTAAAATAGCGGTGCCGGCCTGTGCGGTGGATCCTAAAACACTGGCCGTTTCCGGCAGCATGGGCACGGACATCCGGGCTGAAGGCAAAACGGCTGAGCTGAATCTGGATCTGGCCATGGGCGGGAGTTTTAACAAGAAGCCGCAGGATTTTACGGCGGAATCGGCTAACGTGCGCATGAGCATGGGCGCGGAATCTTCGCTGTGTCATATTCCCAAAATTCAGGGCACGCTGGCGGCAGGCGCACGCGTTTCCGTCAGCGCCTCTGCGCAGGTGGATACCGGCGCTGCCAGCTCGTTTGCCAGCGAGATTTCAAATTCCGGCTGCGCGTAATGACGGCTTAACGTCTGCCAGATAAACAAAGACCTGCCATCTGACCGGCAGGTCTTTTTGCGCAGAACAGGCACCATACGCCAGGCAATATACGCCGTCGTTTTCAATCAGCTGGTGATGTAACAGGCCGGTTTGTGCCTGATGCGCACCGGACACCTGCGCAATGCCGCAGTGTTGAGGGATGGCACAAAAACCGGCCAGCGACTGCGTAAGTCCGGTTCCCCGCGCTTTGAGCCAGGCTTCCTTCACACTCCACAACCGGGTAAACCGCAGCAGGTAATTGGCCTCATCTTCTGCCAGCCAGCGCTGTTCATCTGGGTGGAAAAACCGGCGGGCGATGGCTTTTTTCACCTCCACTTTGCCGCTGACTTTTTCCAGATCGACCCCGACCTCGGCCCCGCGACACAGCACTATCGCCGCCGATGTTCCGCTGTGGGATAAGTTAAAGTGCCACTGAGGAAAATCAGGCAGCCAGGGTTTACCCTCAGGGGTTCTTGCGATAATTAACTGCGTATCGGTCACCGGTAAGCAGCTCGTCAGTATCTGACGCAGCCAGCAATGCGCCTGCTGTCGCAGCAGTTTTCCCGACAGCGAAGGCGCAAAGTGACGGATCAGGCAAAATCCTTCGCCTGTCTTCAGTTCAGGGAGGGGATCACCGTGGTAAATTGAGGGTAACACGGCAACCGGTGCGATCATGGCGATTCTCCAGAGACAGATACCCGCCATGACTTTCAGCGATTTGCCGGCACAAAATCAGTCCGATGCCACTGCCGTTGGGTTTGGTGGTATAGAAAGGAACAAACAGGTTTTTGGGGTTGGTCAGCCCGACCCCCTGGTCAAGAATAGTCACAAACAGCCGCCCTTTTTCCTCTGACCATTCAATGCAAACCGGCGCCGTGGTATCGCTCATTGCCTCATCGGCATTTTTAATCAGGTTGATGAGCAACTGGTGGATTTGCACCCGGTCGACATCCACTATCAGCGGCGCGGGGCCTTTCAGGGTAATTTTACGGTGCGCGAACAACAGCGGCAGTTCCGCAATCAGGGCGGCGACATCAAGCGGTGCTTTAACGGGCGGCGCGAGCTTGCTTAGCTGGCGGTAACTGCTGACAAACGCGATAAGCTCTTTAGCCCGGCGGTTGATAAGATCGATACCTTCCGCAAAGCCCTCCGGCAGGTTTTCTGTATGGCGGCGATAGTGCTGCTGGAGCATCTGGCTGATAGAGGCAATCGGGCTCAGTGAATTGTTTATTTCATGGCTGATCACGCGCAGCAGATTTTGCCAGGCTTTTTGTTCTTCCTGACGCAGCATGTCATCAACGTCACTGACAAACAGCAACACGTTCTGGATCCCGTCAACCATGTAGGTATCACTGGACACTTTATAACGCCCCGGACGCCCTTCATGATGAGACTCCACCGGTTGTTCCCGGTTGGCATTTTGCAACAGCGTATCAAGTTGCCAGTGGCTGGATTTCTCGCCGATCAGCTTTTCCAGCGAGGTACCCAGCATCCGCGAGGCCGCATTGTTACACCAGACCAGCCGGTTATTGCCGTCAATCGCGAAAATGGCCACAGTGATATTGGAAATCACTTTTTGCAGCAGAAAATCCATTTCTCTTTGCTGCTGGCGGTGGCGTGATAACTGACCAGAAATCGCATTGATCTGTTCAATGACGCCTTCAAACACCCCTTCCCCGCTGGTCACACCGCGAAGGCTAAAATCTTCCTGCTCAACGGCTTCTAACAGGTTAGAAATCACATTGATTTTATAGAGAAGCTGCTGGAAAAAGTGATAGGAAAAATACACTAACGTGACGCACAGGATAAAGAGCGTGAGACATTTCAGGTAGAAAGACTGCTGCGGGAAACACCACAGCAGCAGATAGGCAACAACGCCCCCGAGCGGGGACAAACTGCACAGGATTAAATGACGCGTCTCAAAGGATCGAAAAAGTTTACTCATGACAGATTTTTAATTTATCCAGTCGTCGGTAAAAAGCGCTGCGACTCAGCCCTAACGATTCTGCCGCTTTCACTGCATTTCCGTCATAGTGACGCAGGCGTTGTAAAAGCACCGTTTCTTCCACTTCTGCCAGCGTGCCCGTCTCGAGTTGCGTCACCGGCTTATGCTGTAACGCATGACCCGTATTTTGCTCCTTCACCGGCAGTGGCAGGCAAAGATCCGCCAGGTCGATCGTATTATTACGGCAAAGCAATACACCTCGCTCAAGCAGATGACTCAGTTCGCGGATATTGCCCGGCCATGAATATTCATGCAGTCCTTGCCGCGCCATCGCCGATAATATCGGTTTAGGTTTATTGTACTTGCGGGCAAAGCGTTGCATGAAACGTTCGGCCAGCGGCTCAATATCTTCCTGCCGTTCACGTAGCGGCGGTAACGGAATTTGTATGACATTCAGCCGGTAAAGCAAATCCTGCCGGAATCTCCCTTCCACCACGGCTTTTTCAAGATCCGTATTGGTGGCCGCAATGATCCGGCATTGGGTGCTTTGTGTGCGCGATGAACCCACGCGTTCGAACTGCCGTTCTTCCAGGACGCGCAGTAATTTTACCTGCTGGGACAACGGCAAATTGCCAATTTCATCGAGGAATAATGTGCCTTTATCGGCCAGTTCAAAGCGGCCAATGCGGTTTTCCCGCGCATCGGTAAACGCGCCTTTCACATGTCCGAACATTTCACTTTCAAACAACTGCTCATTGATGCACCCCATGTTGACTTCAACAATGCTGTGATCACGGCGGGAGGATAACTGATGTATATAGCGGGCGAGCAGGCTTTTGCCGGTGCCATTTTCACCCAGGATCAGGATGCTGGTATCCGTAGCCGCCACCGTTTCAACCACGTTGATCAACTGTTTCATGGCCTGAGAACGGACAACCCATTCATTGCCCATGTCATCTTCAAGCGCCATTTTCAGCAGCTTATTTTCTTCTCTGAGGCAATTCCCGGAACGTCTTGCCTGACTCAATGCGATCTGTTGCTGAACAATGCTTAACAGGCGTTCGTTATCCCAGGGTTTCTGGATAAAATCCGCCGCGCCGGCCCGCATGGCGCTGACGATGATGTCAACGCTTCCCCAACCGGTCATTGCCACGGCAGGCAGGCAGTCATCAAATTTCTTTAACTCATCCAGCAGTTGCAAACCTTCCAGACCCGAGGTGGTGTCTTTCTGAAAGTTCATGTCCATCAACACCAGATCAAAGGGCTTTGCGGACAAATGTGACAATAAACGGTCAGCCTGCGTTTCCAGCGTCACGTCATACCCTTCCAGACGGAGCAGCATGTCAAGGCTGGTCAGAATGCCTGCATCATCATCAATAACAAGAATACGTTTTTTTTCGTTCATTAAAGCATCCGGCTTGTGCCGCCGCACCCGTCAGGCGCGGCGTCAAATTATTCGTAGCGAATGGCATCCGCAGGCGACATACGAATGGCGCGTCGGGAAGGCAACCACACCGCTAACGCCACAATCAAAGAGATCATAATGGCTACGCCCCAGAAGAGCAGTGCAAAGGATGTATGCCCGTTGCCCAATATACGCGTCAGCTTGGGTGCGACAAAGAAGGCCAGAGGCAGCCCGATAATCAGGCCAATGCCTAATTGCTTACTGCCCTGCAGCATCAGCATCCGCAACAGAACCCCTTCCGTGGCCCCCATGGCCATACGCACACCGATCTCCTGAATACGTTGATTTATCACATTGCGCATCACCGCATAAATACCGGTAGCGGCCAGTATTACCGCGACCACGCCAAACAGCATAAAGAGGTTAGCGATGAAATGCAGCCCGGCGGTATTTCTGGCCAGACGCTGATTTAGCGTTTGCACCTGATTGACCGACAGCGTGCTGTCAATCTGACGTACCGCATTGATCAGCGCAGGGCCTAACGTATCAGGATTCTGAGCGCCGAGCACCAGCGTTAATGAAGCCGCCGGTATTTGCGTCAGCGAGCGATAAACCGTGACCCGCTGACGAAACGCGCTGAAAGGCCGGCCATGAATAACGTTAGGCACCACACCGATAACCGTGAACCAGCGCTGATCATCCGAATCACGAAAACGCAGACGCTTACCGATCACATCCCGCTCACCGGGCCAGAACTGCTCCGCAAACGACTGGCTGACCACCACAACGGGTTGCGAGTCCTGCGTGTCACTGCTGGCAAACTCCCTTCCGGCTACCGGCGTGATGCCCATTCCCACCAGGCTTCCCGGCATCACTTGTACATCATTGACGAGAGGATAAGACCAGCGGTCTTTGCTGTTGTTACCCGACGAATCGATATCCACCTGACGGGGAACGGTAAATTGTCCGACGGCACTGGTAGTGATGGCCGTTTTTTCAACGCCAGGTATCCCGCTGAGGGACGACTGCAGTCGCTGGTAGAACAGGATCCGGCTCGCATCATCAGGATACTGGTTGGCATTGAGATTAATCTGACCGGTTAGATAGCCCTGCGTCACCACCCCGTAATCGGCCCGGGTTGCCTGGTAGACCAGCAGCGCCAGCAACGCACTGATACACAAAATGGAACAGGATAATCCGACTTCAAACGTCACCAGAATACGGGAAACCTTGCCCGCTCCGCGGCTTTGTGCGCCACGCGTTCCGTCCCGCAGCACATCGTTGAAATTGCCGTGGGTGATTTTCCAGGCAGGCAACGCACTGGTGACGACAGCGGTCATGATGACCAGCACTAAGGCATTGAGGATCATGACGTTATCCAGTGACAAGTGCCACCAGAACGGAATTTTGTTCGGCACGAAAGTCGGGAGTAATGTATTGGTGATCTCCAGTCCCCACGCCGCAAGCAGAACGGCGATGACGCCCGAGAAGGTGCAGATAAATAAGCTTTCCCACATCATTTGCATGACCAGACGACCGGAAGGTGACCCCAGGGCGACACGGATAGCGATTTCTTTTGAACGCTCTGTGGTTCTGGCCAGTAACAAGTTGCCGACATTGCAACACGCCAGCACAAGAACAAAAGCGACGGCAAAAAGCATGACGATGAATATCGGCATGGTCTCTTCACCCATGAAATTTTCCTGGAATGTCAGTACCTGAGCCGATAGCCCTTTATTGCTTTCAGGATACTCAGAGGCCAGCGACTGCATCACCTGAGCGAGATCGCGGTCAGCGTCAGCGAGCGGAACACCGGGTTTCAGGCGGGCATAAACCGACACTTCCGGCGCGCCTTTGCGCACCAGATACTGTGAGGGATCCAGCTTAGAAGGCAGCCAGAGATCATGAAAGAAGGGAAAGGCAAAATTGGCGGGCATGATCCCCACAATGCGTGTATGTATGCCATTAACCAGTACATCCCGGCCAATAAGCTGTTCATCGGCAGCAAAGTAGTTTTGCCACATACCATAGCTGATGACAGCAACAGGCGTCGCGCCAGGCTGGACATCTTCACTGTTCAGCACCCTGCCACGATAGGGCTGGACGCCAGCATAAGAAAACATCTCCGGCGTATTACGGATAGCCATATAGGAAACCGCTTTCGTACCGTCACTGATATCGGCACGTTCCGCATAAAAATAACCAACATCATTGAGCGTGGTGTTGCGCGCCTTGATGTCCTTGTAGTCCAGGAAGTTGACCCCGGAATCACTCAGACTGACGCCATTAACTGTCGGGTTAACTAACACCATGTTTTTCCCGTCCGGGTAAGGAAGTGGCGTAAACATGATGGTATTAATCACTGAAAACATATAAAGCGTCAGTGCCAGACCACAGGACATGATCAGCACCGTGATGAAGGTAAATGACGGACTTTTGAGTAGCAGGCGTAAGGCATATCGGATATCAAAAAGCATTTTATGCTTCCTTTATCAGGGTCAGTTCCCGTGCCACATGTCCGTCTCCGACGACCTGTCCGTCAGAGAGCACAATGCTGCGTTGCGCCCGTTCGGCTGAACGCGGGTCATGGGTTACGATGCAGATAGTGGCCCCTTCCTGATGCAGCTTATCGAGTATATTCAGCACCGCCTCGGCATTGTGGGAGTCCAGGTTACCCGTCGGTTCATCCGCCAGAATAATGGAAGGATTGCCCACGATAGCCCGCGCGACGGCCACACGCTGCTGCTGTCCGCCGGAAAGCTGTGAAGGATAATGCCGTCCACGGTGGGACATATTGACCTTGTCTAAAGCCTCCGCCACCCTCTGCTGTCGTTCAGTCTTAGAGATATCCTTGCGGTAAGTGAGTGGCAGGGAGACATTTTCCTCAATGGTTAAATCGCTGATGAGATTAAATGACTGGAAGATGAAGCCGATATCGCGATTTCTTACCAGAGCACGCTGCTTTTTAGAAATATTCTCTACATTATGCCCGGCCAGCTGATAAGTACCGGTAGAGGCCACATCCAGCAGCCCCAGAATCGACAACAGCGTTGATTTTCCACAGCCTGACGGCCCGGAAATCGCCACATATTCCCCTTTGGAAATGCTCAGCGTGATCTTGCTCAGGGCGTGTGTCTCAATTTCATCCGTCAAAAATATTTTATTCACATCAGTGAGTTCTACCAGTGATTCCATTATTTTTATCTCCATCGCTTTATACAGTTTGCAGGCGTCTTTTGCAGGTGAGCCGGCATCATTTAGTAATCTCAATCTGATCTGCCCCTTGCCAGGCGCTGCCGTCACTGAGAATAATTTTATCTCCCGCACGCAACCCGCTGGTCACCTGAATATAATCCGCAGATCCTTGCCCAAAGTTGACCTTCATTTTAGTGGCTGAACGTTCCTTGTCATCGAGCCGGTAAAGCATCGAAGGTAAATTATTCTGTGCGAACGGTGGGCGCTCAACGTACAGGGAATCATTAATTTTTGTCACTGCGATTAAACCATCCACGCTCAGATCAGGACGGGCTTCTTGCGGCAGCGGCTGAGTAAATGTCACATCCACTTTAACGGTGCCATTGGTCACCGCAGGGTCAACACGTGATAACACGCCGGCAAACTGGCTGCGCCCGGTGTTAATGGTCACCTGTTGCCCGACGGCAAGATCGCGGGACTGTAATTCTGGCACTTTGAGTTCAGCATAAAGTTCCTTCTCTTTCGCCAGACGGGCAATACTGGTTCCGGTGGTGACCCGCTGCCCGACCTGGACTTTCACATCCTGCAAAATTCCCTCGATGGGTGAGGTCACATTCAGCGAATCGACTTCCTGCTGGCTCAGCAGCACCAGCGATTCCAGTTTGTTAAGACGCATCGCACTGGCTTTGATATCAGCATCAATACTCAGCTTGAGCGTTTTTAATCGTTTTTCCTCAAGCACAACCTGCTGACGATATTGTTCAGTATTAATACGGGTTGTTTCGTATTCCAGCATCGGCACTGCCGCTATATATTTCTTTTGCGCAGCAAGCCGCATTGTAGAGCTGAGTAGCCGGCTTTTTGCATCCAGAACCAGCGCTTCCTGACTCAGAATTTTATTTTGTAATTCTGCATTCGTCGCATCAGTTTCAGCGCGGCGGGCATCCAGCTCGAGCAGGTTTTCCTGTAATTTCTGTTCCAGCGTAGGGTTACTCATTCTCACCAATAACTGCCCCTTACTCACCTTCATTCCGGGTTTGTAGATAACCTCTTCCACACGGGCATCAACATTGGCGGCAACCCAATTGATATCACGCGGTAACAGTACTCCGTTGCCCCTCACTTCTACCGAGAAATTTCCATATTGCACCTGTCCGACGGCGATACTCCCGCGGGAAATCTGATAAGGCGAAAACCGGTAATTATAGATTGCCGCCAGCGTGGCTAAAAAAAGTGCTCCCGCAACCAAAAATTTGCGGTATCGCTTCAGTATGAATTTATTCCCGGGTTGCGGGATTGAAATGTCCATAATAATACCTTCTCTGATAACTCCTTACTGATGAGCACAAATCGTGCCAATCTTTTAAATCTCATTAACATGCTGATTTTTATTGTTTTTTCAGGAAACCACAAAAAAGACCTTTTCCCATCATTATTTTCTATCTCATTAATGGAACGAAAAATGGGACGGCGTGGCCTGATTGTCTGTTTTTCCCTGTGTCGTCCCACTCATATCAGGTATTCCCAATAGTGGGATATTAGATCAGTTCAATTTATTAACGCGTGTCGAAAATGGGATTTTACGGTTCCCATAACAGGGATGAATAATAATATCCATTTTAAACAACAAGTTGAAACAAATAAAAACATGGCATAGTAATTGCTTTAATCCTTACGGGTACGGTATTCCACTTTTCAAAAAAATGTTCATCACTCATTAATTACGCAGAAGGGGTGTGTATGTGGGAACGCAAACTATCGAACGCTGAAAAAACGCTTTTTACACAAAAAATAACCGAGGATCTGGATAATCGTCATTTGACTGTCTATGGGAAACACGCTCATACAGAAAAAGCCTTATGCATTGTTAAGATTATTAATTATATGCTGGAGAACATTTCTGACGAGATCACACTGGAAGATCTGGAAAAAATATGTGGTAAAACCCGTTTTGATATTTGCCGCATATTCAAACATTTCTATGATGTCACTCCCATAAAGTGGATGTGGAAAGTCAGGCTGGCGCTGGCCAGAGAATTTATCCATTTAGCCCCTGAATGGTCATTAACGGATATCAGTTATGCTTGCGGATTTTCGTCATTGCCGCATTTTTCCCGAAGTTTCAGTAAGACTTATAGCGAGTCTCCGCTCAAATTTAAGCAGAATGTCATCAGGACAATGCGTCCGGAAATTAAAAAAGAGTCGTCAGATTATGATTTCATTTTCGGGGTTCAAAGAAACAACTTTTCAAGAAGCATGTTAATCAGTAACCTGCATTGCTTATAATTATCAAAAAGATTTCTTATGCCACTTTTTATTATTCACTGCACGCAATATCAGTTTAGGCTCACGGAAAGATGAAAAGTCTTCATGCAAGGTATCTCTCAGGAAATCTGAAATATAATTAAATACAGCTGGGTCACGTAATGCGCCGTTGTGGCCCTTTCCTTCTGTAACGATTAATTCACTTTTTTTCAAAGAATGGCTCAGTATTACCGCTTCATCCAATTCAATACTGAGATCGTTTTTATCATGTAATATCATGACCGGTTGTGTTATTGACCCGATAAGCTCCGGTCCAATAACATCAGGATGAACACCATAGCGGTGCTTGTAAAGTTTTTTCATTGATCCGGCAATACGCTTTGGCAATTTATTATTGCTGACATATCTGTCCATCATTTTTCCGTAGCTGCACGGACTGCCGATTAAAATCATCCGTTTAAAAAGCAGCCCTTGCAGGGCGGCCATGCAGCCAATTAAGCCGCCGGTCGAATGACCAATAATCACCGAAAAATGGCCATAGTGGTTTTCCATTTCCATGACGGCCCGAGACAAATCATAGAAAGACACTTTTTTTCCGGGAGAAATACCATGTGCGGGAAGGTCAGGCGCAAAAACAGCATAGCCTTTTTCCTGCAACCGCTGCGCCATCTGCCGTAACATAATACTCCGGCCATCCCACCCGTGAAGGAGCAAGACTTTTTCGGCCTGCGGATCCGCCTGAGGATAAATGAAGACCTTAACAAAAGATTTACGCCAAAAAATCTCCTGCTGCACGCAGCGGCTGAGCAGCATGATTTCCCCCTGCTTATAGGGTAAAGGCCGGGTCTTTTCGAAAAGACGTAATGCGTATAATGCTGAAAGATAGGAAGACATGACATGCAGGGAATATAAATCGACTAAACTGATGAGTTTGCATGCCCTCGTATAATGTGTTGCGGGTCTTATTTTCGCTTTCATCAGTAACGTCGGACGGAATCGCATAATGACCAAAATCCGCAGGTAATTTTGGTGCACCAGCGATAGAAATAAAAGGACGGGATAAAAGAAGCTATAAAACATTTTCACTCCCTATTTTATTGGCCAGTCGCCAGTACTCCCTGCCGAACGCAATAAAGTACACCACATTAAAGACAATAATCAGATTCATGATAGTGTGCAGTTGCGAAAATTTATCCCAGCCCACCAGTAAAGTGATAACAGTCAGTAATTCAATGATTACGGTTAATACCAGTACCCGTCGGGCCTGTTCTAATTGTTCCAGTAATGCCTGAAGCGAGGCGACGAAAGAAGTCAGGAAAAACGTCGGTAACAGAATCAGTATAATCTGGCTGCTGACGTCCTGAATCACTTTGTCACCGGACAGAATTTTTATCAGGCTGGCCTCGGTGAAATAAACACCCGATGTCAGCAGAAGATAAATAATACAAATAAAGGCCAACCCCCGGTGCAGCAACCGTTTTAATTCTTCACCGCTACTGATCGCCAGCCGCTGGTTAATTAATATCGCCAGCGCGGATCCACAAGCCACAGCGGGGATGACGATAAACATTCGGATCTTGGTCACAATCAAAAAACCGGCAACATATTGCTCACCCAGCGTGCCAATTAACGGGAATATCAGCAGGGAACTGAAAAACAGCACCACCAGCGAGGCAAAAATGGGCACGCCAACCTGAAACAGAAGTCCGCTGAGACGCGGAATAAATGCCCCTGGCCGGTCATCTTGCGCATTGCAGCCTGTACGCCATACCAGCCAAAGCGCGACAGGGATAAGCAGAGACGAAGCCAGCGCGTTTGAGACAATAATCGAATTAAAACCTAATCCGTAAACCTGATAGCCGATGTAGCAGATCAGCGCATTCAGCACGATATACGCGATGACTAACAGCATGCTTAACGCGCTCTTCCCCTGCCCGCGGAGCGCGCTGTTACACATCTCAAGCTGAATAAAGGGCAGCATGGACAGGAAATAGAGCGGTAATGCTGAGGAATAAAATGCATTCCCGGCGACAGGCAGCAGGGTCTGCAACAGAGGCGCACAAAGCGCCGTCACGCCACTTAGCAGTGCCACAATCAGGATACCCAGCGTCGCCAGCAGTGAAGTCGCCGCCAGGACCTTTTGACGCGACCACAGATTCAGTGAACGGGCACTGAAAACCTGATTAGTGATAGCCAGACATTCCAGAATCGCAAGAAATAGAAAGCTGAAAGGCTGGAGCATTGACAGCACATAAATTGAACTGGTTTCTTTACCGTGCCCCAGAATCGCGGTCTGAATGTTTTGCGAAAATGAGACGGCAATGGCCACGATGATCATCGGCCAGGCTAACTTCAGCAGGTCGGCGATATCTTTGCTCAGGCTATGACGTTGTGGCAACGTCATTTCAGGTGAAGTATTCATACTCTGAGCTCCCGACGTTCCGGCAAAGCAGCCATGGCAACGGCTGCGGTTTTCCCATACAGGCTGTAAATCATCATCGAAAGGTAAGAAAGGCTGTGCGTCGAGCCGGATAAATAGCCATGTCCGCCCATCAGCTTTTCTGCCCGGTTGGTCAGCATCGTGAGCTGCCAGTGATCCGTCTCCGGATCAGCAAAGTCCTGCATCGCAAAACGCATCTGCCACTGGAGCAATAACACCTCTGTTTGACTGCTCAGATCGGCGAAATCCGCCTTCACCAACTGATGTCGGGTCGTTTTTACGCCAAAGCTTTTCCTCCCGGATAAATGCTTCCAGCTCACGGCCAGGATCTGGCTCAGTAGCCCCAGGCGTGCCGCAAAAGATGCCATAAGCGGGATCGGATCGTCGGTGATGTTTTCTGTGCCTGTGTGCTGCAAAGACATGCCCAGTGACGCCAGAATACGATCAGATTCAGCATGCTGTTCCGCGCAGGTTTCACCTTCCGCAGCCAGCAACTGATACCCGCCGCAAAACACGCCGCTTGCCGTGTCGGCCCATTTCCGGCGCATCTGCCGGAAAGCTTCTGACGGCTCATAGTCCCTGAACAGAAAGTAAAGTCGGGTAAACTCTTCTTCAGACATCAGAGCTCTCCAGTTGCAGGTGCTGCTCAATCCATTGAATAAGTTTTCCGACCGTGGTGAATGCATCCTGATTGATTTGATCAGGTTCAAACATGAGGCCGGGGATTTTTTCTTCCAGGGTTAATAAGAACTGAACAAATAATACTGAATCGAGGTCCAGATCTTCATTGAAATCAGTTTCCGACGTTATGTTGATTTTTGCAGACATGACATCGTTTAAAGCATCATTAACGGCTAACAGAAGTTGTGACATGATTTACCTCATTATTTTCGTTTTTTTCAATCAGGATACAGGACATCGTTATCCCCATCCCCATAGCAACACAGAGTATTCTTTTTCCTTCGAAACGCTTTAATAACGACGACACGTTAAATAAAATATCAGAACAATAAGCATGCCCATAACCTGATATATGCTCAGTAAAAAGCTCACCCTTAAAGTTCAATTTACCGGCAATACGCCTGAGCATTGGCATATCTATATTACCCGGAACAATGGCATCTATATGGTCAATGGTAAGGTTAAACTTTTTCAGGACGTAAAGATAAAAGTCATAATAATCTTGTTCCAGTGATGAGAAAAGCTCCCGCCGTCGGGCAGCCGGAAACTCTCTGTGATTATTATAAAATGAAGGCAGATGCCGCACGGCAGTGTTGTTGATTTGCCACTGTGAATGTCCCGCATTGAGCAGCATGGCAGCAGGAATTTCCGCCATAACACTATTATCAAGCTTATTAATATCACTGTGGAAAGCCTTTTCACCGGTAATGAGGATCATTGGCAGCTGACTTTTTATTACCCTGCTCTTCAACAAATGAATCGCCGACAAAGCGGAGGCACAATGATTCAGACTCACGGTTAATTGTTCCCAGTGTCCTATTCCGCAACCGGTCGCTATCTCATCAAGCCAGCGGGCATCAAAGAAAGTATTATGGGTTTGTGTTTTTGCATAGACCAAATACCCCTGGCCTTTAGCGATATTTAGATTGCCCGCCATCAGCGTTGATAGGGTTTCCTGTAACATCTGTGTATGGTTACCCGAAAACATTCCTACTGTGCTCAGAGAGTAATAACGTTCAAGTACCTTTCGTGCGCCTGTTTTTAAATTATGAGATGATTCAAGCGTACTTAATGGCCTTAAAGAAATACGACCAGGCAACCAGCATAATTCATTAAGTGGCAACATATTTTCTCACAGGGAATTATTTTAGAGTTATTATAAACGCAGTCCATAATCCCAGAAAAAAAACGTTTTTTTTGCCTGCAATTGCTTAAAGGGCATGAATTCCCATTTTTGAATCCCAAAAATGGAATGTAAAAGCGATTTCAGTATAAAGTACCGCAAGAACACCCAATAAATGCCCCCGCTAAACCTGCACGAAATGCCCGTCACTGACTTCACGGTAATGGCGGGCTGGCGGCTGATAATTCGCTGCGCGCAGCGGGCTGGCGAGTTCTTCCGGTACCACGGTGCGTTTACGGTGAACATCCGGATCGGGCACCGGCACGGCAGCCAGCAGTTTGCGGGTGTAGGCGTGCTGCGGGTTTTCGAAAATATCCGCCCGCGAACCGATTTCGACGATTTCTCCCAGATACATCACCGCCACACGGTGGCTGATGCGTTCCACCACCGCCATGTCATGCGAGATAAACAGATACGCCAGCCCGAGTTGCTGTTGCAGATCGAGCATCAGATTGATCACCTGCGCTTTTACAGACACATCCAGCGCCGACACGGCTTCATCGGCGATGATCATTTTCGGTTCCAGCGCCAGTGCGCGGGCAATGCAGATGCGCTGCCGCTGGCCGCCGGAAAACTGATGCGGGAACCGTGTCGCCATATTGCTTTGCAATCCCACCTGTTCCAGCAGTTGCGCCACACGGCGTTTCGCGCTTTCCGCGTTGTGCAATCCGAGGCTGACCATCGGTTCGGCAATCGCCTGTCCGATACGCATTCTCGGGTTCAGGCTTTCGTAGGGATCCTGAAAAATCATCTGCGCCTGCGTGCGGATTTCCGCCAGCCGCGCGCTGTCTGCGCGGCGGATATCTTGCCCGCGGATCAGCACCTCGCCGGAGGTCGCTTCGGTCAGACGCAAAATGGTGCGTCCGGTGGTGGATTTACCGCAGCCGGATTCGCCCACCAGCGACAGGGTTTCGCCCGGCTGCAGGCTGAATGACAGATCTTCGACGGCATGCACGCGGGCGGACACCCGGCGCAGCAGGCCGGATCTCACATCGAAACGGGTGATCAGGTTTTTCACCTCCAGCACCGGCTGACCGGGGCGCAGGGTATCGACCGATTCTGCGACCGGTTGCGGTTGTCCGGTTTGCATGTCAGTCAGCGGGAAACGCTTTGGCAACGCCACGCCGTTCATCGCGCCGAGCCGTGGCACGGCTGATAACAGCGCCCGCGTGTAAGGCTGTTTTGGCAGATGGAAGATTTCCCGCGTGGTCGCCTGTTCAATCGCTTCGCCCCGGTGCATCACCAGCGTGCGGTCCGCCACTTCCGCCACCACGCCCATATCGTGCGTGATAAACAGAACGGACATCCCCTCTTCTTCCTGCAACGATTTGATCAGCGCCAGGATCTGCGCCTGAATGGTGACATCCAGCGCGGTCGTCGGCTCATCGGCAATCAGCAGGCGCGGATTACAGGCCAGCGCGATGGCAATCACCACGCGCTGACGCATACCGCCGGAAAAGCTCAGCGGATATTCATTGAGTCGCGAGGCAGCCGCCGGAATGCGGACCTTTTCCAGCAAACGCACCGCTTCGGCGCGGGCGGTGGCGTCATCCATGCCGCGATGACGTTTCAGCACTTCGGTGATTTGTACACCGATTTTCAGCACCGGATTCAGGCTGGTCATCGGCTCCTGAAAAATCATGCCGATGCGGTTGCCGCGAATGCTTTGCATCTGCGAACGGTTGAGACTGAGTAGATCCTGACCGTCAAACTGAATGCGGCCGGAATAGCGGGTGTGCTTTTCATCCAGCAAACGCATGACAGACATCGCCGTGACACTTTTGCCGGAACCGGATTCACCCACCAGCGCCAGCGTCTCTTTCGGGCCAATCGAGAAGGAAAGATCCCGCACCACGTTCAGCCATTCGCCTTCCACGGAAAACGCGGTATTGAGTTTATCGACCTGTAACACCGGATTTTGCATCATCAATCCTTATTGCGCGGGTTGAGGATGTCGCGCAGGGCGTCACCGACTAAGTTAATTGCCACAATCAGCACCAGCAGCGTGATGCCGGGGAAGACGCTGATCCAGTAGTCGCCGGACATCAGGTAATCAAAGCCGTTGGCGATCAGCAGGCCGAGCGACGGTTCGGTGACCGGCAAACCGATGCCGAGAAACGACAGCGTGGCTTCCAGCATGATGGCGTAGGCAATGCGCATGGTCGCCACCACAATCAGCGGCGGCAGGCAGTTGGGCAGAATATGACGGAACAGAATGCGCGGGTTCGACAGCGCCATGCTGCGCGCGGCGTCCACGTAGCTGCGGCGGCGTTCGAGCAGCGCCGAGCCGCGAATGGTGCGCGCATAATACGCCCATTGCGTCACCACCAGCGCCAGAATGATTTTGTCGACGCCCTGCCCGAGAACTGCCAGCAAAATCAGCGCAATCAGGATCGGCGGGAAGCTCAGCTGGATATCAACAATACGCATGATCAGTGCATCGGTTTTGCCGCCCGCGTAGGCGCTGATAAGCCCGGCTGCCGCGCCAATCGTCAGCGCGATCAGCGCGCTGGAGACGCCGACCAGCAGGCTGGTGCGGGTGCCGTACAAAATGGCGCTCAGCAAGTCGCGCCCCTGATCGTCGGTGCCGAGCCAATAGGTCATGCCGCTCATACTGGCGGTGCCCGGTGTCAGGCGGCCATCCATGATATCGAGCTGTGATAAATCGTAAGGGTTTTGCGGCGAAATCCACGGCGCGAGTACTGCCAGCACAATGGCGATGCCTAACATGATCAGGCCGCACAGTGAGAATTTGTTACGCAGCAACGCCCGCACGGTCTGGTAAAACGCGGAGTGCGGTTTGCCCTGCACGGCGGTACGCGAGTGAACGGAATCAGACGCCATCAGTTTTCGTCCCCCAGCCGCACACGCGGATCGACCAGCACATACAGCACATCCACCAGCAGGTTAATCAGGCTGAACATCACCACGGTGATCATCAGATACGCCAGGATCACCGGGCGGTCGAGCACGGCGATGGAATCAATGATCAGTTTGCCCATCCCCGGCCAGGCGTAAATGGTTTCGGTCACCACGGCGAAGGCGATCAGCGAGCCGAGTTCCAGGCCGATAACGGTAATCAGCGGGATCAGGGTATTTTTCAATACGTGAACCAGCACGATGCGGCTTTCGGATAAGCCTTTGGCGCGGGCAAAACGAATGAAATCCTGTTGCAGACATTCGAGCACACCGGCGCGGGTCAGGCGGATGATCAGCGAGATTTTAAACAGCGCCAGATTGAAAGCGGGGAGAATGAGATGCGCGAGGCCGTCGGCGGTAAACAGGCTGAGCGGGACGCCGAAAACCTCCACCGTCGCGCCGCGTCCGGACGCCGGAAGCACACCGAGTTTCACACTGAACAGCATGATCATCATCAGCCCAATCCAGAATGTCGGCAGGCTGAAGCCTAAAATCGAGACGGTCATGATCGACTTCGATAACACGCCGTCAGGACGCAGACCGGCATAGACGCCAAGCGGAATGCCAATCACCAGCGCCAGGACAAAGGCCACCAGCGCCAGTTCGAGCGTCGCGGGCATTCGCTGAAAAATCAGGTGCAGCGCGGGCTGATTGTAGATAAAGGAGTTGCCCATATCGCCGTGCAGCGCGTTGACCACAAACAGGCCGTATTGCTCCCACACCGGTTTATCGAGGCCAAAAGACTGGATCACGCTCAGGCGCTCAGCGGGCGTCGCGGTGGTACTGAGCAGCAAATCCACCGGATTGCCGACCAGATACACGCCGCCAAACACCAGCAGCGACATCACGAACAGCGTCAGCAGTGTCTGTCCGCAACGTCCCAGCAGGTAACGGCTCATGCCTGCGCATCGCCATAACGGGACAGCACGCGGCGCAGCAGGCTGAAGAAGCCGTATTCATCGACGGTCTGCATGACCATCGCATTGGGCGGCGTCGCCAGTTTGTGCCAGAAATCTGCGTAGGTGTATCCAGCAGTGTTACCGGACACCGCCACCCCGACGCGGGCGGGCTGACCGGAGAACAATCCCGGCTGCAACAGCCACGCAATGGTCGCCGCATCATGAACCGGCCCGCCTTCACGGCCAAAACGGTTGAGATCACTGCGGTCAAACGCGTTCAGTAAGGCGGCTATGGCCTTGCCCGGCAGGCCGCCGTCCTGTTTCAGTGCCTCGATATCATCCGCGCCAATCAGCGCCTGAAAGGTCAGATCCAGCGGCATGATCACCAGCGGCACGCCGCTGTTAAACACTTTTTCCGCCGCGTGCGGATCGGCATAGACGTTGAATTCCGCCCAGGGGACGCGGTGTCCGAGGGCAGTAAACGCGCAGCTCATGGTCACGATGTGTTTAATGCCGCGGGCCACGTCAGGATGCATACCCAGCGCCAGCGCGATATTGGTCATCGGGCCAATCACGCAGACCGTGACCGGATCGTTGTCTTCTGCGGCCTGTCGTAAGGTGCGCACCAGAAAATCCACCGCGTGTTCCGCCTGGGGTTGCAGATGGCTGTCCGGCACCAGTTCATCGTTAAACGCGCCGATGTGGGCGTATTTGCCGTAAACCTGTTCACGCACCAGCGGTCCCGGCGCACCGGCAAACACCGGCGTGCCGGTCTTGCCGGATAACGCGACAATTTTGCAGGCGTTTCGCACTGTATCTTTCAGCGCCACATTGCCGGCCACCACGGTGACGCCGAGGACGTCCAGTTCCGGCGAGGCCAGCGCCAGCCACAGGGCGATGGCGTCATCCACGCCGGGATCGGTATCAATAATGATGCGCTGGCTCATAAGATCATTTCCCGGCATAACGTGAAAGCAGTTCGTAAAACAGCGTGAAGACTTTAGTGGCATCCACGCGCGTAACGATATCGACATTGGGCGTCTGCCCAGACTTGCCGTACCAGTCGGCGACGGTTTGTCCCATACACAACTCGCTGTCATGTTCGACAAACACCCGCGCTTTTTCGCTGCCAAACAGTTCCGGTGCCAGCACGTAAGCCATCACCAGCGGATCGTGCAGTGGCCCGCCGCGAGAACCGTAACGGCGGACGTCGTTGCGATCCCAGAACGCCATTAGCTCGCCCAGCGGCGCGGAAATCCGTCCTGAGACTTTGATGAATTTCGCCACATGTTCCGGCGTCAGGATCACCTGATGCGTGGCATCGAGCGGCAACACGGTAATGTTCAGATCTGAAGAAAACACCACATGCGCAGCGTGCGGATCGGCCAGCATGTTGAATTCGGAGGTCATGGTGCGGTTGCCCGCTTCACGGTATGCGCCGCCCATCAGCACCACGCGACCGATACCGGCGGCAATGCCCGGTTTCATGCGCAGCGCCGTCGCCAGATTGGTCAGCGGTCCGAGCACGCACAACGTCAGGGGCTGATTATTCTCTGCGGCCTGTTCGCAACTTCGGATCAGAAAGTTAACGGCGTGAAGGGATTCGGCCTGTTTTTGCGGCGCGGGAAAGGCCGTATTGCCCAGACCGTTCTCGCCGTGGAACTGGCCGTGGATCGGCGCGCGCAACAGCGGCTGGTGGCAACCGGCAAACACCGGGATATCCAGCCGGTAACCCAGCTCGGTGATTTGCAGCGCATTGCGGGTGGTATTCGCCAGCGGCTGATTACCGCATACGGTGCAGATGCCGAGGATATTCAGTTGCGGTGCGACGAACGCGCTGAGCAGCGCGATGGCATCGTCAATGCCCGGATCGCAGTCAATGATCACCGGTATGGTTTTCACAGCGCCCCCACAGATCGTAAAACGTCAGCGATTTCCTGACGCGCGGCATCGTTGAGCGGTACCTGCGGCGGCAGCGGATCGCCAACCTCAAAGCCCTGTAATTGCAGCGCCGCCTTGATGCAACCGGCGATGGAGTATTTGGCGAAGATTTCGTTGATGCGCCACAGCGGACGCTGCAACTCCATCGCTTTCTTCCAGTCGCCTTGTTTTGCGGCTTCATACAGCGCCAGACTTTGCTTCGGCACAATACAGGCCGGACCGGCCATCCAGCCCACGCCGCCAATCAGCATCACGCAGGCCGGGATATGCGCCGATGCGGCAAACACCTGCATCCGTCCCTGCGTGCGTTCAATGATCGACAGCAACCGGCCGGTATTGGTCGAGGCATCTTTAATATAGTTAATATTTTCCACGTGGCTCAGCCGCTCGATGACCGGCAGGCTGAGATCCGAACGCTGGAACTGCGGATTGGTGTACAGCACGACCGGCAGTTTGCCTGCGGCGGTCGCGATGGCACGGAAATAATCCTCGACGCCCTGTTCGGGCACCGGGAAGTAGGCCTCAAGTATCGCCAGAATACCGTCGACACCCAGAGCGACGTAGCGAGCGGTTTGCGCCACAGCGTCCTGAATGGTGGTGGCCGCCACTCCGGCAATAACCGGAACGCGCCCCCGTGCGGCTTCGACGACAGTTCTGACCACCTCTGTGCGCTGTTCTGCACTGAGGTATGCAAATTCACCTGTACTGCCGAGTGGCGTCAGACCCTGCACGCCGCTGTTAATCAGATGTTCAACCAGTGCGGTTAGCACCGGTTTGTCTATCTGGCCGCCGGGGGTGACCGGCGAAACCAGATAGGGATACACACCGCTAAAAGAAGTCATAGCTTCTCTCTCTTTTCTTAGAACAACCCTGGTGTTGGTGCTCTATTCCCGCCTTGGTTCGGTATGCACTCTGCGCGACTTATTGTTTCTCATGCACAAAGTACGGCAACGTGTAGCCGTCGGAGCGGCCAACGTAGGTATAAGGTGTCTTCATCGCCCAGGTGTAGGAAAGGAACAGCAACGGGATCGTGCCTTCGTCTTTCATCGCAATCTCTGTGGCGTGTTGCAGCAACTTCTCACGCTGGCCGTCGTCGAGGGTTTCCCGCGCCTGTGCCAGCGTTTTATCAAATTCAGGGTTCGAGTAACGCCCGCGATTGCCCTGTCCGCCATTCGGCCCGAAGGTTTCGAGCAACGGTCCCAGCACGCCGGAGGCTTCCCCGGTTTCAATCGCCGCGCCGCCCATGATCAGGCTGAAATCGCGTTTAGACGCCCGTGAGAAATACACGCTGCCCGGCATGGTCACGACATCCGTTTTGATGCCGACACGGCTGAACATCTGGCCGAGCGCCTGCGCAATTTTCGAATCGTTCGGATAACGGTCGTTCGACGCATGGAAGGTCAGCGTAAAACCGTCCGGATAACCGGCCTGCGCCAGCAACTGTCTGGCTTTCGCCGGATCGTACACCGGTGCGGCAATCGACGGCGTGTAACCAAAGTAGCCTTTCGGCACCAGCTGCGACGCCGGTACGCCCTGCCCGTCCATGATGCGATCCACAATCGCCTGACGGTTTATCGCCAGCGACATCGCCTCACGCACTTCACGTTTTTTCAGCGGATTGCTGCCGTCCGGCCCTTTGGCGAACGGCGACGCATCGCGGTCCTGATCCGGGTGTAAATACAAAATGCGGTTACCGGCCACGGATTCCAGATGCAGGCTGGTTTGTTTGCCCAGATCCCGTCCGTCTGCCGTCGGCACGCTTTCAATCATATCCACGTCGCCGGAACGCATGGCGGCCACGCGGGCACTCGGGTTTTTGAACACACGCAGCGTGACCTTATCCCATTGCGCTTTCCCGCCCCAGTACTGGTCGTTGCGCGCCAGCACCACATTATCGTCGGGCGTCCAGCTGACAAATTTGAACGGGCCGGTGCCGATGACATCTTTCCCTTCATTAAGGGTTGGCGATCCTACCGTTTCCAGACGCGCCGGTAATATCGCGACGCGGCTTAAGTTGTTCAGCAATAAAGGTGTGGGCGCTTTGGTGACAATTCTCACCGTCAGCGGGTTCACTTCGGTGACGTCAGCAATATCGTTAACGTACGGCGTATAAGCACTCGGGCTGTTTTTCGAGGCCAGCGCCACGCGCTTCACGCTGGCAATCACGTCTTTGGCGGTGAAATCGCTGCCGTCGTGGAATTTCACACCGGGGCGCAGGGCGAATTCCCAGGTGGTGTCATTAATGACTTTCCATGACACGGCGAGGGCAGGCGTAATATGTTGTTTTTCATCCTGATTCACCAGTCCGTCGAAGATGTTACGCGCCATCGCGCTGTTGGCACCGCCGACGTAAAACTGCGGATCCATTGACGTCGTTGAGGCAGCCAGGCCGATATTCAGATCAGCGGCCTGCACAGAGGGGGAAGATAAAACGAAAAATGTGGCCAGTGCCGGTGAAAGCACTCCTGCCAGAACGGACTTTCTCATGCATTTAACCCTTAATTTTTTTAGATTTTCAGGCAATGTGTGTCAGATCGTGAATTCGAGTCTAGGGGGTGGACTTCTGAATTGAAAATTGTATTTTGTGTTACATCCATAAACAAATGTTATGGATTTTGAGGATATATTATGAAAATTAATCCAAGACAGGTCGAAGCCTTTCATAAGGTGATCCTCACCGGCGGTATCACCGCAGCGGCAAATATGATGAACATCACGCAGCCCGCGGTCAGCCGGCTGATCCGTGACTTCGAATATGCCGTCGATCTGAAGCTGTTTGACCGTGACGGACGCGGGCTGATCCCGCGTGATGATGCCATCAAGTTGTACCGTGAAGTCGAGCGTTTGTACCTCGGACTTGAACATATTTCACGTATCGCCGATGAAATCCGCCATTCCAAAGGCAGCGTATTGCGTATTGGCACCGTGGCGGCGCTCTCCGCGTTGTGCGTCGAACACATTCTGCCGCCGCTGATCGAGAGTATTGGCGATATTTCGCTGTTTCTGGATATCGAAAGCACCACGCACATCACCGATGTGGTGACCGGCAATCAGTACGACGTGGGTTTTATTTTCGGCAAGCCGGATGTGAAAGGGCTGGAAGCCGAGATGCTGGCGCGGGCGAATGCCGTGGCCGTGATGTCGCCGCGTCATCCGCTGGCAAAACAAGACGTGGTCACGGCGATGGATCTGACACGTTACCGGCCGATTATTCCCGGACGCAAAACGCCGCTGCGTGAACAACTCGACCAGGTGATGAGCCGTCTCGACCTTTATATGAACAACCCGATCGAAACCTCGCTGCACAATTGCTGTGTGATGGCGGGCAATAATCTGGGGATCGGCGTGGTCGATTTCATCACCGCACGCAGCCACAAAAGCGACATCGTGCTCAAACCTTTTACGCCAGACATAAGTATTGCCTATCTCGCCGTCTTCCCGCCGCAGATCCCCAAAAGCCGTCTGGTGGAACATATCACCCGTGAAATGAAGACATTAATCGAAGGCTATCTGTAAAACGCCCCGTCAGGTTCGCGCAAATCGTACCAGTGAGTCCAAAATGTGACATTCCTGCTTTTATGCAAAAAAGGGCGTGGATGTTAAGTGCGACTTATTAGATAAAAAACGTATATATAATCTAAAAATCATTAATATATTGAATAACACACTTTATTTTATTCTTTAAAATCAACGCATAAAAATTCCCTGCATAAAGATTAATCTAATCTATAATAATTTACCTAATTTCAAACTCTTCGTTACACATTCACAACCTCGATGAGAAGTATTACTATTTGCGCGAAATTGTTCTATTTGGTTCATTTAATAACGGGTGGTCATTAAGTGTTACCAGCTTTTCATCAACAGTTCTCTACAACTATGCAGTGAGATAAATCATGCCAACAACAAATAGCAAGTGGACCTGGCTCCTCTGGCTGCTGAGTGCGCTGATGGTCGTCATCGGTCTGACACTCGGTATCGGTGGCGCGTATCTGGCGACATTGGGAGGAAGTGTTTACTTCCTGCTGATGGGTCTGGCGCTCATCGTTTCCGCCGTTTTAATTTTCAAAGGTAAGCCTTCAGGTGCCTGGCTGTATGCCGTGGCCTTTGTGCTTTCTGTTATCTGGGCTGTCTGGGACGCGGGCTTCACGTTCTGGCCGCTGTTCTCCCGCCTGTTCACCTTCGGCGTGCTGGCTTTCCTGGTCGCTCTGGCTTATCCGCTGCTGAAAGCACGTGCGGGTCTGGTGGCGCGTAAAGGGCCAAGCTTCTCGCTGGCGGCTGTCCTGGCTGTCGCGCTGATTGCTGCTTTCGGTAACACCTTCGTGCCAACGCCAATCATCAGCGCCGACAACGATCAGGTGCCGGTGAAACCGGTAGACAAAGGTGCAGAGCAGAAGAACTGGGAAAACTGGGGTAACACCACCGCAGGCGACCGTTTTGCTGCACTGGATCAGATCAACAAATCCAACGTGGATAAACTTCAGGTTGCGTGGACTGCCCATACCGGCGATATCCCACAGAGCAACGGCTCCGGCGCTGAAGACCAGAACACCCCGCTGCAAATCGGTGACAAGCTGTTTGTGTGTACCGCATACAGCAAAGTGATCGCCCTGAACGTTGATGACGGCAAAAAGCTGTGGTCTTACGATTCCAACTCCACCGCGCCTAACTGGCAGCGTTGCCGTGGTCTGGGCTATTACGAGAACAGCGCCGCACCACAGGCACCCGCGGCACAACCTGCCGCCGTGCCTGCTGCTGAGCCGGCAAGCCCGAACGCAGCCTCAGAAGCTGCCGCGCCAGCCACTAACGCCCCGCAAACGCCTGCTGCGACCGGCGGCACCGTCAGCGGCACCTGCGAACGTCGTCTGTTCCTGCCAACCATAGATGCGCGTCTGATCGCCATCAACGCTGACACCGGCAAGCCTTGTGCTGATTTCGGTGACAACGGCGTGGTTGACCTGAAAGTCGGTATGGGCGAAGTGAAACCTGGCTACTACCAGCAAACCTCTACCCCGCTGGTCGCGGGTAACGTGGTTGTCGTTGGCGGTCGCGTAGCGGATAACTTCTCCACCGGCGAACCTCCGGGCGTGGTACGTGCATTTGACGTGCACACCGGCGAACTGATGTGGGCATGGGATCCGGGTAACCCGAACATCACCAAACTGCCACCGGAAGGTCAGACCTACACCCGTGGTACGCCGAACGTCTGGTCGGCCATGTCATACGATCCAAAACTGGGTCTGATTTACATGCCAACCGGTAACGCGACGCCGGACTTCTTCGGCGGCACACGTACCGAGCTGGATGACAAATACAGTTCTTCTGTTGTTGCGGTAGACGTGACCACCGGTAAAGTCCGCTGGACCTTCCAGACCACGCATCACGACCTGTGGGACTTCGACCTGCCGTCTCAGCCGCTGCTGTATGACCTGCCGGACGGTAAAGGTGGCAGCACGCCGGTTCTGGTGCAGACCTCCAAACAAGGCATGATCTTCATGCTGAACCGCGAAACCGGCCAGCCGGTCGCGAAAGTCGAAAACCGTGAAGTACCGCAGGGTAACGTCCCTGGTGAACGCTACTCCAAAACGCAGCCTTTCTCTGTCGGTATGCCAAACATCGGCAACCAGACGCTGAAAGAGTCTGATATGTGGGGCGCGACACCAATGGATCAGCTGCTGTGCCGCATCGAGTTTAAAGGCATGCGTCACCAAGGCGTTTACACGCCTCCGGGTCTGGATCGTTCCCTGCAATTCCCGGGTTCTCTGGGCGGCATGAACTGGGGCAGCGTCTCGGTTGACCCGAACAACGCCATCATGTTCGTGAATGATATGCGTCTGGGTCTGGCGAACTACATGGTGCCGCGTGCACAGGTTCCGACCGGCGCAAGCGGTATCGAGATGGGGATGGTGCCGATGGACGGTACGCCTTACGGCGCAGTCCGCGAGCGTTTCCTGTCTCCGCTGGGCATTCCGTGCCAGAAACCCCCGTTCGGTACCATGTCTGCGGTTAACCTGAAAACCGGTAAAATCGTCTGGCAGGTGCCGGTCGGAACGGTGAAAGACACCGGTCCGCTGGGCATCAAAATGCGCATGCCAATGGAAGTCGGTATGCCAACGCTGGGCGCGAGCCTGTCAACGCAATCCGGCCTGCTGTTCTTCGCCGGTACGCAGGATTTCTATCTGCGTGCGTTCGATACCGCAACCGGTAAAGAAATCTGGAAATCCCGTCTGCCGGTCGGCAGCCAGTCTGGCCCGATGACCTACGTTTCACCGAAAACCGGTAAACAGTACATCATCATCAGCGCCGGTGGCGCACGTCAGTCCGCAGAACGCGGCGACTACGTGATTGCCTACGCACTGCCTGACGAGAAGTAAGATTTAGCAGTAAATGACAAAGCCCGCCGGTGCAGACCGGCGGGCTTTTTTGTTGGAGGAGTTTTAGCTGTTAAGGCAACCGCGCCGCCTGACGCCGGAGTCCTTCAAAAATTGCATGGCTGATTTTTGCCGGAAAATCAACCGGCAGCCTGGCTTCCACTTCTGCAATCACCTGTTCTGTTTTTTCTTTCATTTCTGTCATCATGGCTGACACGTTTTCTTGCGAGTAACTGACCCGTTGCGCCGTTGAAACAAAATGACGGGGCAGGATCCTGTCCCAGTGGAAATGCCGGTTATTACCGAGTACCGCCATCGCCATTTTGGCTTTCTTCGCCGGAATACCTGTTGGATGCATCAGAGGAAATGCCGACATCACGTCATAAAGTGGCGTCATACGGTATGCACTCCCCGGCTCAATATAAACACTGAAATTCTTCGCATGACCGTCAATGGCGGCCAGCATCCAAAAAAGGATCTGGCTTTTAAAAAACATCTCCCGGTCTGCGCTGGCTCGCTGGGAACCCAGCAAAAGCGTCATTGAACGCGCAATCCCGGGACCGCCATCTGATTCATATTTCAATGCAGGAGCAACACCCAGCGCCTGACAAAAATCTTCCTGAGGTAAACGCATCAGCCAGGATCCATCCTGCGACCAGCGACGATCAAAACGTTCTACGACTAATACTTTTTGCCTGCCGAAACGGGTCATGTCGCACTGCGCGACCGGAAATCCGAATTGTTCCGCTATCTTCAGACACAGCCATTCGTTCTCAACACTGTCGCTTAAGTCGATACCATTGTTAGCAATGTAACCGATAGGCAGTTTAAGAATATGGCTTGTGGGTGTGCTTCCCTGCGGACGATGCCACTGCCCGCGATACCAGAGTAATGCTGTTTTTTCCTGCGCACCGGCCAGAGAAATTCGGAAGTCGTCAATTTCGGCCTCCATGCCTAAGGGCGCTTCTTTATAGCCTTGCAGAAGCTGTTCAATTTCTTCATCACTGAGTGGCCGTGCGTGGATCCGGGTGACAGGTGCAACGGGATCACCTTCAGGATAAAGCTGGATAGCACCGACGCAATCACTGCCTATTCTCGAGAGCAAATCGAACGGTTGTTTGGTCGGGATCTGGAAGCGAGCCTGAATACGGCTGCGTATTTGTTCACTATCGGGAAGGAGATTGTCGAAAAAGTTATACACCACCGCGCCCCGAAATTTATCTTGCTGGAGAGGTAATGATAACGAGATGGCACGGGCTCCTGGGCGACTGAGCCAGCTGTGATGATAAACAAATGACATTTCACCACTGCCGCCTTTTTCCAGCGTACCCACAGTTATGCCATTTAATGCGAGCGTTAACTTATCCATGTATTACCACTCCTGATCCCAGGACGTTTTTTCCTGAGGGTTGCTATCTCTTGGCGTGATCTGGAGCTCTAAATCCAGCGCTGCCAGTAATTTGAACAGGGTTTCCAGACGGGTTCCGTCAGGATAATTTTCAAACTCAGAAACCGTTGACTGCTTCAGGCCAATGGTTTCAGCCGTTTTACTCTGGCTGAGTTTGCGCTTTTTTCGCTCATTACGCAGCGCATTCGCGAGCATTTTTGCAGAAGTAATGTTCATATTATCCCTCCCGGCGGATATTCTCAGTGTATCCCTTGTAAGGGATAAATCAACTTTTATCCTCTGTAGCGGATAGCATAAGAATATCCCTTTTAGGGGATAATACAGCCTGTAAGCTGTTAACGAACAATACAGTTTACAGGCTGTAATTTGCCCACTACCGTCTCCTCATGCTCAAATACCGGTTCCACGCTCGGATGAAACCTCATGAAAAAAAGCGAATTTATCGCTCAGGATTTACTGAGCAAGATTTATCAGAACAGCGGATCCTTGCCGGAAAAGCTGCCACCAGAACGCCAGCTGGCAGAAGAATATGGCGTGTCGCGGTTTACCGTGCGCAAGGCGATGGAAAAACTGGTGAGCATCGGCGCGGTGCGTATCGTGCAGGGATCGGGGACTTACATTAATCCCGGCGTGAGCAGCAATCCGCTGGTGTACAACTCAATCACCGAAAAGAAATTCGCGGACATCAGCTTCCGCATGCTGGAACTGCACAAGCGGCGGCCGGACAAAGAAGAGCAACAGGTTTTCGATCTGAGCGGGGATGATTTTATCTGGGCGTTCACCCGCCTGCGGCGCATCAGCCAGCGCAATGTCCAGATTGAATATTCCCGCATGCCGGCACGGGAGTTTGGCGATCTGAGCCAGAAAACCATTGAGCATTCGATCCAGCAATATGTACTGAGCAAAGGCTATGTGATTTCGCACTCCCTCACCCGTTATCAGGCGGTAACGGTCAGCAAGGAACAGGCGCAAATTCTGGGGTGTAAAAAAGGCATTGCCGCCATGCACATTACCAACAGAGGCATTTTGCAGGGCGGCAAGGTTTATGCGTTCAGCGACATCATCGATATCGATTATTCCTGCACCTACATCATCCCGTTTAATCAGGACAATCTGGCCTTTCGCCAGACTTAAGGCGTGTGGATCACGCCGTCGGGCAGGCGGCTTTGCGTCCATTCGTGCGGCCGGTACACCACCGGAAATTCTGCGGCGGCCTGGCTGTTAAAGCCCACGCCGATCCCTGCTTCTTCCCCCGGATAAAAATAGCCGTTCTCCGGTGCCTGTGCGCCCGGAAAGACCTGCTGCGTATTGGCGGGATATGCCACGAATTCCTGGATCGCCGCATTGTGCAGATGAATATTCAGGTGCGTGTTCACTGCCGCACCAATCGGCGTCATGTCCGGCGGGCAGTGCCACGCGAGACGTACACCGAAACTCTGGCAGAAATGCGCCAGTTTCAGCGCCGGGGTGATGCCACCGATTTGCGAAACGTGGCAGCGGATAAAGTCGATCCGACGGTTGATAATCAGATCTTTCCATTCCGCCGGATTATTGAAGAGTTCGCCGGTCGCCAGCGGCACGGCGGTCTGACTGCGGATCTGCGCCAGCCATTCGTTCTGATCCGGCGGCAGAATGTCTTCAATAAAATAGGGCCGGTATTGTTCGACGGCTTTGGCAAACTGTACCGCCTGCTGCGGGAACAACCGTTCGTGAACGTCGTGCAAAATATGGAACTGATTGCCGTATTTTTCACGCAGCGCTTTGAACATCGCCAGCGTGTTGTCGATGTACTGGTCCTGATCGTAATACGCCCCCGCCGTCGGTTCGCGGGTACTGTGAAAATCACGCGCATTGCCGCCATAAAAACCCAGCTGGCAGCGGATATGGCGGTAACCTTCGGCCAGCAAACGATCCACTTCGCCATAAAGATCTTCCAGCGTTTCGCCCGCCGCATGGCTGTAGGCAGTAACCGCATCCTTCGATTTACCGCCAAACAAATGATACAGCGGCATATTCGCCAGCTTGCCTTTGATATCCCACAACGCCATATCGATGCCCGCAATCGCGTTATTGATCACCGGCCCGTTACGCCAGTAGGCGTTTACCATCATCAGTTGCCAGAGATCTTCAATGTGATTCGCATCGCGCCCCGTTAACAGCGGTTTGAGATATTCATCGACCATCAGTTTGACCGCCAGCGGGCGCTGCTGGAACGTCGCGCAGCCCAGGCCAAAAACACCACGATCGGTTTCAATTCTGACCACCACTAAATTATGGCGATCGGGGCGGGTTATCTGGCATTCGATATTGGTAATCAGCGCAGGCTGCATATTCATCCTTAATAAAAACCGTGATGCCTTTTCAAAAAAAGACGGCGGGAATATTCGTATTGCGGTTATTTCACCGTATTTTTATCCTGCTTGTAAACCTTAATTTCATGACTTTATTTTGGTTTAAAAGCAGGTCGTATTCTTCATAAAAAACAGACCAATTTAACCTCCCCGCCTTTAAACACGGCCTGTCAGTGAAGATTTGTGACGCAGATCCTATTTTATTGGTTTGTTTTTAAAAATGGGCGTCATTACACTCCCCTTCCATCTGACAATGAATAATTAACGGGTCGTCGCGGGGTTCAGGGTGAATACAGAAATAATGCAATCAGTGATAAAACTGGTGGGTGGTGCGGAAAATATTAATAAAGTCTGGCATTGCATGACCCGTCTGCGTTTCGATTTGCGCGATGAAAATAAAGTGGCCTGGGATGAGATTAAAAATCTGCCCGGCGTTCTCGGTGCGCAAAGCCAGAGTGGACAGGTGCAGATCATCATCGGCCCGAAAGTGAATGTCTGGTACGAGGCGATCGTGTCGCAGCTTGATCCGGTGTCCGGTGTTTCAGAAACAGCAACAGGAAATATTTCCACAAAAGGACGAAAAAGCCTGGTATCGATGTTCATGGATACCGTCTCCGGGGTGTTCGGCCCGATCGTTCCGGCCATTGCCGGCGCGGGGATGATCAAAGGCTTGCTGGCCGGATTGATTGCCTTAAAGGTCATTTCGTCGAAAAGCGAAACGGTAATGATCATCGATTTGATCGCCAGCGGCGTGTTTTACTTCCTGCCGTTTTTCCTCGCGGTATCCGCAGCGAGGATCTTCAAAACCAATGAGTATCTGGCCGCTGCTGTCGCCGCCTGCCTGATGTACCCGACGCTGATGGACGCCGCGAAAGCACTCGCCAGTCATACCGCCGGAGCGCCCACCGCGCTGTATTTTATGGATGTACTGCCGGTGTCTGTCTTCAACTATTCGGCCAGCGTGATCCCGGTGATTTTCTCCGTGCTGGCGCTGAGTTACATCCACCGCTGGGTGGATAAAATCATGCCGGATGTGCTGAAAACGGTGTTTACCCCCACGCTGACCTTGTTTATTGCGGCGCTGGTGTCGCTGACGCTGATTGGTCCGGCAGGAATTTATCTCGGTAAGTTGCTGGCGTTCGGCATTCAGGGATTGTTCGACGTGTCATCGGTCTTTGCCGGATTTATTGTCGGCGCGATCCGCCCGGTGGCGATCCTCACCGGTATGCATCATGCGATGACGCCGATTGCCTTGCAGAACTTCACCGATCAGGGCTGGGATATGCTGATGCCGATGATGTTTATGGCCAACATGGCGATTGCCGGTTCGACCTTTGCGATTTACTTCCACGTTAAAACCCGCGAACAGAAATCTGTGGTGTTGTCTGCGGCGATTTCCGGTTTGCTGGGGATCACCGAACCGGCGCTGTTCGGCGTACTGACGCGCTACAAAAAAGCGTTTATTGCCACCACCCTCAGCAGCTCCGTGGCCTCGGCATTTATCGCCTTCTTTGGAGTGCGCTTGTATGGCTATATTCTGTCGAGCATTTTCAGCCTGCCCGCCTACATCGGTCCGTATTTCATCTACATTGTGATGGGCGTGATACTGTCGCTCGGGCTGTCATTCACCCTGACCTATCTGATGGTCGTTAAAAATAAAGGCACCGGAGAAACGGTGCCTTTGGTGGATGCGGTTCGTTAAGGGATCAGGCCGCTGTTCTGGAATGTGTTATCTCAGACAGCGGTGCGTTCTGAATAAGGTTGGTCAGCCGCCCGATATTTTCGATTTCCACTTCAATCTTGTCATTCTCATGCAGGAACAATGGCGGTACGCGGGTTTTACCTACGCCGCCCGGTGAGCCGGTCATGATCACGTCGCCCGGCGAAAGCTGGGTAAAGGTGCTGATGTAAGCGATCATCTGCGGAATAGTGTGGATCATGCTGGCGGTCGTATCGTCCTGCACCAGACGGTCGTTCAGCCAGGTTTTGATGCTCAGATTTTGCGGGTCACCCACTTCATCCGGCGTCACCATCCACGGGCCAAACGCGCCGGTGGAAGGCCAGTTCTTACCGGCGGTATACCATTTATGCTGCCAGTCGCGCACCGAGCCATCCATATAGCAGCTGTAACCGGCGACATAATCCAGCGCATCGTCGGCTGAAATATTGCGGCCTGTACGACCAATCACAATCGCCAGTTCGCCTTCATAATCAAACTGCTCAGAAGAGGCCGGTTTGATAATGGTGCCATTGTGGCCCACCTGGGAATCCGCGAAGCGAACAAACAATGTCGGCGCATCGCTGGTTTCATTGAATTCTTTACGTTTTTCCGCGTAGTTCATGCCCACACCGAAAATTTTCCCCGGACGGTCAATCACCGGCAGGAAAGTGATGTCGTTCAGTTGAAGATCCGCCGGAAGCCCGACATAGCGGTGCAGTTCCTCAAGCGAATGGCGTGCCATGAATTCGTTAATGTCACGGCATCCCGCATGGTATCCGACATCGATGATGCCCTCTGCCTGAAAGATGCCGAAGCTTTTGGTCTGGTCTTTATTGATGGTGAAATTAACAATTTTCATAGATGCACTTAGTTTCTTATTTTACTTAAAACAGGTGAATTCGCTGGCGTTGTCTTCGCGATGACGCCCGGGCCACCGTGAAGATCGCGAGATTATTGACCCTGCCTTTCATGCCTTCTACTATATTTTATTACCTAATCGATGAATTTCAGGAATCAATGTTAAATAACAGAGACTTAGACTATTTCGTCACCGCTGCGCAGATGATGAATTTGAGACTTGCGTCACAAAATTTAAATATAACTCAGCCTGCACTTTCGAAATCTATCACCCGTCTTGAGAAAGAACTGAACATCAAACTGTTCAAACGGGCAGGTCGCGGGCTTGAGCTGACCGAAGCGGGACGCGTGCTTTATCAGCGCGGTCTGTCGCTGCAAAGTGCCTATCTTGAAATCGGCGAAATCATGAATGAACTGAGCAGCGGCGCGGGCGGGATCGTTCGCGTGGGCGTCTCAGGTTCTGCGACGCAGTTCTTACTGCCTGAAATCTGCAAAATGCTGCAATCGCAGGTGCCGAACATGAAACTGGAAATCCAGATCGGCATGAATGACGTGCTGTTCGCCCTGCTGGAGCGCCATGCCATCGATGTGATCATCGGGCCGCTGGTGAATTACGACAGCCCGGTGGTGCAGTTGCCGGTGACCGCCGACCGGGTGATTGTTGCCGCGTCGAGCGATCATCCGCTGGCGGGCAAACCGGCCAGCCTGCGCGAACTCAGCCGTTACGGCTGGATTTTACCGGCAAAAACCGTGTCGATGCGCAAGTGGCTGGACAAGATGTTCTATGAGAATCACTGTCCGGCGCCCGACGTCAAAGTCGAAATCAGCTCGCTGGCGTCTGTGCCGGGGCTGATCGCCAAAAGCGGATTACTGAGCTTTTTATCCGAGAACATTCTGGTCGAAGAGGAGTTTATCTCGCGGCTGGTCCGTATCGATAACGATCAGTTAGTGATGGAACGGCGCGTCGGGATCACCTGGCTGGAAGGTGCGTTTTTATCTCCGGCCACGCAGAAAGTGATCGACGTGACCAAAAGCGTCGGGCAGAAAATGCAGATGGAAGCCCGCCGGATCCTGGAAGACTGAATCCGGCGGTGAGGGGTTAAACCAGATGACAGGCGACGCGGTGCCCGGGTTCAATATCACGCAGTAACGGGATTTCCGCCCGACAGCGCGCCGTGGCCTGAGGACAACGGGTGTGGAACCGGCATCCGGCAGGCGGTTTTGAC
This sequence comes from Rahnella sp. BIGb0236, assembly GCF_004364755.1. Classification (NCBI taxonomy): domain Bacteria; kingdom Pseudomonadati; phylum Pseudomonadota; class Gammaproteobacteria; order Enterobacterales; family Yersiniaceae; genus Rahnella; species Rahnella sp. BIGb0236. Next base: position 482,727 of record NZ_SOAO01000001.1, read on the forward strand.
GGATCCGGGATTTCCCCGCTGACCATCGCCACCGGTTCACTGTCAGGATCCAGCGTGGGTACCGCCGCCAGCAGCGCCTGCGTATACGGATGCAGGGGCCGTTGGAATAACTCATCGCGGCTGGCCGTTTCCACTAACTGGCCGAGATACATCACCGCCACGTCATCACAAAGATGCTCCACCACGCCGAGATCGTGCGAGATAAACAGAAATGTCACGCCATGATCGTCACGTAAATCCGAGAACAAATTGATGATTTGCGCCTGGATCGACACATCCAGCGCGGAAATCGGTTCGTCCGCAATAATAAAATCTGGTTGCAGGATCAGCGCACGGGCAATGCCGATACGCTGGCGCTGTCCGCCGGAAAACTCATGGGGAAAGCGGTTGTAATGCAGCGGCGACAGGCCGCAGATCTTCATCACTTCCGTCACTTTGCCGTGGAGCTGCGCCCGCGTACACAGCTTGTGTTCCAGCATCGCTTCGCCGATGGCATCGCCAATGCGGATACGCGGGTTCAGCGAACTGTACGGATCCTGAAACACCAGCTGGATTTTCGGACGCAATGCTTTCAGTTGTTTCGGCTTCAGGCCATGCAGGTCTTCACCGCGAAACATCACCCTGCCCGCCGTTTTGTCATACAGCCCCAGCAGCGTGCGCCCGACGGTGGTTTTCCCGCTGCCGGATTCGCCCACCAGCCCGAATATGGTGCCTTTGCGGATGTTAAAACTGACGCCATCCACGGCACGCAGTTGTCCGGTTTCCTGTCCGAACACGCCGTCGCGGATCGGGAAATACTTTTTCAGGCCGTCCACTTCAATCAGATAGTCAGCGTTCATGGCTGTAATTCCCTGTCATTGATCTCACCCGCCGGACTCAGTCCGCTGTAAAAACACGCCGCCTGTCGGTATTGCCCTTCCAGCGGCGGGATCCCCTGACGGCACCGGTCGGTGGCGCGGGCACAACGTTCGGTAAACGCACAGTACGGCGGCAGCGCGGCCAGATCCGGTACCTGACCGGGGATGGAATATAAGCGGCGACGGCGTTCTCCGGGGGTCGGTCTGGAGGCGATAAGCCCCTGAGTATAGGGATGCAGCGGGTTGCGCAGCACTTCCGCTGTCGCACCCTGCTCGACAATCTTACCGGCGTACATCACCACCACGTGGTCCGCCATCTGTGCGATCACCCCCAAATCGTGGGTGATCAGCATCAGCGCCATATGATGTTGCTGCGCCTGGTCACGCAGTAAACGCAAGATTTGCGCCTGCACGGTGACATCCAGTGCGGTGGTCGGCTCGTCCGCAATCAGTAACTGCGGCTTACAGCTCAGCGCCATCGCGATCATGATGCGCTGCAACATCCCGCCGGAAAGCTGGTGCGGATAACTGGTCATCAGGCTTTCTGCGCGCGCCAGCCCGACTTCCGTGATCATCTGCGTCGCATGCGACCACGCGGCTTTCGCGGATTCACCGCGGTGGCGGATCAGCGGCTCGACCAGCTGTTCGCCAATGGTCAGCACCGGATTGAGCGCCGTCATCGGCTCCTGAAAAATCATCGCCAGCTGGTTACCGCGCAAATCCGCCATCCGGGATGGGCGCAGTGTAAGCAGGTCACGTCCCTGAAACAGGATTTCACCGCCATCAATACGGGCGGCCTGCGGGGGTAATAATCCCATCAGCGACATTGCCGTGACACTTTTGCCACAGCCAGATTCGCCGACAACCCCGACGGTTTGCCCGGCCTGAACGTCAAAGGTGACATCCTGCACGGCGCGGACACGGCCCTGATCGCTGGCGAAGGAAAGGGAAAGCTGATTAAAACGGATCAACGGTTGCGTCATTTTTTGCTCCGTTTCATTTTGGGATCGAGCGCGTCACGCAGGCCATCGCCCAGCACGTTAATGGCAATCACCGTAATAAAAATCGCCACGCCCGGTGGCATCCATAACCACGGACGGCGCTGGAAATCGATCAGGCTGTTGGCGGCATCCATCATGTTTCCCCATGACGGGGTCGGTGGCACCACGCCCAGCCCGAGATAACTGAGGGCGGATTCGCTGAGGATGGCGTTCGCCACCGCCATCGTGGCCATGACCACCAGAATCGGCACGGTATTTGGCAGCAGATGTCCGAACAGGCGACGCCGCGAGGACAGCCCGAGAACCCGGGTCGCCAGCATAAAATCACGTTCGCGCAGGGAGAGGATCTGCCCGCGCACCAGGCGCGCCAGTTTCGGCCACTCCAGCAGACTGAGCATCACGATCACCATGTACACCCGGGAGTCCGGTGAGAAATCCAGTTCAGACAACATTGCCCCCATCACGATCAGCAGCGGCAGGCTCGGAATGGTCATCACCAGATCGGCAAATCGCATAATGATTTTATCGGTGATGCCCCCGAGATAGCCGGACACCGCGCCCATCAGATAGCCAAGCGTCACGGACAACAACATGGTCAGCATGCCGATAATCAGTGAGATGCGTCCCGCCAGCAGCAGCCGCGTATAGACATCACGGCCGAGGAAGTCGGTACCCAGCCAGTGCTCCGCATTTGGCGCTTTGTTGATCATCAGCGCATCGGTGGCATCATCGCGCCACGGCGAATAAAACGGCCCGACAATGCACCACACCGCCATCACCAGCAGCAAAATGAGGCAAAACATCGCCAGCCGGTTCTGGCGTAACGAACGCCATGCCTGCCGTAGAGGTGACGGCGTCACGTGTGCCATCGCCGGTATTTGCGCTTCGCGCAGCCGGCGGTTGGTTGAAAATAAAGAACCAAACATCACGACCTCACCCGAATGCGCGGGTCCGCCCACGCATACAACACATCAGCAATCAGGTTGCCAAGAATGGTTAATACCGCCAGAAACAGGGTGAACCCCATCAGAACCGGGTAATCACGCGCCGCCAGCGAATCAATATGAATGTGCCCCGCACCCGGCCAGTTAAAGACTTTCTCGGTGATCAGCGCCCCGGAGAACAGCCCCGGCAACTCAAACCCCAGCAACGTGATAATCGGCAACAAGGCATTTCGCAGCGCGTGTTTGAGGATGACAGTACGTTCCCGCAGGCCCTTCGCCCGTGCGGTACGGATGAAATCCATGCGCACCACATCCAGCATGCTGGCGCGAAAATATCGTGTCAGGCTGCCCGCCTGTAACATCACCAGCGCAACCACCGGCAACACCAGATGCGCGGCCACCTGCATCACCCAGGCCCAGCCGGTCGCGTCACTGCCGGTATTGGTCATCCCGCCCACCGGCAACCAGTGCAGATCCACGGCAAACCATTTGATCAGCAGCAGACACAGGAAAAACGTCGGAAAGGACATGGCGGCGAAGATCACCACGCTGACCACATGATCGAACAGGGAATAGGGTTTCATCGCCGAGACAATGCCCACCGCCAGTGCGATCCCCCAGTACAACACCATCGCAATGGTCGCGAGCAGGAAGGAATTCCAGATGTACTGATTCAGCAACTGACTGACCGGGATCTGATATTGCAGCGAAAAACCCAGATCACCCTGCAACAGGTTGCCCAGCCAGCGCAGATAACGGCTCAGCAGCGGCTGATCCAGACCGTACAAGGCTTTCAGTTCGGCGGCACGCTGTGCAGTGAGCGTAATATTGCCGTCGATAAAATCGCCCGGCGTTTTGGCAAACAGCATGAAGATAAGCAATGAAGCGAGGAACAACATCGGGATGGTTTGCAGTAAACGACGCAGAATAAAATTTCTCATGACTTTCTCATTGAAGCTGCCGGTGAAGACCGGCAGCAACGTGATTTCTGATTATTTTACGATTTTGACGTCCGGCAGACTGCCGGTCAGGCCGTTATAAATATCCGGTTTAAAACCGGTCACGCGGGCGCTGCTGGCCGAAAGAATTTTGCGGTTACCCAGCAGGATCACCGGAGGATCGTTCGCCAGCACTTTGTACAGCTCATGATAAATCGGCTTACGTTTTTCGATATCCAGCGTGGCGTTGCCTTCGTTGATCAGCTTATCCACTTCAGGATTGTTGTAGCCGGATTCCGCAGACTCTGTGCTGTAGTAATCCCATACGCCATCATGCGGATCGTTAAGCGTACTGGTGCTGAAAGACGCCAGATCGTAGTTCCCCGCTTTGCGTTGCGACATCAGCGCGTTGAAGTCCACAACCTGCGGTTTCAGCAGCACGCCGATTTTCTGGTAGTCTTCTTTGGCGATCGGGATCAGCGCGTCGTTGAGCACTTTTTTGCTGACCAGCAGCGTCAGTTCCAGACGTTTACCGTCTTTCACACGGATCCCGTCTCCGCCCGTTTTCCAGCCCGCTTCATCGAGTAATTTATTGGCCTTCGCCGGATCAAACGTGTACGGGTTCACGCCGTCGGTGTTATAAGCCCAGGAGATCGGCGCGATCGGCTCAATCGCCACAGTGCCGTAACCCTGATACACCACGTCGATCAGCTTCTGGCGATCCAGACCGTAGATCAGCGCCTGACGCACTTTCACATCCTGCAAAGCCGGACGCCGGACGTTAAATTCAATCTTGCTGTAATCGCTGGATCCGTACAGGTTGATGTTGGCAAAACCGAGCATTTTCAGCTGTTCGATATCGTCCGGACGTGAGGTAAAGGCGTCATAATCGGTATCACCGGTCTGGAATAACTGGAAGTTGGTCGACGGATTGGTCACGCGATAGATAAAACGCGGAGTCGGTGGCACGCCACGGTAATAGTTTGGATTGGCGTGGAAGCGGATCTCCTGCCCCGGAATGTACTTGTCGTAGACATACGGGCCGTTACCGAGCGGTTTGCCATGCAACGTACGCAAATAATCCAGATTGCCGCGCTGATAGCCTTTGCCGTAATAGGCTTTCGACAGCACCGGACCGCCGATTTTCTGCAACGTGGTGGCGCCCGGTTGTGTGGTGGTAACCTGCAACGTCAGCGGGTCGATGACTTTCAGGCCGCTGACGCTGTCGGCTTTGCCTTGTTTGTATTCGTCACCACCAGCAATGTGTGCCAGCGTGATATCGGTGTCGCCATCGTATTTCGGGTCATACAACACCGTCAGGGTAAAAGCGACGTCTTCAGCAGTCAGCGGTGAGCCGTCACTGAATTTCAGGCCAGAACGTAATTTGATGGTATAGGTTTTACCGTCCGGGCTGACGGTCCAGCTATCTGCCAGTCCTGGCACCAGTTTTCCCTGGCTGTCCCAGTCGATCAGACGGGCAAAAATCACGTTAGTGACGTTTTCATCCCAGCCATTCACAAAGAAGTAAGGGTTAAAAATACCCTGTGGTTCGGAGATCCCGGCGATCACGGTATCCGTTCGTGATTTTGCTGCCGCAGGCACCTGACTGGCATCCGTCGCAGGTGTGATGCCTTCTTTCAGCACGTCATCCGCAAAAGTATGTGCAGAAAACATCACGGCGCTGGCCAGTAATGCTGTCTTAAAAGAGACCGCGCGACGGGCGCGATGCGCAAGCCGCCCGGAGGCAGAAGTGAGTAACGTAGCCAAGTGACATCCCTCATCAGTAAGTGTGCAATGAATTTACAAAACATGACGAAGAGTAAGGTTGCGATCCGGCCTTGTCTAACAACGAAAAAATATGGCTTATAGTTATTAGTTATTTCTTAAAGCTGTAATTCATAAAATTAAATACATAAAAATCATATGCTTATTCGATTTATGTGTAACTGGCCTCAAAGCTCACTTTTGAAGGTGGCGATGGAATGGCGATGTATTTTGCCTCCCCCTCACCTTTTACCCTGACCGCGCAATCACAGCCGGTGATCATTGATGAAGTGCTGGGACTTTGCAACAGGATAAAAAAACCCGCCATCGTCGGCGGGTTTCTTGTTTAATGCATTTGAAGAGATTGCTGCTGATGCTTGTCAGGATGCAACAGAACAGCATGTACCGTTCCGGGTTCAACAATAATGTCAGCAATAGACTCATGGGTTTTAAACGTGCAACTGCAATTGATATTCTGACACTGGTGATAACGTTCTTTGGTGTTAAGGCTCAGATAACGGCTGGAACGGGCGTGTGCTGCGTGTTGGCATTTCGGGCAGTGCATCATAATAATCACCATGTAATCATTTTAATCAGATGCAATCATTGTAAACATACATCTGACATTACAGTGATTTACACATTCAGCTTATTCAGCACCGTCGCTTTCCGTCGCCTCATAACTCACATCCGACAGCAACACCTCAAGATTCAACGTCGTCACAAAGCCGCTGCCGCCCAGGCTGTGTGTCACCTTGCTGATTATCCAGGGCTGCGCGTCGATCACGGATTTGAATCCGGACACCGCCACCGGCGTCTCCGGGAATAAGTCAGCCCGTCCGCGAGCCAGGGAGATCGAGAACTCCGCGACACCGCGCTGGAGTTTGTCCCACTTCGCCTGAGCTGCCCGCATGGCGGCCTTTTGCGTGGCGTAGATGGTGGTTAGGTTAAACACGTTTTCATCGCTGCCCGCCAGATAATCTCCTTCTTTAGCCTCCGGCGTTTTCTGCACCTTCGCGCTGGTCTTCTTTGCCTTCGGATGTTGCAGGGCGCGCAGGTACTGTACTTTCTTTTTCCGCTGAACCTTCACCTTTTTCGGCTTCGGGTCTTTGGTATGCAACCAGCTTGCCGATACGCCGGTATAGGCTCCCTGCACGCGGGTCATCAGCGTCTGCGTCACCGACGGCTCCACGCTGAATTTTTTATTCAGGTCGCCGGTGTCCACCGAGTTCAGCTCAGCAATACGGGACAGGAAGGCGTTAAATTGAAAACGTGTAGTTTGTTTCATGCGTTTTTTTCCAAATTGGTTAACGGGTTAATAGCGGATATCGTGCTTAGCAGTCGGTGAAATTGGCTGCATCACCCTTGCCGCCGCCGCTTGAAACGGGACGCTGCGTGTAGTTCTGCGGCGCGGATTTCTCCAGCTTGCCTTTCAGCGTGCTGAACTGTTCGCGATCGTCTTTCGCCGATTTCTCCAGCGCGTTCAGACGTTCCGTCACGGTGCCCTCCAGCGCGGACAGCTTTTCATCAGTGGCTTGCAGGCCGGTTTCGACGTGTTCTACCACCACTTCCACGGCGTCATGGACGTCTTTAAAGCGGGCATCATCCGAGGCCGATTTGCTGGAAAGCAGTTGTTTCACGCGGGAGAACAGCGACGGCGCAGCCGGTGTTTCTTCCACAAACTCGAACGCCGTTTCTTCGGCGGCGGTAAAGAGGTTTTCTGCACTTTGCTTACGGCTTGCCAGTGGGTTCTGCTGTGCCTGCGCGCTGAATTGCAGGTACTCGGTGCCGAGGCTTGCGGGGCTGTCGGTCACGGCCAGGCCGATCAGATAGGCTTTGCCGGTGTCGGAAAACGAGGGGTTCACTTCGATGGAGGTGTAAACCTTCTGGCGGGCATTCACCATTGAGACTAAATCCGGCGTCGGGTCGATATCGGCATACAGTGCCAGCTTGCCTTTCAGCGCACCGTCAGCCACTTCTTCGGCGTAAACGCCGGTGACATCGCCGTACATACGAAACGCACTGTCAGGGAAATAGCCCTTGATGTGCTCCATGTTGATGCGTGCGCCATAGACCTTCGGGTCATAGGTCGCGGCCATCTGTTCAATCCAGTCGCGGGTAATTTCGCGGCCGTCGGTGGTCGCCCCTTCGGTACAGATGCGAAAACGCTTCGCTTTTGTTGCCATGTTTATGACTCCAGTCGGTGTGTGCTTCTGAGAAATCCAAGTTTCCAGACACACGCCCGACACCGCCAGCCGATGCGGGTTGATGCTCCATGGCACAACGTGGACAGCAGGAAAATCAGCAGTCCGCTCGTTAACGTGGCAGTCATGAAAATGACAAACTCAATCCTCATCAGCGACCCACGGCGACAGGCGGCACTGCTTTACTGGCAGGGTTTTTCCGTTCGCCAGATTGCAGAGACGCTGACCCAAAAAATACCGACGGTGCAGAGCTGGAAAACGCGCGATGCGTGGGAGAACGCCGCGCCGATTTCCCGCGTTGAATCCAGCCTGGAAGCGCGGCTGATCCAGCTCACGGTCAAAGACGTCAAAGGGAATGCGGATTACAAGGAAATGGAGGCGTTAGGCCGGTTAATGGAACGCCTGGCAAGGGTGACCGCCGCCAGCGGCGGCCAAAGCCCTAACATTCTGGAGTTTTACTAATATGAGTAAGCGCAAATTCCGCAAAGCGGCACAAAGCACAGTCACCGCCACTACGCAGCAGAACGGCGGCGCGGAGGCGTTCAGCTTTGGCGACCCGACGCCGGTATTAGACCGCCGTGAAATTCTGGATTACATCGAATGCACGGGAAACGGCCAGTGGTATGAGCCGCCGGTCAGCTTTGACGGGCTGGCTCGCACGCTGCGGGCAGCGGTGCATCACAGCTCATCACTGTATGTGAAACGTAACATTCTGGCCTCGACCTTTGTCCCGCACCCGCTGTTATCACAGCAGGAATTCAGCCGGTTCGCCCTGGATTATCTGGTGTTCGGGACTGCGTTTTTAGAAGTGATCCGCAACCAACTCGGCGACGCCGTGGTCATGAAAACCGTCCCCGCCAAATATGCACGACGCGGGGTTGAGCCAGACACCTACTGGTTTGTGCAGCAATGGAAAGAAGCGCATCAGTTCGAAACCGGCAGCGTGTTTCATCTTATTGAACCGGACATTAATCAGGAGCTATACGGCCTGCCGGAATATCTCAGCGCGCTGAACTCAGCCTGGCTTAATGAGGCCGCGACCCTGTTCCGCCGTAAGTACTACCAGAACGGCGCGCACGCCGGATATATCCTGTATATGACCGACGCGGCGCAAAGCAGCTCAGACATCGATCAGATGCGCAAAGCGATGCGGGACACAAAAGGGCTGGGGAATTTCCGCAACCTGTTTATGTACGCGCCGAACGGTAAACCGGACGGGATCAAAATTTTGCCGCTGAGTGAAGTCGCGACGAAAGACGATTTCTTCAATATCAAGAAAGCCAGCCAGAACGATTTACTTTGTGCGCATCGTGTGCCGCCGCAGATGATGGGGATCATTCCAGAGAACAGTGGCGGGTTTGGCGATTCAGTGAAGGCGTCACAGGTATTTGTCCGGAACGAACTGACGCCATTGCAGGAGCGGTTTAAGGAGCTGAATGCGTGGTTTGGGGAGGAGGTGATTAGGTTTACTTCTTATGAACTTACGCCGGATTAGGACTTTTAACACTGCGATATTGAGCTAAACTCACCATCTTAGCTGTCCAAATCAGCTACGAACGGGAAATTTAGTCATTATTCAACTAGTAACCCAGCAACAAATAAATAGCAAAAACAGGGAGTTAGGAATACAAGTTCTACTTATTTCAGCGCAGGTCTACCTTGCCAATTTCTATGAGCTTAGTTCGTAGGGCTGCGGCAGCAGCCCTTATATAATGATTTTTATTACTTAGAATTACCAGTAACCAGACGAGTAATCTTCTTAGATGATACTTTCCCTTAACATATATGCAGAAACTTCACCTTTATCAATTAAGAATTTTAAAATCGTTAATGTGCATTTTTTTAATTCCGCTGATTTCTTGACTTTTTCCTTATTTTCATAAAGATAGAATTTAATATTTTTATCTAGATAAAATAAAGTATTGTTTTCTATATTCAACTCCTGCAAAGAAGGGTTGCTGTCAATAATTGTTGCTAGCCAATATAAACCATCATCTAGGTATTCACTACCTATGTCGCTGAATAATTTAGCGAGAGCTAATAAAGTAGCGGGATGTTGTCCAAATTTGTCACTGACAATTTTAAAAAATCGTTTATCTCTAGGTTCGAAGGTATGCCATGATTTAGCACTGTCTTTCCAGCGTTGAACGAATAAATAAGCTTTTATGATTTCCCCTATACGATAATTATAGTGAAAATCATTAATTAAAATTTCCAATGAAGGTAATAACTTTTTCCATATATACCAAAAATTATCGTGCTTCGCTAATCTATCCTGAGTCAGGACAATTTCATTCAAACAATCAACAGTAAATTGTGAGGGTGTTAATGCATCTATGAAAGGTTGTAATAGTTCGTCTAAGTCATTCTCATTAGCAGATAAGATAAAATGAGCGTAACACCTAAGAATTTTAACCTTAATTATATACTCAGTACCACTATCTTTTTTATCTAAATATGAAAATGCTGAACTAATAATGTCAATAAAAAGATTTTTATAACTAATCATAGCCCCAGATGGGATCATTGATAATGCAACATTCATAGCAACTAGATCAAGATCCTTGATATGCTCTGGTAAAGGATAAGGAATTTCATTATTAATAAAAGAGTTGATCTCATCTTCATTTTCATTTAAAAAACGAGTTAGAACTTGCGTGAAATCGGGCTGATATATTCGGTTATGTAAAGCCGTTGCTCGTATCTCTATAACTAAATTAGCGCGCTTTCTAACTAGTCTAATGTATGAAAACAGTATAGATTGTGCATCCTGTATATTCTCTGTCCACAACTGCATCACGTAGTTAGTAGCGAAACTATAGAAATAATCCCCTCCCATAAAACCAATTGGATGAGTGTTAAAAAGAGAATATAAGACAATAATTTTTATTTGATCTGAATATGTAGGATTAAATGAGATGATATCAGGGAGTACATAAAAACAGTAGTCCACCCCTGAACCATGCTGAAATTGATATGATGATTGCAAGGTCAAGCTAAGGGTTTCTAAAATTTTTGATATGCAGTACTCAATATCTTCTGAAGACAATGTATCTTTATAATATTTTACAAGCGTTGTGAAAACATAAATTGGCGTATGAATATTTAAAATATTGAACGTATCTAAATTCGTCTCAAAATCATCCATTCGATGGGATGATAATCGAAGTATCTCTTTTGCTTCGGCGAAAGCCAATCCAGGATTGTCATCATATTTCTTGCACTCTTTTGATATTTCATTTTTTTGTAGTTTTCCTTTAGCCCAATGATTCAAATGAATAAATTTGAGTTCCTCACTAACCCTTTTTAATGATGTTTGGGAATACTGCATAATATCATCATCTAGATTAGGACTAAAAGTTACTACGGTCTGACCATCAATACTTTGAGTGGAAAGATCCATTTTCCTAATATCAATTCTAGCAAGACAAAGCCGCCATAGTTTTTTTTCTTCTGAATCTTGTAGATTTGGAAGTTCGGCATAATAATTGTCGAGTGTTTTCCATAACCCTTCGCGCTGCAACAGATATTTTTCTTCTGTAAGATCACATACATTTGTGATTTGATAGTTAAAAAACAAGCTCTCAAGCGACAATTTTCTATGTTTATCATCACAAGCTTGTAGCCTTGTGATTTCATGTAAATCCGTACTTTCAGGTTTTCCAATAAGTTGATTGGTACTATTAATTTGCCCTTTTAGAGATTGATCTAAAAGAAATCTTCTATTATCGTAAAGGATGAAATCCTTTATAGAAAATAATATTTTAGCGATGTTGTATGTCTTATTAGGAAAGGCAAGGACTACACTATTGACTAATCCATAAATTATAACACTATTGGATTTTTCCAGTAAATATAACAACCAATATTCTAGAGTCTTCCCTGAAGTAGTCTCCCCTCTGTCAGTGCAATATTTCTCGAGTGCCATAAGTATAGAGGTAACTAAATTTGGAACATTCCCAGCAGATCCACGATACATGCACCAAAATATTTCATTTGAAAAAATTTTACGTTTGAAATGCGAGTTATGAACATCGAGTTGTAAAAAATTGCTCTCGCCATAATATTTGACAAAGCTGTTAGCCACTGAATTAATAAATTCGATAATGAAATCTATAGTTTCTTTTTGGCTTGAGGCTAATAGAAAAATAATAGGTGTTTGATAAGGACTTTCAGGATAATATTTTAGTTTGTAATCGTCAGTAACACCATAAGGTTCTTCTTCTGAATCTCGACCATGGAATACAGAATCATCCTTGTTACTATAGTCTTTCAACCAAAATAGTTTGGCAAGCAAAAGCGTCTTCTCTGGCAGGTTGTTTACAATATGTAAGCCGGTCATTTCTGTTAGAATTAGATAAGAGAGTCCAATATATGGAGAATCATGATTTACGTATTTCTTCGTAACAATCTCATTCAGAATGGTTGATAATTCATCTTTTATTTCTTTAGCACCATATGAAATTGTAGATAGAAGATGATGAGCATCGTCAGGTTTTGATATTCGACGATATCCTTCCGATTGATAAAACTTCAATGCAATTAAAGCACTTAGCCTTGTGGTATAGCCTTCTTTGTGCTTATTGTTCCAATCATATAAGATAGGAAGGATATAGTTAGCATGAGTTTTATTTAGTTGATTAACTTTTCTATACAAGAACTCAATCAATGAATTCCAACCATCTCCTTTAGGCATTGTAAATAACGATCCATAGGGTAAAATTGTTTTAGCTATAGGCTTCAACCCTAAATTTTCAAATGCTCGACTGTCAAATTCCTTACATGCGATTCTCAGCATAAAACATATTCTTTTGAATAATTCGAGTTTAGTGGTGATAAGCTCCTCATCAAAAAGATCAAAGAAATTTTTAGAATATTTTGAAAGCAATACAGAAACAATAACTTCGTCTTTCCAGAAAGAATCGAGCATCTCATCGTCAATGAGATCTTCAATAAACTTTTCTATACTATTAGTATCTGAAGACAATTGATCTGACATCCAATTTCTAAATGCCCTTCTTATGGGAAGAGAAGATCCAATATTCATAAAGAAGCTAGAAGTTGATACTTTAACATTATACTCTTGATTGATTTTTATTTCTAATGCCCACTCTTCGTATAAGTCATGAGCGATGAAATAGGTATTTTTCTCGCTACCGAGAATACCATCTGCTACCAATTCATTGATGACATCAATGCTGTCATTATCAGCTTTTAGAAAAAACACGCCTTTACTTGCGCGTTCAAAAGCTAATTTCAAGAAAACTTGTTCTCTTTTAATATTTCTGCACTTTATCTTAGTACTCCAAAGTTTATTTTTGAAATTAGCATAATCAAATGATTCGTGACTATTAAATAGCTTCAGGTATTCATTAAGATACAGGGGTATCTGCAACAGGTCGATTAATTTATCATCCTTTGGCAAGGGAAAACAATTCGAAGTTGCTAAATATTTTAGCTCATCAATTTCTATTGATGGAATATATATTGTTAGTGGCTCCGAATCTAATACTTCAATACAAAGGAAATTTAAGTCATCAAGGTAGGTTAATCGTGTGGTAAATATTATTTTCCAGTCGTTATTTGAGATTAGGGAAATAAATTCTTTTATTGGATCCTGATTTGATAAATCTAGTAGTTTTTCAGCAGAGTCAATGACTATTATCTTATTTTCATTCTCTTCGAAATATTCGGCAAAATCGTATATACTACCACCGTCGTAGCTTAGTTCGTCTAACCTATTAATCTCGAACTCTGAAGCTTTAAAAACAAAAATTGGAATTGTGTTTTTTACTTTATTATAAAGATTTTTTATTTCAACAGTTTTACCTATTCCACCTACGCCGCTTAAGATGGAAACTTTATATGAAGAAGTATTTTCAAGTTGACTGAGAATACTTCCGCGGTTAAATATTATTTCATTCTCTTTATATATTATTTTTTCTTGTATTGATGATAAAATTAAGCTTGTGTGATTATCTAGATAACTAATAAAATTAATTAAATTTGATTCAATCTGAAAGAAGTATTTAGATATTTTTTTGCAGTCAACACATACAAAATGGGACTCAAAGAAACTAGCAGTACACCATTGCAGTTCAATGTTAAGCCTAAGCGCTTCCTTTTCTATATCCATTAATGCTTTACTTTTAGTGGCTGATTTTCCTTTTAAATGAACTTGTCCCCACTCTTGATTTGAATAAAAAATGATTACATCAATGTCAGGATAGTCTCTTTTAGCTTTTTTTAAAGTATCTAAAATATCTTGCTTATGCCTTGTCAAACTCGAGTCATAGAATTTTGCTTGAAAACCAATACGTTTATTTTCATGAGTAATAGGATTGGTTTCAATTGCTGATTGATTTTTATATCTAAATACTCCGTAAGACCTTTCATAGGTTTTACAAAATAGTAAATAGCAAAGCCATTCAAAATGATATTGAGGGTTGTCGCTGAATTTTGCCTTAAATATATCCCAATCTGGTTTTACCATTGTTAACTCCATTTATTTTAACCTTTTGAGCGCATGCTTTACGATGTTGTCTCACCTCTTCCGGAACTGAGTTTACTGTAATATCTGAATATTCCAAGGCCCAGCTTCGATATGAGCTAATGAAGCTAAGAGTAGCTTCGTTCCATTACAGAATTCAATCCCTATTGGCAGACGTTATCGCTGTATACGAAGCTGAGCGAACGTCCTGATATCTCATCTATTATCATTAAAAATCACCTAATCCTCGCATAGTCTGTATTCGTATGAAATCGCGTCAAAATCTGAAGAAAAGGAAGAACGTGCGTACATGCAACTGATTGCGCCGTTTTTAACAGATCACAGCTTGGCGCGCGCAATGTTACCCGCCTGCCCGCTTCGGACTTGGTTCACTGTTTTTAATGCATGACTAAGAGCGCCCCTAAGCCCAGCAGTAGGGGCGAACAGGCATTTTGTGATCCTTTCTGGATCATGCAAAAACATGCAGGTGATGCATGCATAGCTCCTGAGAGAGCTATGCACCGAAATCAATGGATTTTGCCCGCACCGTTTACATCAAAGTTAACGGCAAGTAACTCCTCTTTTGCGGTTACCGCCATTTCCGCAATCCAAATGGCAACCATCTCACGTTCATCATGATCGCAATCTGTAGATGTGGCTAACTTGGCAATTAACGCGATCCTCTCCAACAATGCTGCCGTTTGTAATCCTTCCATTCCACCTCATTTAACTGTGTATTTATACAGTATAGTAGGTTTTTCTGATATGATTTCCATAAATTTCTGAATGTTATGAATAGCAATTATCAATCACCCGAATGCTTTGCCTGCAAAATAGACAATCCCCGCTTTGCGGTATAAGTCCATATTGTTCAAGTGGTTTTTTGGGTGTATGTTTTCCCTACAAAACATAAGGAGTTGTTAACAATGGCTATACCAGCGTATTTATGGTTGAAGGATGACGGCGGAGCAGATATCAAAGGTTCTGTCGATGTTAATGGACGTGAAGGTTCAATTGAGATTCAAGGTTTCGGCCACTCTCTTCATCTTCCAACTGACGGGGCTACAGGCAAGATCACTGGCACACGTATACATGCGGCATTAGGTTTTGAGAAAGAATTCGACAGTTCCAGCCCTTATCTCTACAAAGCGACCGCCACCGGTCAAACCCTCCAATCTGCCGAATTCAAATGGTACAGAATCAACGATGCAGGTCAGGAAGTTGAGTACTTCAACATGTATCTCGAAGGCGTCAAAATTGTATCAATCTGCCCAACAATGCACCATATCAAAAACCCAGCCTTCGAAAAGCATAACCACAACGAAAGTGTTGAGCTTCGCTATGAAAAAATCACATGGAAATATTGTGACGGTAACGTAATTTTTGCCGACGCCTGGAATGAGAGAGTGACAGCTTAAATGGCTATCACCTGTAGCTATGTATTAAATGGGATGGAAACATCAATTCTGAGTTGTGCTGGTGTCGGCAATTTCCCTGCCTTCTCCGGCCAGTTAGTGGGGCGAAATAACCCGACATTAACTAATATCGCTGATCTGGGACCACTTCCTACAGGGCGTTACTTTATTGTCAGTCGCGTATCTGGGGGGCGCTTAGGCGGCATACGAAATGCTGTCCTTAAATATGGTTACGGCACTGACAGAGAAACATGGTTTGGACTCTATCGCGATGACGGAAAGATAAACGATGAAACTTTTATTGAAGGAGTTAAACGTGGAAGTTTCCGGCTTCATCCAATCGGACCACAGGGACTCAGTGAGGGCTGTATTACCATGACATCACAATCCGATTTTGATTATCTTCGGACTGCATTGCTGGGTACCTCAATGATCGGTGTACCTGGGTCTTCGCTCAAGGCACACGGTACGATCAGGGTTACACTCGGATGAAGTGGGTTAAGTATTTTTTTGCCGCATTGGGCTACCTTGCGGCGTTCTGCGTACTGATGACCATCAGTACTCAAGTGATTGACAGCTTTGTTACAGGTGAACAGATAGAAGGTTTCGCTCAATTTTGGGGAATACATGACATAGAGGGAACGCTAGACCTTTATGTCGATGCATCGCTAATTATCTCAGGCTTAGTATCTGTTCTGGTGATCCTGTTGTGTCGCATTTATATCCGGCGATATTTAGGATCATCAGACTGAAATACTCAGCGATTGGCATATTACGCCCACCAGGGCGTTTCTTTAGCTAAACTCCGGCCAATCCTCAACCATTCCGAAATGTATTTCTGTATCACCTACTTTCAACGTAGCTCCGCGGCTTAATGCCTCCAGCTCCCAGCGCACAGCAGTGATGTTGCTTTTCATCAATTCTCGCTCAATTTCAGGCAAGCGCGCCCGTTCTTCAGCAGTCAGTCTTGCCGATGGAGCAACATCCCGGGCTTTTGTTGGGTCAAAAGTTCGCTGTGCCTTGCTGACTCTCGGAGTTTCCTCCCTTATACGCGCCACAATCGCCCTCACGGCGGCTGTGTCTGTCCAGTCAATAACTCGCAGGTTGTCAGAATTGGACGCCGTAGTAGTGCTCCCAGCGCGGCTATCACGCAAATTTGTGTACTCTTTTTTTCCACCTAACCCACAGTTATTGACAGGACTCCGAGGCGCGCCGGAGGCGCTTTTTAAGGTCAAAACCTCAACGTCAACGGCAGAAGAAACGATCCGCCATTGTGTTGTACGGGTTTCATAAACACGGGAGTCGCCGAGGTGAGGCGCGAAAATACCCACAACCTTTTTCACTTCCTCATCGTATGCGTTCAGCTCATTAGCAACACGGCGGGCAACACGCACCGTCTGGTCGTCACGGGAAACATTTGCCCCGCCCTGGGCTGACATGTACGCCATAAAATCACCGGCATCAGCAGCAGCGCGAACGGCTTCCACTTCTTCGTCAAAGGTTTCAGTCAGACTGATGGAACGGATGCGGCGGCACTCACGGTATGAACCCATGGTTGGCAGGCCGATAGGATGGAACTGGGGGATCCGCCAGGTAGCAGCCCAGGCGGTGACAGCGGCAGCGGAATCTGTCAGCAGCTCGCCGGTTTCGTGGTCGCGCTCGCCTTCCAGTGCATAACCGTCGATGTTCTTTGCAATGTATTTGGCAATATAGCCAGCCGCGCCGCCACGGTTCATGTGCTTACAGTCAAAGCGGTTCTTTGCCGCCCCGCGCTCGTCACCGTCTTCTTTCATGGCGTATTTGCGCATGATATCGATCACCCGCTGACGCATGGCGGGCTTAGTGAATAACATCATGTGCCAGTGCGGTGTCGCATCGTGGTGAGGCTCGACAACGCGCATCCCGTAAACAGACAGACCGCTATCCTTGAACGCGGTGCGCATTTTGCTCCAGATCCCGCACAGATAACGCTGCGCATCTTTCGGGGTAAAAGCTTCTTTGTCCCAGGCGTGATTTCGCTGAACGCGCTTTTTATCGCCCTTACCCACCATGCGGGTCGGGTGATATTTAGAAGGCGTGGTGATGGTCAGGAACATCCCGACGTCGCCATTTGCAGCGGCATATTTTTCGGTGCCGGCGATCGTGCTCATTAACTCCATGCGGCGGATTTCAGGGTTTGAAATACTTGCCATCACTTTGTCGATCAGACTGAAACGCTCGCCGGTTTCGATGTTTTCCAGATCGCAGCTTTTCAGGTAGTCGAGATTCGACAGGCGTCGCGCACGTACTTCACGGATGGCCTGCTTACTGGCATAGGGGGAGGCATCGCGGTTAACCTTGCCGATGGCGATCAGCAACGATTCACGCCAGCGGGTGCGCTGACCTTTCAACTGGCGTAACCACCAGTCCGGATTAACCAGGCGCGACATGATTGCGATAAACCCTCTGGCTTAAATGGCGGTGCAGATGGTGCATAGTGGCATTTAAAGATTAAGAGTGGCTGGTGGTGTCAGTACTCACTTACATTGTAAGCCTGCATATACGGTATAAACAGGCTTCCGCACTGGGTTTTGTGCCTTAAAAGATCCTTTTTCAGAATGTATGGCTTATAGCTTTTAAACAGTAAGGTGGAAAAGCCGCCAAAACGGCTAATGTGGAATAATTTCCTGATCACACCCAGTAAGCACTCACTAACCACGCAGGACCTACTGTAAAAGAGATAACGTCACAGCCTCCTCTGCTTCCCTCCGATTCGTGCCAATTAAAAACGGCGTATCTCTGTGAAGATACGCCGTTCGTTTAAAAGGGGATGACGTACGATCAGGCTGCGGTCTTTTTGCTACGTGAACTGACTTCGGCGAGGATCTCTTTTTGTTTATTCTTCTCACCAATCATCTTGTACCAGCCAGAAAGCTTACGCAGATCCGGCAGCGTGGCTTTCTCTTCGACATCGTAAGCGCTTAATTTTTCACGATACTCTTCGAAGATGGTGATACAGCGGCGCGCCCACTCGCCTTCCAGTGCTGAACCGGCCACCGCACGCGGGCGACGTGGTAAGCGCGGACGCAGCGGTTTGCTGGCTTCCGGTGCGGATTCATCCACATAGGCAAACTTGATGGATACCACAGTCCTGCCCTGCTTCACCGGCTCCCAGACGACGGAGATATCGGTATTGGCGTTGATCCGGTTGATCGTCGGCTCAAGCAGTTTCTGGCGGAAGTCACGATAGTCCTCGTATTTACCCGCCAGACCGGCCTTCTCGCGCATCCAGTTGAGATCCAGCGTCACTTCTATGGCTTTACCGCTGCGACGCCCGTAGAGGTTCTTAGCTTTGATGAGCCAGCCATACAGACGCACAGAGAACGGGGTGTCGAGTTTCGCAATGTTCGCAAAATTCAGCTTGGTAAAAGACTCTTTAAGTTCATAGAGATACGGCGCAACGTCCTGTCCGAACCGCAGCACCACCGCGCTGTGATCGTCACTGCTTACGTATTCGAGACGCGAGAACCAGGAAAGCTGGACGGTACGAACCTTGCCGGTTTTGATGTCCGGTTTGTAAATGGTGACCGGCTTTTTCATCAGGCTTTCAGCTGCTTCGCGTAACTGGCGATGGCTGCTTGTCGGGTTTACCCCGTAGATCCGCTGATAATCCTGAGGGAAAAGTCGATAAAGCGTATCTGGCTGAGGTTTCCTGCTATCAATTTGCGCCAGCGCCAGGTTAAGCAGGCGCATTTCGTCCAGAGTGACGCTGTAAGCGCCTTCAAGAAGATCATTCCCCTGAACTACGGTGAGTTTATTCAGTTCCATGTAGCAGGATCCATAAGTGGAAAGTAGGTAAATTATTCCACATAAAAAATGCTGTCGTAAAGCAAAAACAAGGGTTATTTACTCCTTTAAAATCAGTCAATTAAATAAGGATCCGAAAAGTCTGATCAGGAAAAATCTCCACATAAGGTTTTCCGCGCCATCAGGGATCCTTTTTTTAACACACTGGATCGTCAGACTTTTTACAGGAAATTACTCCACTTTAAAGCCGGAGGATCGTTGCGCCGTATTCCCCCTGAGTTTCTCTTCAACAGCGTTCCCGGATCAGAAAATCTCTCCACATATAATCGCTACCGGTGAAAAAACGCCCGAAATCCACTTTGTGATCCCCTTCTCACTTCGTCCGGGACGGTGTTTTTCCTGCCAGAGCGGATCTACAGGAAAACTTTCCACGTATCACGCCTGCGGGGATCAGAAAATGTCTCCACGTTTAGAAGCAGGCGATCAAATAAACAGGAAATCATTCCACATATGTACCGCAATCGTTCTTTCAGAAAATCTTTCCACATATATACGGATCTGGGATCAGGAAATGTCTCCACCTTAACGCCATATCGCTGTTTTCATCCTGCCGGATACCCTGAATATCAACTCTTTTGATCAGGAAATCACTCCACATATCAGTGCGTGACAATGTCACATTATTTTTAATGCATTGATTTATAGATAATAATTAAAAGCACAGGGAGTGATCAGACCGAAATAGGATCAGATAATGTTTCCACATATGGGTTTCCGGGATCAGGAAAAGTTTCCACATAGGCTTTTGCAGGCCACCCTAAATCATGCGGATCTGCCCTGCCCGTACGGATTCCAGATCCGTTATCGGAGACAAGTGACATGACGTGACGCTGTCACAGGAAATTGTTCCACATATTGGCCTGACTGGCAGGATCAGGAAATCATTCCACTTATGATAAATCCCTGTTGTGGCATGATATTTGCGGTCGTATCGCGAAAACGGGAGGCCAGACAATGAGGAGATCGTGATATCCACAGGAAATTACTCCACGCAGATAATGGATTGATCCGTAAAGAAATTATCCACAGAAAAAGACTCTACATACGACATGAAAAGGATCCACATCCAACAGGAAGGATCTCCACTTCGCGCAGGAAAAACCTCCACAATACCCGCTGTAACCTTATGATAATAAAAAGTAAAAACCGTCTCTAAAGAGAAAGATCTAAACTTAAAAAAGAAACAAAACACTATTTGATCTTGGGATCTGATTAACAACGCAGAAGATTTTTCAGGAAGGGAAAAGCGAGGGTGATTGCCTTGTCAGGCTGGGATCTTAACGGGATATCGCCGGAAACGGGTCTGTTAAGACCCGATCCCGCTCGCGATCAACGTATCAGGCGCGTTCGTTAGTGATAAGCCAGGCTTCGATCAACTCTGTCAGGACGTCTTTCATTTCACGATCCTGCAGGAAGCAGCTGGTTTTAAACCGGCGATGTAACTCTTCATCGATGTTGGTCTGTAACTTTTTCACTGATGCTGGCGGTTTAGACACAGCTTCCAGCGCTGTGGTCAGTTGCCTGTGCTGGCCAAGTTTCATTTTCATTTCAGCAACTCCGTAATTTCTTTGGTCATAATTTCAATCTCGCCCTTCGCGTTTCCGTCTGTTGTATCGAAAACGGTTCCCCCATCCATCATTGTGCGGATGTACACCTGGCGCTGGGTGGTACCGGTACGTAATGCAGGAACGCCGGTATCGGCAATGGACTCTTTCAATACTTCAAGCATTTTAGCCGATGCCACTTTTTTGGTGATCAGAAAGCGCGCAATGACGGGCTGTAAGTTTTCACGTGCTTCAACAACGGCCAGGATAGCGCCACAGGCCGCGAAATCTAAAGGTGACGGTGTCACGGGGATCAGCACTAAATCACTGACCATAACAGCGGCTGAAGAAATGGCAGAGATTGCGGCTGCCCCATCGATCACCACGTAATCGTATTCTTTCAGTTGCTTGCGTACGGTATACACTTCTTTTTCAGAAGCGGCTTCTGCCAGGTCGAACTGGCATTTGCTTTCGTCGTACCAGTTACTGATACTTCCTTGCGGGTCGGTGTCGACCATAACGACTTTGTGTCCTTGCCGGGCAAGACAGGTTGCTATGTTTATAGACGTCGTGGTTTTCCCTACTCCGCCCTTTCCGTTCAGGAAAGAAATAATTTTCGCTGCCATGACAACCTCTGATGAAGTGTACAATGAAGATAACAGGATTCTAAAATCATAAGATTTCAGGATTCATAAAGTGTGTAATCACAGGATTCTGAGATTTTCTAATCCATGAATCACAGGATTGAGGTGCTACTATAAAGTTTGCATCCGGGGATTTCAATATTTAAGGATTATTGAATTATAATATCCTATGATTATGTAATCCTGCGATTCGGTGATTTCTCTATCTTATGAGTGTGAACGCTCTTTCTCCCATGATTTAGGGATTGCAGGATGAAAAGATTATGGGATTTTATGATTTCAGGATGTTTTCATTATCGGCTTATGTCATACACAAGAGATGCGGAAAAATAAAAACGCTGAGTCATTGTAAGTCCTCATCCCCGGATTCTATAATCTCACCATCTCACCATCTCACCATCTCACCATCTCACCATCTCACCATCTCACCATCTCACCATCTTTCTATCTTACAATCCCAGACTCTTTGGATTCGATGATGCCAGTGCAGATTAGTCCTGTAATTCTGTGATTATATGATTCTCCCATTACCAGAATCCTGAGATATAAGGATACGTATCAGGATTACAGCACTCTTATCATCCTGGAATCCTGATGCAACGCAGTGAAGAGTATTACTGTATCCCCGAATCCTGAGCTTACAAGATTTAATAATTACAGGAGGCTCATGATTTCCATAACACAGGTATCCAAAGATTTTATAATCCTGTAATCCCACTCTGATTCGAGGATTCGGAGATATCAGGATTTAAAGTTATGAGTATGCTAAACCCCGTACACAAGTCGCTGGCTGCCAGATGATAAGTATCCTGAGATTATAAGATGCAGAATTAATCTCAGGATTATGGGATTTTGTATCCACTTAGGGATTATGTAATCCTGTAATTATATTATAATAATCATGCAGATAGGTTTTTTTGTGGATGTAAAATCCTGAGATTACGGGATTCTGATCAGGATTTCATAATCCAGGGATGGGTGACCATGATTCCTTAATCCTGAGATATTATCCTGTGATTCTGTAATCCCGGCAGGCATCCTGAGATGACAGGATGATAAGATGCGGTACTGTACTGACCTCATCCTGTGATTACAGGATTCTAAGTACAAGGATTTCGTGATTATTGAATCACATGATTCCAGAAGGGTAGCGAAAGAAGATACAAAGATATCAGGATGATAGGATGTAAGAATCATAAGATAATAAGATAATAAGATAATAAGATAATAAGATGATGGGATGACAGGAGGTAGTGCCATGATTTTAGGATGTTAGAATCCCTGAATCCAAAGAGCAGGTAATCTCAGAATTCAGGGATTTCAGGATTTAAATCAGTGGGTGATCACATCCAGTGCTCGCAGATGTTCCGGTTGCCAGGAAAGAAGCACTTCAGCGCCCGGTTGCCACTCCGGCTTCATGGCTGCTGCAGAAAGTTTGACCATGAAATTATCCTGACCAGCGACCTCAGTGATCATGCGCACATGATCACCCAGATAAACAAATTGTTTTATTCTGGCTTTAACATGTTCCATCCCCGGCTGAGGGCTATTCACACTGATACGTTCAGGACGAATCGAGAGCAAAATCTTTTTGCCCGGTGAACTTGGCCGGATTTTTACAGCATGCAGTTGTGTTCCGTCATCAAGCGAGGCGCGATAGTAATCGCCTTCCGCTGCATTGTTGGTCGCCAGCAGGCTGTTATTCTCGCCGATGAATTGTGCGACAAACGCATTATCCGGTTTTTCATAGATGACACTCGGGCTGTCCATCTGCTGTATCACGCCATCATTAAACACCGCAACCCGGTCAGACATGGTCATGGCTTCACTTTGATCGTGTGTGACATACACAATCGTCAGGTCCAGCATCTGGTGCAATTGCTTAATTTCCATCTGCATATGCTCGCGCAATTGCTTGTCCAGTGCACCAAGCGGTTCATCCATCAGGACCAGTTTCGGCTCAAACACCAGTGCGCGTGCAAGGGCAACACGCTGTTGCTGACCACCCGACATCTGGGCAGGGTAGCGATCGGCAAGGGATTTCAGCTTGACCATTTCCAGCACGCGATCAACTTTCTCTTTGATATCCGTCTTGTTGAGGCGGCGGATGGTCAGCGGGAAGGCCAGGTTTTCAGCCACGGTCATGTGCGGAAACAGCGCATAGTTCTGGAAAACCATACCGATATCACGCTGATGGGGTGGCAGATTATGCAAGGGTTTGTCACGGAGCAGGATTTCGCCCTGAGTCGGCGTTTCGAAACCTGCAAGCATCATCAGGCTGGTGGTTTTGCCGGAACCGGAAGGCCCCAGCAGCGTCAGAAATTCCCCCTCATGCACATCAAGATTGAGATTCCTGACCACCAGTTTGTCGCCGTCGTAACTCTTCTTGATATTTTTGAAGCTGACATACGTTCTCATCACGGCACTCCGCAGATAAAAATAATCGAAAATGGATGGACGCGACCCGGCACAATTTGTGCATAAAACATCCTGAGAAGGATCGTCTGTGTGGTGTTATTAAAAATCTTTACCACCCGCCTCAGACGCAAACAAGCATTTTCTGACAAAGCGAAGTAAAAAATAAGCCTGCGGGAAATCTCACAGGCTTATGAATTTTATTGTATTTTTTATTGTACCTTGGGTTTTTGCTAGCAGTCTGCTGAGCATGTTACGCAGGATCAGGCTAGTCACCCGGTTCATCTGGGATGTATCGTTCTGGCGCTGGCGCTGCACTGACCGGATGCAGCCGGCGTCGCAAACAGTCAACGATATGCCCGAACGCTGCCTCAATTTCTTCTTCCGGCACGCAGCCGTAACCGAGCAACAGCCCGCGTCGCGGGGCAGGGCGCAGGTAATACGCAGAAAGCGGGCGCGTCAGGATTTTCTTTTGCTCCAGCTCAGCGCTGAGCGCCACGTCATCGATCGAATCCGGCAAGGATAAAATCAGATGCAGCCCTGCGTTGCTGTTCTCACATAAAAATTCTGTCCCTAATTCCTGTTCAATCAGCCGCGTCAGGGCGTTACGGCGTTTGCCATAAAGCAGACGCATGCGGCGGATATGGGCAGCGTAATGGCCTTCACGGATAAACTCTGCCAGTGTAAGTTGCGTCAGTCCGTTACCTGCGCGATAGAGTTCGGAATGCGCAATTTTCAGGCGCGACGCCAGCGGACGCGGGAGCACGACGTAGCTTATCCGCATCGCCGGATACAATGTCTTGCTGAACGTACCGATATAAATCACCGGCGCATCGCTGCTCAGCCCCTGCAATGCGGGGATCGGATTCCCCGAATAACGGAACTCACTGTCGTAATCATCTTCCACCACCCAACTGCCTTGCTGGCTGGCCATCGTCAGGATTTTTTGTCGTCTCGCCAGGCTCATCACGGACCCGAGCGGGTAGTGATGTGACGGTGTCACGCATATCAGCTTCGGCGCACGGTCCTGCGGCGGGTTGTCGGGTGGATCCATGCCGTTTTCATCCACCGGTACCGGCTGAATTTCTACGCCGTTGATGGTCAGCACATTGCGGATCCCCCAGTAACTCGGTTCTTCAATCCACGCGACGTCACCGGGGTCGCACAGCATTTTTGCCAGTAAATCCAGCGCCTGATGGGTTCCGGCGGTGATCAGGATTTGATCTGCGGTGCAGTCTACCGAGCGGGCAATCCGCAGATAATCAGCCAGCGCCTGTTGCAGTTGCGGGCAGCCGCCGTGGCGGGAGTAGGTGAGGTATTCGGGATGCAGCCGCCGGCTCAGACGATTTTGCAGTTTGCGCCAGATATCGTGAGGAAATTTTGTCACATCCGGCACGCCGGGCATAAACGCGCCCCACTGGTGCGACGCCACGCCGGTGCGCGTCAGCAGTTGCGACCCCCGTTTGGACAGCGATACGTGGCTGCGAAGCGGCGCACAACGCGGGGTGGTTTTATCGGCAATCACACCGTCTTTGGGTAAATCAGCGGTGACGAAGGTACCACTTCCGGTGCGGGTCTGAATGTACCCTTCGGCCTGCAATTGTTCGTAAGCGGCGAGCACGGTATTGCGCGAAATATCCAGTTCTTTGGCCAGGTCGCGGGAGGCGGGTAACCGGCTGCCGGGCGTGATACTGCCGTCAAAGATAGCCTGTTGTAATGCCTGATAAACCCGCTTATTCAGTGTGCCTGTTACGGCTTCTGAAAGTCCTGTCAGGCGCTGCAAAATGAGGTCAGAAAGCAATGAGCGCAAAAGTGGATCCTCAAAATAATTCAAACTGGTTCTGGATTATAGAGCCGCTGGCGGGATAAAAAACAAGAACGGATTGCTTATTCGACAAATTGTTCACCTCGCAACCGGCAGTCCAAAAACATCAACCTTCAGGGCAGGAGCGAAAGATGAGTCACAGTGAACTGGAAAAACGCCGTAAAGCCGCGACACCGCGTGGTGTTGGCGTCATGTGTGATTTCTATGCGGCGAAGGCAGAAAACGCCACGTTGTGGGATGAGCAGGGAAGGGAATACATCGACTTTACTGCCGGGATTGCGGTGCTGAATACCGGGCATCGTCACCCTAAAATCGTTGAGGCAATCCGCCGGCAGCTCGATTTATTCACCCATACCTCCTACCAGATTGTGCCTTACGCCAGCTTTGTTGAACTGGCGGAACGCATCAACGAAATCTCTCCGGTGAGCGGAACAGCGAAAACCACGTTCTTCAGTACCGGAGCGGAAGCGGTCGAAAATGCGGTGAAGATTGCCCGCTCAGCCACCGGCCGCCCTGGCATTATCACGTTCTCCGGCGCATTTCATGGCCGCACGTTGCTGACCATGGCGCTGACCGGCAAAGTCGTGCCTTACAAAGTGGGATTCGGCCCGTTCCCTGCTTCCGTTTTTCACGCCCAGTATCCGAATGCGGTTTACGGCGTCACCACGGAAATGGCGCTCGACAGTATCGAACGTATTTTCCGCAGTGATATCAGCCCGCAGCAAGTCGCGGCCATTTTGTATGAGCCGGTGCAGGGCGAGGGGGGTTTTAATATCGCCCCGGACGATTTTGTAAAAGGGCTGCGTGAAATCTGTGACCGTCACGGCATCGTCATGATCGCCGACGAAGTCCAAAGCGGTTTTGCGCGTACCGGCAAAATGTTTGCGTCGGAATATTATCCGGATGCGAAACCGGACATTGTCACGATGGCGAAAAGTCTGGGCGGCGGGTTGCCGATTTCCGGCGTAACAGGGCGCGCTGAACTGATGGATGCACCGGAGCCGGGTGGCCTCGGCGGCACGTACGCCGGTAACCCACTGGCGGTGGCTTCCGCGCTGGCCGTGCTGGATATCATCCGTGAAGAAAAACTCTGCGACCGCGCCAGCCGCCTGGGCGCTGAGCTGGTGGAAGTGCTGGAAAAAGCCAAAGCGACCTGTCCGGCGCTGGTGGATGTTCGCGGTCGGGGATCGATGGTGGCGGCGGAATTTAACGATCCGGCCACCGGCAAACCTTCTGCCGATCTGACCAGACAGTATCTGCGTAAGGCACTTGATGCCGGATTGCTGATGCTGAGCTGCGGGGTACACGGCAACGTTATCCGTTTCCTCTATCCGCTGACCATTCCTGACGCGCAGTTCCGGGACGCGCTGGCTATTTTGTCCGACGTACTGGCTGACTGAGGAAACCTATACAGTGCAGTGATGCACGAAAGCAGTGCTGATAATCAGAAACTGAAGGGTCATGAGGCATAAAAAAATCACATAACGCCTCTTTCATCCCTGTCCGCCCGCCGTGTTGTGCGTGGCGGACAGAACCAACAGGAATGGCATGGTTTATGCTTTATCATAAAATATGATGCATCATATTTTTAACAATGCCGTTCTCTTCGCGCTTTTCGACTTTTTTTGTTAACCCAGGAGTCACAGCATGTTTAAGAAAATTGCCCTTACCACTCTTCTTGCAGGGTTAGTGTTTCAGGCTCAGGCAGAATCCCTGACCGTGATCTCTTTCGGCGGCCTGAATAAGGACGCTCAGGACAAAGCCTTTTACAAACCCTTTGCCGCCACAGGAAAAGGTACGATCGAGCCGGGGGAGTACAACGGCGAAATGGCGCGTATCCGTGCCATGGTGGAAACCAAACAGGTCGGCTGGGATGTGGTTGAAGTAGAAAGCCCGGAACTGATCCGCGGCTGTGACGAAGGGCTGTTTGAACCGCTGGACTGGAGCAAACTGGGCGACAAAACGCAGTACGTGCCGGGCGCGGTCACCGAATGCGGCGCGGGGATTTTTCTGTGGTCTACCGTGCTGACCTATGACGCCAGCAAACTGAAAAAAGCACCCACCAGCTGGGCAGACTTCTGGGATGTGAAAGATTTTCCGGGCAAACGCGCCCTGCGCAAAAGCGCCAAATTCACGCTGGAAATTGCCCTGCTGGCTGACGGCGTGAAACGTGAAGACATCTATAAAGTGCTGGCGACGCCAGCGGGTGTTGAACGCGCCTTCAAAAAACTCGATCAGATCAAACCGAATATTCAGTGGTGGGAATCCGGCGCACAACCCCTGCAATGGCTGGTCTCCGGCGACGTGGTCATGACGTCTGCCTATAACGGTCGCGTCAGCGCCGCGCAGGGCGAAGGCCATGATTTCAAAATGGTCTGGGATAACAGCCTCTACGACCTCGACAGCTGGGCGATCGTTAAAGGCTCCAGACACAAAGATCTGGCAGAACAGTTTATCGCTTTCGCTAATAAGCCTGAAAACCAGAAAGTCTTCGCTGAAACCATCCCTTACGGCCCGACCGAAAAATCGGTTACCGGCATGATTGACCCGAAATATGCACAGAATCTGCCGACCGCAGAGAAAAACCTGGCAGGCGCATTGCAGGTAGATACTCACTTCTGGATTGAGCATGGTGAAGACTTAGAACAGAGGTTCAACGCCTGGGCCGCGAAGTAAGCACTTCATCCTTCGGTCTGACTCTGCGCTGGCCGCCTTCGCAGACCCCGGCCACATACTTTTGTATGTTCCCGGGGATCTGTCTCAGTTGCCGCCTAGATTCAGACTGAATGATTTTGTGCTGAATATTGGTGAAAAATGAAACCGGAGCCCGCAGCGGGAGAAAAACATGAGCCAAACCGAAATGTTGACCACACCGGTGGCGGAAGGATCTGCGCAAGGGCCGACGCTTCGTCAGCGTTTGCGCAAAGTGGAAGCGGCATATACGCGCCGTTCATTGTTGCTGATTGCGCCGCTGTTGTTGTTTGTTATCGTCAGTTTTTTGTTCCCGATTGCGTCCATTCTCGGCAAGAGTGTGACCAATCCGGAGCTGGACGCAACCCTGCCGGAAACGGTGGCGCAGCTTGCCCGCTGGGATGGCAAAACCGTGCCGGATGAAGCCACGTTTTCCGCGCTGGTCACTGATTTGCGCAATGCCCGCAACAGCGGCCAGATGGCGACCGTCGCCAAACGTTTAAGCTACGAAGATAACCGTTACCGCAGCCTGATCACCGGCACGTTGCGTCACGTACCGCAAGACGGCGGGGCGATCCGTGAACCGCTGATCCGGAGCATGCCGCTGTGGGGCGAACTCAGCACCTGGCAGACGCTGCAACGCGCTGCACGTCCGGTGACGTCCCTCTATTTACTGTCGGCGTTTGACCGCAAGGTGGACGTGGAGAGCGGCCACATCGTCGCACTGCCGCCGGATCAGGCGCTGTACGTCAATGTTCTGCTGCGAACGTTGTGGATGGCGCTGGTGGTCACGCTATGTTGCGTCGCGCTGGGTTATCCGCTGGCGTACTGGCTGGCGAAACAACCGGTCGGGCGCGCTAACCTGCTGATGATTCTGGTGCTGCTGCCGTTCTGGACCTCGCTGATTGTCCGCACCGCGAGCTGGATTGTGCTGTTGCAGTCAGGCGGTCTGATTAACCGTGCGCTGCTTGCCACCGGCATCATTGATCACCCGCTGGTGATGGTGTTTAACCGTCTCGGCGTGTACATCTCGATGACCCACATTATGCTGCCGTTTATCGTGCTTCCTTTATATGCCGTGATGAAGGGCATTTCACCCAACTACGTCCGCGCTGCGATTTCACTCGGTGCGCATCCTTTCTCTGCCTTCTGGCGGGTGTACGTGCCGCAAACGTATGCCGGTGTCACCGCCGGTGCCTTGCTGGTATTTATGATGGCGATCGGCTACTACATCACGCCTGCGCTGCTGGGCGGGCCGGGTGATCAGATGGTCAGTTACTTCGTGGCCTTCTTCACCAACACGACCATGAACTGGGGAATGGCCGCCGCGCTGGGCAGTCAGCTGCTGGTGATTGTGGTGCTGCTGTACATCGTTTATATCCGCGTCACGCGCACCAAAGCTGAAATTGCCGTCCATTAAGGAGCCGGAAGATGAAACACACGATGAAGCAAAAAGGGGCGTTAATACTGCGGTTGTGGCGCTGGTGTTTTAATTTCTACAGCGCGGCAATCCTGCTGTTTCTGATTGTGCCGGTGCTGATCATTGTCCCGCTGTCGTTCAACGCCGGGTCGTTTCTCAGTTATCCGCTGACCGGTTTTTCGCTGCGCTGGTATCAGACATTTTTCCATTCGGATGAATGGCTGAGCTCGCTGGGCAACAGCCTGCTGATTGCGCCGCTGGCCACTTTGCTGGCGACCGTGCTGGGTGTGCTGGCGTCGGTCGGGCTGGTGCGCGGCGAGTTTCGTGGCAAATCGCTGGTGATGGCGATCCTGATATCGCCGATGATCGCGCCGGTAGTGATTATCGCCGTGGGCATGTTCTTCTTCTTTGCCCGCGTGTCGTTGCTCAACAGCTATCTCGGGCTGGTGCTGGCGCATGCGTTGCTCGGCGTGCCGTTCGTGGTGATCACGGTCGTGGCGATACTGAAAAATTATGACCGCAATCTGTCGCGCGCGGCGGCCAGTCTCGGCGCCTCGCCGTGGACCGTATTCCGTAAGGTCACGCTGCCGCTGATTGCGCCCGGTGTGTTTTCCGGTGCGCTGTTTGCCTTTGCGGCCTCTTTCGACGAAGTGGTGGTGACCTTATTCCTCGCCAGTCCGCGCCAGCGCACGTTGCCTATTCAGATGTTTGCCGGTATCCGCGAAAACCTCGATCCGACCATTGCGGCAGCGGCATCGCTGATGGTCGGCGCATCGCTGATTTTGTTGCTGGTGATGGAACTGCTGCGCCGCCGTGGCGAACGCCTGCGTCATTCACCGGTAACACACTGACGTCACATTCATCAGAGGACTTTACAGGTCCTCTTTTTTTGATTATTCCTGATGCATCAAATATCAAAAATAACGGGAGCCATCTTCATGACCGATACAACTCAGAAAAAAACACTTTTACTGACCGGGGCAAGCCGTGGCATCGGTCACGCGACCGTCAAACATTTCTACGCCGCAGGGTGGCGGATTTTCACCGCATCGCGTCAGAACTGGGTGGATGAATGCCCGTGGGCCGAAGGGTTCCTCAACCATATTCATCTTGATCTGGAAGATATCGACAGCGTGCAGAAAGCTTTACCGATGATTAAAGAACGCCTCGGCGGACGGCTTGACGCGCTGGTGGATAACGCCGGTATTTCGCCAAAAACGCCGACCGGCGGGCGTCTGGGTGTGCTCGACAGCGATTATGCCACCTGGTTACAGGTGTTTAACGTCAACCTGTTTTCAACCGCCATGCTGGCCACCGGCTTGTTTGATGAGCTGAAAGCGGCGCAGGGCAGCATTATCAATGTGACGTCGATTGCGGGCAGCAAAGTGCATCCGTTTGCCGGTGTGGCCTACGCCTGTTCCAAAGCAGCACTTTCCACCCTGACCCGCGAAATGGCGCATGAGTTCGGCCCGCATGGCATCCGCGTCAACGCCATTGCGCCGGGAGAAATCGACACCGCCATACTCTCGCCGGGTACGCAGGAGATCGTCGAGCGCAGCGTGCCGTTGCAGCGTCTCGGCAAAGCCGAAGAAGTCGCCTCGCTGATCCATTTTCTCTGTACTTCAGGGGCGTCCTACGTCAATG
Organism: Rahnella sp. BIGb0236; assembly: GCF_004364755.1. NCBI lineage: Bacteria > Pseudomonadati > Pseudomonadota > Gammaproteobacteria > Enterobacterales > Yersiniaceae > Rahnella > Rahnella sp. BIGb0236. Next base: position 514,369 of record NZ_SOAO01000001.1, read on the forward strand.
GCGCGGAAATTCACGTCAACGGCGGTCAGCATGTCTGAAGCCCCTTCTCGGTTGACGGCGGGCCTGCTCACCACTGACGTGCCTCGCGTCAGCACATCGCAGGCCGAACAGATTGCCGCGCAGATTTACGGACTGGACGGCGTGGCGCAGGTGCTGGGCGGCGAGCGTGACAGCAATTTTTGCCTGACCACTCTTTCCGGTCGCGCCTATATGCTGCGCTTTGTGAATCCCGCTGAAGTCCCCGCCGAAGTGGATTTTCAAACCGCCATTCTCAGCCATCTCGCCCGGCGGGACAGCGCGTTACCGGTGCCGCGTTTACAGCAAAGCCGCAGCGGGGAACTTACGCCGCAGGTGGATGTGGCCGGACAAACGCTGACGCTGCGCGCCGTGAGTTATCTGCCGGGTACCGCGCAATATCAGGTGCCGCGCAGCAAAACGCTGATGCGGGCTCTCGGCGAGACGCTGGCCCGTCTTGATATCGCACTGAGCGATTTTGAACATCCGGGGGCGGCGCGTGATTTGCTGTGGGATATCAGCGACATGTCGCGGTTGCACGGCTTGCTACCGCATCTTACTGACCCTGAACAGCGACGCACGATTGCCCGCGTGCTGGATTCGCATCAGCAAAAAGTCATGCCCGCCAGTCCACAACTTCGCCGTCAGGTGATCCACAATGACCTCAACGCCCACAATGTGCTGGTCAGCAGCGCGGACCCGCAGCGTCTGGCGGGCATTATTGATTTCGGCGATGCCCTGATGGCGCCCCTGATTAACGAACTGGCGACGGCGCTGGCTTATCAGCTGGACGGCGAAGGCAGCGATTTATTCCACTTTTGCCACCCGATGATCGCCGCTTATACCGCCCGTCAGCCGCTGACGGAAGCAGAGCTGGAGCTGTTGCCGGAACTGGTCGCGTCGCGGCTGGCGCTGAGTTTACTGATCGCCCAGCACCGCGCCGTACTCTATCCGCAGAACCGCGACTATATCCTGCGTAATCAGGCGCATGCCTGGGGAAGTTTATCGCGGCTGATGACGTTGCCCTTTTCGCAGACTGGCGAGATATTCCGGCAGTGCTGTGCATCTGAACTGAAGTAAAGAGGATGACCATGCTCACAACGCAACAGGTATCAGAAGGCCGCCGGGAATTTCTCGGTGGCGGCTACCGGCTGTTTTATCAGGAGCCGCTGCACGTGGTGCGCGGCGAAGGCGTCTGGCTGTATGACAACGAAGGGCGCCGCTATCTTGATGCTTACAACAATGTCGCGTCCGTCGGCCATTGCCATCCGGCGGTGGTGGACGCCATTGCCACGCAGGCATCGCAGCTCAATACCCATACCCGCTATCTGAACGATGCGATTGTCGAGTTTGCAGAAGATTTTCTGACGGAGTTTCCGCCGGAACTGCGCAACCTGACCATGACCTGTACCGGCAGCGAAGCCAACGATCTGGCATTACGTGTGGCGCGGCAGATTACCGGCGGGCAGGGCGTGCTGGTGACGCGCTGGGCCTATCACGGTGTGACCAGTGCGCTGGCGGAACTCTCGCCCTCGCTCGGCGAAGGTGTTGAGCAGGGCAAAAATGTCTGGCTGATTGACGCGCCGGACACATTTCGCCATCCCGGTGAATTCGCGGCAGGCGTGGAGCGGGCGCTGGACGCGATGAAACAGGCAGGCGTAAAACCGGCGGCGCTGCTGCTGGACACAATTTTCTCCAGCGACGGCGTTTTCAGCCCCGAACCGGCGGAGATGCAACGCGCCGTGGCATGGGTACGGGCGGCGGGCGGATTGTTTATTGCTGACGAAGTCCAGCCCGGCTTTGGCCGTACCGGCAGCCAGCGCTGGGGATTCGCCCGTTACGGCGTGATGCCGGATCTGGTCAGTCTCGGCAAACCGATGGGCAACGGCCATCCGGTCGCGGGACTGGTGGGCAGACCGGAACTGTTCGCCGAATTCGGCCGCCGTCAGCGTTATTTCAACACTTTCGGTGGCAATCCGGTCTCGTGCCGTGCGGCACATGCCGTGTTGCAGGTATTACGTCGCGAGGCGTTACAGCAGAACGCGCAACTGACCGGGGCACTTCTGCGGGAGGGATTACAAAAACTGGCGGCGCGTTATCCGGTCATCGGCGATGTGCGCGGTGATGGCTTGTTTATCGGCGTCGAACTGGTGAGCGATCAGCGCAATACGCCTGCGCCTGAACGCGCCGCCAGTGTGGTCAATGCCATGCGCCGGAAACAGGTCCTGATCAGCGCCACCGGTCCGGCAGCGAACGTCCTGAAAATCCGTCCGCCACTGGTCTTTAAACCGGAACACGCCGCGCTGCTACTGGACACACTGGCGGATGTGCTGGGGGAAATGGGGTGAGAGATTCGTCACGTCGAACCATTTAAGCCCTGAAAGTGTCATTTTTGAACCTTTATGCCGTTCACGACGCTATTTGCGCATTCTGGCAGTAAAAATCGGCATTAAAGGGTCATATTTGACACTTTCGCCTCAGGCTTTTTCACGTCCCACGGCCAGAAATTCCACCATCTTCTGGCTGCCGTCGAGAATATCTTCCTGAATGGCCCGTCGGGCAGCCGCGCTGTCGCCTTTACGCAGCGCGATCAAAATCTCTTCGTGATGCTCAATCGCCATGCGTTCGGAAAAATGGGCATATGCCTGCGCAATCAGCGGGCCGGTGCGCATCCATAAACTGTCGATAAAGTTGCTCAGTAACGGCATGCGCGCGCTTTGCGCCAGCATCAGGTGAAACTCACTGTTCAGGCGCAGGGCTTCGGGTAAATCTTCGTTGCTGATGGCCTGACGGTTGTTATCGATGTTTTGTGCAATCCGCTGTAATTCGTATTCCGTCACCGACTGCGCGGCTTTTTCTGCGCCCAGCCCCTCCAGCTCCAGCCGTAAGGTACGGATTTCCTGATATTGCTGCTCATCGAGCTGCGGCACACGGATATCTTTCGGTGTGCGCATCTCCAGCGCCTGTTCTTTTGCCAGCTGCAAAATAGCATCCCGCACGGGCGTGACGCTGGTGCCAACCTGCTCCGCCAGTTCACGGATACGCAGACGATCATTGGGTTTCAGACGACCGGTGATCAGTGCTTCGCGCAAGGTGGCGTAAACGCTGCTGCCCAGATAAGCGTGATTAATCGAACTGATGGGATAATTCAAAGGTTCACCGTAGCAATAATGTGCGCGCACCCGGAGTTGGGATAAGGGCGTGGAAACCGATTATACAACATGATGCATCAGATGTGAGGGTGGCGGGGACAGGCTTTTATCGGCTTTCATGAGCCTTTACCGGCCAGATCTCACGCTGGCCGGTAAAGGTGAAACTATCGGGAACTTAACTGCCCGCTTCCTGCGGAACGGGGTCATCCTGCAACTGTTTCTTAAAGTGTTTCTCAATCTGCTCTAAGGTTTTGCCCTGCGTCTCCGGCGCGAATATCACGGCGAATAGGCCGCCTGCGACGCCGATGGCCGCGAAGCAGAAGAAGGACAGGGTCAGGCCGATGGAACTCAGCATGATCGGGAACATAAAGGCGATGGAGAAGTTGGTCATCTGCATGGCAAAGACCGACACACCGTTCGCCATCCCGCGGATACGCATCGGGAACATTTCCGACAGCAGCAGCCAGGTGACCGGCGAAAGCGCGCCCTGCTGGAAACACAGGAAAATCAGCATACCGCCTAATACCAGATAACTGCGCACCGCATCCGGATGCCCGTTGACGGTTTCCGGCATCAGCCAGGTCACCAACCCGATGGCAAGCAGCGTCAGGGTGCAGCCAATCTGACCCGTCAGCAGCAACGGACGGCGACCAAAGCGGCTCAGCAGCATGATGCCGACAAAGGTCATGATCACCGAGATCACCCCGTTGGCGATAGTTGCCATCAGAGACGCATTGGTGCTCAGCCCGGTGGCCTGCAACATAGTCGGCGCGTAGAACATAATGGTGTTCACGCCGGAAAGTTGTTGCAGCATGGCGATACCAATCCCCAGAAACACCAGGCGTTTCATCCAGACAGAAATGGTTTTCTGGCGGCGGGAATGTTTCTCGCTTTTGGAACTCATGGAACTGCGGATTTCGCTCAGCTCTTTCTCTACTTTCCCTGCTTTACGGGTACGTTCCAGCACGTCACGCGCTTCGCGATAGCGGCCGTGCATGGCGTACCAGCGCGGCGTATCCGGCAGGAACAGCATCCCGACCCACAAAATCACCGCCGGAACACAGGCGACACCCAGCATCCAGCGCCAGGTGGTCTCACCGCCCCAGACTTCGTTGATCGCCGCGTTACTGGTATAGGCGATCAGCTGACCGGAGACGATCATCAGTTCCTGTAAGGTGACGAACTGCCAGCGGCGATGGGAAGGCACGATTTCGGCGATATAAATGGGCACAATCGCCGCCGCACCGCCTACCGCCAGACCCAGAATAAACCGGCAAATAATCATTATCACCACGTTGGGCGCGGTGGCACAGCCGAGTGAACCGGCCATAAAGATCACCGCCATCACCAGGATGATTTTCTTACGCCCGAAACGGTCCGCCACACGCCCGGCGCAGATTGCACCCACGGCAGAACCCAGGATCAGGAAGCTGGTCACCATCCCTGTGGTTAACGATGTCAGATGCAAATCGTGCTTCATAAACAGCAAAGCACCTGCTATCACCCCGGTATCGTAGCCAAACAGTAAGCCACCGAGGGTGGCAATAAAGGCGATTACTTTTACCAGCGGTTCGGTCGGTTGCGAGGCTTTCACCGTCTCATTCCGATCGCCGCTGTTTATTTTCTCAGTCACAGACGCTCCCTAAATATGGCTATTATTATGGTTATTGTGTGATGCAGATCACACCGTATAACCCTAACCCAAAATGAGAATTTTGAAAGGGAAGTGGCGAAATGAAGGGAAACGGACAGCCGCTGGCGCTGATTTTTCGGAAAATACGTCACCTGCCGCAGGCACCGCGTCATAACTGAATTACACTCAGCAGAACGAATTTTTGTCTGTTTTTTCCGCTTTCTGAGCAAACTGCCCCCGAATTAGGGTCAGAGAAGTCTGTTTACGTGGCGTAGAAGCGTCAGGTTTTGCCTGAAACGGCGCAAACCTATATTCTATCGGCCAATTTACTGAGACAGTTGCAATGAGGTCTATATGATTATCAAACCACGCATCCGTGGCTTTATCTGTGTTACTGCCCATCCGGAAGGTTGCAAGGCGAACGTTAAAGAACAAATCGACTACGTGACCGCGCAAGGCAAAATCGCTGGCGGTCCGAAAAAAGTCCTGGTGATTGGCGCGTCTACCGGCTACGGCCTCGCTGCCCGCATCTCTGCTGCTTTCGGTTCTGACGCTGCCACGCTGGGCATCTTCTTCGAACGTCCGGGCGATGAGTCCAAAACCGCGACTGCGGGCTGGTACAACTCCGCCGCATTCGAAGAGTTTGCCGATGCGAAAGGTCTGTATGCAAAAAGCATCAACGGCGATGCGTTCTCTGATGAAGTGAAGCAAAAGACCATTGAGCTGATCAAACAAGATTTGGGTCAGGTCGATCTGGTGGTTTACAGCCTGGCTGCGCCGCGCCGTACCCATCCGAAAACCGGTGAAGTGTTCAACTCCACCCTGAAACCAATCGGTAAGCAAGTCACGATCCGTGGCATCAATACCGACAAAGAAACCATCAACGAAACCACGCTGGAACCGGCAACGCCTGAAGAAATCGCGGGCACCGTTGCCGTTATGGGTGGCGAAGACTGGCAGATGTGGATCGACGACCTGAAAGCCGCCAGTGTGCTGGCTGAAGGCGCGAAAACCACCGCGTTCACCTATCTGGGTGAAGAAGTGACGCAGGACATCTACTGGAACGGTTCTATCGGTGAAGCGAAGAAGGATCTGGACAAACGTGTTCTTGATATCCGAAGCACACTGGCAGAGCAGGGCGGCGACGCGCGTGTTTCCGTACTGAAAGCGGTTGTGACGCAGGCGAGTTCTGCTATCCCTGTGATGCCGCTGTACCTTTCCCTGCTGTTCAAAGTGATGAAAGAGAAAGGCACCCACGAAGGGTGTATCGAGCAGGTTTACGGTCTGTACAAAGACAGCCTGTACGGCGCTGAGCCACTGGTCGATAACGAAGGCCGTCTGCGCGCTGACCTGAAAGAGATCGCGCCAGAAGTGCAGGAAGAAGTCGGTAAACTGTGGAATGAAGTTACCAACGATAACATCCCTGAGCTGACTGATTTTGCGGGCTACAAAAGCGAGTTCATGCGTCTGTTCGGCTTTGGCCTGAACGGTGTGGATTACGCAGCCGACACCAATCCGGACGTAAAAATCAAACATCTGATCCAGATGTAATCTGATTTAACGCCAAAGATTGCTGAGAACCCACATCCGCCGAAAGGTGGGTGTGGGTTTTTTATATTAAAAATATCCTGCCACACTGCATTGAGTATTCAGTTAATCACATTGTTCTCGTTATAAATAAGGTATACCCTCATTGAGGAAACAGGCAGATAAAAGGAATTTAGTATGGCTGATCGCAAGAGATTTCAATATTTAATAACAAAACCCAAAGTGCTAAATATGCACGTGGGTCGCTGTTATGCGTTGGCTTAAAGGTGTGTTCGGCGCGATTATTGCAGCAGCAGCAGCAGCAGCAGCAGCTGCTGCTGCTGTCTGGTTGTCATTTTATTTTATTTTCCATTTCGATACTTTGCCGGAAAAATTATTTTATGTTTTGGTGTTGGGAATCTGTATTACAGTTTTTGGTAAAGTTCTGCATGAATTTTCCCCACAAAAATAAGAAATTTCACTCAATATATTATGATATGAAATTTCACATGAGAAGTGTTTTTAGTTATTGATTTAAAAGGAATATATTTTATTGATAAACCTTGTCTCACAACGAAAACAGGGTGATAATCACCGCTATTTTATTTAAAAGGATTTTATTGTCATGGAAGTTAAGGGATTGGTAGCGATTTTGAGTATGGTCTTGTTGTCTGGAATGTTAGTTGCCTGTGATGCGTCAGATGGGTCATGGAAGTTAAAACATAAAAAAACCTGGAAAGAAGTTTTCTGCAACATAGCCACAACTAAATAATCAGAGGGATTGATATGAGCAAAATTTTTAAAGTATTCATTATCCTGCTCGCAGGTTTTTTTCTTTTTGTTATGTCATTGGTTATTTTTTTGTTAAATATAAGTAATTCGGGAGGTTTGGGCGGGATCTTATAGCATGCCTTAATTACGCTGGCTCTTCACAAAATCTAGGGGGTGTGATGCCTGTCCTGTATTTTTCTACTTTAGCACTGTCATTGTTTTTGTTTTTCCCGATGTCGCCAGAAAAAATTATATACCTCCTCCTTGTGTTAATCGTTTTCTCATTGATAACGAAATCGCGGGGAATGAAAACTCATCGCTGGATATTTATAATTCAGTTCGCTTGTTCAATAGCGGTTGTTGTCAAAACGTATCAGCAATATAATTTTTTCATCTGTATCTTTAGTCTCTTTATATGCGTGTTTTTTGTTTTGCTTACGGCCCCTTTAATCCATGAGGATAAAGGGGGAATTAAAGTGACTAACAAGATGCTGCCATCTGCGCCGAAATTTGCAGAGCATGATGTTGAGTTGAAAATTCGAGTCAATGATTTAAATACTAACATAGCATTTATATATGATGAATATAAGTATAAAAATGGATATTTCCATTGTGTCTCAGAGATTTCAGCTTTCCGAAAAGATGACTGTCCTTTCGGGAATCAATTACTACTCAAAAGTCTCCATCAAGAAACGAAAGTTTTAAGCCGGTTGGCTGGGCAGGTGATCCATAAAAAAGATGTGAGTCATCTATCAGCGGATAGCCTTTATGCTTTTTTTGACAACAAAATGAAAATTAAAGGGCTTCAAAGCGGTGAATTCAGCATAGTATTTGAAGAGCACGATCTTACAGCGATTCGCATAATAGAATATACTTGTCGTGGTAGCGAATGGTATGAGCTCACTTTAGAAACTTGTGAAGATCGTATTTTTCTTGATGATTTATTAAATGAACATCACAAATCCGATCTCGATATTCATAAGTTTGCTATACTATTAGCAAAGGTATGGAACCTCCCATTGGAATATAGTCATATTAATATGAATTAAATATATTTTAAATTTCGTGGGTCTAGTTGAAGTGCTATGGGAAATTATTTAGCGTAGAGCAACAAAAAAATGCCGCACCGTCAAATTATGCGGCATCTTTCATTTCCTCACTACCTTCTCCATACATAAACCTCTTTGTGATTGATAAGGGAGAAGGTCGTAGTGACGATTGACCCTGCCCCAAAATCCTGCTCCATTCAGAAACAGAATTCCGGCATGATAATGACTCCCCTGAACGGAGGATGTGCCGATTAAAAAGTCACGATTCACCGAAGAGCAGATTGTTTTTGCCCTGAAGCAGGCTGAACTGGGTACGTCCGTGCCGGACGTCTGTCGCAAACTGGGCATTTCGGATGCCACTTTCTATACATGGCGTAAAAAATATGGCGGCATTTCTCCTTCTGAGCTGAAGCATATGCGGCAACTGGAAGAGGAAAATCAGCGTCTGAAGAGGCTGATTGCCGATCTGAGCCTCGACAAGGCGATGCTGCAGGACGTGCTGGCAAAAAAGAGCTGACGCTGGCACGCCTGCGCGAATGGGGCAGGGATTTGCAAGCCCGCTACGGTGCCAGTGAGAGACAGGTCTGTTTTGCGCTGCGGGTCAGCCGCGCTCGTTTTGATATCGTTCTGTGGCCGCCGACGACAGCGCACTGCGGCTACGCATCCGTGAGATAACCGAAACCCGGGTTCATTACGGGTACCGCCGGGTACACGTGATGCTCAGGCGGGAAGGCTGGCGCGATAATCACAAAAGAATCTACCGCCTCTACTTAATATTCTGTCCCGAAGTATTAATTCCCCATCGGTGAATTTTCAAACAGCTTCGACAAAATTGAGCTTTCATTAGCCGTAATTACAGCTAATCCCCTACAGCACCATTTCCTGATGCTGCAGGGGAAGAAAGACTGCTGAGGTCAATTCACTGCTTTAAGTTGCCGGACTTCCTCTTCTTCAAGATCATCATTGAGTCGTTGCAATTGCTCAGCCAAAATCAGTAACAACACATAATTTGGGTTATTGTCATCCGGATTTTCAAGCATCACATTTACCAAAACACGAGAGCGATCGACCAGTTTTCTGGCAGAGGGGTGTTCAATAGTGAATTTCATAGATACCTCCAGAGGAGGCTGACGTGAGAAGGTTGGACAGTGGACATTGAGGTCAGCGCTCCGCTTAATCATTAGAATGCAAATAGCAGCACAGCATTATTGCTACCGACACTCGTGATATTCGGAACGCCAATTCCGGCTGCAGTTTTGCTGCAACGTGGGAATTTTATCGCCATTCGCTGCCCAAAAACTATATCAGGGCTCTGTTTTTTTTAATTTTTATCACTCTTTTCTGAGTGAATCGTACAGGTCACCCGAAAACTTTAAACCGGACAAGGTTTTTATGTAGCTTAAAGCAATAAAGAGGGCATTTTAAACTTTGTTGAACTCGCTAGCGAAAGCCATTGTCATGACGAAAATCTTCTACTTTTACTCTGACTCAAGAAAACCGACTCTACCAGCCACATCAATCCCGTCGCTATCCGTGTTGATGCCATTTACGCCTGGCGTGGTGATAAACTAATCCTGACAAATCAGATCGCCTACGAGGCCCATAACAATCCTATTTTTAAGTGCTGGAAGAAAGGATTTCTACGAGGGCTTCACTCGTTTATAAAAAATAATATAGATTTACTTTTAGTGTAACTATATCGAAATTTATAAACTAACTCAGCCATTCTGTCATGACCTTTTCGAGTTTCTCCAGTGACTGCGCGCGCTTTTCCTCCGACATCCGTTCAATATTGCGCAGCTTCCATTGAACTGCTGGCAAATTCTGAATGTGGGCTTCTGGTGCTAAATTCCAGTTTGGTTCACCGCGTTTAAATGACATCAGGAAATCGAAATCCCGTTGAGTGAAATGCGCTTTCAACGCTCTGAGCATTCTTTCCGGGACCTCTCTTAGCGCTTCCAGTGAGACCTTCTCAAAGGTCATGCCGCTGAATTCATTTTGAAAGGGCCCAGTAATATCCTTCCAGCGTGGGCTAAGCACTTCGGACAATGGGCGATTATGGCTAAGCAAATAAGCGATGAAACCATTGAATATTGCGCGGTCGATTCCGTGTGTATCAAGGAGCATTTTGACGTCGTAGAAATCTCTGGGATGCTGGCGATCTAACGCAGCACATAGCTTGCCGCCGTATAAGTCAGGCAGCGAAACAACCGGGGTCGTTGCAAAACCAAATTCTTCCTCCACGGCTTCCACGACGTCTCGTTCTTGCGGTGGATACAATGTTCCCCGGGCAACGGGTGAAACTTCGATTTTAATTTGTGCGTCGTCCGTAGTGGCAATAATACGCATCTCATCGGGATTATTGGTTTGCAGCACTGCGCTGAGTCCGGCTTGTGTTTCCAGTTTAGCGGCGATGCGGGTCAGCGCTTCCCGCACGTTGGGCAACGCGACCTCTCTGCTTTCCAGCGGGATGTAGGCCAGATCGATGTCCACGGATAATCGGGGAAAATCACGGATGAATAAGTTGATCGCTGTTCCCCCTTTCAGCGCAAAACAGGTCTCGTTAGCAACATAGGGTAACGCTCGCATCAGCAGGGCGACCTGACGGTAGTATGGGGACGTTTTATCCATGGCTTATTACCTTTTTAGTAAAATTCTCGGGCACAGTAATCTGATATTGCGTGTTCAGTTTGCCATTAACAACGACTTGTCTTTTGCCCGATCCCAGGTCGATTTTGGTGGTATCCACCCGTTTGAACCATGCATGTTCATAGAAACTGGCGAAAAACAGATAGAGACGCTTGGTTTGTACGGACTGGCTGAGCGTAAGCAGCTTCTCCACTTTACGTGGGTTGAGATTGACCAGCCCCTGAAAAAGCTCGGCAGCGTGCTCAAATGAGAATTCCTGAGGCACTGCACTTAACATTTCATAGGCTGCGAGTTCTGGCGTACTGGCGGTTATTTTTTTCCCTTTAACCTCAAGCTCTGTTCGGTATTTTTCATCCAATTCAGGGAGCTTCAGAGCTGAGACCACCAACCACTCAACGCCGGGAAATTCTTTAAACCATTTGGGCAATATCGCTTTGTTTTCAGCGCTAAGCCAGCATTGACTCTGCTTAAGCTGTAGGTAATGGGAACGGCCCTGCCAGGAGAGACTACTCAGTCCTGCCAGATGCACCGGCGCTTCAAGCTGGCGTTGCAGACACCATAGTGCATCACTCCAGTCTGGTTCTCGTCCTGCGCGCGCGTAAACGCCAGCCCGCAGTTTTATTAACCAGCCATTTTGCGCGTATTTGAAGGCCAGAGAAGGCGATATGTTGTTCCTGGTCAGCCAGGACTGCAAAACCAAGCTTCCCGGAGAGGTGTTTTGCAATAGCCAGTTTATTTTTGATGTCATAGATTCACTTAGGGTGTAACTATAATAAAAAAAGTAAACTACTTAGTGAGTGAAAAGTCAATGTATGGTGTCTGTCGTGCATAAACGTTTCCAGCGAGAGTGGTATCAGCGAAACCTGTCTCTGTCATTGGATCGCTATCCGGGGGGCGTCAGTGGAAAGAGCCCATGCCGGATGACTAAATACCATCAGTGGCAGATAGCGTACGGGTAAATTCCGAAATGCTTGTTTCAGTTGGGCTGGAAATGATTACTTCAGAGGTATTTTTTGAAAGATCCGCCCGTCATGCATACTGCCAGCCCAATCCCTGCCGCCGTTGGTAAAAAACATATTCTGGTACAAGAAAAATTGGCAACGCCCGCTAAAACAATCCCGTTGCTGTCAGGCTGGTGCCGAACATACGCCTGGCTTGGTGATAAACAGCCCGGACTCATGGCTTGCGCCGAATCGCCGTAAGACGCGTCTTACCAACCCTCAATCAGCCCGATGATGATAGTCAGAGCACGCAGCGGCACCGCCTGCAAAAAATATTGCCAGATGCAGCACAAAGGTGAGGGTGATATTTTCAGAAGACTATTTATCCCCTAAAACCGACAAGCCGACCGAAGTTATTGATGAAAATCATTAGTTGAACAATTGTAAGAGATATAAGCACAGTGTGGGGTTATGACCACCGGGCTCAATAAAAAAGCCGCAGTCTTTTCAGGTGTGCGGCTTTGTGTATTCCAGCATTACTTTCCAGAAACATCACCCATAAGCCACTTTGTGATTGATATGGTAAAAGGTCGCGGTGGCGGCCATGACGTGTTGCTGTTCTTTGCCCGGTTTGTGCGATTCCACATTGGTGATGTGGTAGCCGACGGCACCTGCATCCAGCGCTTTTTTAACAAATGCGTTGTTGAGTTCTTCCATGGAGGTGGCCCAGGATACCGTGGTCACGCCGACGGCTTGCAGGGAGGCGATCTCACGATGCGATAACCCTGCGCGGACCAAAACAGGCTTAACCGCTTTTGGATAGAATATAGATAAAACATCATTCACTAAGCCTTTCATGGATTTACCCCTCATCAGGTCATTTTCTAAATCGGATAGTCAGTCGCGCTGTAAATGAAAACGGGTGATTGCGCACCTGAATTATTTAGCGGGGACAAGGCTAATAAACACCTTTCCATGTAAACACCTTTAGCTTTAATTGCTAATTCATTGTTAAGCAATCTTCCGCCACAATTAACGCGAGAGTGAAAGAGGATATTTTCATCTGGTTACAGGTTCGTTATTTTTGACATGAATGCAAAAAGGGCGCATTCCGCGCCCTGATATCCGTTTCTACTTTCTGTCAGACGTTCTTACCGTCCGCTGAATAATTTCATGCGTTCGGGGATCAAAATACCGGCTTGGCCAGATCACGCCCGGATGTATTTCCAGCGCCTGCGCGATAAGCATTTCACCCTTTGGCCAGGGCCTTGCCAGCGCATTAGAAAGCGTCGAGGATTTCAATCCGGCAGCGCGGGAAACAGCCGCCAGCGTTGTGCCTTTTTTACGTAATGCGGCGATGATATCGGCCTGATGCCAGTCGTGATTATTCATAATAGTGCGCTCCTGTTTTTGACTGTGCAGGAACGGCGATGCAGAAAGGCAGAAAGGTCGGGCTGTGGGATAGTTTCATTTTTGAAATCTCTAACGTGTGGGTATAAACCACCGACAGAGCTGCGAAACTCACATTGGTGGTAGCTCAGACAGGGTTCGCAGTACCGGCGAACGTTAGAAACCCGGCCAACCCGAAGGTTGCCCCGCCTGAGCCACCATTGAATGTGCAAACACGGTATCCGCGTTTGACAGGTACAAGGAAGCCCAACACATCATTATTACATATGTGTTTCTAACGTGATATTCAGGCTGCGAAACCCGGCTGCGGATTTTGCCGCAACGGGTGCACTATAGCGTAACTGAGGGAAGTAAACCAATGGCCTGACGGCGAAAATGAGGGGTGCTTTCCAGAGAAATTTCAGGCGTTGCAGTGAGTTACATCACGCACGATGATGAAAGGCGTCCCGATATCCGCAGGACGCCTTTTTTAATCAGAAGCCGATATTCATGCGCAGCATGATCATCTGCGAGCGGCTGCGTTCCTCATCCAGTCCGAGTGTGCCCTGATAGGCGATGCCCGGAGTCATGTCATGGGGCAGCAGGAAATCCAGCCCCAGGCCGAACACCAGATTTTCCTGACTGTCGCCGTAAACATCGGCGCTAAAGCTGTCATTGCCGGCATCCGCATAACCCAGACGGGCGCGGCCGCGATCGCTGAAAGCCTGAGTGTATTCGACCCGGCTTTGCCAGCGCAGCGTTGACCACGTCAGGGGCAGGGCATATTGAGTACGAACGCCCAGCGCACCGGTCACGTCATTCAGCGTCTGTGAGGCATACGCCAGATCGTAGCCCCCGGCGTTGGATTCGGTGTAGCTGTCCAGCCGGGTGCGCGACAGTTGCAGGCGTCCGTAAGGCGAGACCAGCAGGGCGGGCAGGCGATAGTCATAACCGGATGTCACCGCGCCAAACACCTGATAACCGCCACGATCGCCGCGGGCGAAGTGGTCCATTTCAGTGACGTAACGGCGGCTGTCATAGTCCAGACGGCTGTAGCCGAGCAGGCCATCGATAAAGAAACTGCCCGGATGATAACTGCCGTAAAGCGCCGAGCTGAGGGAACGTCCGTTGCTGCGCGAGCCGCTGTCGCCGATATCGCTGACGTCCCTGCCAAAGCCCATTCCCATGCCGGCGGTAAATGTCGGCGTGAACTGGTAATCCGCGCCGGTGCTGATCCCCACCAGCGTATGGCTGAAACTTACGCCGTCTTTACCGGAATGACCAAAATCGACAAAGCCGCCAGTCCAGTAATTGATGCGGGAGTTGCCGCGGTTAAGCGTGGTCTGCGCGGAGGTTTTATCGGTCAGTTGCGGCAGTTCCGGCAACGGGCGGGTGTTCTTCCACGCGGCATTCCACAGCGTATCATCAGGGCTGCGCTCCTTTTTAGAGGTCGGCATGTTGAAGCGGATGCCGTTCATATCGCTCTGTGTGCTGGCCGGATTATGCAGGGTCTCGAGACGGTCGCTGAAATTGCGGATCTGCGCCCGCGCGAAATTTTGTGCTGACTGAACCTGCGCACTGACCAGCCCGAGCACGTCAGGGTCTTTGGACGGGTCAGGGCGCCCGGTGATGGTCAGCATCACTGTCGCAGGGGCTGATTGTGAACCGGCGGTCAGCAATACATAGCGCAGGGCCACCGTCCCGGAAGCCTGAGCCGTTGCCTGAAAATCCAGATACACACCGTTGCCGCTGTGTTCCAGTGTCGCACTGCCCAGTGTTTTTTCCGGCGAATCGAGCAGACGGGCTGCGGTAAACGGTCCACCGGTAGCGTTTTCAGTCAGGTTTACCCGCACTGATTTCCCCGCCAGTACGGATGCCGTATGGCTGACGCCGACAGGTTGCGCGCGGGTCATGTTGAGTGAATACGCGACCTGCGTAGTCACGCCGCTGGCGTCGGTGGCGGTCAGCGTGAAACTGCTGTGACCTGCGGCGGAGGGCGTGCCGCTCAGGGTATCGCCACTGAGCGTTAATCCGGCGGGCAACGCCCCGGCAATGCGGAACTGATAAGGCGCGGTGCCGCCTGTTGCACTGAACGTCTGGCGGTAAGCCGTACCTTCGCGCCCTTCGGGTAATGCGCCGCTGGCGGGTGTGACGGACAGCGTCGCCGTGGTGACATTCAGTGTGACCCTGGCCTGCGCGCTGCCGAAATTATTGGCGGCGCTGTATATGAAACTGTCGCTGCCGGAATAGCCCGCTACCGGGGTATAGCGGATTTTCAGGTTCTGGATCCGCGCGGTGCCATGCGCGGGTTGTTGCACAATCGCCAGCGAGGTGACCGCGCCACCGGATAACACCGGCTCAATCAGGTTCTCAGTGGTATTGGCCGCCACGGTCGAGGATACCGCGCTGACCACCGGTGCCTGTCCGGCAACGGTCAGCTGATAATTCACCGTGCCGGTGATCCCGTTGCTGTCCGCTGCGCTGACCTGAATGGCATAACTGCCGGAGGCCGCGGGCGTACCTGAAATCTCGCCGTTGCTGGCATTGACGGACAGCCCCGAAGGCAATCCGGATGCGCTGTAGGTGTAAGGGGCGGTGCCGCTGCTGGCCGTTATGGTCTGTGACCACGGCAAACCTGAGGTGGCGGCGGGCAATGCACCGCCTGCCGGTGAGAAGCCAAGCGTGACACTGGCAACGTTCACATTCACAGTGGCAGGCGCTGAAGACCCCCAGTTATTGCTGGCGATGTACGTGAAACTGTCGGCACCTGAAAATCCGGGCGCAGGCGTGTAACTCAGTGAGGTTCCTGAAGCTGTCGCCGTACCATGAAGCGGTGCGGTGGTGACGGTGACTGACGCTGCGACGCCGCCTGAAAGGGCCGGAACGATGGCGTTAATGCTGCTGTTCCCGGCTACGGTGGTGCTGACTGCGCCCGCGACCGGTGCCTGCCCGGTAACGGCAAGGGTGTAGCGCTGACTGCCCGTTGCCGCGTTCGCCGTATCCTGTGCCACAACGGTAATGTTAAAACTGCCCGTTGCGGTCGGCGTGCCCGAAATTTCGCCATTCACTGCCAGTGCTAATCCGGCAGGTAACGCATCCGCAGTAGTAAACTGATAGCTGCCCGACCCGCCCGTTGCGGTCAGTGTCTGGCTGTAGGGGGTGCCGGATGTGGCAGAAGGCAAAGTGACCGGCGACAGGGAGATCACCGGCGCGGCGATATTCACGGTGACGGTCGCAGGGGCTGATGTGCCCCAGTTGTTGCCCGCGGTATAAGTGAAACTGTCCGCGCCGAAATAATTTTGCTGCGGTGTATAAAGGGCGGCTGATCCTGAGAACACCACCGAACCGTGAGCAGGTGCCGATCCCTGCGCCACTAATGTGGTTGCGCCGCCGGAAAGCGGCAGGGTAATTGTATTATTGCTGCTGTTAAATGCCACGCTGGCGCTGGTTGAGCCGGCGACTGGCGCCAGTCCGTTGCGTTGAACCTGAACGGAATAGCCGGACGTGGTGGTGCCGTCGGCGGCCGTCACGGTGACGGTGAGGGTGTTACTACCTTCACTTAACGGTATAGCGCCTGATGCACTGCCGGAAATGACGGAGGTCCCGTTCACTTTTACGGTTGCCGTGCTGTCGGTGGTCACTGGTGTCAGCGTAATGCTGGTCACGCTGTTAGCAACGCTTGCGTTGTAAGAGGTTGTCCCGCTGGAGAAGGTCGGGGAAAGCGAACCCGCAGAAAGTGACAGTGCCGAGAGGGTGGCGTCCGTCGATACGCTTGCCGCTGAGGTACAGGACGCCGTGACAGGACTCAGGTAGCCGTGGCTGGAGGTCAGACGAAAGCGGATCCCCTCCGTCGAAAGCTGAGAACCCGTGTAGGTATAGGTATGCGTTCCTGCGCTCCCGTTATTGGCGTAGTAGCTCATATAGACGCTCTGCGCGTAATTTGTCTTACCAAAACTGTCGGTATCAACCGTATTGCTTGTGCTTCCCGTGCCGTAATCAGTAAAAGTCAGCGTCAGGGTATCCGTTGCCTCAAACTGACTGGCGGGATAAGCCTGAGCAGTAAATGACGCGGTGCTGAAGGTCTGGTTGTTCAGCGCGAGGCATCCGGCAGACTGTGCGATGGCCGGTGAGACAGTAACGAAAGACAACAGAATAAAAGCGCAGATAAAACGGGCGCTGTGCCCGGCTGCGCGGCGAAGGCGAGTCATTAAGGATCCCTGAGATTGACTGACGTGCAGGCGTCGTTTTGTTAGTTTGTTTCAGGGATGTTATAAGAATAGTCCGAAGTCAATCGCGCAAATAACCTGTCAAAAGGGCGGTAATTGTCGCGGATTCTTCTGCTGGCTGACGGGGCTGAGATCCGGCAGCGGCACAGGATGCCAGAAGCGATGCCAGCGGCGAGCCAGATAGCGGCAACTGCGTGCGATCAGGCGTCGGCTGAACCACAGGAAAATCACCAGGATCACCGCCGCGCCTGCCAGCAGGTAAGGGCGCCATTTTTGTTCGCCAGTGGTGCCGCGCAACGCGGCTTCGCTGCCTGCACCCCGTGCCGCCGCTACCTGAAAGGATGCGCCGGGCAGGTCGGCCAGTTGCCATTGCTGATGGCCGGTGTCCCACCATCTGAGCTGAACCGGCGGCAGGGTCACGGTACCCGCCTGTGACGGCAGATAACGCAGGCGTTCCGTCCGCTGTGCGCCTTCCACATCCCCGCGTCCGCGGGTCAGCAACTGATTCTCCGCAGGCAGCCCCTGCGTTTCCGTGCCCGGAATGGCGTAAAGCAGGCGGGGGATCTGGTTCGCCACAATGCCTCCGGCCTGCACCGTCACCGCCCGTTCAATCACATCCCCGGCGTGAAGTTGCTGATCATCGGCGGCGTGAAACTGGGTGATTTTCTGGCTCAGGGTCAGGTGGCTGGCGGGTAAAAACCGGTCCGGTTGCCGGGTGTCCTGCGGCCAGTTCACCGGTTTTTCCAGTGCCGGAAGCGGCACGGTGACCGGCGGCTGACCGGGGGAGGTCAGCGTCACTTCGGTCGCAGGAAGCCGCAGCACGCCCTGATCCCAGGCCATCACCTGCCGTTCGAGGCGGATCCCGCTCCAGTTGGTGCCGTCTTTATGGCGGCTCAGTAACTGATTCGGTAACGGCGTGGTCAGCAGTGATCCGTTTTCAATCACAAAGGCCGGCCATTGCGGTGGCGGATTAAACCAGGTGTCAGTCCAGAAGGTCATGGCCACGCGCAGCGGTTGTCCGGGCACCACGTTATCGGGCGCGACCAGTTCGCGGGTAATGTCCATGGCGGCGCGTGCCGGTAACACGGCCAGCAGCAATATCAGCAACAGGCCTCTCATGGGGCGACCTCCTGATTTGAACGGTAGAGATTTTCCAGCAGGCCGGAAGGGGATACGTCCAGATTGTCATACCACTGACTGACCTGTGGATTCGCGCTGGCGACCGGCTGAATATCCTTCTGGTTCACGCCCTGATTTTTCTTCAGATCGTATTTGATGTCGTCGGGTTTGTAGTCCTTTTCCTTACCCTGTGCAGACTGCCGGTCACGCTCCTGCTGGCGAAGTGTCATGATGATTTTGGCAATTTTTGCCCGGTTATCCTGCGCCATTTTCCAGCCGGGGCGCAGGCTCAGTGCCTGATCGTAACTGTTGATGGCCGGTTGCCACAGCCTTTGCTGCGCGTAGCTGTTGCCGGTCCACAGCAGCACATCGGCGGTCTGCGGAGCCTGACGAAATGATGACGTGGCGGCGACAAAATTACCGGCGCGATACCAGGCAATACCCTGCCACAGCGGATCCTGAAAACGTTCTGCCGCCTGTGAATACTGCCCTTTATCAAAGGCCCGTTGTCCCTGCATATCAGGGCTGATCCACGCATCGCGCCACGCCGCCTGTCCCTGCGGCAGATACAGCATCAACGGCAGCGCCACCACCAGCCAGCACATCAGCTGACGTCGGCAGAACAGCAGCAACAGCAGCACCGGTATCACCAGCAGATAGCCGCTGTTTTTCCAGTGCAGGTCGGCGCGGGCATTGTTTTGGGCGGCAACGGATTGCCGGATATGGCTGGCGATCACCGAAATATCGCTGTCGTCGCTGGTGACCAGCGTCACCGGCACGCCGCCGTCGCGGGTCTCGCTGAACCGCTGAACATTGAGACGGGTATCGATACCGCGCCCGTCATACGCCTGCGGCAGCGCACCGCCGCGCGCCGTACCCGGCACCCAGATCTGGATCGGCAGCCCGGACTCTGTCAGCCAGCGGGCATCTTCAGCCGTCAGGGAATCGGCGATCAGCAGCAAATTACGCGGCGCATCCTGTGTCGCGGGCATGTTTTTTTGCGCCAGCGCGACAGCCTGCCGCAGACCGGAGCCTTCGCCTTCCGGCAAAAGTGACGGCGTCTGTGCATGAAGAAACAACGAATAAAACGCCGGATCCTGCGTCAGCGGCGTGGTCAGCCACGCCTGCGCGTGATACACCACCAGCCCGAAACGGGTGCCCGGCGTGCGGGCCATCAGATCCATGATTTTGCTTTGCATACGCTGATGACGGCTCGGGGCCAGATCCTGCGCCATCATCGCCGGGTCCTGTTGCAGAATGACCATCATGTCACTTTGTGGTGTCAGCGCGGCCGGTAATTCCCGCTGCCAGGTGGGGCCGGAAAGGGCAATCACGCCCAGCGCCATCACCCACGGCAGGGCGCGGGTCAGGCGTTTTTGCTGCCCGATAATCAGCGCCTTCGCGAAAGGTTTATCCATAATCCGGTGCCAGGCGCTGCGCTCGCGGGTGGTGATAAACCCCAGCAGAATGCACAGCAGCAGACCGGACAACCGCCACGGGTAGATGAAATGGAAATCGCTCATGCGGTTTTCTCCCGGAAATAACGCCCAAGACTGAGCAGCAACAGGAGCGCCAGCGCCAGCAGTAACGGCCACTGGAACAGCGGGAGATGCCATGACCAGCCGATGGATTTCACCTGAACCGGCGTGATGGCATCGATTTCCTGCCAGACGCTGTCGAGTGACGCGCCGGAGTTGCTGGCGGTCCAGGATTTGCCGCCGGTGATCCGGGCGATATCCTGCAACAACGGCAGATCGACTTTGTCATCACCGGTGCTGGTGACATCGCCAAAGGCAATGGTATGCACCTGAACGTGATGAGAGACCGCCAGTTGCGCCGCGAGCGGCGGGGCGAGCTGCGAGGCGGTGTCATTGCCGTCGGTCAGTAAAATCGCCAGTTTGCTGGCGTCTTTGTTGGCGGTGGTATCCAGCAGTTTCACCCCGACGCCCAGCGCGTCGCCGATCGCCGTCTGTTGTCCGATCATGCCGGGCGACAGCTGATTGATCCGCGTCTGCAACGCCTGTTTATCTTCACTGACTGGCGCGAAAGGCCAGGCGTGGCTGGCAAAAATCACCAGCCCGATGCGGTCAGATTTACGCTGTGCGACAAACTTTCTCACCGACGCCTGCACGGCCTGCAAACGGGTCTCGCCGCCCGCCACATCGTTTTTTGCCATCGACCCGGAGACATCGAGGATCAGCACCACGTCACGCATCGGTTTCTGAATATGCTGCGGTGGCGTCAGGTATTCCGGTCGGGAAAGCGCCACCACCAGCAACATCCAGATAACCCAGAACAGAATGTTGCTCAGTTTACTGCTGCGCACCGGCTGGCTGTTGAGTTTCACTTCGTCGATCAGTTCGGGCAGGAAAGGCACGCGCACCCGTTCTTTCACCTCATTGTCCCGAGGCAGGAAGTAGCGGCTGATCAGCGGCAGGAAAATCAGTAAACCGGCCCACGGCCAGGCGAAATCGAGGCGGCTCAGAAACTCAGACATGCGGCAGTTTCTCCAGCCAGGTTTTCAGTTGGGATTGCAGACGGGCATTTTGCTCACTGTCCAGTGCGTTATCCGGCTGGCAGTAGCGCGCGCTGAGCTGCTGACGCAGATCCGCATCAATATCGACCTGTTGCAGGACGTGTTCCGGTGTCAGCCACTGGCTGACCGCCGCGCGGGGCTGATGCATTAACAGAATACGTTTGATCAGTGAGAGCCAGCCGTCGGCATCGTGCGCATGACGCAACGCGGCCAGCGCCTGACGTCGCCAGAGATTTCGCCGCCAGCGGGCCAGACGATACAGCAGAAAAATCAGCAGCAGCGCGATAAGCACGCCCGCCAGAACAAACCAGCCGGGAGGAAGGGGAAACCACGAGAACCGGCCGGGCAGGGCGGGCTGAAACAAATCCGGAACGCTAAATCCTTTTTCCAGCATTCAAAGCCCCCTTTGCAGTTGCCGGAGTAAATCCTGTGTCACCACGATCTGATTGACGCGGATCCCAAGCCGGGTCAGTTTTTTCTCCTGCCCGCTGAGGCGGGCGGTGATGCTGTTTTGTATCTCATCGCGCAGCACGCCTGACAGGGAGAACTCGGCTTCATGCCCGCGATAATTGGCCGCCAGATTGCCCGAGGCAGGCAGACGAAGGTGCAGATCGTCGAGAATAACAAACGCGCTGACTTCACAGCGGCGGCGCAGGGCCGCCAGCAGGGCTTCGCATTCCGCATCCAGATCATGAAAATCACTGAGCAGCGCCACCCATGAACCGGCCGGGATCAGCCGGCGGGCATGTTGCAAGACGGCGGAAAGTGACAACGACGTGGCCGGTTCTGCCGGATAACGCGGCGGCAGCGCCTGATTATAGTGGAGTAAATCATCCAGCACATGATTGAGATTTGCAGAGGGCGCCCGGCATTTTTGCAGGGCATACCCGGCATCGCCGAACACGGCGCTCCCCAGACGATCACCGTCGTGCCAGCTGCGCCAGGCCAGTAATCCGGCAATTTTTGCCGCCACCACCGATTTTGTCTGCCCGCGCGTGGCAAAGAACATGTCGAGCCGCTGATCGACAATCAGAAAAACCGGGCGCTCGCGCTCTTCGTTATACAGGCGTATCCACGGCGTCCGCAGGCGTGCGGTGGCCTGCCAGTCGATCAGCCGGACATCATCACCGGCCTGATAACGCCGCAGACTGTCAAAATTTAATCCGCGCCCCTGCTGGCGCGACACCCGTTCACCGGCCAGCGCACCGGGCGGGATTTGCCCCGGCGGATTCGACAACAGTTTCGCCTCTCCGGCCAGTGCCATCAGCGTGTCACGGTCAATCGCCAGCGGGTTTTCCATCAGGCCACCACCGCGTCGAGCAACATGCGGATGACCTCATCCGGCGAACAGTTATCGGCATTGGCCTGATAGCTGAGCATCAGGCGGTGACGCAATACGGCAGGGGCAATCTGGCGGATATCTTCCGGCAACACCGCGTCGCGGCCTTCCAGCCATGCCAGCGCACGCCCGCAGCGATCGAGCGCCAGCGTGCCGCGCGGACTGGCGCCAAAAGTAATGTAGCTGGCCAGCGTATCGCTGGCGCCCTGCGGATGGCGGGTCATTTCGACCAGATTCACAATGTAGTTTTCCACCACCGGCGCGACATAAATGGCAGAGATTTCCTGCCAGCAGGTGGCGATATCCTGTTGCGTCAGCATCAGGGTTTCCGCCTGTTCCGCAGGGGATCCTACCTCTGTCTGCTGGTATTTTTGCTGCTGTTCGGCGCGCACCAGTTGCATCACTTTTTGTTCGTTTTCCCGCGACGGATAATCCACCAGCACTTTCATCAGAAAACGGTCAAGCTGTGCTTCCGGCAGCGGCCAGGTGCCTTCCTGATCCACCGGGTTTTGCGTCGCCAGCACCATAAACACACCGGGCAACGGCCAGGTTTTTCCGGCCACGGTCACATGGCGTTCTTCCATGGCTTCCAGCAAGGCGGACTGCACCCGCGCCGAGGCACGGTTGATTTCATCGGCGAGAATAATGTTGCCGAACACCGGACCGGGGCGGAAGCGAAACTGTTCCTCTTCGCGGGTGGCGTGCTGCTGGTAGATTTCACTGCCGGTAATGTCAGAGGGCAGGAGATCCGGCGTGAACTGAATGCGGCTGAATTCGCCTTCCACATGGCGGGCAAGCTCGCGCACGGCGCGGGTTTTTGCCAGTCCGGGCAGCCCTTCCAGCAACACATGACCATCACACAGCAGGGCGATCAGTAACATGCGCACCAGCGATTGCTGGCCGATCACCTGTTCATTCATCCGCTGTTCAAGCTGCAACAGCTTTTCTCTGTTTGTCATCGCTTTAATCCTGAAAAGTCACGTTTCACCAGCGTGGCGATCCCCACCAGTATCGGCTCGGCGTAGTTAAAGAAAGCTTTGATGCCGGGACAGAGATAGTTAAGGCCCGTTTCGCCGTCCGGAGCGCGGACGATGCGGTTTTTCGGGCATTCTCCCCAGCAAAGTTTCAGGTACGGGCAGGATTTGCAGTAGGCGGGCAGGGTGTCTTTTTTCCCCATGCCGAAGGCTTTCTGACGTTCGGAAAACGCCATGTGCGCCAGTTGCGTATCGGCAATATTTCCCAGCTGGTATTCCGGGTAGACGTAGTGGTCGCAGGAATAAATATCGCCGTTTTTCTCTACCGCCAGCCCTTTGCCGCAAAATTCAGAGGCGGTACAAATCTGCGCGGGCATCCCCATGGTCTGGGCGACGGCGGTTTCGAACAGATTGACCTGAACGCGGCCTAAATCGTTGTTCACCCATTCTTCAAACACCGCGATCAGAAACGTGCCCCAGTCGTTGGGATCGACCGACCAGTCGGTGACGACAGAGTCCAGATCGCCTGGTCTGGCGCGGCGGGAGCCGGTCACCGGGATGGTGTCATCACGCCAGAACTGGGGCGCGGTGACTTTGAAATCAACGGGTTCGACGCACGGGTTAAACTGCACATAGGTTGCCCCCAGTTCCCGCGTCATAAAGCGATACACTTCCAGCGGAAAGCGGGCATTGGTCCGGTTGACCGTCACCAGTGCGTTGAAAGGCACCTTGTATTTTTTCAGCGCCGCAACGCCTTGCATGACTTTGTCGAAAGTCGGCTTGCCGCTGCGCGTGACGCGGTAGCGGTCATGAAGTTCCCGCGGGCCATCGATGGAGATGCCCACCAGAAAATGGTGTTCTTTCAGAAACTCGGCCCACTTGTCGTTAATCAGCACGCCGTTGGTCTGTAAATCGTTTTCGATGCGCTGACCGGGCTTCTGATACTGTTTCTGAAATTTCACCACTTTCTCAAAAAACGGCAGTCCCATTAATGTCGGCTCACCGCCCTGCCAGGAGAACACCACCTGTTCGCCGTCCTGACCGTCAATGTACTGGCGGATAAAATTCTCCAGCACCTCATCACTCATGCCGGTGTGCCGGTCCTGATGCAGCAGATCTTCTTTACTCAGGTAAAAACAGTAGGAGCAATCGAGGTTACAGGTTGAGCCGCTGGGCTTGGCCATTACGTGGAAGCGTCGCGTATATTCCGGGCCTGTACCGTCATACTTTTCTGCTGACGGTAATGCTTTAACAGGCAATGTGGTGCTGTACTTCATCGCGCCTCCTGAGGGAAGTACCGGGCAGGGGTCTGCCCGGTGGGTGACAAGTTAGTTGTTCGCGTTTGCACCTTCTTCAAGCATCGCCGACGCATCGGAAACCGTGAACGAACCGGGTTTCTGACGTGGCGGGAACTCTTTGAAGGTATCCAGCATCTCTTTCACATATTTCTGCGCGCCACCCAGCAGGAACAGGCGGTCGTAGTACCAGGTGTTGTAGCCCATACCGTCAGAGCCTTTCTCCAGCGGATCGACGTCCAGATCGAAAATCATCGGTGCGCGGAGTTTGGTGAACGGATAGCGCCACAGATCCAGACCGGTGTGTTCCTGGATCATGAAGTGGGCTTTCCAGCGGCCATAACGGATAGCCAGCAGGTCGCCGTCATCGCTCCAGTAGAAGAATTCCTTACGCGGATCTTCGCCTTTGCCCTGCAGGAAATCGAGCTGGTTATAGCCGTCGAGATGAACTTTGTAGGTGATGGATGGCGTTTTATAGCCTTTGAGGAGTTGCTCTTTGATATCCGGCACACCGGCTGCTGCCACCAGCGTCGGGAACCAGTCGTTACTGCCGAAAATATCATTGATCAGCGTGCCTGGTTTGATGTGGCCCGGCCATCGGATCATCGCCGGAACGCGGAAACCGCCTTCCCAGCCGGTGTTTTTCTCCCCACGGAACGGCGTAATCCCCGCATCCGGCCAGGTGGCCGTCATCGGACCGTTATCGGTGGTGTACAGCACGATAGTGTTATCTTCGATGCCGAGATCTTTAATCTTCTGCAACACCTCGCCGACCATCTTGTCATGCTCGACCATGCCGTCTGCGTAAGTGCCCAGCCCCGTCACACCGATACTGCCGTCTTTCAGGTGCGTTTTGTTGTGCATGCGGGTGGTGTTAAACCAGGTGAAGAACGGCTTACCGGCATGGGTCTGGCGTTCCATAAAGTCATTGTTGGCGGCAAGGGTTTCTTCATCCACCGTCCCCATACGTTTGACGGTAAGCGGGCCGGTATCTTCGATTTTGCCATCCGCCGAGCTTTTAATGACGCCACGCGGGCCGAACTGTTTACGGAATTCCGGATCTTTCGGGTAATCCGGATTTTCAGGTTCTTCTTCGGCATTCAGGTGATAAAGGTTACCGAGGAACTCATCAAACCCGTGCGCAGTGGGCAGAAACTCATCGCGGTCACCGAGATGGTTTTTACCAAACTGACCGGTGGCGTAACCCAGTTGTTTGAGAATATTGGCGATGGTCGGGTCTTCTTTTTGCAGGCCTTGCGGTGCACCCGGCATACCGACTTTACTCATCCCGGTACGGAACGGCATTTGTCCGGTAATAAAGGAAGATCGCCCCGCGGTGGAACTCTGCTCAGCATAATAGGAAGTAAATTTCGCACCTTCACTGGCAATACTGTCAATGTTGGGCGTTTTATATCCCATCATTCCCTGGTTATAAGTACTTAAATTCCAGTAACCGATATCATCGCCAAAAATAACCACGATGTTAGGTTTTGACGTGTCCTGCTTGGGGGCATTTTCAGGTGAACCCGCAGCGGGCGTGGGATCTGCCGCTGCTGCGGTGCCAGACATCAGGGCGAGCATGCTGGCAACCATCGTCCGCCTGAAAGATACTTTGTTAACCATATTGGTCACTCCGTTCATTGAGGGCTGGGATTAAGTCAAATTGAGTATAGTAAAGCTCTGAAATGTCTCATTACCTTCGGAAAGAACAGGCAATAAAAGGAATGCAGGGAATAAGCGTCTGTCACGGTGTGATTTTGTAAAGATGATAACCTGATGAATTATCAATCATTAAATTGTGCCTTTTGATTTGCGCAAAGCACAATTCTGGACAGGGCAAGGGAGAAGTTTTTATCTTTTTTATGAAAAGACAGGGCTGACAGCTGGGGGAAATGAGGGAATGAGCGGGATAAGAAGACAATCACAGGATTATGGAATCCTGTGATTGTCATTGTGGATCCTGACTACTGGCGGTTGCTCCACACGGTCTGCACGTTACAGAATTCGCGTAAACCGAAGTGCGACAATTCGCGGCCATAGCCACTTTTCTTCACACCCCCAAATGCCACGCGCGGATCGGACGCACTGTAACCGTTGATAAAGACACCGCCGGTTTCCAGCTCGCCGGTCATCTGTTCTGCCAGATCAAGGTCAGCAGTGAAAATGGTCGCAGTCAGACCAAAATCGCTGTCATTCGCCAGTTCAACGGCATGTTCAGCGTTACGCGCGACACTGATCGCCGCCACCGGCCCGAACAGCTCCTGACGGAACGCGGTCATTTCCGGCGTGACGTTGCTCAGGATGGTCGGTGCGTAGAAGTTACCATTACCGGCCATTTTTTCGCCGCCCAGTAACAGGGTTGCGCCTCCACGCAGGCTGTCCTGAACCTGCTTATCCAGCTCATCACGCAGATCGAAACGTGCCATCGGGCCGATATAGGTCGCGTCATCCAGCGGATCGCCCGTCACCAGCGCCTGAGTGGCGGCAACAAATTTCTCAGTAAAGGTTTCCAGCACGCCTTCTTCAATGATCAGACGCTTTGCCGCAGCGCAAACCTGCCCGGTGTTCTGGTAGCGACCGGCAACGGCGGCTTTCACGGCGGCATCTATATCGGCATCATTGAGCACGATAAACGGATCAGAACCGCCCAGTTCCAGCACGCATTTCTTCACGGCTTTACCGGCCAGTTCAGCAATCGCAGCACCGGCGCGCACGCTGCCGGTGACCGTCACAGCGACCACGCGCGGATCAGCAATCAGATCGGCTACGGCCGCATTCCCGACGTTAATCACACCAAACGCACCCGCCGGGAAACCGGCTTTCAGTGCCGCCTGTTTCACCAGATAAGTGGTGCCCATGACGTTCGGGGCGGGCTTGAGAAGGAATGTATTTCCCGCCAGTAATGCAGGCACCGCACCGCGCAGAATTTGCCAGACCGGGAAGTTCCACGGCATCACCGCCAGGATCATGCCGGAAGGGCGATAATGGATGTGCGCTTCACCGTTATCGATCTGAGTCGGTTCCGGTGCCAGCATGGCCGGGCCATTCTGGGCATACCATTCACACAGGTTGGCTGATTTTTCGACTTCCGCACGCGCCTGTTTCACGGGTTTACCCATTTCACGGCTGATCATGCGGGCAATATCTTCGCTGGCTTCACGCAGTTCAGCGGCCAGATGCACCAGAAGTGCGGCCCGTTGCGCGACATCAGTTTTGCGCCAGTGTTTAAATGCGTTGCTGCCCTGCGCAACAGTCGCTTCAAGTGCCAGCGGCGTATCGTAAGGGTATTCACCGAGGCGTTCGCCGTTGAACGGGTTCAGTGAAATGGCGTGTGTTTGTGTGCTGGCAGTGGTCATTTTTTATTCCTCATTAATCCGGTCTGTGAAGAATAGAGGCTTGCAGGGATGAATAAAAATGAATAAAAATAAGTAAACCGTTCACTTTTTGAGAAAGACTATGAATCTGTCACAACTGGAGATGTTCCGTGCCGTTGCCGAAACCGGCAGTATCAGCGCCGCCGCGCAACGTGTTCATCGTGTGCCGTCAAACCTGACCACAAGGATTAAGCAGCTGGAAGCAGAGCTGGGCGTGGAACTGTTTATCCGCGAGAACCAGCGGCTGCGCCTTTCTCCGGCCGGACGTAACTTTCTCAACTACAACAACCGCATTCTGGATCTGGTCGAAGAGGCAAGAGTCTCGGTGGCGGGAACGGAACCGCAGGGCGTATTCACGCTGGGTGCGCTGGAAAGCGCGGCGGCGGTGCGCATTCCGGCGCTGCTGGCGCGTTATCATCAGCAGTTCAGCAAAGTTGAACTGGCGCTGAGCACCGGCCCGTCCGGCGAACTGCTGGATAAATTGCTGGAAGGCGAACTGGAAGCGACCTTTGTTGACGGGCCGGTGCTGCATCCGGTGCTGGATGGCATGCCGGTATTTCAGGAAGAGATGGTTATCGTTGCACCGCGGCATCACGCGCCGGTGACACGCGGGCAGGACGTCAATGGCGAAATTGTGTATGCGTTCCGCTCAAATTGTTCATACCGGCGGCATTTCGAAAGCTGGTTTGCGGATGACGGGGCCGCGCCCGGAAAAATCTACGAAATGGAATCCTACCATGGCATGCTGGCGTGCGTGATTGCCGGAGGCGGACTGGCGCTGATGCCGCGCAGTATGCTGGAAAGTATGCCAGGGAGCGGCACGGTAAGTCTCTGGCCGCTGGCGGATAACTACCGTTATCTGACTACCTGGCTGATGTGGCGGCGGGGAGTGTTAACACGAAACTTGTCAGAGTTTACCAGGATGGCTTCAGAAGTGACGGTCAGCCTTCCGCAACCTGCAAAATAATCTGCCAGTCCAGCGCAAGCTTTAACATCACACAGGCGGCACAGACGACAAAAATGGTTTTGAACATGGTTTACCCTGATATTTACTGTGATTCGAATCACAGTTTAAAGCCATCACTGTTAAATCGCTTCTAAAATTTTGTGCCGTTAATGCCTTTTGCGCGGCATTTTAGGATTATTTTTATCGGGATGTGTAATTGAACATCAAAAAATCGCACCGGAAGATAAAGAATGTGTACGTTTTGTACATAATAGCAACATGATTTATTCACGCAGCGAGACTATTATAAAGGCGCGCAAATTTGCGTTAATAATATTTTTTTGCTTATTTTGAAGTCTGCGAAGTCGTTTGTTCGTTAAAATTTAATTTATTCAGACACAACAAGTCCTTATAAAAAAACACGAATGCTGCCCGGCAACAAGTAAAACGCTGCCACAGGAATTGTGTAATAGCGTGTAATATTATCCTTGCGCAATTGATATCATTATTTGTTTGTGTAGAATCAGGGTCACTAATTTAATGATACCCCTCTAAAGTGAGCACATCATGGACAACGCGTTAAACGTTTTGAATAATATCCGTACACTTCGGGCTCAGGCTCGTGAAATGCCACTGAGTACTCTCGAAGAAATTCTTGAGAAGCTGACCGCAGTTGTTGAAGAATCGCGCGATAATGCAAAAGCACTCAGCGCACAGCAACAAGAACGTGACGAAAAATTACTGAAATACCGTGAAATGCTGGCTAACGATGGCATCGCCATTGATGACCTGCTGGGCCACCAGCCAGTGAAAGAAAGCACCAAAGCAAAACGTAAACCGCGCCCGGCGATTTATGCCTACACCGACACCGATGGTGAGAAGAAAACCTGGACCGGCCAGGGTCGTACTCCTTCTGCTATTAAAGCCGCTCTGGATGGCGGCGCGACACTGGAAAGCTTCCTGATCGCGCGTTAACCGAACCGCTGATGTGTTTGGATCTTGTCTG
The DNA here is from genome assembly GCF_004364755.1 of Rahnella sp. BIGb0236. Lineage (NCBI taxonomy): Bacteria > Pseudomonadati > Pseudomonadota > Gammaproteobacteria > Enterobacterales > Yersiniaceae > Rahnella > Rahnella sp. BIGb0236. Next base: position 544,310 of record NZ_SOAO01000001.1, read on the forward strand.
CTCTGTTTATTACAGGGCAGATAAGCTATTTGTTAACACTATTCTTTTCCCTGTTATTCATTGACGTTAAAGATCGCCTTCTCTCCTCTTTGTCCTTTCCGCCCATTCAATAATGTCTCTTAATGTGAATTTGAGTCTCTACAAGTAAGATCAACATCACTTCGTTTACCGGAACGTCTGTACAACCCTGATATTCCCCTGCGTAAATTACAATCACTCGCGGGTGTTTGTTTTAGGAGGCTGCGCGATACCCGCGGGATTAAAGCGGCGTCCTGTAAAAGGGGCGTACATACCTGAACGATTAAGAATGATGCATTACCGTCCGGAGGATTTTTAACGCAATATTACGACGGCCACCTGCGCACGATGTTTAATATCCATCTGGCGGAAAGTATTAAACCCGACCGGATATTATTGAAACAGTTAAGCATTACTCATCAATGGCCCGCGAACACGGGCCAGAGAGGGGGGCAGCAGCCTATACTTCGGCTGCTGCTTTGACGCAAATTTAGGCTTCGATTGGTGCACGCCAGTCATCGGCACCAGAAGTACCCGCTGTTGTGTGTTCCCAGTTGATTTTGCGGTAAGCCAGAGATACACGCACAAGTTGAGTAAATTCTGCTTTCGTCAAATCCTGGCAGTGTGGCATTTTGCAGTCGATGTCGATAATTGTGGCGTCTTCAAGTTTCGTCGTGAAGAAGTGCTCTTGTTTCCCCTCGACAGAAGTGCGGTACCACTTCAACTCTACTTCCGGCAACATTTCGCCCGAAGCCAGTGCGTTATAAAGTAACGGGACGGCTTTGTTATAGGCTACGGTAAAACGGAATGGTTTATGTGCACGCTGGCCGGAAGGCTGACCTGACTGCGGGTCAGTGGGTACAGTGACGATGTGTTCAAACTCCTGAACCAGCATCTGGTCTTCGTGACCCTGAACATAAATATTCCCGACTGACTCGGCGGTGAAAGCACCTGCGGTAATATTGCCCTGTGTTTTCCCCTTGATAGCAATATAAGCTGGAGTTGGCATCTTTAGTTTCCTTGATAGTTAAAAACACATGATTAGTGATATTAGAATATTAAGGGGATCGCTTTACGCGAGCCTTAATACAGCGAAAATCGACACATCAATTTCCGGATGCACTATAAATCGGAAATGACCCATAACCAAGGCGAGGCAGAAAGCATTCAAATTTGGTTAGCAGGTACGGTTATAATTTTTGCAAAATCAGCATTAAATGCTGGGTAAATTCTATGGCCAGAGGTGATGGATAACAAAGCAAAGAAGTATTCATATGTTGTATGAATTAATCATTTGTTTTATAACAGTATTTTATTTTTTAATGATTTTTCACATGATCGCAAATAATATTTTTAAACTGTTTTTAGAAATATAAGTAAGTCGTTTCCTTAAAAATCAGGTGAGGTTTTTTATATTTTGTTTAAAGTGGTGCATGCGGTTAAAAATAATATATGATATTGAGCTACTATCGTTTCCGGCAAAGCCTGTTATACCTGAGCCATATGTTTTGGAATAAACCATTCCTGTGATTTATGGATGTAGGGATTCCTCAGGTTTAAGCGAACGTCTTGTTTTCAATATCCCACTTATTTCTGACGCAGGAAAATACAGTATTTAGCGGCTCTATCTCAGTAACTAAAAGGACATGTTATGAGTAAAAGTAATCAAAGCAGCGTGGCACCCAAGGAAAGAATAAACATCAAGTACGTTCCCAACACAGGGGACCAGGTTGCTGAAATCGAATTGCCACTCAATTTGTTGGTCGTTGGGGATCTGAAAGGGGTTCGCGAAGAGACTCCGATTGAAGAGCGGCAGATTGTTTCAATCAATAAAAATAACTTCAACGCAGTGATGAGTGAAGCCAGCATTGACCTGACATTTAGCGTTCCCAATCGCCTGGAAGGAGAGGGGAAAGAGGATATGGCGGTCACAATAGGTATCAATTCGCTGGATGATTTTTCGCCTGACAATGTCGCCAGAAAAGTCCCTGAACTCAAAAAACTTCTCGAATTGCGCGAAGCCCTGGTGGCATTAAAGGGGCCATTAGGAAATATCCCCGCCTTCCGATCTCGCTTACAGGAGTTGCTGAGTAACGAAGAAATGCGTGAGCAACTGCTCAAAGAATTGGATGTTCTTAATCAGAAGTAATTGAGCTGAAAAGAGGGAATTTTAAGAATGGCTTTATATGAAGAAAATGCAGCTGCAGCCACTGTGGTTGGCGGTGCGACTTTTTTACTCGATGAAATTATGTCGCAAACACGCATGTTGCCCGGCAATGATGGCTACGATGTTGCAAAGCAAGGCGTAGCGGCTTTCATTAGCAGCATTTTGGATACGGGTACCAATGAAGAGCCGATTAACAAATTGTTAGTCGACAAAATGATCATTGAACTGGACAAAAAACTCAGCGTTCAGATGGATGAAATTCTCCACGCTGAGAAATTTCGTGAAATTGAATCATCATGGCGTTCCCTGAAGCTGCTGGTTGACCGTACTGATTTTCGCGAAAATATTAAAATCAATATTATCCATGCAACAAAAGCCGAGTTGCTTGAGGACTTCGAGTTCTCTCCAGAGATAATCCAGTCCGGCTTCTACAAGCATGTTTACTCAGCCGGTTATGGCCAGTTTGGTGGTGAGCCAACTGCCGCTATCATTGGCAATTACGCATTCAGTAACAACACGCCAGACATGAAGTTGCTGCAGTACGTCAGTGCTGTGGGTGCGATGGCTCATTCTCCTTTCCTTTCCAGCGTGGCGCCCGATTTCTTCGGCATCAGCAGCTTTACTGAGTTGCCCGCGATAAAAGATTTGAAATCTGTGTTTGAAGGTCCTGCACATACTAAATGGCGGGCCTTACGTGAATCTGAAGACTCCCGTTATCTTGGTTTGACGACCCCGCGTTTCCTGCTGCGTTTACCGTATTCGACGGTTGAGAACCCTATAAAGAATTTCAACTATTACGAGGATGTCAGCAAAAATCATGAGCATTTCTTATGGGGTAATACCGCCTATCTGCTGGCGTCATGTCTGACAGACAGCTTCGCTAAATACCGCTGGTGCCCGAACATTATCGGCCCGCAAAGCGGTGGCGCGGTTCATGACCTTCCGGTTCATCTTTATGAAGCAATGGGGCAAATCCAGGCAAAAATCCCTACAGAGGTTCTTATTACAGACCGTCGGGAATTTGAGCTTGCGGAAGAAGGCTTCATCACCCTCACAATGCGCAAAGGCAGTGACAATGCTGCTTTCTTCTCCGCGAATTCAGTTCAGAAACCAAAGGTCTTCCCTAATACCCGTGAAGGCAAGATGGCAGAAACCAACTACAAGTTGGGTACTCAGCTTCCTTACATGTTCATCATCAACCGCTTAGCCCACTACATCAAAGTATTACAGCGTGAACAAATTGGCTCCTGGAAAGAACGTCAGGACCTTGAACGTGAACTGAATATGTGGCTGAAGCAATATATTGCCGATCAGGAAAACCCGCCGACAGATGTACGCAGCCGTCGTCCGCTTCGCTCGGCTCAAATTCAGGTACTGGATGTCGAAGGGGATCCGGGTTGGTATCAGGTTGCGATGCAAGTGCGTCCCCACTTCAAATATATGGGTGCCAGTTTCGAATTGTCATTGGTTGGCCGTTTGGATAAGGAGTAGCAGGGCATGGCAGCACTTCTCAATTGGGAGCGTGGAAGTTCGGCCAGCTTGTTTGAGCGTATCCAGAAGGAGGGCCCCGGCCCTTCTTCACAAAGTCGTGTCCGCGAACTTTTGGGGTCGATCAAAAAGCATTTAAATGCCGTGCTTAATTCTCGTCCGGGAGGTTGTCAGAGCGCAGTGGAATTAGGGGTGATAGACCTCAATGATGCCACGGCAACCACTTCTGATTTCAGAAAGAGCATTGAGTTGGCAATCAAAAATTGCATTGAACGTTATGAACCACGAATTTCAGATGTGGTTGTTCAGTCTCTGCTTGATCAGGGCGATCCGCTGCTATTGAGCTTCCATATCAGTGCCCGGGTTAATTTTGACAATATCGGCGATGCCATCGAGTTCAACATTCAGTTAGACAGTAACCGTCGTTACTGTCTGAACAGGGAAGCATAATGTCATTTGAGAAATATTTCAGGGATGAGCTCGACTACCTGCGGCAATTGGGGCGGGATGCTGCAATTGAGCGACCGCATCTGGCCTCGTTTTTGTCCGAACAGGGCTCGGATCCTGACGTAGAGCGTTTGCTTGAAGGCTTTGCTTTTCTTACCGGTAATCTGCGTGAAAAAATTGACGATCAATTCCCAGAGCTCACGCATGGTTTGCTGAATATGCTGTGGCCAAATTACTTGCGGCCTATACCCAGCATGACAATTATTGAATATAAGCCGGATGAGGTAAGTGTCACACAGGCAACTCTTATCAAAAGAGGTAGCCAGGTGCTCAGCGTGCCGGTAGCACAAAAATCTGAACCTCCTACTTATAGCAGTGATGAACCTTCAGTCGGGCCTCAATGTGTTTTCACCTTATGTCGGGATATCTGGCTTTTCCCTATGCCAATACAAGACATTTCGGTTAATAACAGTAATGAAAAGGGAATACTTAGCGTTCATTTCGCTGCAAAAAACGAACTTAATATGCGGGAAATGCAACTGGGTAAACTACGTTTTTATCTGGGCGAGGACAATTACACCAGTACACAGCTCTATTTCTGGATAAGCCATTATTTTGAACGGGCAGAGCTGGTCGTTAATGGGATGACAATCCCTATGCCTGATTTTGATTTTCATCCTGTTGGATTTGAGCGTGAAGACGCGCTCTTGCCTTATCCAAAAAATGCGTACATGGGATACCGGATCTTGCAGGAATACTTTTGTTTTTCTGAAGGTTTTCTCTTTTTCGATGTATCCGGTTTTATTGATTTCCCGCCTCAACTGCACGCCAGTGAGTTCACGCTGAATTTCCATTTTTCTCATGCATTGCCACCTGACGCGAAGATCAGATCGACAAGTTTACGTCTTAATTGCACCCCGGCGGTGAATTTGTTTCCGCACGAAAGTGAAGCCATCGAGCTTGATGGCACTCAGGCAGAATATCCTTTATGCGCCAGTTATCATCATCCCGAACGCTATGACATTTTTTCCGTAGACCACGTCGAAAGCTGGCTTAATGAGAAGCACGCTGTTTCAGGCCGTTCGCGCGGTCATGGTCGTCAATATGATTCTTTCGAGAGTTTTCATCATCAGATTGAAAATGCGCAAGAGCATGACACGCTTTATTACCGTCTGCGCGTAAGGGAGTCTTTCTTCAGAAAAGGCTTTGAGCATTATATTTCTTTTGTGCGAAGCGATGAGTCAGAGGTGATTCTGTCGGAAGAAACGGTGGCTGTCGGGCTTACCTGCACTAACCGCGAGCTCCCGCTCACATTGCGGGTTGGTGATATCAACCAGCCAACAAAAGGAAGTCCGTCGTTTGCTTCTTTCCGCAATATTACCCGGCCTTCGGTTCCCTTATACCCGGTATTAGATGGCAGCCTGCATTGGTCACTGCTCTCCAATATGTCTCTGAATTATTTATCTTTACTCGATAAAGATGCGCTGAAACAAATTCTACACACCTATGATTTTCCAAGCCTGCACGACCGTCAGGCAGCCCGTTCATCCCAAAAGAAACTCGATGCCATTCAGCGTATCGAAACACAACCTGTCGACAGATTATTCCGTGGATTACCTGTAAGAGGGCTCCAGAGCACGCTGTGGCTGGAACAAAGTGCTTTCAGCTCGGAAGGTGAGTTGTATCTCTTCAGTACCGTACTCGCAAATTTCTTTTCACTGTATGCCAGCGTTAATGCGTTTCATCTGTTGAGAGTCATCAATCTTGATAACCAGGAATGTTACGAATGGCCGGTACAAATGGGTCAACACGCGTTGATGTAAAGACTATTGCAGGATCACTGGAAGTGCCGGTGCCGGATGTTACACGTTATAACTTTTTCCAATTGGTTGAGTTGATCAATCAATGGGCGGTAGCGTGGCAAAAGCCGAAACAAGGCAATGAACTCGCCAGTGAAATCATACGTTTCAAATCTACAGCCAGTCTGGCTTTCCCTACAAGGGACGTGGTTGGCCTGAAGCGTATCGGAGAGTGCAAATTTGAACTTGAAGTCTCTTTTCTGGGTTTACATGGCAGCCAGTCGCCGCTGCCGGGTTATTACCTCGATTCTTTGGCCTGGGAAGATGCGCAGAATGAAAACCGGTTGACTGATTTTCTCAATGTTTTCAATCACAGACTGCTCACCCTTTTGCATCAAATCTGGAGAAAGTACCGCTATTACGTGTCTTTCGATAATGGAGGTATGGATCCATTTTCACAACGGATGTATGCGCTGGTGGGGCTAGGAAGCGACGTCATACGTGAAAAGCTGCAAATTAATCATGGAAAAATGCTGGCTTATGCCGGGTTATTAGCGAGCCCGGGACGGGCTTCAGAAGTGATATGCAGCCTCGTATCACATTGTTTTAATCTGGCCGATGTCACGCTAAATAGCTGGCAATTGAGAAAGGTTGCTATCCCCGTTAACCAGCAAAACCGCTTAGGTGAACGAACCAAAGAACGTGGCAAGAAGTATCCCGAAAAATCTGTTCTCGGCGTTAACTTTTCTCTCGGTGCGAAGGTCGCTGATCGAAGCGGTAAGTTTTTGCTCAGTATTAACCAGCTCACACGTGAACAGTTCTTATCTTTCTTACCAAACGGCCCTAATTATTCACCACTCGTTATGTTTGTTGCTTTCGTAATGCGCGACCAGTTTGCCTGGGATTTAAGATTGGGACTGGCTGAGCACCAGGTTGACGGCATGATCCTGGGAACGGAGCAAAATAACCTACTGGGCTGGACAAGTTTTCTCGGGCAGCCGGAAGAAAAACCCCACGTAACCATCAGCGTTATGGAATAACAACCAATATTTAGGGATAAAAAAGATGGATAAACAACAACCAACGCTTTTACTCCGGGTCGTGAATAGCGACAAGCTTGAAAGTGGTAAACAGGCTAATTGTACGTTTACGCTGCCGGGTGGGAATGTGGGGAGTGACACCAGTCATCATTGGTCCGTTCAGGATCAACATGGCAACATTAAAGGTTCACAGTTTGCCATTGAATGGCGTGATGGCGCTTTCTGCCTGCGTGTGCTGAATGACTCCGTCACCATAAATCAGTCTGTGCTGACAGCCAGTTCGGGCTTTGTTCGCCTCCAGCAGGCTGATGAACTCAATGTCGGAAATTTGCTGATAAAAGTGCGAATCGCCCTTTCTGCATCCGAGGTGGCAGACCCGTTAATGGTATCACCTGAGTCGTTGGTCTCGAGCCACAGCAATCCTATGGATGCGATGTTAGAGGGGATGTCATCGCAGGGGGCCGGGGGCTACTCGCAGGAAAGTCACCTGGCCACAACTGTTGCCAACAGATTCAGCCATGACCCTTTACGTGTTTTAGAAACAGAAAGCCTGACAACCCATGATTTGCTGACTCATGAGTCGGCGGCCGAACATTCTCTTCAACAAGATCGCTATCGTGATCCTCTTTTCACTTCCCCACTTTCAGATACAGACCGGGGCAATTCCATGGACCGGGACTTTCTCGATTTGCCAAAAATAACCGCTTTTCATACTGACGTTTCGGACGACAAGAACAAACACAACATGGAACTCCAACATGTTGCGATTACTCCTTTAATGCGTGGTTTCGAGGCACAGCTGCCTATCCATAATAGTCAGGAGGCGAATGATTTTCTTGAAGAAGCGGGTAAAACCCTTAAGGCTACCATTGATGGTTTGCTGGCGTTACAACGCAGCCAACACGGACTGCGCGATAAACATTTACGGCCGATTGAAGATAACCCTTTGCGTCTGGGGATGGATTACAACACCACACTAAGCCTGATGTTTGCCGATCAAAAAAGCCCGGTGCATCTTTCTGCGCCCGCAGCGGTAGCTGAGAGCCTGCATAATTTACGCCTTCACCATCAGGCTAACCAACAGGCTATCACGCAAGCGCTGAATACGATGCTGGAAGCATTCTCACCGGAACGTTTGTGGATGCGTTTTACACAGTATCAGCGCAGTAATGAACGTCAGGAAAAAGACTCCGCCTGGGCATGGGAAATGTATAAAAACTACTATCAGGAATTGTCTTCCAGCCGACAGCAAGGCTTCGAAAAGTTGTTTGGTGAAGTTTATGAACAGGCCTATGACCATGCGCTCCGTCAGGGGATGAAGGACAGTGAACAATGAAATTCAGCAGAGGAAGGTATCTGTTTTTGATACTGGGTCTGATGTGGATTTTATCTGGATGCCAGACCACCAAAAAAATCGGCAAGGTCATCCTGGATCCTGACACCCCTGTCGGAGAAGCCAACGATCAGCCTTCAACAATTCAAATGATCTTGCTGGCAGACCCTGATACCAATCCGAACATACAGGGCGAGGCGGCACCTGTTGCTATTTCCGTGGTGTATCTCAGTGAAGATTCCAAAATGCTGGCGGCAGATTACGACCAGCTAGCCGGCGACCTGTTAGATAAAACCTTAGGCAAGAATTATATCGACCATCAGGACTATACGTTGTTACCGGATCAGTTTAAGCCATTACCCGTCATCAAACTGGAGGAAAAAAACAGCTATATCGGTGTGGTGGCCTATTACTCCGATGACAATCGGAGTGAGTGGAAAAAAATAATCAAGATCAAAGGGATAGGGCATAACTATCACGTTCTGATCCATTTGCGATCGAACGAGGTTGACTTAAAGGAAGAGGAAGAATAGCCATGCCAAGTAAAAATCGAGTGATTTGGCGCGAAGGCCTATTTATCAAGCCGCAGCACTTTCAACAACAGCAAAGACATAATGATTATCAACTGCAGCATCGCATCACAAATGTGCAGGCTTATAGTTTCGGATTCAGCACACTGGCGATTAATCAGGAGCTGTTAAAACTGGGACGCATTGGGCTGAGCACTGCCAGCGGGAATATGGCCGACGGCACAGTTTTTGATATTCCCTATCAGGATAACGTGCCAAAACCACTGGATGTTTTGAGCTGCAACGACGCCGCCAGTCGTGATATTTATCTGGCGTTGCCGATGCAAAATGACACGCTGAACGAAATCACCAGTGAACAAAGCCAGATGCCCGGTGCGGTGCGGTATTGTGAAAAAATCGATGACATTCGGGATCTGCATACGGACGGCGGAGATGTCAGCCAGCTATTACTGGCCCAGTTATCTCCGCGACTGATGCAGGGCTCCGAGGATCTCAGCGCCTGGTCTGTATTACCCCTGTGCCGAATTAAAGAAAAGCGGCAGGACGGTTCATTAATTCTGGATGACGAATTCATCACGACCTGTACCAATCTCAACGTTGCCAATCCGTTGAAAAGTTTCATGAATGAGATTGAAGGGATGCTGGTGGAAAGGGCGAGGTTGTTGGCGAAACGTATTGGTTCTCCGGGGCAGCAGGGCATCGCCGATGTGGCTGAATTCATGATGCTGCAAGTTTTTAACCGGATACAGCCTGTTTTTACCCACCTGTCTAATCAGTCAGTCATGCATCCGCAGGCTTTCTATACCTTGCTGGTACAAAGCTGCGGTGAATTGCGCACGTTTACGGATGAATCCCGACTGGCTGGGGTGTTTCCCGTCTATAACCATCACGACCTGACCAGCAGTTTTCAACCGCTATTTTCTGCCATGCGCGAGGCCCTGTGTACAGTGCTGACACCACGTGCCATTTCTATTCAGCTGCAGATGCAGGCGCATGGGATCCGCGTTGCCACTATTAATGAACGTGATTTGTTACGAAACGCAGATTTCATATTGGCGGTTCACGCCCAGATCCCTCAAGAGCAATTGCGGCGTCAGTTCGTTCAGCAAACCAAAATAACGTCCCTGGAAAAAATTCGCGATCTTGTCAGTGTGCAACTGCCCGGGGTGCCTTTGCTGGCCCTGTCTGCTGCGCCCCGTCAGTTGCCATACCACTCTGGTTATACCTACTTCATGCTGGATCAACAAAGTGCGGCATGGAAGGAAATCCAGCAAAGCAATGCCATCGCTTTCCACGTTGCCGGCGAGTTCCCTGAGTTGGATATGCAGTTCTGGGCCATCAGGAGTAACTAATGAAAAACGATATCGTTACGGATAGCGCGCTCTTCACAACTCCTGAAGCTGCCTCCGCCTATCGGCAATATCAGCTCTCGCTACGTGGGGAAAGTCTGAACCCTATGGTCGATGCGGCGACGCCCTTACTCGGAATGGTTCTGCGACTGAAAGACATGGAAAACCAGCCTTTGCCCACGCAGCTATATCAGCAGGTTGTGGCAGATGTTCGGGCTATTGAGCAGCTGTTGCAGACGAAAGGATATGAGCCCGGCGCCATTGTCTCGTTCCGCTACATGTTATGCACTTTTATTGATGAAACCGCATTAGGTCATGGCTGGAATACGCAAAACGATTGGCTACAACAGTCTTTGTTAGTGCATTTCCATAATGAAACCTGGGGAGGTGAAAAAGTCTATGTCCTTTTGGAGCGGCTGATGGGGGAACCAAAACGTTATCAGGATCTTCTGGAATTCATCTACCTCTGCTTTTGCCTGGGATATCGGGGGCGATACAAAGTCACCACCCAGCATGGGGATGATTTTGAGCGACTATTCCGGCGATTACATCAGCAGCTTACTCAGTTACGTGGCGAAATATTACCGACCGTATTGCATCACAATAAAACGGGCTTCAGGGGTCACTACTTATTGACTAAGCGTTTGACAATTAAACATATTTTATGGGGTGGTTTGGTCCTGCTGATGGCGATATATCTGTTTTACGCTATTAATTTGCACAGCCAAACCCAGGATATTTTGCAGCAGCTAAACAACCTATTGAGCCAGGAAGGCACAAATGATTTACGTTGACTTGCCCACTTTGGTAAAACGCCTTAACCCTATTGCCCGTCATGCTCTGGAAGCTGCGGCCGCACATTGTGTCAGTCAGGGTGATGCTGAGATTACCGTTTCCCAGGTGTTATGCCAGATGATCTCGACGCCACTCAGCGATGTCCGGATTATCCTGAATCGTGCGGGTGTTGAGAGCGAGCAGTTGCGGGAATCGCTCGCTCACCCTGTTACGAATTATCAATCACTGAATCCGACGTACCCTAGTTTTTCCCCCCTTCTGGTTGAATGGCTACAGGACAGTTGGTTACTGGCATCAACAGAGATGGAGCATAACCAGCTGCGCAGCGGAGTGATGTTAATGACGCTATTGCTCAGCACGTCGCGTTATTTGCACCCGGCCGCCAGCCAATTGTTGTTGCCAGTGAACCGTGAATTACTTCGCCAAAATTTTGCCGACTGGACGGCCGATTCATCTGAAACGCCGGTGGTGGAGAAAAACACAGGGCACACTTTCCCGACCCATTCAGAAAGCTTACTCGCCCGTTATGCCTCCAATATGACCGAACAGGCACGTAACGGCGCACTCGATCCTGTGCTATGTCGCGATGAAGAGATTGACCTGATGATCGATATTCTCTGCCGCCGCCGTAAAAATAATCCCATTGTCGTGGGAGAGGCTGGTGTGGGGAAAAGTGCGCTGATAGAAGGTTTGGCCTTACGCATCATTGATAATCAGGTACCAGAAAAATTGCGTAACTGCGATCTGATGACGCTTGATCTCGGAGCACTTCAGGCCGGGGCCGCAGTGAAAGGGGAATTTGAAAAACGTTTCAAAGGCATTATGACTGAAATTGCCCAGTCAGCGACGCCAGTGATTCTGTTCATTGATGAAGCCCACACGTTGATTGGTGCCGGCAACCAGCAGGGGGGATTGGATATTTCCAATCTGCTTAAACCTGCGTTGGCTCGTGGCGAGCTCAAAACAATAGCGGCTACCACATGGAGCGAATACAAGAAATACTTTGAAAAAGACGCGGCGTTGTCGCGCCGTTTCCAACTGGTCAAAGTCTCTGAACCGAGTGCAGAGGAAGCCACTGTGATTATGCGTGGTCTGCGTACTGTCTATGAGCAAGCACATGGTGTTCTCATAGATGATGAGGCATTACAGGCTGCAGCGATCATGAGCGATCGCTATATTTCAGGCCGACAATTGCCGGACAAAGCCATCGATGTGCTGGACACGGCTGCTGCGCGGGTGGCTATTAACTTAACATCGGCCCCGCGGCGGGTATCTGCGCTGAAAACGCAGTTACATCAGCAAGCGATGGAAATTGAGATGCTTGAACGTGAACAGCGTCTCAGCCTGAGCGATCCGGATAAGCGTCTGCTCGCGCTAAAAAATAAACGTGAAGAAATTCAATCACAACTGACAGATTTAACGAGCGGGTGGGAAAAACAACAGCATCTTGTACGCCAAATAATCGATCTGCGTACGGCGTTGCTGGCAAAAGAAGATGACAGTTCCTGTGAAGATTCAGAAGCACTTAAGGTTCTGGGTATCGAACTGGAAGAACTTCAAAGCCATCAGTCTTTAGTTTCTCCGCATGTAGATAAGAAACAGATCGCCGCAGTTATCGCTGAATGGACGGGAGTGCCATTAAACCGCCTTTCACAAAGTGAGCTGTCTGTCGTGACAGAATTACCCGTTTACCTGAGTAAAGAGATCAAAGGTCAGGAAGCCGCAATTTATTGCCTGCATCAACATTTACTGACTGCGCGTGCTGATTTACGTCGCCCGGGCCGGCCGATGGGGGCGTTTTTGCTTGTCGGGCCAAGCGGGGTCGGCAAAACAGAAACTGTTCTTCAGATTGCCGAACTCCTTTATGGCGGACGCCAGTATCTGACGACAATCAACATGTCAGAATTTCAGGAGAAGCATACGGTTTCCCGCCTGATTGGCTCACCTCCCGGCTATGTAGGTTATGGCGAAGGTGGTGTGCTAACGGAAGCCATTCGTCAGAAGCCTTATTCTGTTGTGTTATTGGACGAAGTTGAAAAGGCACACCCTGATGTTCTGAATTTGTTCTATCAGGTGTTTGACAAAGGGGAAATGGCAGATGGTGAAGGTCGCGTAATTGACTGTAAAAATGTCGTTTTCTTCCTGACCTCGAACCTTGGCTATCAGACGATCGTCGATAATACGGCTCAACCGGGGTTGCTCAATGAGTTGCTGTATCCTGAACTCGCCGGATTCTTTAAGCCTGCCCTTTTAGCCCGAATGGAAGTCGTGCCTTACCTGCCTCTGGATAAAGATACCCTCAGCACAATTATTCATAGCAAATTAACGCGTCTCGATAATTTACTACGTCAGCGTTTTAATGCGGATGTTGTCATTGAACCTGAGGTCGTGGATGAAATCCTGCTCCGGGCTACCCGCGCTGAAAATGGTGCCCGTATGCTTGAGTCCATCATCGATGGTGCCCTTTTACCGCCTGTCTCATTGCTGCTGCTGCAAAAAATGGCAACGGGCCGGGCGATCAGCAAAATCAGAATTGCAGCAGAGGAGAATGTATTTAGTGCGCAAGTTGAGGAGGCTGTATGAGACAGCGTCTGAAGAGCTTATTAGCACTTCTGGAATCCGACTCTGTTGAACAATTGATTCACCGTTTTTTGACAGTGCATCATCACCGACAGCGTTATAACTCTCTGATTATTGCCAAATTTAACGCGGGAGAAGGGCGTCTCGATTGCAGTTGTATGCCTGCGCTTAACCAAAATGTTGAACTGAAAATGGATGTGGATATTGAAGACACCAACCATCCCTTAGTGCAGGTTCTGCGTAACGGAACCCCCGGAATATGGGATTCGTTACATCAGGGCGTGCGGATAGAAAATAAGGTTTTTCGTCGTTTTGTGCAGGAACTGCCGGTGAGTTGTGGGCTCTATGCTTTACCCCTTTTCGATGTTCACGGTCAGGTTTGTGGTGTCATTGCCGTATTTGCTGCGGGGATTGGCCGCTTTGCCGATCCGCTTGGCATGTTTGGTATCTATTGTCAGGTTTTTCAGCACCGATTCAATAAATTACAGGAAATGGACACCCTGAGAACGCAACTACGACAAATCCGCACCGTGTTCAAACAACGCGAAAAACAAATGGATGATTTGTTGGCAACAATGAGTAATGCCGATACGCATACCCTTCCAGGCATGGCGCAGGACTACAGCAAAATTGATGATTTGAATGAAGCTGTGGAAAAGTTTGAATGTGCAGTGATCACTCAGCGCCTGCGATTATTGGATTGCGATAAACAACGTATTGCGAAAAGTCTGCGGATCGCGCCACGGACGCTGTCATATAAAATGTCGAAATACGGGTGTCAGCCATGAGCGTGTTTCTGTTAATCAGTGCATTGCTGTTGTCCGCCAGCCACTCCACTGCTGATTTTCTCACCTTACCCACCCGCCAGTATGATGAAGGAGAGGAGGCCCGTGCGCTGGTATCGATGAAACGTTGCAGAAATGAAGCTTCACCCTTAGTGCGACTGGATTGTTATGACAACGCGTTAAACATTCAGGGAGGTGAAACCCATCGCCAGGACAACACGGGGCCTGCATGGCATCGCGCGATGGAGCAGGAAAAAGCGCGTCCCGACCATGCGACAACCTTTTTGGTGAATGTGGGAACGGGAGATAATCCTTCCGTGATTATTACCACCCCCGCAATTGGCGTCCCTCCTCCGAGACCGGTTTTGATGCTGAGTTGCATCGACAATATTACACGGCTTCAAATTGCGTCAGTTAACCGTGTGAAAGACGGCAATATCACACTTAACGTCGATCAGATGCGGTTTGATGTGCAATGGTTTCTGCGGGAAAACGGCTACTTGCTGGAGTCCAGTAGGGGGCTTGCAGGTATTGATGAAATCAAACGCCTGATGCCTGCAGATACTCTCACCATTGAGGGTAGGAATAACGCTGAACCGCATTTCACTTTCAATATTTCACAGCTTACACAGGTGATTAAACCCCTGCGTAATGCTTGTCATTGGTAACACTTATGGACACCTCCATTTCACAACACCCCTGGCAGGCATTGTTGCTCACACCGCTGACGACGGAACAAACAGAGCAACGACTGGCTGATAATGATCCTGAGTGGGAACGGATTGATGGACAGATGGTCAGGCTCGGCTCGCTGACGCATAACACGTTAGATATCCCGGCATTGCAACAAGTCGCACTGTCGCTTCTGGCACAGAAAAGCAAAGATTTTCGCTTACTGGTGCATTTGTTGCGGACGTTGCAACATGCGGGACAACCGGATGAACTGATGCTGGCGATTACATTGCTGACAGATTATGTGCAGCATTTCTGGAATATCGCATGGCCTCAAAATGCGCTGCATAAACGCCGCTTTGCACAGCAGATCCTTAAACGATTTGATGTTGCCAGCGGAAGTTTTTGTCAAAAAGCAACCGAGGCACAACGTGAGAACGTTCAGGGCCTGCTGGCACATCTGGCGCAAGTCTGGCATAGCGATGAAGCCGTTCTGGCGAAAGACGTGGACAGCTTACGAATTTGCTACGCACGTCAGCCTTCCCGTATCACCGAACATGCCGTTGCCGGCGAACTGCCGGCATCACCGGTGGTAACGACTCCAGCTGTGGCGACGGGGGCGGCATCACCCGCTCTGTCGATTGATGATTCAAGTGATAAAGCCTGGCGGCAAACATTGCTGAAAATGGCGGATTTGCTTTGTGAGAACCATCCGGAACTTGATATAGGTTTTCGTCTTCGCCGACATGCCATCTGGCATACCTTAACGGTGGCACCAGTGGCGCAAAGTGACGGCAAAACCCCATTGGCAGCTGTCTCTGCAGACATGGTCGCCGATTATCAGGGAAAGATAGCGAATGCCGATCCGGTTTTGTGGAAACAGGTGGAACAAAGCCTGACGCTTGCACCTTACTGGTTTGAGGGGCATGTGATTTCCGCCCAGATTGCAACCCGTCTGGGTTATGAGAACGTCACCTGCGCAATACGTGATGAACTTAATGCTTTCCTGACGCGGCTCCCGGCGTTAAAGACACTCTTATTTACCGATAAAACTCCTTTTCTGTCACCAGAGTCCGCCCAGTGGTTGCTTCAGGCCTCAGGATCACAACAGGAAAGGGATGCCGCTCTTGAACAGGAAGGAATCTGGCAATGCTATCAACAACAAGGACTGGAGGCGGCGTTATTGATGATGGACAAACAATCGCAGCAAGCCGAACCAAGGGGACGTTTCTACCATCAGTTGCTGAGTGCGCAATTATTGGAAAAAGCAGGATTAACGGCACTCGCT
This sequence comes from Rahnella sp. BIGb0236, assembly GCF_004364755.1. Lineage (NCBI taxonomy): Bacteria > Pseudomonadati > Pseudomonadota > Gammaproteobacteria > Enterobacterales > Yersiniaceae > Rahnella > Rahnella sp. BIGb0236. The sequence continues at coordinate 560,601 of NZ_SOAO01000001.1, forward strand.
CAGCAGCAATATCACAGCTTATTGCAGATGGGATTGCAATTACAGCTCCGGGAATGGGAACCCGCCCTGATGGATCTTTTGTCCGAAAAACAGCGGCAATTCAACTCGTAATCACCAGGGAAAGGAACAGGAGTCAACACGCATGAAATTGCCGTCCTTTATTCGAATCGTAAAACCTGCGATTCCTCGTTTTAAAGCGTCAGTACCCGTCGTTTTGGTGCTGATGGCTTGTATTGTGCTTATCTGGCTCTGGGTTTATGGACCTCAGTGGAAGCTGAAAGATAGCCACCCGTTTGAACCCTTATTGAGCCGCTGGCTGGTAACGGCAATTCTGGTTCTCATGGGTGTTTGCTGGCTGGCTATAAAGGTGTTCAATCGCCTGCAACACTTAGAAAAGCTTCAGTTGCAGGTCAGAAAGCAAAGTGATGACCCTGTTTTCGCCGATATTGAGCAACAGAATCTTTATCTGAACACATGGAAACAGCGTTTGCAGAACCACTTCGGGGTATCAAATTATGTGTATCGTCTGCCCTGGTACATGGTGATTGGAGCGCAAAAGAGTGGAAAAACGACCCTTATAAAAGAGGGATACAAATTGATGGAGATAGCAGGGCTTGAGAGCAGTCATATAGAAGATGCGGAGGCATTACGCGTTCACTGCTGGCTGGGAGAGCAGGCCGTCATTATCGATCCGGCGGGTGAACTCATTGAACAGCCTCCTGTGTCTGTCGCGGGCAAGTCATCTCTCAATCCCCGGTTATGGGAAAGCTTATTGTCCTGGCTGGTCGAGCAGCGTAAGCGCCAGCCCGTCAACGGGCTGATACTCGTTGTCGATCTTCATCAGTTACTGACAGCAAATAAATCGCAACGTGAAAACTATATTTCAACTATGCAGCAACGTATGCAGGACGTACGTCTGAGTTTGAATTGCCAACTGCCTCTCTATGTCGTGTTAACGAAAATGGACCTGCTCTACGGGTTTGAAGCAATGTATCAGACGTTGGATAAAGTGGCCCGCGAGGCGGTTCTCGGTGTCACTTTCACATTGACCTCTGAACCCGATGCATGGCGGCAGGAATTACAAAAATTCTGGCAGCAATGGATGATTCAACTTAATGGTGCCATGCCTGAAATGATGCTGAATAGCGTCGATGCAGGACAGCGAAGCCGGTTATTTAGTTTTACCCGCCAAATTCAGGGGCTGCAGGAATATATCGGGCAGATGCTGGAAGGAATTCTGCATAGCGGAGATCAAATACAGCCCACACTCCGCGGCGTATACCTTACTTCAGCGCAACAACGCGGTCAGATGGATGATGTTTTCACCCAGTCAGCCGCTGTGCAATATCATCTGTCCCCTCAGGCATTTCCAACCTGGCCTGTCACTGACACCATGCCTTATTTTACAAAAGAACTTTTTGGTGGGGTGCTGCTCGCAGAGCCTAATCTGGCTGGTGAAAACAGCATTTGGCTGAGAAGTACCAGAAAGCGGATGATTATTTGCTCCTTCGCCGGTGCTGCCATTGCAGCAACGTTGTGGGGCTATTGGCATTATTATCATAAGGTTAATTATCGTGCCGGAGAGGAAGTCCTGGCGCAGGCAAAAAAATTCCTTTCAATTCCGGCACCGGAAGGGAATGACATTTACGGTAATCTTGAGTTGCCACTTCTCAACCCGATCCGTGATGCCACTCTGGCTTATGGAGATTATCACGAGAAGAAGACTTTCTACGCTGATATGGGGTTATATCAGGGGGATGATATTGGTCCCTACGTCGAAAGTACCTATCTGCAACTGCTGCAGCGACGATTTATTCCCTCTTTAATGAGCGGCTTACTTCAACAGATGAATGCCGCACCGAAGGAAAGTGAACAGAAACTCGAAATCTTACGGGTAATGCGCATGCTGGACGATGGCAGTGGCCGCAATATTCCTTTGGTTGAGCAGTATATGGCGAAAATCTGGAGCCGGCAGTTTAATGGTCAGCGCGAACTACAACAGCAACTGATGAACCATCTTGATTATGCCCTCAGGCATACTGACTGGCATGCTGCGCGGGAAAAGAACGACCAGTATGCAATCAGAAGTTTCGCCCCTTATCTGAAGCCGATCAGTTCTGCACAACAAGAGCTGAGCAAACTCTCCATTTATCAGCGTGTTTATCAAAATTTGCTGGTCAAGGCCAGAGACACATTGCCTTCTTCACTTAACCTTCGCGACCAAATCGGAACCAGTTTCGACGATGTATTTGTTTCCGCGAATGATAATTTACTGGAGATCCCGCAGGTCCTCACACGTAACGGATTACAAAATTATTTTGTTAAACAAAATGATCAGCTAATCGATCTGACTGTCATGGATAGCTGGGTGCTTAATCTCAGTAAGAATGTGGAATACAGTGAAGCTGACCGCAAAGAGATCCAGCGACAGGTCACCGAACAGTATTTTGGTGATTACAATGCCACGTGGCATGCGGCGTTAAGCAATTTGTCTGTTACTGAATTTGAGGATATGTCGCAGGCAATCAAGGCCATAGAGCAGGTCATCAGTGGTGATCAGCCTTTCCGCCGGGCGTTACAAACCCTGAACGATAACACCCGCTTACCTGCCATTCAGGATGCGATTGTCGGTAAGGAACGTCAGAATTTGCTGCAAAAACCTGACTACCTGTTATTGGCGCGTATCAATCGTGAATTCGCACCAGAGACATCGGTGTTGGTCGAACATGGTGATAAAGGCAGCGAGCTGCAGAGTGTTTATCAAAAGCTCACTGAACTGCATCGCTACCTGCTGGTGATCCACAACTCACCCTCGCCGGGTAAAGCGGCGCTGAAAGCAGTGCAGATGCGACTGGAGAAAAATAGCAGTGACCCTATTTTTGAAGTTCAGCAGCAGGCCAAAAATTTGCCCGAACCTCTGAATCGTTGGGTGGGGGCTTTGGCAGAACAGGCATGGCGTGTTGTGATGATGGAAGCGATAAAGTCACTTGAAGTCGAATGGGGAGAGACAGTGGTTAAGCAGTATCAAACCTATCTGGAAGGACGTTATCCTTTTGATCCGCAATCAAAAGAAGATGTTCCATTAAGTGAATTTGAACGCTTCTTTGGCCCTAAAGGAACCCTTGATACTTTCTATCAGGAAAACCTTAAACCCTTTATTGAGAACAGTTTAACAAGTGGCAGCGACGGACAGTTATTGATACGCCCTGATGTTTTAGAACAACTTGAACAGGCGCAGAAAATCCGCGATACCTTCTTCTCCGCACAAACAGGGCTGGGCACGCAATTTGCCGTTGAGCCTGTGCAACTGAGTGGCAACAAACGCCGCAGTGTACTGAATCTGGATGGCCAGTTGCTCGATTACTCGCATGGGCGCAACAACACGGTACATCTCGTGTGGCCAAACTCTATGAGATCTGGGATAGAAAGTTCAGTCACGCTGGTACCTGACCAGACCGGAAAATCACCGCGTACCCTTAGTTTCAGTGGCCCGTGGGGACAACTTCGCCTGATCAACTCAGGGGAGCTGACTAACGTAGGCGCCGGTTCTTTCGATGTTCGTTTCAAAGTTGATGGTGGCGAAATGACTTATCGTATTTCCGTTGATGAATCTGATAATCCATTTGCAGGTGGTTTATTCAGCGAATTTAGCCTGCCTGAAACGTTATATTGATTGTGGTTTCACAACCCTGGCCATTCGGTCAGGGTTGTCTTATGGATGAGATGTTATGAGTGATATTTCCCAAAATACCTTTATCAAAACAGGGGGCGACCCACGCGCCCTGCCTGAGTTTAATGCCATCCGGGATGAAATTAATAAGGTCAATCGTCCGTCGCGCCCGGAGATAAACTGGCGACTGATCGAATCACTGGCGCTTACCTTATTCCGTAATAACGGTGTGGATCTTCAAACGGCGGTTTATTACACCTTTGCCCGTACGCAACTCAACGGATTAACCGGTTTCACGGAAGGAACTGAACTCCTGGCTGGCATTGTGGTGAGCCAATGGGAGCATCTATGGCCTGAAACACCTCAGGCCCGTTGTGAAATTCTTGAATGGTATAACGCGCGAGTAGGAGGCCTGTTGCGGCAGTATGAATTGGGCAATGATGATTTGCGTATGGTGTACCGCGCAGAGCGCGCATTGCAATTACTTGCTGACAAACTACAACAGGTGGAATTGAAGCGGGTTCCGCGAATTGAAAATTTGTTGTATCTGATGCAGAACACCGTGAAAAGGCTGGATTCTTCTGGCAAGACAGCCAAATCTCCCTCACCTGCCAATGTAAAAATGCCCCCGATGGTGTATTTATCAATTCCTGAACCGGAGACAGAGCCTCACATAACGAACTCTTCCCACACTTATCAGGAAGATGAATCCTCTGAGCCAAAAATTGAAGTAAGGTTCGCACCAACAGCGTTGCCGGTAAAACAGTCATCAGCAATCCGGGGATTTATAAGTGGTATCAGTCTGTGTCTGCTGATTATGGCCGCTGCATATTTTTTCTATTTCAGACCAATACAACAGCAACTGATTGCCTTGCAAGATAAACCCGCAGGAAGTGTTTTATTATGGTTAGCCCGACCCGACATTACGACTTATGACGAACAGATGAAACAACTGGCGGCTCTTCCTCCTTTGGAAAATCTGCGTAATGCACATCTTTCAGTTTTGATGGCTCGCCAACTTTGGCCTGCTGACCCTCGCCAGATTGCTGAAAGTTCTCGCTGGGAAAAGTCATTACAGACGCAGGCAACAGGTAGTACTACCCACAGTTACTTCATGTTGCAGGGGCAGCTACAGGCACTCTCCGATAAACTGCTTCAGCAGGAAAAAATACGGGGTGGTGTTTCTATTTCATATCTAAAAACAGCCATATACGATATGCAGACAGAGTTGACCCGCCAGACGCCGTTAGAAGAGTTGTTGCGCCAACTCAATGTTGTGGTTGGGCAAAATCAACAACCTTCACCGGTACTGCTCAGACAGATCGATGAACAACTAAATTCATTTTTGAACCAGTATTATCAGTTAACGATGCAGGCAGGGTCTGCATATTAAGAACATAAAAAGGACTTATCGCTATGCCTGGAAACTCTTACGACCCTTTTGATGAAAATCGCCACTGTCTGTATGGAGAATCTGACAGTAATAAGATTCAGGGGTTATTTAATAATTTTTACGTTTACTACGATTAATTCTATAACGATATATGAAAAGACTGCAGAACTACTGGGAGATGCAAACACTGCTTATGGCCAATACAGGGCTTATTAAATATGATATTCACGACGTCTTTTGTACTCTATTGCATTGTCTCACTGCTTTCAGTTCCTGTATTGTACTCAATATTTAGCCATTTACTTTACTCACAAAATCTGTTGTTAAATGTTTTCTCTTATCTTCTTTTGATTGGTGCCTCTAAAATGCATATTGACATCGGAAGGAGCGGGGTTTTACCTTTCACTGATTATCTTATCCATGACTGTCACTCCATAACGTATGCAGTGTTTCCCCTTGCATTTTGGTTTTTATCTGTGTTTACCTTCGGCAGGGCTTATGGTAAATATTTCAGGAAGAAAAATTGACATTTTTCATTTCATAATGATGATTCACTACCTGAGTGATTGTGATGCCGGAGGCGGTGAACTCTAAATTTAATAAAAGAGGCTGTGCTATGGAAGATATAACTCCGTTATTATTTTACTGTGTTTTTTCAATATCTACAGTATTTTTGCTTTACTATGTCTTTTGTCATTTTCTGTATTCAGATAAGGTATTTCTGAATCTTGTGGCTTTTTTGCTTTTAACAGGCGGTTCAAAGTTACAAATAGATATTGGCAGAAGTGGAATCTTCCCTTTCTCAAATGTGATTGTGCTCGGTGAATCAGCCATCTATGCCATATTTCCTCTGGCCTTCTGGTTTTTATACGTATTTTCATTCGGTCGTGCTTATGTTAAGTACTACAAAAAAGATAGCAGGCGTGTACGATAAAATTGAGGTTGCAACGCATTACATTCTTTATTGTATGACACCTCGCTGGCAGCAGCGCAGAAGGAATACTCTTTATTTAACAGGCTGGCATTTAATTTAACATCCATCAGCCGAATATCCGCCGATGGATGTTGATTTATCAGTAAACGCGTTCATCCCAGATGCTGTAACCACTGGTCCCGGCAATTTTATGTTCCCAGGTGATGCTCTGATATTTGAAAGAGATCGTTTCCTCTGGTTGTGAACCTGTATGCGTAATACTGTGTGGGTGCATGGATGCCAGATCAGATATTGTTGCGCCAGTGACTTTTACAGTGAAGTATAACTCTTCAGCACCTGATTGATTAGTTCTGTAACATGAAAAGAGAAGTTCTAACATCTCGTTTTCTGAAACAGATACAGCCAGTAAAGGAGAAGCCTTGTCTATAGGTTTCTTTATCATGATTGGATGGTGATTGACATTCTGCTCTCGTGTCATTGAGTGGGATAAACTGTAAACGAATATTTGATCAAGATGTCCAGTCTGGCCTTTATTTCCAATGGAATCAATTGATCCGCACCCACCTGATATGAGGCCTTGCTTCTTTCCGTTTACAGTTAAATAAATCATATTAGCCATTTTAGTATGCGTCCTTGTGTCTATTTTGAGGAGGTATTATATGCATTATAAGCATCAAGAATGCCACTCCTTATTTAGCCTGAAGACACATAAAGAAAATAATGCTGAATTTGCAAAAATTATAACGTGAACCGCTACCTCTTTAACAAATTATTATCATATTTTTATAGAAACCCACCTAAATATATGGAATGCCCATCGGGCCAGGAAGGTAATATATGCTCTCTTCATTAACCGGACTTAATTTCTCCCTGACTGCAGGCGGTTTACCGCCCGCTACCTTCGCTGTCGCGAATTTTACGCTGACGGAATCATTTTCTACGCCTTTTAGTCTGCAGGTCAGCGTGGTGAGCACCGATCCGGCGGTGGATTTCGCTGCAGTCCTGGACACCACTGCAAAGCTCACCGTGATGGATACCGGCATTTTGCAACGTTGTATCAGCGGCGTTGTGTCTTCATTTGAGCAGGGCGATACCGGTAAAGGTCAGACCCGGTACGATATGGTGATACGCCCCGCGCTGTGGCGGGCCACGTTGCGACATAATTCGCGGATTTTTCAACTCCAGGATATTCAGACCATCCTCAGCATACTGATGAAAGAGAATGGCATCAGCAAAGTCGCCTATGCCTTTAAAAATCCCCATCCGCAGCGTGAGTTTTGTGTTCAGTTCGCCGAATCGGATTTGAATTTCATTCAGAGACTCACGGCGGAAGAAGGGATTTTTTACTTCTTCGAATTTGATGAAGGCGGTCATACGCTGGTATTCGCTGACGACGTGGCCGCTCTGGGAGCGGGGCCGGTATTGCCGTACAACGCAACGGACGCCTCCACCTCTCCGGTCATCTGCATCAGTTCATTCCGCTGCGGCAGTCGCGTCCGCACGGCGTCGGTGACACTCAAGGATTACACCTTCAAAACGCCCGCATGGGACGCCAGATTTAACCAGATGGGTAAAGACCTGCAGAACCAGCAGGAAACGTATGAACACTATGACTACCCGGGGCGTTACAAGGATAACAGCGGTAAAAACTTTACTCAGTACCGTCTCGAGGGGCTGCGCAATGATGCCCAGCAGGGGCAGGGGCAGAGCAACGCATTTGCGCTTCAGCCCGGCGTTCGCTTTACGCTGATGGCACATCCGCGCCCTGATTTGAACACCCGCTGGCAGCCGGTAAGTACTGTTCATACCGGTTCGCAGCCGCAGGCCCGGCTGACTTCTTCAGGGGGACAGGGCACCACGCTCACCTGTCAGTTCAATTTTGTGCCGGGAAAACAGACCTGGCGGCCGTCGCCGCGCAATAAACCGGTCATGGACGGCCCGCAGATAGCCAAAGTCGTCGGCCCTGCCGGGGAAGAAATCTATACCGATAACCACGGACGCGTGCGTTTGCAGTTTCCGTGGGACCGCGAGGCCAAAGGGGATGACACCAGCTCGTGCTGGGTACGTGTCTCCCAGGCCTGGGCTGGGCACGGATGGGGGGCCATCGCCATTCCCCGCATCGGTCAGGAAGTCATTGTGGATTTTCTGGGTGGCGACCCCGATCAGCCGATAGTGACCGGTCGTACCTATCACGCCAGTAACATCGTGCCCAATGGCCTGCCGGGTAAGAAAACCCAGATGTCGATCAAATCGAAGTCCTATAAAAGTCAGGGATTTAACGAACTGCGGTTCGAAGACGCGACCGGCGCAGAAGAACTGTACATGCACGCGCAGAAGGATATGCGTACCGAGGTGCTGAACAACCGGAGTACGACAGTCAAGGTCAACCATGTGGAAACAGTGGGAGGGGATCAGCATGTTACCGTAAAAAAAGAAATGAATATCGAAGTGCTTGAGGAAAGCATGACTGTCAATGCCTGTAAAAATATTATTGAAACCGCAGGAGAAAAAATTGAGCTCATTTGCGGCAAAGCAAGTATCACCCTTACCAAGGATGGCAACATTGTATTGAAAGGTATCTCTATAAAAAATATTGCTGATACAGATTACGCAGTAGAGACGAAAACTCTCACTTCCGATGGTAGCATCGAACATGTTTTGACAGGTGCAATAGTAAAAATCAATCCATAAAAAGTATTTTATGGATTGGGAATTGGAATTTTTTTATAAAAGGATATTTATTTTAATGGGTAAACCCGCGGCTAGACAAACTATAGATATGGCGGCACATACCGGGCCGCTAAAAACAGGAAGTCACGACGTAACTATTGGGGGATTCCCTGCTGCCAGAGAAGGGGATACTTTTATTTGTCATCTTCATGGGCCTGGAATTATCACTAAAGGTTCTCAAAGTGTAACAATTAATGGTGTGCCTGCGGCTCGAATGGGGGATAAAACAAGCTGTAATATAAAAGCACTACCACCGACAAAAGGTCGAAAACCACCTCAATACCATTATCTGACTCCAGCTAAAAAAGCTAATAAAGACGGCAGTATTAAAAACAGTTTACCCGATAACCTGTCCTTGCGAATACTGAGCGCATATTCAACACAATCCGACGAAGATTCTGATGGTTCCTTTGATCAAATCCGCGCGGGGCTTGTTCTCATGGAGTTTCAGATAAAAAATCATTGGGGTATTACTAAAGATGGAATCGATACAACGTGGGGAACATCTGTAGCAAAAGCAGAAGGGACTACAAATTACATTGATGAGGACGAAGTATATAGTGTATCGGCTAAAGGAAGAGCCACAGGTATATCAGGAAATGCAGGGATAAGTAGTGGTAAAGAAGGATCTGGAGATTATAGCAATGTAAAAGTTGAGGGTTCGGTAGGATACGCTGATGCGAAAGCAAGTGGCCAAATTATTACTGACCCTGCTCACCAAAAGTATGGGTACAGTTTTGAGGCCAGTGCAGAGGCTTCCGTCGCACATGGTGAAATCGAGGGGGGAGTAGAAACAAAATATTTTGCTGCGAAAGGAACTCTTGGTGGGTCGGCAGGTAGTTTAGGGGCGGGGGGAGGTAGTAGTATAATACTTGATATTGATGATTTGACTTTTGAAGGAAGAGCTTCAGGAGAAATTGCCTTCCTATTAGGTCTTAAAGGTGATGCGGAAATTAAGATTGGGCCTTTAAGAAATAAGGTTGATGTTGCTACGGCATCCTTAGCCGGTACAATATTATCAGGCTTGCCTAGTGTTATAATTGGAGGGTGATTAATATGTCTAAGATTAGAAATTGCATATTGGCGTTTAAGCCATTGTTAAATAATTTGATTTTTAGGTTTGTAATGGGTTTCCCATTAACTATTTTAGCGCTGAAAATATCTAGTGTATTTACTTCTGATGGGCATGATGTTTTAGGGAAGATATTTTTAACTATTGGGGCTATTTTATTTTTGAATCTTATTATGTTGTCGTTAGTCAACCAAATGACAGATAGGGTCTATTCTTTTCATGAGGAACACAATTCAGATAATTTAGATAAAAACCCCATTAAATTTGCATTCAAGTATAGAAAAGTGATTTATCTTTATTTTAAGTGGTCGTTTATCATAAGTATTTCCATCGGTATTTTGTTGATATGGTGTAACTAAGTTTGCAAGTGGAGAGGTTTTGTGGAAAATAATAGTATTTTGAGCCAGCAACATATATACCCTTATCCGAAGAGCGTTTCTTACTCGTTAGAATATCAAAGAGACCACTTTTGGCGCTGTAGTTACACTTCTTCTATTTCCAAGGCGCAACATTATAAAATAGTACTTCCTTTGTACGTAAAACCCGTTTTGCTTAAACCAACTGCAATTCAGGGTTTGGGGCTAACCATGATTGGTTTATACAGAACAACCGAAGAAAAACCTTATCTGGAAGTGGTTGTGGCATATGAAAATTTAAGTAATGAGATTAATTGCAGTGACTGGCTTTATTACAAATTAGATTTAATGGGTGAGGAGGTTATCGATAAAAGGGAGTGGGTTGATGAGTCAGGTGGTTATAGTGATGTTTTGACGAAAAAAATATATAACAATGAAATAATGATCTCGCGTTTTAGGGTTCAAAAAAATTATGATGTAGAAGAAAAAAGAGGGGTTTACTTGCTGATTAAAGCAACTTGCCATGAAAATAATTATACAGAACTAAATGAAGATATGTTGCAGAGTATTTCTTGGTTGTCTATTGAAGATGCCTATCATTGGAAAATTACAGAGACGCTTAAAAGTATTAATATTGAAAACCCTTCAAAAATCTATTTCTACTATCCGTCCTCTTGGACTGTTCGGCGTGCAAACGACCCTACGGGTAATCTTTCTCGTTATGTTATGTCCACTAACTTCAATGGTGATTTATTAAATGCCATGAATTTCTACTTTATGATATTGGATGATGATGTTACTCCACAGTTTGTAATGAATGCGTTATTTAATCGTTTGCGGAAAGGAATATCTTTAAAATCTCCTGTTATTAAGCCAGTGGAAAAAATATTTAATGCAGAACTAGAAAGTCTATCGGAGGCAGAAGTTGATATTTTTGATAGTGATAGTCTACTTACTAGTCAAATAAAGATATATGTCGGAAATATTGGTGAGCTTTGGTTTTATTTTGAATCTATATCTCCTCCTTCAACACAGTACTTTTATCAATGGGCCGTTACTAAGCGAGCGTTGGAGATTGTCCTTCACTCATTCAATAACAGCAAGATGAGTTTAAGTTAAGTGGAATAGTTTAGGCTGGTTGGTTTATGGCGGTTTGCCTCGAGGTCGCACCACCACCTACCTCGACGGCGGGGGCGGACGCGCCGTGTTTGAATACAATACGGCGGGGCGCGTCACCCGGGCGACCGACGCGCTGGGGCGCGTGACGCAGACCCTGTGGGACCACGGCAACAGGGTGCGCGAGACCGACCCGCTCGGACGTGAAACCCGTTACCGCTACAACGGTTTTGGCCAGGTGACGGAGGTCACGGGGGCGGCGGGGGATACGGTGCGCTATGACTACAACGACGCCGGTCAGGTTATCGCCCTCACGCAGCCCGGCGGCAGACGCTGGCAGTTTGCATGGAATGAACAGGGCCGGCTGCTGAGCCGGACCGACCCGCAGGGGCGGGTGCACCGCAGTGAATATGACGCCAGCGGGCAGTGCGTGAGTGAGCACCAGCCTGACGGCGCAACGTGGCGCTATGGTTACAACGCCCGGCATCAGCTGACCACGCTTATCTCCCCTGACGGGGCCACGACGCGGCTGGAGCAGGACCCGTTTGGCCGCGTGCAGAGCGTCACCGACCCGCTGGGCCATCTGACGCGGTACACCCATTCTGAGGCGCACGCCAGTGCGGCGGGCAGCGTGACGGCCATCGAGCTGCCGGACGGCGTGAGGCAGGAAGTCAGCTACGACGGCGAAAAGCGGCGGGCGACGACGACGGACGGCGGGGGCAAAACCACCCGTTATGTGTACGGGGCGTGTGACCTGCAGCTGGGGCTGACCCGTCCGGACGGTCAGACGCTGGGCTTTCAGTACGACTCCCTCACGCGGCTGAAACAGGTCACCCGTGCGGGCGGTGAAACCTATAGCCTTGAGCGGGACGCCGCGGGGCAGGTTATCCGCGAGACGGATTTTACCGGCCGCAGCGTGCAGTATGAGTACGATGCCGCGGGGCGGCGCACGGGGGCGCGGCATGCGGACGACCGGATTGTCCGCTGGCATTATTCCCTGCGTGACGAGCTGATACGTCAGGAAGTGTGGCAGGGCGGCGGGACGCAGCCGGCGCTGCTTGCCGTCACGCATTACGGGTATGACCGTCAGGGGCGGATGATACGGGCGCAGAACGATGACGCGCGGGTGGAGTTTGAGTTTGACGACGCGGGTCATCTGGTGTGTGAGCGGCTGAACGGCGAGGCGGTGACGCATCAGCGGGACACGCGCAGCGACCGGCCGCTGTCGCGGGCGTTCCGTGGCCTGACGTTAGCCTTTGACTACGACATGGCCGGGCGGATAGCGCGGATGCAGGCGGGAGACCTGAGCCCGCTGGAGATAGAGTATGACGCGGGCGGTCGTGAACGCCTGCGCCACAGCGTGGCGGGTTTTGTGCAGTCGCAGGGGTATTCGGCGACGGGGATGTTACTGCACCAGGCGGCGGGGCGCGACGGCGGGCAGTACCGGCACCTGCCGGGCGGCGACGGGGCGCAGATGAGCGGCAGCGCGGTGAACCGGCGCTGGGCCTATGACGGGGCGTACAATCTGCTGAGCCTGGGTGATGACCGCTGGGGGACGTCGCAGTTTGATTATGACAGTAACGACCAGATAACGCGGTCGGCGTCCGGCGGCATGATGGCGGTGGAGGAGCGGTTCCGTTACGACGCGAACCTGAACATCCGCGAGCAGAGCCGCCTGCCGCGGGGGGCGATGTCAGCGCCGGTGCCGCAGCGGCAGGCGGGGGGGCGTGTGGTGAGCCGGGGAGAGGATGACTACCGGTACGACGCGGCGGGGAGGCTGACGGAGAAGTGCCGTTACCGCGACGGCTACCGGCCGCAGAGGTGGCGCTACCGGTGGGATGCGCATGACCGGCTGAGTGAGCTGATGACGCCGTCGGGGGTGCGGTGGCGTTATCGCTACGACCCGTTCGGCCGCCGCATCCGCAAAGAGAAGGTGGGTGCTGAAAACGCGGCTGACACGCGTCCCGCGGGGACGGAATACCGGTGGAGCGGTGACCAGATGATAGCGGAAACGCCGGTGTACGCGGACGGTACGGTGGCGTATGACGAAGGCATCCAGTGGCTGTACGCCCCGGGGGCTCTGACGCCGGCGGCGCGGTATCAAAAGGGTCAGCTTCACTACGTGGTGAGTGACCACATGGGGACGCCGCGCGAGCTGCTGACGGCGCAGGGCAAAGTGGCGTGGGCGGGCCGGCTGAGCACCTGGGGTGAGGTGACGGAGTGGCCGGTGGCGGCAAACGACGCGGACAAGCTGAGTTGCAACCTGCGCTTTGCTGGGCAGTACGCCGATGAAGAATCAGGGTTGCACTACAACCGTTTCCGTTACTATGATAACGGGACGGGGCAATACCTGAGCCCGGACCCGATAGGATTGCTGGGTGGAGTGAATCCATACGGGTATGTGCATAATCCGCTGGGGTGGGTTGATCCGCTGGGGTTGGCTGGGAAGGATTGTTGCCCAGCAGTCGATGGAAAAATATCTTCTCCTGGTAATATGCAAAAACAAGTTGAACGCGGACAGGCCCCCAGAGATATAATTCGTGTAGATAAAGGACACATTCCAGGGCAAGAACCGCATGTTCACTATAAAGATGGAACTTCATCGAATCAGAGTGGTGGAGTTCATGACGCGCATAAAGGGACACCGAATCCAAGCAAAAAAGCCAAAGATTGGCTACGCGATCACGGCTGGGTCCCACCTGAATAAGTTAAGGGAATTATGAAAATCTACGGTTATGAATCTGATGACAACAATTTAATATCGCTTAATGAACTCACACTTCAGCTCTCTGTAGATGAACTCAATGAGTTTATTGAATTTTTGAAGAGTACGGCTAAATTAATGGAGCTTTATGGTGATAAATTCGGGCATGAACATCTGAATGATTTTTATAAAAAAAATGGCAATCCAGATATAATTATTATTGGCGAATAAACGATAAGTCGAATATTTAAACCCTTATCCCCCGGAGCATCGCCTTAGCGGTGCTCTTTATATTTTGGTTGGACAGCCTGATATCCCGAAGTTGTTTGTGGTGAGTGATTACTGCGGGGGGCAATCCGTAATGGGGTCATTGGATAGATGTTGTGAATATATTTATGCGAATGGTTATAAAAAAGTAATTGTTGAGCATGCATCAGATCCTAAATAACTGCGCCTAATACCGCTCCACTTTTGTTAACCCATGTTTGTTTCTTGGGAAAGGTGAAGCGGCTTTCATAAATTGTCTGATATTTCTCAATAATTGCCACATTGTTCTGCAGCGATGATTACGTGTGACCGTTTCGTGCAACGCCAGCCATAAAAGCTCTATTTTATTTACCCACGGTGAATAAACCGGCTGATAAATAACTATAAACTTTGGATTATTCTTCAACCATTTCAACGCCTTTTTGCTTTTATGGATGATGTAATTATCAACGATCAGTGTGATTGTCTTGGCACTGCGGTATGTACTTCTTAACTTGCGTAACATATTGATGAACAGGCCTGAGTTCTTGCTTGTCCCGCTGACGTACTCCACTCTGCCGGTTCCCGCGTGAAGAGCTCCGGCAAGGTAATGCTTTTGATTCTTACCCGGCGTAGGAATGCGCTTCTGTTGACCTTTCTTTTGCCAGTCGGCGCCAATCTTAGGGTTGAGATCAATATCGACTTCATCCTCGTAAAATACGGGATGGTCAGCGCAGTTTTTTTCTAATGCTTCATCAATCGCTGCCAGTTTTTCCTCTTTGTGAGGATCGCGAATATGCAGTGTCGGAGCCGCTCTTCGCCACACAATTCCCGCCCCGGGTAACCAACGGCGAACTGAGCCAGGATGTAACGTTGAGTTAAATAATTTATTAATTTCAATCGTTAACATCTCAGTGCTCCACCGTGACCGCAGATACCAAAAGTCCTGAGGAGAGCGCTGAATCAGTAAATCAAGCATGCGCAACATCGCTTCCACTGGCCACTTTTTTTGACGTCCGGCCGGAAGAATTTTTAGGCCTTCGATACCAAATAATGTGAACCAGTTAATCCAGCGACCGCGCTGCACACAGGGTTTTAGAGACATAAGTGAGCGATTCACCACGATGCAACATCAGCATGGCCATAAGACGTCTGGAATGGTTTTTATCTGTTGTTTTATGGACAATTTTTTCCATCTGGCGTCGTTCATTATTGGGTATCGGTGCTATGATCGGCATAACTCAGTCCGGTTGTGATGATTTGTGATGATTTGTGATGTTTGGCGATTGATCAGATCGCTCAAACCGGATTGAGTTCCCTTCAGTGATCTACTATTAAGCGCAGTTATTTAGAGGTAAAGGCGAAACCACAGGTGGACAATTTTGGGTTTTAGAACATCCGAATAAACCAGCCTATGCAAATAGATATGGTATCCCAGAGGCTAATGTCGATCGTAGTGATTTCATTATGAAAGCTAAAATTAAGCCAGATATTATTGTTGTTACTCGCCCAGTTCAGGGGGGTGATGATAACCTGGGTTGTGGAATTGAAGTTGCAGTGCCACAAAATGCAGTTGATATTATTGAATTTAAAAAGTATTGATCATGAAAAATGATATTTATGATAACACAAGAGAATTAGCAAGGAAATTAAAGAGCATTGATAATGCTATGCTAGCAATAGAACTTATCAATTCTATTGAATACAGTAACTCCTCAACGGAAACTTTAATTAAGATAATCTATTGGTTGGAAAAAATAAACGTTAAATATATTGATGCGTCAACTGAGGATTTGCTAAAAATTACAAAGGAAGAAATATATGAAAAGTTGAAGTGATTTTTATTAGTGAGTCTTTATAGCTGGCGTGTTTGCTAGAGACTCTAATTGTTCATTTGTTTTTTCCTGGAATATAACATTGAAGCTGTTTCTCAACGATCTGAAAGCGTTATCTGCACTCGTAGGACAACTCCCTAAATTTTAGAAAACTTCCCACATGTTTACATCCCATTGGAACCGCCAGAGGATTGTATGAGATATGGAAATAGAAGGCATTGAACTTTGTAAACCAATCGTCGAGTTATTGGAATTTCTAAGGGAGAATGATTTTACAATCATTGAGGAAAGAATTAGTGATTATCATTTTCATGAGGTCTTCATAAAAATGAAAAACAACTCATCGAAAAGATTTGATAGCATTGGCATTGATAATATCACACAGCCAAATCCAGATGTGTTTTGTTGTAGTTGTCATTGGTCATGTGTGGCAATTGAATAATATTGCTGCAAAAGAAATCTCGGAAGGTTGCAGGAAGCATAAGGGTTGGTATTGTTTTAATATCATTTACTGGTCAAATATCACTGGGCTGTCTGGTGCTATAAAGGAGGGTAGTTTATTTGTCTAAGTTGAGAAAGTGTGTATTAGCCTTTAGGCCATTGTTCAATAATTTGGTTTTTAGGTTCTTAATTGGTTTCCCGTTAACTTTGTTGGCGCTAAAGATAGCCAGTTTATTCTTTTCTAGTGGTCATATTATTTTAGGGAAGATCTTTTTCACTATCGGAGCTATTCTGTTTTTGAATCTGATTATGCTGTCATTAGTCAATCAAATGTCAGGGGGGATATATTCTTTCCATGAAAATAATAACCCCGGGAATTTAAATAAAAATCCGGTCAAATTCGCATTCAAATATAGAAAGGCTATTTATGCTTGCTATAAGTGGTCATTTATTGTAAGCACTACCATTGGGATTTTCTTATTGTGGATAGAATAGGATGTAGTGTGGAGGTGTGATATGAAAAGTAAAAAATAAATCCTGGGGTGTGCAGATTTAATATTAATTTATTTGTATCTACGTGTTCTCCCTTAAAGGAATGCTCTTGTTAATGTGCAGAGTAACCAAGCGAGTGTTGAAAGTCGCTGGCAGAAATTTAATAAAAGACGGGTGGCTTCATAACACTAAATCCTGAGATAACGTAGAACCGATACCTTGAAGTCAGGCAAAGAATCCACAGTATGAATAGCACCCGTCCAGAGAGAAATTATTCCTGCTTTAACTTTTCCTGATACACACACAGATGCGTATACGCCGCCTGCAACAACGGAATATTGATCCCGACACGCGTGGCGCGCTCGACCAGATCACCAATAATCTGGTCGGCTTCGATTGGATATCCCTGCATCATATCGCGGTACATGGAGGAGGTCTGTGGTGAGTTTTTATCGGTTACCGCTTCCCTGACTTTTGCCACCGCCGGCGCGCGTTCCGCGTAGCCAAAGGCTTTCATGGTGGTCAGCGCCTCGGTGACAATAGCCTGGGCGAACTCTGTGCCGCCTGGCGCAGACGCCACCTGACCGATATTGCCACGCATGGTGCAGGTGATGGCGCCGAAGCTCGAGAGCAGCAGCCACTTCTCCCACAAATCCGTGATAATCGTTTCAGACAGCACGGCGTCGATATCGGCACGTTGAAATGCCTCGTCGACTTTCAGAATACGTTCGGTTTTTTCGCCTGACAGCTCGCCGTAAATAATCTGGTGCATTGGCGTCATCTGGTGAATATGCCCGTCGGCATCAAGCGTGGCGTTGATTTTACATAAGCCGCCGATCAGGGCGTGTTCACCGAAACGCAGACTCAGCGTCTCCATGTGTTTCATCCCGTTAAGTACCGGCATCACCATGGTGTTTTCACCGACAACCGGTGCGATATCTTTCATTGCCGCTTCCAGCCCGAAACTTTTTACCGTCAGCAAAATCAGGTCATAAGGCCCGGTCAGCTGCGATGCCTGTAAGACATTGGGCTGGAAATGGAAATCACCGTGCGGACTGTGAATGGTCAGCCCGTCCTGCTGAACGGCCTGCGCCCGTTTTTCACGTAAAAGAAACGTCACATCCTGCCCGGCCTGTGCCAGCCGCGCACCAAAATATCCGCCGGTCGCACCAGCTCCCACCACCAGAATCCGCATATATTTTCCCCATTGTTCAAGACATTCAGAAATAAACCAGTAAGTTTTAAACTACGGGAGGAGGGCTGCGGGAAGCAAGCATTGCTGAAAAGAAATGAAATGTCAGTATGAATATGGCGGGTGTAAAGTCGGTACAAATGTGGGATGAGAATGTAACTCCCCCGCCCGAAGACGGGGGAGTTACACCGCTATTTCCCCCGCGCCAGCACCTTGCGGTACAGCACCGGCAGTGAAATCACCACAATCAGCATCGCACCGACAATCACCGACATCACAATCCCCGGCACATTCAGCAGGCTGAGACCGAAGGTCAGCAGCCCCATCAGGAACGCTGCGATAATCACCCCGGTCATGCTGCCGGAACCGCCGAGCACGCTGACCCCGCCGAGCACCGCCATGGTGATCACGCTCAGTTCCCAGCCGAGCGCCAGCGTCGGACGCGTGCTGCCGAGCCGTGAGGTCAGCAGCACCGCAGCCAGTCCGGACATCACCCCGACCAGCACAAACAGTGTCAGGTTGTGGCGTTTCACATTAATACCGGAATACCATGCGGCGACCGGATTGTTGCCGATGGCATAGGTGCGACGGCCGAAGTTGGTTTTATGCAGCAGGAAATAGAACACTGCGCCGAGTACCAGGAACAGCGCGAACTCAAACGACAACGGCCCCCAGACATACCCCTGACCAAACCAGGCAAAACTGGCGGGATAGTGGTTAAGTGACTGGTCACCAAGCAACACATAGGTGATGCCGCGGAACAGGCTCATGGTCCCGATGGTAATGACGATAGAAGACAGATTCAGTCGTGTGACCAGCAGGCCGTTAATTAATCCGCACAGCAACCCCACGCTCAGCCCGACGCCCACCAGTGCTGGCGTCGGTAACCCGGCCTGCGCGCAGAATCCCATAATGGTGGAACTCAGCGCCATGGTTGACGCGACCGACAAATCGATTTCGCGGGCGATAATCAGCATCGCCATCGGCAGAACGATGATGGCTTTTTCGGTGAAGTTAAAGGTCGCGTCCGACAGATTCCAGATATTGAGGAAATACGGCGAGGCGAAGGCGTTCACCACAAACACCAGCAGCGTCACCAGCAGCAGGAAACCTTCCCAGCACATCAGACGGCGGAAGAACGGCGTCACCGCCATCGGTGCGTTCCCGGCCGGAGAGGTCTGCGGCGTGTTGCGCGACGTTAAGGTCTTGTTCATGATCTTACCCCGGTATTAGTTCGCACAGGCTGGACGGCAGGGGAGTGGCGCAGGATCAGCCGTCCTTTACGTTTGTTGGCGCGTTCGTTGAGGATCACGGCGATGACAATCACGCCGCCGGAAATGGCCATCTGCCAGAACGGTGAGACTTCAATCACCGGCAGGGCGTTGTTGATGACGCCGAGGAACAGCGCGCCGAGCAGGCAGCCGACCACCGAGCCGATGCCGCCCATGGTGCTGATGCCGCCGATCACGCAGGCTGCGACGATCTGCAACTCGAAACCGTTGGCGACGTCTACGTAGGCGACGGCGAAACGTGAAATCCACAGATAGCCGCAGAATCCGGCCAGCGCGCCGGAAAGGCAGAAGCTGACGAACTGCATTTTGCCCGCGTTAATGCCGGTGTAATACGCCGCGGTGGCGTTACCGCCTGCGGTATATAAAGCGCGACCGGTGCGGCTGTAACGCAGGAAATAGGCCACCAGAATCAGAGCGGCAATCGCGCACCAGCCGAGCAGCGGCAGGCCGATAAAGGTGGCGCGCGGCAGACTGAGGAACTCCGGGCTCATCTGATGGGCGTTAATCCAGCCGCCGTTTGAGAGCAGGAAGATAATGCCGCGATAAATGCTCATGGTGCCGAGCGTCACCACAATCGGCGGAATACCGACTTTCCACACCAGCAGCCCGTTAATCGCGCCCATCACCAGCCCGAGTACCGTCGCCAGTAAAATCAGCGACCACACCGGAATATGCGGATAGTGGAAGTTAAGCAGCGCGACGATCATCCCTGTCAGCGCCAGATTGGCGGCCATCGACAAATCGATCCCTTTGGTCAGCAACACCATCATCTGGCCGAGCGCCAGAATGATCAGAATCGAGGTGTCGTTAAACATCTCAAGCAGGTTGCCCGCGCCGACAAACTCCGGCGAACGCGCACCGACGCCGAGCACCATCAGCACGATGACCACCGCCAGCAGCAGCTCGCGGTATTTCAGCAGGTTTTTGATCATGCTGCCTCCTCGCCCGCGCCACTGGCCGCGCTGACAATCATTTCTGCGGTTGCCTCACCGGCATTGAATTCCGCCACCATCAGCCCTTCGTGCATCACGATGATGCGATCGGCCATGCCCATCACTTCCGGTAATTCAGACGACACCATAATCACTGCCAGCCCGCGCCCGACCAGTTCAGACATAAACTGATGTACCGCCGCTTTTGAGCCGATATCAATGCCTTTGGTCGGCTCATCGAGAATGATGATGTCCGGTCTGGTCGCCAGCCATTTGGCGATCACCACTTTTTGCTGATTGCCGCCCGACAGCGTGCCCACGGCTTGTTTCCAGCTGGAGGCCTTGACCTGCAACCGTCTGGCGTAATCATCGGCCAGCGCCCACTCTTTTTTGTCATTCAGCACGCCACGCGGATTGAGCTGGCTGAGCTGCGGCAGACTGATGTTCTGACTGATCGGCAAGTCAATGATTGCGCCTTGTTTCTGGCGCTCTTCCGGCACGTACACAATCCCCGCCCGGATGGCCTGAGAAGGGCGCGAAAAATGGTGTTCTTTGCCGTGGATCAGAATTTTTCCACCGGCGGGATGCGTGACGCCAAACAGCGCCTGCATCAGTTCGGTACGCCCCGCGCCGACCAGCCCGTAAAAGCCGAGGATTTCGCCCTTGCGCAGCGAAAAATTAATGCCCGCAAACTCGGTCGGATGGCTGAGGTTTCGCACTTCCAGTACCGTCTCGCCCGGTTCACAGTTCACTTTCGGGTAAGCCTGACTGACTTCACGACCCACCATCATGGTCACCATCTGCTGTTCGCTGATGTCGCTGATTTTGCCGGAACCGACATAACTGCCGTCGCGCAAAACCGTGTAGTAATCGGAGATAGAGAAAATCTCGTCGAACTTGTGCGAGATAAACAGGATGGCTTTGCCTTCGCGTTTCAGGCGTTCAACTATCTGATAAAACTCAACGATTTCATGCTGAGAAAGTGCCGCCGTCGGCTCATCGAGGATCACCACCTGCGCATCAAATGACAGGGCGCGGGCAATCGCCACCATATGGCGCTGCGCGATGCTTAACTCCTTCAAAATGGCGTGCGGATCGATATTCACTTCCAGACGGGTCAGAATGTCGCGCGCCTGCTGATGCATCGCCGGCCAGTTCAGACGTCTGAACAGCCCGCGATAAAGATAATGGCCGACGAAAATATTCTCGGTGACGGAGAGCTCGTCAAACAGCACGGTTTCCTGATGGATCGCGGTGATCCCGACTTTATGCGCGGATTCGGGATTCGGCAGTTTGATCGGAATCGCTTTATAACGCAGTTCGCCTTCTTCCGGCTGATAAATGCCGGTCATGACTTTCACCAGCGTCGATTTTCCCGCGCCGTTTTCGCCAATCAGGGCGGTTACTTTTCCCGGATACAAATCCACGTGAACGTTATTTAACGCCCTGACACCCGGAAAGACTTTGCTGATGCCCTGTAAGGACAGCAGCGGCGTCGATGAATCAGTCATGTCGTTTCCCCTGTCTGGCTAAGCACAACAAAACGGCCAACCGGCGCACCGGTCAGCCGCATTCAGGATCAGAAGATTTTGGAGAATTTGTCGATGTTGCTGGCGTCATAAACAAAGGGTTCAGCCATGGCGCCGCTGCCGTCAGCATCCAGTTTCACCTTGCCTAAACGCCCCATGCTGGCTTCGGTTTTGGTGGCGGTGCCTTTGACCAGATCGTCGGCCAGATACGTTGCGGCGTAGCCCAGATCAATCGGGTTCCAGATGGCAAAGCTTTTAGTTGCGCCGGATTTCACCGCACCCGCCATTTCAGACGGCAGACCCAGACCGGTCACGTACACTTTGCCGATTTTGCCCTGATCTTTCACCGCCTGCGCGGCCGCCACGATACCGACGGAAGAAGGGGAAATAATCACTTTCAGATCAGGATAGGATTTCAGCAGGCCAATGGTTTCACGGTAGCTTTTATCTGACAGATCATCGCCATAGGCGACGGTCACCAGATTGACGGAAGGATACTTAGGCAGCACCTTCTTCATCTCGGCAATCCACAGATTCTGGTTGGTGGAGGTCGGCGTGGCGCTGAGAATGGCCACATCGCCTTTCTCCACATTCAGGGCTTTCAGCGCGTAGGCGGCCAGTTTGACGTTGGTTTCACCAATCAGCGCGTTGTTAGACGGATTAAGGTGGATCTGGCGGCCGTCTTTGGCGACCCCGGAATCCCACGACACCACTTTGATGCCGCGCTGCATGGCTTTTTTCAGCACCGGTACCAGCGCATCCGGGTCATTGGCGGAGACCGCAATGGCATCGACGCCCTGCGCAATCAGGCCGTTCAGCACTTCGATTTGGGCTTCTGCGGTGGTGGTGGTCGGGCCGGTATAAATCACTTTCACATCGCCCAGTTCTTTGGCGGCCTGTTGTGCGCCGACGTTGGCCGCTTCAAAAAAACCGTTGCCCAGCGATTTTGCCACCAGCGCAATTTTCACTTCTGCCGATGCCGCGCCTGCCATAAGGATACTGCTCGCGATCAGGGTAAGGCTCAGTACGTGTTTTAATTTCATTGTGTGTACTCCGCATAAGTCCGCATAAAGTTTAACGACCAAAAAAGTTGCCGACGCGCCAGGCGCATGATCACGACTCTAGGAGGTTGCTGACAGACTGACCTTTCCGCGAGTGCCAGTTGAGGGCGAACTATGGCAAAGAAGCAAAGGTTTAAGCGAACAACCTCACAAATTGATAACAATCTTGTTTCGGTCATGCCAAACGTTCCGAAAAACACAGATTACCGGTTTCTGAAAGCCGTACTGAAAACAGGCGTAAAGCTAAGCGGTACGCCGGATTGCGCCGGATTGCGTAAGGATATAAATGTTTTGTTCAAAAGCGGATGGCTGATCACAGTTTCAGCCCGATGGCTGCCCCGGTGCCGACTAAGATATTACGATAATGTTAATAAGGAGTCGGAAATGACCGTGTTACGCAGTAGTGAGTATTTTCCCTCAGGAGATTTCCCGGTCACCATTGAACCCCGTTATCCGCAGGAAACCTTTCCTGAACACCATCATCAGGATTTCAATGAAATCGTGCTGGTCGAACGGGGAACGGGCACCCATGTGTTTAACGACCAGCCGCTGATCCTCAGTGCGGGCAGCGTGTGTTTTGTCCGCCACTGCGACCATCATCTTTATGAAGACACGGAAAACCTGCATCTGACCAATGTGCTGTACCGCAGCCCGAATGCCTTTCGCTTTCTGAACGGCGTCAGTGATCTGCTGCCGCAGGAAACCGATGGCATTTATCCGGCGCACTGGCGCATCAGCCCGAACCAGATTGTGCAGGCCAAAACGCTGATTGACCTGCTGGCGCGAAAACCTGCCACCCGGTTGCCGGAATCACAGGCGCAGCAGGAGTTGTATTTCATGCAGCTGTTATTGTTGCTGCGTAAAGGCAGCCGTGATGTCGGTTATCGTGGGCAGGGCGGCGATCTGAATAATGTGCTGGACTGGATGAACGAACATTACGATGAGGAAATCGACTGGCCGCAACTGGCGGCGCAGTTTTCCATGTCGCTGCGTACCTTGCACCGGCAGATGAAACAGCAAACCGGCTGTACGCCACTGAATTACCTTAACCGTCTGCGTCTCCTGAATGCCCGTAATATGCTGCGTTTCAGCGACAGCCCGATCACCGAAATCGCCCACAATTGCGGCTTCTGCGACAGCAATTACTTCTCCACCTTGTTCAAACGCGAATTTGGCTATGCGCCACGAAGCGTTCGCCAGTAGTCCCTCCCCGTATTTTGCAAAATTGTTATGTCGGACAGTCCGAACATGACATTTTTGCCATTTCTCAAAATTAAATGGCAATCACGGAAAGGTAAAAACCAGACGGATAGAACAGGCTGTTAAAACTTCACAAAAAAGAGCTTTTTTATTAACAACTCGTTCATCACCTCTATCCGTACCTGGGAGACCCTAGACATGAGCACAGTTCAGAAACGTATGTACATCAACGGCGAATTCGTTGAAAACACCGGCGGAAAGTGGATTGACGTTGTGAATCCGGCCACAGAACAGGTGATTTCACAAATCCCTGAAGGCTCAGCAGAAGACGCTAAAAAAGCCATTGATGCCGCCGAAGCGGCGCAACCCGGCTGGGAAGCGTTGCCAGCGGTTGAACGCGGCGTATGGCTGCACAAAATCGCCGCAGGCATCCGCGAGCGCGAAGCCGAACTGACCGAAACCATTATTGCGGAAGGCGGTAAAACCTACGGTCTGGCGCAAACCGAAGTGCTGTTCACCGCCGATTATCTCGATTACATGGCGGAATGGGCGCGCCGTTACGAAGGCGAAATCATTCAGAGCGACCGTCCGAACGAAAATATCTTTGTGTTCCGCAAAGCCATCGGCGTGACCACCGGTATTTTGCCGTGGAACTTCCCGTTCTTCCTGATTGCCCGCAAAGCCGCACCGGCGCTGATCACCGGTAACACCATCGTCATCAAACCGAGCGAAATCACACCGAACAATGCGGTGATCTTCGCAGAAATCATTCACAAAATCGGTCTGCCAAAAGGCGTGCTCAACATTGTCACCGGCTACGGCCCGACCGTCGGCCAGGAACTGGCAGCCAACCCGAAAGTCGGTATGGTCAGCCTGACCGGCAGCGTGGCCGCCGGTATCGCCACCATGACCGCCGCGGCGCAGAACGTCACCAAAGTCTCGCTGGAACTGGGCGGCAAAGCCCCGGCCATCGTGATGAATGACGCGGATCTGGATCTGGCGGTGAAAGCCATCGTCAGCTCCCGTGTGATCAACACCGGACAGGTGTGTAACTGTGCCGAACGTGTGTACGTGCAGGAAGGCGTCTACGACGAATTCATTTCCCGCATCAGCGAGGCGATGAAAAAAGTCACCTTCGGCAATACTGCCGAGCAAAAAGAACTGGATATGGGCCCGCTGATCAGCGGCGCAGCGTTACAGCGCGTGGAAGAGAAAGTGGCGAAAGCCGTGTCACAGGGTGCGAAAGTGCTGCTGGGCGGGAAACGTCACGGCGACAAAGGTTTCTTCTATCAGCCGACCGTGCTGGTGGATGTGAAACAGGATATGCCGATCATGCACGAAGAAGTGTTTGGCCCGGTGTTGCCGGTCGCCACCTTCAAAACGCTGGATGAAGCCATCGCGATGGCGAACGACAGCGAATATGGCCTGACGTCGTCGATTTACACCAGCAACATCAACACGGCGATGAAAGCCCTGAAACAGCTGAAATTCGGCGAAACCTACATCAACCGCGAAAACTTCGAGGCGATGCAGGGCTTCCATGCAGGCTGGCGTAAATCAGGCGTCGGCGGCGCAGACGGCAAACACGGCTTGCAGGAATACCTGCAAACGCATGTTGCCTACCTGCAATTCCATTAATCCGCAGTGACTGGCCGGAGCAGGGCAACCTGACTCCGGCCAGAAAGGACATATCATGAGCCGTCACGATTTCCTGACCGGTATTCGTCAGCATAAATTCATGCAAACGCTGTTCCCGCCACAGAGTGAAGAACCCCATCCTGTGGCGGATTTTGGCCGTGCGCTGACCCTGATGGGCGGCCTCTGGGATGAGACGTTTTTGCGGACACCCCGAAACGGTTACACCACGCTGAACGCCTATCTGCGCGGGGTGTATCCGGCCGACGCCCGGTTCTGCTCCGCCACACCGGAAATCATTGCTGATGTGGATTTTAACGCGCGTAGCGATGCGGCATCGCTGAAAGAGGTGGATGTGGGGGTGGTACGCGCCTGCTTTGGCGTGGCAGAAACCGGCGCGGTGTTTCTCAGCGATCATCATTTATGCGTCAACACGCTCAGTGCGATGGCCAAAAATCTGGTGGTACTTCTCGACGTTCAACATATCATCGAACATCTGCATCTGGCCCACCGGCAGCCGCAACCTTTCAATGCCCGCTACACCATTATGATCACCGGCCCGGCGGCGATGGCCGACAGCGAAAGTGCGCTGATGCTGGGCGCCAAAGGCGTGAAAAGCCTCCGGGTGATCGCGATTTAAGTCCGAAAACCCATGGATCCTGCTGTACTCACTTCGTCTAAAATAACTCCTGTAAATAAAATAAATCCTATCTGATACAATCAGTAAATCGATGCATATCAGGCATATCCTGACTATTTTCTGTGAGTGAGCGCGACACCCATGAGCGTGATACAGAGCCTTATCAAACAAGCTTTTGGCACCGGTAACGGCCACGAAGCGGCGAGCTTTCTGGCCAGCGCATGTAACCGCATGAAGGCAATGGATAAAACGGCTATCGCCCGCGAAGTGGAAAGCGCGCTGAACGGCGTCAGTTTCAGCCGTCCTGATACAGAAAAGGCCAAAGTCAAAACGGTGTATAAAGACACCGCCGTCACCCTCGAAAAACTCGCTTCCCTGCAAAAACAGGTGCGCAGCCTGATGCATGAACTGGCCGTTGCGCGCAGTAAAACCGGCACGGGTCCCAATGAAGACGCGGAGCGGATGAAAGACGAACTGTTCCGCCTGAACACGCGGATCAGCGACCTGCAACGCCAGTCAGAAATACAGAAAAAGCAGCATGCCGACGAACTGGCGCTGCTGCGCTCCCGCCAGCGGGCTACCGGAAATTCCAGCTCAGCCGAACTGGACGCCGCGAACCGCCTGATCGCCTATACCGGCAGCCAGATGGCCGCCATGGCCGCCGCACGCGATACTCTGCAACAGCGCGTCAGTGAGCTGGAAACCGAATATGACCGCCGGTTAAGTGAGGAAGAAGACAAACGCCACGCCGCCAACCGACGTGCCGACGGGAATTACGCCCTGCTCGGTCAGCAGAAAGAACTGACTGCAGAGGCAAACCGTAAAGTCACTCAGTTGCGGGCGAGCCTGAAACTGGAAGAGTACGAAGGGCAGTCGGTGAAGAGTGAAACGGCGAAACTGAAAAAACAGCTCGCCGCACTGGAAGAGGAAAACAGCCGCCTGGCGGAACGCTCCCGCGATAACGAGGACGACTGTGAACGCCTGAGCAATGCACTCGAGCGTACCAGCAAGGAATTCGCCGCCTACAAGGCGCAAAAAGAACGCTTCTCCCGCTGGATCCACATTCCCAGCGCCATGATGGGCCTCGCCGTCGTTGCACTGGTGATGTATACCGATGCCCAAACGGGACATTGGTTTGACAGCCTCACACCTGCCGCATTGCTGGGCACCGTCGTTTACGCGCTATCCCATACCATCGCCTGGAGCCGCAAGGCGTAGCGGGCGGCTGTCATTCCCTGCCTTTACTTCACGGCTACCGCAGCCGCTTGCTCGATCCGCATTGCCACATCCCGCCCCTGTGCTTCGAATTCCCCCCTGTTTGTGTGTCACTTGGGCGCGGCGATCTGACAGGGGAATCACATGACGATGACAAAACGTCATGATGCCTCTTGTCTGCCGGCGCTGTGAAAACGCTTTCCCGCCCGCTGTTGTGGATATTTTGTACAGTCAGGTTATTTTCGGTTTTATATCTTTTGTAAAGACCGGGCAGTGGCAATACACGGAACTGATCGGATGAAAAAACAGCGTCGAATATTCCACTGTCTTAAAATTGTGGTCTATATTTATTCTGCAACCGGGGCTTTCGTCGGAGTTTCGAAAGTTGAAAGGGGAATGGAAAATCCGAAAGTCCGCCCTGGTAAATACGCAATTCTTGCCTGATGTGGTTTTTTGTTAATGCTTTATTTATCAGTACGTTAAATATTATGTAATCGTTTCCATTGTGCTGATGATAAAGCCTTGCCCGCAGGCGGGTCAAATTTCGAATGAAAGGCTGTTTTTATTTTATTGGTGAATAAAAACGTCGCATGAGGAATAAATCCACGGGTTTTGCGCGGAAATTAAAATTGAACGCGGCTTCCGATGTACACGAAGTGCGATATTTTGTTAAAAAGTTATATTTGTAAAGTTGCGTATGTACTAACAGGAAGAAAAAAACTATAGTGAGCCACCTCACGGCTCTCAATCAGATTGGTCGATTTATGTCTACTTCTAATGTCTAAAATTGAGAGATGCGTCGTCTTTTTTGACTCAACCTTTTAACGTAAAAACAAAAGAACTCATAAAGTGAACGCCAAAACCTCTGCTTTTATCATCACGTTTTTGTCATTTCTGAACCCTGTTTCAGTCAGTTACGCACAGTCAGCTACCGCGACGCCGAAAGGTGAGACGGGTGACGCATCCGATGCGTCGACGATGATGGTCATCAAACGGGCCAGCACCGGTGAGTTGTCTGAACTCGATACCCCGGCGGCCGTCAGCGTGATTGATGGTGAAGATTTCAGAAACAGCAAAGCGCAGGTCAATCTTTCCGAAAGCCTGGGCAGCGTCCCCGGTTTGCAGGTTCAGAACCGCCAGAACTATGCGCAGGACTTGCAGCTTTCCGTACGCGGATTCGGCAGCCGTTCTATGTATGGCGTGCGCGGCGTGCGTATTTACGTTGATGGTATTCCGGCCACCATGCCGGACGGGCAGGGGCAGACCTCCAATATCGATCTCAACTCGGTGGAGCGCGTCGAAGTGCTGCGCGGGCCGTTCTCGGCGCTGTACGGCAATGCGTCCGGCGGCGTGGTGAACGTGGATACCCAGACCGGTTCTCAGCCTGCAAAACTGGAAGCGGGCACCTATTTTGGCAGCTACGGTTCATTCCGTAACAGCGTGAAAGCCAGCGGTGCGACCGGTGACGGCACCCATGCCGGTGATGTGAATTACCTGATTTCCGGTTCCCGTTTCACCACTGACGGCTACCGCGATCACAGCGGCACCCAGAAAAACCTCGGTAACGGCAAGCTCGGTGTGCGCATTGACGACGACAGCACCCTGACGCTGATGTTTAACAGCGTCTCCGTCGATGCCAACGATCCGGGCGGCCTGACAGAATCTGAATGGCATGATAACCCGACGCAGGCGAAACGCGCCGGTCAGTACAACGCCCGTAAGAGTCTCGATCAGACACAAGTCGGCCTGCGCTATCAGCGTCAGATGGGCGAGAACGACGAGTTCAGCCTGATGACTTATCACGGCGAACGCCACACGACGCAGTACCAGACCATTCCGGCCGCGTCGCAGAAAAACCCGCTGAACGCAGGCGGCGTTATCGTTCTTGAACGTAAATATTCCGGCGTGGATACCCGCTGGACGCATCAGGGCGATCTCGGTTCTGTCCCGGTCACGCTGACCGGCGGGCTGGACTACGAAACCATGACCGAGCGCCGCTTCGGTTACGAAAACTTTAACAGCGAAGGCGATCTGGGCGTAAAAGGCGACGAACGCCGTAACGAAAAGAACGTGATGTGGAACCTCGATCCCTATCTGCAAACGACGTGGAACCTGACACCGCGCTGGACGCTGGATGTCGGTGCGCGTTACAGCACGGTCAGTTTCGATTCGCAGGATTACTACATCACCGGCAGCAACCCGGATGACAGCGGTTCGCGCCGTTATCACAAACTGCTGCCGATGGCCTCCCTGAACTACGCGGTGACGCCAGCGCTCAATACCTACATTTCTGCCGGTCGTGGATTTGAAACGCCGACCATCAATGAACTTTCTTACCGTACTGATGGCCAGTCCGGCCTGAATCTCGGTCTGGAACCGTCCACCAGCAATACCGTAGAACTGGGCAGCAAATGGCGCGTCGGCAATGGTCTGGTCACTGCGGCGGTCTTCCAGACCGATACCGACGACGAATTGATTGTTGCTGAAAGTGTCGGCGGACGTTCGAGTTATACCAACGCCGGCAAGACCCGCCGTCGCGGTCTGGAACTGTCGTTAGATCAGCAGATTGAAGAGAACTGGCGCGTGAAAATGGCCTGGACGTTGCTCGATGCCACCTTCCGTAATGAGACCTGTGGCGCGGGGGATTGCACGCCAGCGGGCAACCGTCTGCCGGGTATCGCCCGCAATATGGGCTACGCTTCCCTTGAGTGGGCACCGGTTGATGGCTGGCACGCCGGGGCAGATGTCCGTTACATGAGCGACATTGAAGTGAATGACGAAAACAGCGAGCAGGCACCGGCGTATACCGTCGCCAGCGTGAACGCCGGTTACCGCTTCAACTGGGACAAAGTGACGCTCGACCTGTTTACCCGCGTCGACAACCTGTTCGACAGAAACTATGTCGGCTCGGTGATCGTCAACGAAGGCAACGGTCGTTATTTCGAACCGGCACCTGGCAGAAACTACGGTGGCGGCGCAACGCTTTCTTATAGTTTTGAGTAAATATCAGAAAGCCAGTTTTTCAGTCAGTAAGCACTATGAACCACGCGGTGTTGCCCGAACCTGCACGTTTTGAAACACGGCAACACATGCACGGAATGACACCCGGTGAGAACCGGATGTTCTTGAAGATTCGGGTCGTCCCTGAATCGACGATTATAAAAAATCAGTAAGGTCATCAACTATGGAAACGAAAGCCTCGTTATCACGCATCGTCGTCATAATTACCGCTTTGTTCGCCGCGTTAAGCGGGATTTATCTTCTTGTCGGCGGTATCTGGCTGGCAAAATTAGGTGGTTCTCTTTATTACATTATTGCCGGTGTTATCTCGCTGGTTACCGCGTGGCTGCTGTACCGCCGTCGCTCGTCTGCACTGCTGTTGTACGCAGTCTTCCTGCTCGGCACCACTATCTGGTCCGTATGGGAAGTGGGCACTGATTTCTGGGCACTGACGCCGCGTCTTGACGTCACCTTCTTCCTGGGCCTGTGGATCCTGCTGCCGGTTGTTTACAACCAGATGCTGGCGAAAAACGCGTTCGCGCGTGGCGCACTGGCCGTTTCCCTGCTGTTCACCGTGATTGTGCTGGCGTACTCCGTCTTCAACGATCCGCAGGAAATTAACGGCACTATCAAAGCTGCTGATGCGGCACCGGCTGCGACAGATTCCGGCGTTCCCGCCAGTGACTGGCCTGCCTATGGCCGTACTCAGGGCGGTACCCGTTACTCGCCACTGAACCAGATCAACGATAAAAACGTCAGCAAACTCGACGTGGCATGGACTTTCCGTACCGGTGACCTGAAGACCCCGAACGATCCGGGCGAAATCACCGACGAAGTCACGCCAATCAAAATCGGCGATATGCTGTACCTGTGTACGCCGCACCAGAAACTGTTTGCTCTGGATGCCGCGACCGGTAAAGAGAAGTGGAAATTCGATCCGCAGCTCAATTCTAACCCGACCTTCCAGCACGTGACCTGTCGTGGTGTGTCTTATCATGAGACAACGCCTGCGGCACAAGGTGATGCGGCTAACGGCGCAGCCCCTGCTGTCTGTGCACGTCGTATTATTCTGCCCGTCAACGATGGCCGTCTGTTCGCACTCGACGCTGAAACCGGCGCACGTTGCCCGGCATTCGGTAACAACGGTGAGCTGAACCTGCAGGGCAATATGCCTTACGCAACGCCAGGCCACTACGAGCCAACTTCACCGCCAATCATCACTAAATCTGTGATCATCGTGGCGGGTGCGGTTACTGATAACTACTCAAACCGCGAGCCTTCCGGCGTGATCCGTGGCTTTGATGTGGAAACCGGTAAACTGCTGTGGGCCTTCGATCCGGGTGCGGCTGAGCCGAACAAAATCCCAGAAGATGGTCAGCACTTCACACCGAACTCCCCGAACTCATGGGCACCTGCGGCTTATGATGACAAACTGGATCTGGTTTACCTGCCAATCGGCGTGGCAACACCTGATATCTGGGGCGGCAACCGTACTCCGGAGATGGAACGTTACGCGAGCGGCCTGCTGGCGCTGAACGCGACCACCGGTAAACTGGCGTGGTTCTATCAGACGGTTCACCATGACCTGTGGGATATGGACGTGCCGGCGCAGCCAACACTGGCTGATATCACTGACAAGAACGGCAACAAAGTCCCTGCGATTTATGTTCCGACTAAAACCGGTAACATCTTCGTGCTGGATCGCCGTGACGGTAAGCTGATTGTTGATGCACCAGAAAAACCTGTACCGCAAGGCGCAGCGAAAGGTGACCACGTTTCTCCGACTCAGCCATTCTCCAAACTGACTTTCCGTCCGGAAGCCAAACTGACCGGTAAAGACATGTGGGGCGCGACGATCTACGACCAGCTGATGTGTCGTGTGATCTTCCACAAACTGCGTTATGAAGGCACCTTCACACCGCCGTCCGAGCAGGGCACGCTGGTGTTCCCGGGCAACCTCGGTATGTTCGAGTGGGGCGGCATTTCAGTAGATACTGACCGTCAGGTGGCTATCGCTAACCCGATTGCCCTGCCATTCGTGTCTAAACTGATCCCACGCGGTCCGGGCAACCCTATGGAGCCGGATGAGAACGATAAAGGCGGTTCCGGTACTGAGACCGGCATTCAGCCGCAGTACGGCGTGCCATTTGGCGTGACGCTGAACCCGTTCCTGTCTCCACTGGGCTTCCCTTGTAAACAGCCTTCATGGGGTTACATCTCCGGCGTTGACCTGAAAACCAACGATATCGTGTGGAAAAAACGTATCGGTACCGTGCGCGACAGTTCACCATTACCGCTGCCGTTCAAAATGGGTATGCCAATGCTGGGCGCACCGATTTCTACGGCCGGTAACGTGTTCTTCATCGCAGCGACCGCAGACAACTACCTGCGCGCATTCGATATGAGCAACGGTGACAAACTGTGGGAAGCACGTCTGCCAGCAGGCGGCCAGGCGACCCCGATGACGTACTCTGTGAACGGTAAACAATACGTTGTTATCGCAGCAGGCGGTCACGGTTCGTTCGGCACCAAACTGGGCGATTACATCATCGCTTACGCACTGCCAGACGCTGACGCGAAATAATCAGCCGTCATAAGCTCTGAAATCTGAAAGGCCGCGAAAGCGGCCTTTTTTACATCTGAACAGTTTCCCCAAAAACAAAAAAAGCCACCTGCAGGTGGCTCCTTCTGGCTGATCCGTCAGCAGTCATGAATCATTTGTAGAGAATGGCAGTGCCGTGGATCTGATTCTGACCACCGGCTTCAATGATTTTGTATGACGTTGCACCGGCAGCTGCGGCTTTCGCTGCAAAGGTGGATTCCATACCGTCCAGCGTGGTGCTTGTTGCGGTAACGGTATTGAGTTGAGCAGCAACGCTACCGAAAGTGACAGCAGTAAGGGCAACAGCTACAGCAAAAAGTTTGATTGATCTCATGACCAAATTTCCTTCTCTCAGATTAACAGGTGAAGGCGTTGTGCCTCCGTTGAGATAAAGAATAGACCTGGCAGCCCCTGATGGATAGCGGAGGGTTTTGCTGATAACCATCAAATTATTTGAACGATTGTGATGCGATAAAGTCACCTCATCAAGGCAGGGGTTTCTGCGCACCACACCCTGTCACCTGAGGATAGTTTCGGCAAACCAGCATGAGTTTATGTTTCGGTTCGAAGCCTTTATCCAGCATACATTGCTGAACTTTCGCCGCTTTCAGGACAGTCGGAATAAAAGGAACCGAGCCTAAGGGTTTCGGATATCCGCACTCATACATCACCTGTAACGCGAGCTTATCGTTCTCAACAGCGTGCGAAAAATGCAGTGAGGCGCCTGCTTTACGCCAGCTGATGAGCTGCGATTCAACCCGGCCTGAATCCGGTTTGATCGGGTGAAAACCCTCATCGGCTACAAAAGGTAGCGCTTCGAGCTGCCGCTGGCTCAGCGGATGTCCCTGCTGTTTCCCGATGCAGGCAGGGGTGTTTTTGTGGTAATCACAAATATGGAAATCACCCTTATAGGTAAATCCTTTCCCCTCCATGCACTGGAAATACAGCACCGTTTCATTCTCAGTAAAAGAAGGTTCAGGCCCCGGAAGCGGGACGCCGCATTGTCCCATCGCAACACGCGTTTCATCGATGTTGGTTTTGGGGCGTTGCCACTGGGTGAGATCAGGCGGCGGCGGGCATCCGGTGAGCAGAAAAACCGAACCAATGAGCGCAGATGAAGAAACCAGAGAAAAATAGCGAGGCATTAAAATCCCTTATTTATAATGATGATAGCGACTTCCTAAATTCCCGGCAGGCTCAGGGAGCGAAAGGGAAAGCATAACTTTAGTTCAGTATCTGGAAATCGACGGTTTTTTACATCCCCTGAGAGGAGGAGTAACACGATGAATGAGGTTCTGGAAGAGATAAAGGCGCTGGAATGTAGCCTTCATGGTGGCAGACGCACAGATGAAAAGTGGCTGGAAAGGGTTCTGCATCCGGCCTTCCGCGAAATCACGCGTTCGGGGCGAATGGTTGACCGGCAACAGACAGTGGCGGCGCTGACTACTGAAACACAAGAATTAAACCTCGAAGCGAAAGATTTTCAGCTGCAGAGGCTTAATGAAGGTTGCGCGATCCTGACGTATAAAACCTTTACGCGCACGGGAGATGAAAAGCGGCGTTATACGCTGCGCTCCTCTTGCTGGACGAAAGTCGTAGGAACCGGCTGGCAGATGATTTTTCATCAGGGCACGCCAGCGGCTGAAACGCTGGCGTGACACCTTGCGCGGAACTAAGAAGCACAACCCTCTGGCTTAAAGACCCGCGTAGTGGAGGCCGGATTATTTGCCAGCTTATTCGCCGGTCTGCGCGGACGGGCGACAAGTTCTCCGCCGCAGTTGGGGCATACTCCCTTCAGCGTGTTTTCGGCACAAGGAACGCAGAAGGTGCATTCAAACGAACAAATCCTCGCATCGGCGGCAGGCGGCAGATCGGTGTTGCAGCACTCACAGTTGGGTCTCAGTTCCAGCATAGAATTTATCCTTCCTCAGCACGTTTATGTTTCAGCCATTCTGCAGGTGAGTGGCAGGGTTTCGCAAGCGGCTCAGACTGATCAGCATCGCCAGCACCGTGGCAATCACCGCGACCCACAAACTGACCTTCACCGCCTGCGCTTCGTGTAACACCGTGCTGGCAGAATAAAGTGTCAGGATAATGCCGACGCACGCCGTTCCCAGACACTGTCCGAAGGTGCGCATGATCGCCAGCACGCCGGAGGCATAGCCGCTGTTTTCCCGTGAAGCGTTGGAGAGCATTTCGCGGTTGTTCGGACTCTGGAAACAGCCGAAACCGAGGCCGCAGACAAAGCTTCGCAGACAAATATCCCACATCTGCGGGTGTTGTGGCAGTTGTGCCAGCAGCAATAAACCCAGCGCGAACACGCACAATCCCACGGTCGAAATGATCGCTGCCGGATAGCGGTCAGCGAGGCGTCCTGCGTGTGGCGCGGCGAGAATAATCCCCAGCGGCCACGGCGTGAAAAGTAATGCGGAAACAAAGGCGCTGTAACCGTAAACGCTCTGAAACAGGAACGGCAGCGCGACAAAGGTGATGCCCTGGCTGACGAATGAGGCCAGGGAGGTGAAGGCCGCCAGCGTGAACCGCGTGGAGGCAAACATGCCGAGCGGCAGCAGCGGTTTTGGCGCCCGACGCTGACGCCAGACAAAGGCCACGCCTGCAATTATCGCCGTCAGGCCATAGGTTATGGCGGTGGCAAGTTTGTCATTTCCCGGATGCGCAAAGGATTCTGCCGCCATAATCAGCGCGCCCAGTGCGACTGCCGATAAAATCGCCCCGGCAGTATCAAACGGCTGGCGCGTACTGGCGGGGTTTGATGGCACCACGCGCAGCGTAAGAATGACCGCAATAATGCCGAGCGGAATATTGATCGCGAACAGCCACTGCCAGCTCATCGCCGATAATATTGTCCCGCCCAGCACCGGCGCGACAGCGGTGCTGGTGGCGATCATCAGAGCATTCAGCCCCAGTATTCGTCCGAGAAGGCGGTTGGGGAAAACGGAGCGCAATATCGCCGGGCCAATACTCAGCGTGGCTGCTGCGCCAATTCCCTGAAGCACCCGCATGATAATCAACATGTCGAGCGATGATGACAGCGCACAACCCAAAGAGGCAAGGGTGAACACCGTCAGTCCGGCGGCAAACAGCGGACGGAAACCGATGCGGCTGGCCAGCGCGGCGAAGATTGCCAGCGTCATGGATGCGGAAAGCAGATAACCGTTCGACACCCACACCGCCGCGCCCGCCGGAATCGCCATCGCCTGCGCGATTTGCGGCAGGGCGATGTTGACCATCGAACCGTCGAATACCGCCATCGTTGCCATGATCATCACGGCTGCCATGGCCAGTCCCCGTTCGTGGCCGGGTAATCCTTCATCGCCTGGTTGGTCGGAAAAAAGTTCCATAACGCATTCGCCTTATTGATATTGAGTCAGGTAACTATACCGGCGGTAAATATAGTGCGGAAGACGCACTATCTGCACTTAATACCTGCACCAAACGCCTTCTCTCATTATTGCCGTTGCGTTACTCTGTTCAGATGACTGAACCCGATCTGAACTTACTTATTGCACTTGATGTGCTGCTGGCTGAAGCAAGTGTAGCCGCTGCTGCCCGACGTCTGGGATTAAGCGCGTCGGCCATGAGCCGCACATTGAGTCGCCTGCGTGCCACCACCGGCGACCCGCTGCTGGTGCGCGCCGGGCGAAATATGGTGCTGACGCCTTACGCCGAAGAGATCCGCCAGCGTGCGCAGAATGCCGCCTTTGAGGCGCGCGCCCTGTTACGGCCCTCATCAGCAGATTTCAATTTAGCCAGACTTGAGCGTACTTTCCTGATCCGATCCAACGACGGTTTTGTGGTGGCTTTCGGCGCAGCGATGATTGCCGCCGCCGCGCAGGTAGCCCCTTCTGTGTGTCTGCGGTTTATGCCAAAACCGGAAAAAACCTCAAATGCGCTGCGGGAAGGGCGGGTCGATCTTGAGATCGGTGTTTTAGGCGATATGGGGCCGGAAATCCGCTTACAGACGTTGTTCCGCGACAGGTTTATGGGC
This sequence comes from Rahnella sp. BIGb0236, assembly GCF_004364755.1. Lineage (NCBI taxonomy): Bacteria > Pseudomonadati > Pseudomonadota > Gammaproteobacteria > Enterobacterales > Yersiniaceae > Rahnella > Rahnella sp. BIGb0236. Next base: position 597,897 of record NZ_SOAO01000001.1, read on the forward strand.
GTGGTCAGAAAAGGCCATCCGCTGGCGGCGGAGAAAGAGCTTACCGCGAACGATTATGTGTCGTTCGGGCATGTTGTCGTTTCACGTCGCAACAACACTTACGGACCTGTGGATGACGCGCTGGCCGAAGTCGGGCTGAAAAGGAAAATTGCCGCCGTCGTGCCGGGTTTTTCCGCCGCCCTGGCGATTGCGCAAAACTCCGATCTGGTGGCGCTGATCCCCGCGTCATTCCTCATTGCTGAGCCAGACCGGCTTTATGCCTTTGAACTGCCGGTAAAAACCCGGGAAATCACCATTTCCCAGATGTGGCATCCGCGTTCAGAAGTCGACCCCGCGCACCGCTGGCTGCGGCAACTGGTGCTGAGTGTGTGCCGGGAAAAAGGGCCGGGTTAACGGTTTACTCCGCTTCCAGATAATGCTTCAGCGTCATGCGCAAATCAGGCGTTAATTCCTTGATGTTGTTGAGCATCCAGCGCAGATACATCGGGTCGTCTTCGGCTATTTCGGCAATTTTCCTGCCGCGATATTTGCCGAACATCATGGTGCTGACTAACGCAGGTCGCCCGGTGATCGTCACCATTTCTTCCGGCGTCCAGCCGGATTCCTCCATGATGCGGATCAGCAGCGCGGCAGTGATGTAGCAGTCAAACAGTGCGCGGTGATGATGCAGATCGGCTGGCGTGGCAACCTGCAATTTGAGGGATTTATAGAGCGCCATGTTGCTGTATTTGATCCCCGGCCATAAACGGCGGGAAAGTTTCACGGTGCAAATCCAGTCGCCCGGCATCTCAGGCAGCATACGCTGGTCAAAACTGGCGTTATGCGCCACATAATATTGACTGCCGTGGTAGCGGGGGATGATCTCTTCAATCCACGGTTTGTCGGCCACCATCGCCTCGGTGATTTTGTGGATTGCCATCGCCTGATGGCTGATCGGGCGGTCAGGGCGCACCAGATCGCTCATCGGATTGACGATTTTACCGTTTTCAATATCGACAGAGGCCACTTCCACCACGCCGCCTTGCAGTCCGCAGGTTTCCGTATCAATTACACGCAACATATTCCACTCCAGAGGCTCACCGGACTCTTTCTAAAAACGCTAGCCTAACGGATTGATTTCCTCATGCCCACTTTTCTCATCACAAAGTGCACGCACAAATATGTCCTCACAGTCGTTCCGTCTATTTCCTGTACAGATCACATTTCTTCCCGCTTTCGTGAAAATGCTCACATTCACCCGTGCAGATGCCCAAACAAACCCCAAAATTTTCGGCTTTTAGCCGTGGAAATGCGTCCGTAAACTGGCTAAGTTCAATAATGAAACGGTATTTTATTATTGTTGGATTGCGGTTTTAAAGAAATGTGAGCGCGCTCACATGGCTGAATGAACACGCAATTGCGGTGCGCTCTGAAGAGCGTCAACTCTCTCAGTAATGGCAGGTATCGCTGTGAAAATAAGTTCTGTTGAAGTTTCTGTTTTTACTTATCCGACCCGTCGCGTTTCTGACAGCGCGGGTCATTCTCATCCGGGTGAAGAAAGTCAGGCGAAAATGGCGATGTTAACCATCACCACCGATGAAGGCGATTGCGGCTATTCCTTTGCGCCGCCGGAAGTGGTGCGTCCGCATGTTGTGAACGCCTTTTTCAGAAAAGTGCTGATCGGCCAGAATCCGTTCGACCGCGAGCGTCTGTGGCAGGATTTGGTGCACTGGCAGCGTGGCAGCGCGCATCAGCTGACCGAACGGGCGCTGTCGTTTGTCGAGCAGGCGCTGTGGGATCTGATTGGCCGCAAACTCAACATGCCGGTGCACAAACTGCTGGGCGGATTCCGTGAAAAAGTCCCGGCGTACGGCAGCACCATGTGCGGCGATGAGCTGAAAGGCGGGCTGTCGACGCCGGACGAGTTCGGCCAGTTCGCCGAGAAGCTGGTGGCCCGCGGTTATCAGGCCATCAAGCTGCACACCTGGATGCCGCCGGTGGCGTTCGCGCCGGATCCGAAAATGGATATCAAAGCCTGCGCCGCCGTGCGTGAAGCGGTCGGCCCGGATATCGACCTGATGCTCGACGGCTATCACTGGTACAGCCGCAGTCAGGCGCTGACGATTGGTAAGGCGCTGGAAAAACTCAACTTCGCGTGGTTCGAAGAACCGATGGAAGAAGAGAGCATGGCGTCGTACGCATGGCTGGCGGAAAACCTGTCTATCGACGTGATCGGGCCGGAAAGTCTCGGCGGTAAACACCACAGCCGTGCGGACTGGGTGAAAGCCGGTGCCTGCGACATTTTACGTGCCGGAGCCAATGGCGTCGGCGGCATCTCGCCGTGCATGAAAGTCGCCAGTCTGGCGGAAGCCTTCGGCATGGACTGCGAAGTGCACGGCAACGGCGCGGCCAGTCTGGCGGTGGTCGGTGCCATCCGCAACTGCCGCTGGTACGAACGCGGTCTGCTGCATCCGTTCCTCGAGTACGACGAACCGGCAGCGTATCTGAACAGCATTGTTGATCCGATGGATGAACAGGGCTTTGTGCATCTCTCTGACCGCCCTGGCCTGGGCGAGGACATCAATTTTGATTACATAGAAACCCATACCGTCAGCCGCGACTGACCTGCGGGCAGAAAAAATAATAAACCTCTGACTCTACCCGGAAGGTACATCATGAACTCTGGCAAAACATGGGGCGCGTGGCTTTTCGCGCTCCTGCTGATGACCGGTGGCTGGACGGCGCAGGCGAAAACGCCGCCCGACCAGCTGATCATCGGCATGAACATGAATAACCTGTTAACGCTCGATCCGGCAGCGATGACCGGCAATGACATTGTCGGCATCGTGGTCAATCTTTACGACCCGCTGATTGAACTGGATCCGCAACAACTGACCAATGTGCGCCCGGCGCTGGCGACCTCGTGGGAGGTCAATGCCGACCGCAACCTCATCACCTTTCATCTGCGCGACGGCGTGAAATTCCACTCCGGTAATCCGGTCACCGCCGACGATGTGGTGTGGTCGATGCGCCGGATCCTGCACCTCAATCTGGCGCAGGCGTCGGTGTGGAAATCCTACGGTTTCAGCAAAAAGAATGTCGATGAGATGGTGCGTTCGCCGTCTCCCGGTATCGTCGAAATTCAGCTGCCTAAACCGAATGACCCGAAACTGGTGATCTACTCGCTGGCCGCGCTCGGCAGCGTGGTGGCGCTGGACAGCAAAACCGTGCAGGCGCATGAAGTGAACGGCGACTGGGGCAACCGCTGGCTGACCACTAACGAAGCCGGTTCCGGCCCGTTCCGCCTCGATAACTGGCAGGCAAAAGACGTGCTGAACATGAGCCGTAATCCGCAGTACTGGCGCGGCGAGCCGAAACTTTCCCGCGTGGTATTCCGTCATTTTCAGGAATCCCAGACATTGCGCCTGATGATTGAAAAAGGCGACCTGGATATTGCCAATAACATGGCTGTGTCCGACGTTAAGGCGCTGAGTCACGACCCGGCTATGCAGGTCGATCAGGTGAAAAAAGGCACCATTTATTACGTGGCGATGAGCATGAAAGAGCCTCATTTCGCCAACCCGAAAGTGCGCGAAGCGGTGCGCTATCTGATTGATTATCAGGGTATCGGCAAGGCGCTGATGAACGGCTATGGCATTGTGCATCAGCGGCCGATTCAGGTCGGTATGCCTGCCACATTGCCGGATCCGGGTTACACGCTGGATATTCCTCGCGCCAAAACCCTGCTGGCGGAAGCCGGTTATCCCGACGGTTTTGATACCACGCTGCGGGTGCTGGCGGATCAGCCTTTCCTCAATATCGCCATTGCCGTGCAGTCGACGCTGATGCAGGCAGGCATTCGCGCCAAAATCGTCACCGGTACCGGCAACCAGATTTACGGTGCGATGCGTGAACGTAAGTTCGCGATGCTGGTCGGGCGTGGCGGCAGCGGCGTGGAACCGCATCCGCATTCCAGCCTGCGCGCGCTGGTTTATAACCCGGACAACAACGATGCGGCGCGGCTGACCAATTTTCAGGGCTGGCGCACCGGTTTTTACGACAAGCAGCTGAATGCGCAGATTGATCAGGCGCTGCTGGAACGCGATCCGGAAAAACAGAAACAGGATTACTTCGCCATTCAGCAACGCTACGACGCGCTGATCCCGGCGCTGGTGCCGGTTTCACAAATGGTGGATTCCATCGTGGTGCGCAGGGATGTCAAAAATTACCTGCTGCATCCTTCCGCGACCACCTTCCTGCGCGATGTCTGGAAAGACGAACCTGCCGACGTGCAGCCAACCGGAGGTAAAGGGTTATGACCATGCAAATCCCGGCTCCTGCAACAAAGCAAACGGCGCGGATGTCCTTCCCGGCCGGGCGCATCGGCAAAAGGCTGGTACAGGTGGCGATCACCCTGTTTGGCCTGTTGCTGCTGACGTTTTTCATCGGGCGTGTGATGCCGGTCGATCCGGTGCTGGCGATTGTCGGGCCGGACGCCGACCACAGCACCTATGAGCAGGTTTACCACCAGCTTGGCTTTGATAAACCGCTGTGGACGCAGTTCGGCATCTACCTTTACGGGCTGGCGCACGGCGATTTAGGCAATGCGCTGCTGACCGGTAAACCGGTGACGCAGGACATTTTGCGCGTCTTCCCGGCCACCATGGAACTGGCGACGCTGGCGATCATTCTCGGCGCGGGCGTCGGTATTCCGCTCGGCGTGCTGGCGGCGGCAAAGCGCAACAGCATCGCCGATTACGTGGTGCGCATCATCAGTCTGGCCGGGTATTCCACCCCGATATTCTGGGTCGGCATGATGGGTTTACTGGTGTTTTACGCCTGGCTCGGCTGGGTCGGCGGTGCCGGTCGGGTGGATTTCAGTCTCGACGGGCAGGTCACGCGCCACAGCGGATTTATGCTGATTGACGCGCTGATCGCCGGAAACGGGGAAGTGTTCCGCAACGCGCTCAATCACCTGATCCTGCCTGCGTCACTGCTCGGTTTTCACTCGCTGGCCTACATCAGCCGTATGACCCGCAGCTTTATGCTGGCGCAGCTTTCACAGGAATTCATCATTACAGCCCGCGTCAAAGGGCTGAGCGAATGGCATGTGCTGTGGAATCACGCGTTCCGCAACATTCTGGTCCAGTTGCTGACTGTGGTGGCGCTGGCGTATGGCTCGTTGCTGGAAGGCGCGGTGCTGATCGAAACCGTGTTTTCCTGGCCGGGCTTTGGTTCGTATCTCACCAGCAGCCTGATGCTGGGCGACATGAATGCGGTGATGGGCTGTGTGCTGGTGGTCGGCATGATTTTCGTGGTGCTGAATTTGCTCTCTGACCTGCTGTATCAGGTCTTTGACCCGAGGACAAAAGTATGACGATTTCCCTCGATTCCGTCACGCTCAGCGCGGGCGACGAAAAACGTCAGCGCGTGAAAAGGGCGGTGGGCCGTGTCGGTCATTTTCTGTGGCAGATGGCATGTAATCCGCTGACCGCCATTGGTGGCGCGATTGTTCTGGTGCTGATGATCGTGGCGATATTTGCGCCGTGGATCGCGCCGTTCCACCCGCTGGTGCAGGATTTAAACAACGCACTCAGCCCGCCGTCGGCCACGCACTGGTTCGGCACGGACGAGTTTGGCCGCGATATCTTCAGCCGTCTGGTGTATGGCTCGCGCATCACCTTGTATATCGTTTTGCTGGTGTCGGTGACCGTCGGGCCGCTCGGCTTGTTGCTCGGCGTGACGGCCGGGTATTTCGGCGGCAAAACGGACATGGTGCTGATGCGCGTTACCGACATCTTCATCTCCTTCCCGAGTCTGGTACTGGCGCTGGCGTTTGTCGCCGCGCTCGGGCCGGGTCTGGAACATGTGGTGATCGCCATTACGCTCACTGCCTGGCCGCCGATTGCGCGTCTGGCGCGTGCCGAAACGCTCTCGCTGCGGCAGGCTGATTTTATCTCGGCGGTGCGGTTACAGGGCGCGAGTCCGCTGCGGGTTTTATGGCGTCACATTGTGCCGCTGTGCCTGCCGTCGGTGATCATCCGAATCACCATGAACATGGCCGGTATCATTCTGACCGCTGCCGGTCTGGGCTTCCTCGGCCTCGGCGCACAGCCGCCGGATCCGGAGTGGGGCGCGATGATTTCCAGTGGTCGTACTTACATGATGGAGTGCTGGTGGGTGGCAACCATTCCCGGTCTGGCGATCCTGATTAACAGCCTGGCGTTCAACTTTTTAGGAGATGGCCTGCGTGACATCCTCGATCCCCGTAATGACTGACGCTCCGGCGTTACTCGATGTGCAGGATTTGCACGTCAGCTTTGTGAATGGCCGTCAGGTCACGCAGGCAGTACGCGGCGTGTCTTTCCAGCTCGGGCGCGAAAAACTGGCGATAGTCGGTGAATCCGGATCGGGTAAATCCACCGTGGGCCGCGCGTTGCTGCATCTGCATCCGTCGAAAGCACGCATCACCGCCAGCAAAATGCAGTTCGCCGACGTCGATTTGTTGCACGCCAGCCCGAAACAGATGCGTCAGGTGCGTGGCAAGCGGATTTCGATGATTATGCAGGACCCGAAATATTCGCTGAATCCGGTGCTGTGCGTCGGGGATCAGATCGCCGAGGCGTGGCGGTCGCACCACAAATGCTCCTATCACGAGGCCAAAAGCAAAGTGCTGAACATGCTCGATGTGGTGCGTATCCGCGACCCGGAACGGGTGTACGGCCTGTATCCGCACGAGATTTCCGGCGGGCAGGGGCAGCGCATCATGATTGCGATGATGCTGATCACCGACCCCGAAATGGTGATCGCCGATGAGCCGACCTCGGCGCTCGATGTGTCGGTGCGTTTACAGGTGCTGGCGCTGCTCGACGATCTGGTGAAAACCCGCGGTCTGGGGCTGATATTTATCAGTCACGACATCAATCTGGTGCGCAGTTTCTGCGACCGCGTGCTGGTGATGTACGCCGGACGCATCGTCGAATCTATCGCTGCCACCGATCTGGATAACGCACAGCATCCGTACACGCGCGGCCTGCTCAATGCGCTGCCGGACATGGATAACCGCCGTTATCCGCTGCCGGTGATGCAGCGTCAGGCCAGCTGGCTGACCGATTAAGGAGCACCTATGCCACAGAAAACCATGATTGACGTGCGCAACCTGAACCTGACGTTTGGTGAAGGAGCGAAAACCACCCAGGTGCTGACCGATGTGAATATCGCCGTGAGTGAAGGCGAGATTTTCGGGCTGGTGGGCGAATCCGGCTCAGGCAAAACCACGGTGCTGAAATGCCTGGCGGGATTGTTTACCCACTGGCAGGGCGAACTGGAAATCGAGGGTCAGCAGCTCGAGCACCGCATTGGCCGCGAGCGTTGCCGGCTGGTGCAGATGGTGTTTCAGGACCCGTATGGCTCGCTGCATCCGCGCCATACCATCGGCGATATTCTGGAAGAGCCGCTGCAAATTCACCGTATCGACCAGCGCGAACAGCGGATCAACACCATTCTGGAAAAAGTCGGCCTGAACCGGGCGTTCCGCAGCCGTTATCCGCATCAGCTTTCCGGCGGACAGCGCCAGCGCGTGGCCATTGCGCGGGCGCTGATCCTGAAACCGCGCGTGTTACTGCTCGACGAACCGACCTCCGCGCTGGATGTCTCCGTGCAGGCGGAAATCCTCAATTTGCTTTTCGATCTGCAAAAAGAGGAAGGACTGACCTATCTGATGGTCACCCACGATCTCGGTGTTATCGCCCATCTCTGCCAGCGCGTGGCGGTGATGAAATACGGCAAAATCCTCGAAACGCTGGACACCGATGCCCTGCTGCGCGGCGATATTACCGACGATTACACCCGCGTGCTGGTGGATGCCAGCCGCGATTACAGCCGGGAAATGGCGGCGAAAGTGATGTTGTGAGGGTTAGGGAACGGTCAACACCGTACGGTTATCACCCGTACAGTGTTGACCCCTGCGGGCAGCAGGCGTAGATTATTGCGTACGGCTGACAGCCGTATCTTAATCGAGAGGTCATGATGCCCAAAGTTGAAGTTTTTCCCTCTGACGCCCGCAATATCAAAAGCGCGAGAGTTGAATTAAAAACCAGCCCGGATTTGAAGGAAATGCTGCGTGAAGCGGCGGCGGCCGCCGGGCTGGATCTGAGTGCGTTTATCCTCAATGCCGCCATCGAACGTGCGGAAAGCGTGCTGGATAATCAGCGTCGTCGTGAACTGACGGCGCAAGGCTGGCAGCAAATCAATCAGCTTATCTCGGAACCGGCTGCGCCGACGCTGGCATTACAGGGATTAATGCGGAGAAAGAAAGATGGTCAATCTGCAGAGTAAAGCCACCGGCGTGATGGTGTGTCGCTATCAGGCGGACATCACTTATCCCGGCAACAAACATTTTGACTGCGGGAATCCGGTGCTGAATGCCTTTGTGCGCAATTCGCTAAAGAAAAGCGTACGGGACGGTAACTGTGCCGCCAAAGCCCTGATCGATGCACAGACCGGCGAGCTTTTCGGGGTATGCACTTTTTCAGCGTACTGGCTGGAGCGGGGGAAGTTAGCCGGGGCGGTAAGTGGCTCTCTTCCTCTCGAAGTCGGCGTTGTGCGGCTCATTATGCTGGGGGTCGCGACCAAAGTTCAGAACCGCGGTTACGGGCAGGATTTGCTGCTGGCGTTTTTTGAGCAGATCAAAATTATTCATGCCGCGTTACCGGTCAAAGGCGTTTATCTGGATGCCACGCCCGCGGCGGTTAATTTCTATGTACGACTCGGATTTGTACAACTGGATGCGCCCGCCAATGCCTTTGGCGCCGTGCCCATGTTTCTGGGGATCCAGCATATTCTTGCCGCATGAAAAGCGTCCTCCCGCTACGGGAGGACCTGAACCTACACCGCCCGCCGCCGCTTTGCCACCCACTGGCGCAACAGACCTTCCGCGCTGACCGTCATAATCCCCAGCAGGATCAGTAAGGCGCCGAGGATAAAATTCCCTTTCAGCGGTTCATGCAGCAACACCACACCGGCGATGATGCCGAATACCGGCGTCATAAACGAGAGAATGCCCAGACGCGATGCCTGATAGCGACGTAGCAGGCTGAACCAGGCGAGATAGCTGGCGAACGTCACAATCACCGTCTGGAACAGCATGCTGCTGACTGAAACCGGGGTGAAGCGCAATTGCGTCTGGCCGGTCAGCAGGGCCATTGCGCCGAGCAGGACAAACGCGCCTGCCAGCTGATAGAACAATGTCATGGTGGCGCTACCCGACGATAATGCGCTGCGGCGAACCACAATCGTGGTCATGCCCCAGAAAGCGCCCGCCAGCAGACCGAAGAAGTCGCCGAGCAGCATATTGCTGGCCTGCGGAACCGCGCCGTTGTGACCGCCAAACATAAAGGCGACGATGACGCCGATAAACGTCACGCCCACGCCGGACCATTGCAGGGCGCTGAGACGTTCTTCCGGCACCAGAAAATGCAACCCGAGCGCCGCAAAGAGGGGGGCGGTATACAGAAACACCGCCATGTGCGCGGCGGTGGTGAACCGCAATCCTTCGGCGACAAACATAAACTCGACGGAAAACAGCAAGCCAACCAGCAATCCGGGCAGCAGGGTGGCTGCACTGAAGGGGATTTTCCGCTGACGTATCAGCATCAGCACCATCACGGCAAAACCCGCCAGCCCTGAGCGCAATGCCACCTGCAACAGCGGCGCGATATCCGCAGCGGCGCTTTTGATCGCCACCTGCTGCACACCCCAGATAATACATAACCCAATCATCACGCTGCTGGCGAATCCGTCCAGCGGTTTACGCGGATCCATTTGCTATCGTCCTGTTAAAAAAGCGAGGCGACAGCTTAACGCGAAAACTGCCTGCGGTCACCGCCATCACGGACAGCAACGCCAGCGCACCGGCCGGGGCAAGCACGCTCCACGGCGCGCGTTCGATATACGGCATGCCTTCCGCCAGCACGCGGCCCCACTCCGGTTCGGGCGGCGGTGCGCCAAGCCCGAGAAAACCCAACGACGCCAGCGCCAGCGCGATACCCGGCAGCCGCAACAAAGTATGGCGGATTAACGGCCCGGCCAGCGCCGGAAGCACATAAAACAGATTACGGCGCAACGCGCCAACACCCACCACCGGCAGCATTTTCATGTAGGGTCTGGCGCGGATTTCGGCCACCAGCGCGGCGGTATGCGTGGCAAGGGGTGCCCAGCTGACGGCGGTCACAGCGATGATGGCACCGGTCGCCGTCGGGCCATTGACGGCGGCAACCACCAGCCCGGCAATCACCGGTGGCAGGGCATTGGTGGTCTCAATGGGACCGGCCATGATGCGGGGAAACGCACCGGCGGATACGCCCGCCATCAGACACATCAGCGAAACGGCCAGCGCCTGTAAACAGGTATTAAGCGTGCCCTGCGCCACCCGAGCCAGCAGGTCACGCCCCATGGCATCAGCACCAAAAGGCAGGGCGAAGGAGGGCGGCTGCAAACGTAATGCGCCAGAGGTCAGCGGGTCACGCCATATTCCGGCGAGTACCATGATGATCAGCAGGGCAAGGCATAACAGCGGGATCCACGGCCGCGACGTGTTTGCGGCGCTGACCGGTTGCGGCACCGGCAATGCGCCCAGTGTCAGGGCGCGACCGAGTAATACACGCCGGACGGCACCGGTCATCATGCCCATAGCGGAAGCCAGCAACAGCAGGATCAGCACGCCGGTCTGTAAGGCCGGTAAATCTCCCGCCGCCGCCGCGCCGAGTGTGGCACGCCCGAGGCCGGGAATGGCGAATACCTTTTCCACCGCAACAGCGCCGCCGGTCAGGGACACCAGCACCAGGCCGGTTAACGGCATCACGCCCGGCAAGGCGCGGCGGATAACCGCCAGGGCGGTATGGCGACGCGAAATCCCCAGCACGCTCCAGGTGGTCAGCCAGCTCTCATTAAATGCGCCGCTGAGGGCATCGGAATACAGCCGTCCCAGATATCCTCCCGCCGGGATCCCCAGCGCCAGCGAAGGCAGCACGGCGTAATGCCAGCCCAGCCAGCCATACGGCGGAAAGTATTGCAGCCAGACCGCGCCCGTAATCAGCAACACGGAGGCCAGCAAAAACTCCGGCAGCGCAGTCAGCAGCGCTGCCAGAAACCCCGCCGGACGCGGCGTGCCGCCCTGCAAACCCCGGATCATCGTACCCGCGCACAGCAGCATCGCGAGGATGAAAGCGACCAGCAGCGACGAGGCCATCAGCGTCAGGGAAACCCCGGCCGCCCGCAACATGCCCGGCAACACCGGCAGACCGGATACCCAGGACACACCGGCATCGCCCTGCAGTAATCCGCCCAGCCAGTGAACCAGCGCGTGCCACGGTCCCTGATCCAGTCCGAGCGACAGGCGGATGGCATTCAGGGTTTCTGCCGTGGCTTCCTGATCTGCGGAGCGGGCGCGCAACAAGGTCAGCGCCGGATCACTGCCGGACAGCCACGGCAGCAGGCCGATCAGCATGACAATGGCGGCCAGTGTCAGCAGCCGCGAAATCAGCGGCAGCCACGCGCCCCGGTGCTGGCCGGTACGCAGACGGCTGACGCCCGCGCAGGTGCGGCAGTAAAGAGACTCACTCATCAGTCAGCCTGAACCACACGTTGTGTTGCGGCGTTGATTAAGGTGCGTTCACGCGGGTCGCGCACGGCGTCACGCAGGTCTGCCGCTTCGCCCTGAATAACACGCTCATGCAGCATCGGGATCGCGGCGTCGGTGGCGAGGATCAGGTTTTCCGCGTGCATAATGGCCTGACGACGCTCCGCACCCGCCGGGATCGCGGACGCCTGTTGCAGCGCCTGATCGATATCCGGGCGGCAAAGCTGCGCGATGTTAAACGAGCCTTTGCAGGCAAAATCGCTGTACATGTAGGCCACCGGATCACCGGAATCCAGCACCGTGGCGCGCGATAAAATAAAGGCATCAAACTTGCCCGCCAGCGCGTCCGTTTCGATTTGCGAGTACTCACGCACCACCTGTTTCACGCTAAATCCGGCGGCTGTCAGTTGCTGCGCCAGATACACCGCCACTTCCGGCAATTCAGCGCGATCGCTGAAGGTGGCCAGCGTAATGGTTTCACCGGCGGGTTTAGCGGCGGCAAGCGGATGACTCACCGGCTGGCGCAGTTCTGCCGCCCAGGGCAGCGCAGGGCCAAGCAGTCCCTGTGCCACATCCGCCCGTTTTTCGTAGACGTTATCCACCAGTTGCTGACGGTTGATGGCATCGCGAACGGCGGCACGCAGCGCCGGATCCCGCATCACACCGAGACGCGTATTGAGGTACAAGGTGTTGGTGCGTGGCATCGGCACTTCATGAATTAAAGTCTGATCCAGCAACGGTGCCTGAGAGACGGGGATTGCCTCGACAATATCCGCCGAACCGGTGCGCAATGCCGCGCCGCGCGCGGTGCCGTCCGGCACGAAACTGACATCGATACCGCTGGCTTTGGCTTTTTCACCCCAGTAGCCGTCGAAACGCTCCAGCCTTGCGCTGCTGGTGCCGTTCACCTGCACCAGTTCGAACGGGCCGGAACCGGCATGACGCGGATCCACCACGCCGTTGTCGCGGTAGGCTTTTTGCGAAAGAATCGCCAGTTGCGGGCTGGAAAGACGCTGCGGCAGCAACGGATCCGGCTGCGCGGTGGTCACGATCACCGCCCGTTCACCGTCGGCGACAGCGGTCAGCTGGACGCCATCGAGAATGCGTGGTTTCGGTGTGGCGTGCGCGGCCACCGTCAGGGCATTGACCACGGTGGCGGCATCCAGCACGCTGCCGTCATGGAATGTCACGTCCGGGCGCAACGCAAAGCGCCAGCTTCTGTCGCCGGTTTGCTGCCAGTCTGTCGCCAGCGCCGGTTGCGCTTCTCCGAGTTTATCCAGCACCACCAGCGTTTCGGCGGTACTCCAGCGCGAAAGCTTAAAGGCATCATCGCTGAGCGGTGTCAGGCCGGAACGTGGCGGCTGCAACATCGCCAGCCGCAGACGCGGGTCGGCGCTTTTCGGGGTGGCGTTATCGGCTTCATTGAAGCAACCGGTCAGCAAAAGGGCAGCAGAAAGCAGCCCGGCCAGCGGGCTTAACAGTTTCAGGGGCATCAGAAATTCCTTGTCAGATAACAGGAGGAGGCAACTGGCGGCAGATCCGCCACATTGCCAGCGCACTTAAAAAAGGAACGGCGGCCAGCGCCAGCCAGGGAATGACCGCATCGGGAGAGGGCGTCAGGGCGTTATCGAGCAGGCCGCCGAGCAGGAAGTTGCCCGCCAGCACCGCGACGCCACCCATTGACGAGAGCGCCCCGTAATGCGCGCCGAGATTATGCTCCCCGGCAAAACGCGGGATCAGATCCATCCCGACCGGCACAATCAGCATCTGACCTATCGTCAGCAGGGTGATCAGCAATACTGACGGCATCAGCCGCAGCCAGCCTTCCGGCGGAATCGTCCAGGCGAACAGCGCCACGGCGACAAACGCCGAAGACAGCAAGCCGAAGCCCGCAGGTAAAATCCGCGCGGCTCCGATGCGGCGGGCAAATCGCGCCAGTGGCATTTGCAGAACGATCACCAGAACCGAGGCCAGCACAAACAGCGGCCCGAGATCTTTTTCGCTGCCGCCCGCCCGGCGCAGTTCCACCGGCAACGCCAGATACAGCTGGTTATAACTGAACAGATAGGCGCTGTAAGCGATGATAAAGGCCACAAAGCGCGGCTGACGGAAGGTCTGCCACCAGGGCACAATTTTCAGTTCAGCGGCGCGTTTTGGCGAGGCGGGCAGGGTGAAAAACAGCACCAGCAGCGCAATCAGAAACAGGCCGGAACCGGCCAGCGCCACCGGCTGAAAGCCGTAACCGGAGAGCAAAGAACCGAGCAGCGGCCCGAGTACCGCACCCAGTTCGGCGCAGACCGCTGACAGCGCAAACCATTCCGCACGGCTGCGCTTGCCGGCTTTTTCACTGTGCGTTCCGGCCTGTGCCAGCAGGGCTTCAATCGACGGAGAAAACAACGCGCCACCGATACCGGTCAGACAGGCACCGAGGATCACCGGTGCCAGCGTGTCGGAAAGACCGAGCAGCAGAAAACCGGCGATACGCACCACACAACCCAGCAGAATGATGACCCGCGCGCCGTAACGATCGGACAGCGCACCGCCGAGCAAAAACATGCCCTGTTGCGAAAACGTCCGCAGCCCGAGCACCAGACCGATCGCCCAGCCGGAAAGCAATAAATCGTCGCGCAAAAAAATCGCCAGAAACGGCACAACAGCATAAAAGCCAATGTTAAACACCAGACTGCTGGCGAGCAGCAGCGGCGGTTTGGGCGCAGAAGGGCGCGCAATAAAACGGGTCAGCATCCGGTTATCCGTTAACGGTCAAAGGTAAATGAGGAATGGCCTGCAGCAACTGCCGCGTATGAGTATGGTCCGGCGCACGCAACACGGCCTGCGTGGCGCGGTCTTCCACAATCTCACCGTCGTGCATCACCAGCAAGCGGTCGCACAATCCGGCGACCATCGAAATATCGTGCGTGACCATCAGCAGCCCCATGCCGTTTTGGTGCGTCACCTGTTGCAGCAGCTGTTTCACCTGTTCACGCAGCGGCAAATCCAGCCCGCTGACCGGTTCGTCCGCCACCAGAAAATCCGGCCGGATCGCCAGTGCGCGGGCGATAGCCACCCGCTGCGCCTGTCCGCCGGAAAGTTCGCCTGCCGCGCGTGCTGTCAGCGTGTCGCTCAGGCTGACCTGCGCCATCACATCGGCCACGCGCAGACGGATATCGCCGGTATATCCGAGCCGTTTCAGCGGTTCGGCAATGATGTGTCCCACGCGCTGACCGGGCGGCAGCGAACCGGCCGGATCCTGCGCGATGTACTGCACGCGCCGCCGGTAGTTGCGCAAGGCGCGCACGGAACCGGGGCGGATCAGACGGCCTTCGCAATACACCTCACCGCTGTCCGGCGCATCCAGCGCCAGTAATATTTTCAGCAACGAGGATTTTCCGCAGCCGGACGCCCCCACCAGACCGATGCGTTCATGGCGGCCGATGTGCAGCGAAAGCCCGGAAAACAGCGCGTTATGTTGCCTGTGCCAGAACCCGCCCGGCAGGGCAATACGGCGGCTGATATTGTGCAGATGCAAAAAAGGTTCCGTGACCAGATGTAATGCCGCGTCCATCAGACCGCCACCCCGCACCATGACGCAGTATCCTGATGCACTAAGGCAGACTGCCGGGCGGCATGCACCAGACGTTTGGTATAGGGATGCTGCGGATGGCTGAGCAGTTGCGTCATGCGGGCAGATTCCACCAGCACGCCGTTTTCCATCACCAGCGCGCGTTCGCATAACTGCGCGGCGACGGCAATATCATGGGTGATAAACAGCAGCGCACGCGGCGGTTGCGGACCGGCGCAGGCATCGCGCATCACCTGTAAAACCTGTTGCTGCGTAATCACGTCGAGCGCGGTGGTCGGTTCGTCAGCGAGCAACAGCGGGGAAGAAGAGCGCATCGCCAGCGCCACGCACAGACGCTGGCGCTGGCCGCCGGAAAGCTCCGCCGGATAACGGGCAGCAAACTGCGGAATATCCCCCAGTCCGACGGCATCCAGCATGGCGTGAATATCTTGTGCGCTGGCGGCGGGCAGGGCGAGACGCAACTGTTTGCCCAGTGTCATCAGCGGATTGAGGGCCGTGGAGGTATCCTGAAACACCGTCGCGACGCGGCTGGCTGCACCGCGTGAAACCGGATGTTTGCCGCACACTTCCACGCCATTGACGCGGATATGGCCGCTGAGTTCTGCCCCCGCCGGCGGCGTACCGGTGATGGCTCTGGCGGTCAGGGATTTACCGGAGCCGGAAGCGCCGAGCAGACAAACGCGCTCGCCCGCGTTGAGGCTGAAACTCAGATTACGGATGCGTGCTGTACCGGCGAGACGGAGAGTGAGGTTTTCCACCGCGAGAACGGGGCCGTTATGTTGCGTCCTGTCTTCTGTCATTCCCTAACCCTGTCCGTCGCTGTGATTCACTTGATATGTGATAACATAACAAAACGAATCAATTTGATGCAAAACATTTCTGCTTTTTCTCTCCTTCCCCGTCGTTGATCGCTTTCACCGTCCTGCATTTTTTTGCCCGGGATGAAAAGAACAGGGCAAAAAAGTCCTCCACCTGCACAACCCTGAGCAACGGCCTTTACGCCACTGAATGATAGGTTAAATGCATCTTTTTACGGCCGCATGTCGGTAAACGAGTAAGGGTGTTGTACTCATGGCGAGTTATTTTTTCTCCAGCCCGCGCGTGTATTTTGGCGACGGGGCCATCACTGCATTAAACAGCCTGAATAATAAGAAAGTCGCGATCGTCACGGATGAGTTTATGGTGACGTCCGGCAAGACCGCGTACCTGACGGAACACATGCCGCAGGCGACGGTATCGGTGTACAGCAAGGTCAGGCCGGATCCGGGTACCGACATTTTGCAGGAGGGCGCGGCGCAGTTTAAAACCTTCAGGCCGGATGTGATTATTGCGCTGGGCGGCGGTTCGTCGCTGGATGCGGCCAAAGGCATCAAGGTCACGCTGGAAGACCATTATCAGCAACAGGCCATCGAGCTGATCGCCATTCCCACCACCAGCGGTTCCGGCTCGGAAGTGACCTCTTACGCGATCATTTCCGACCCGCAAAACGGCCGTAAATACCCGCTGGTGTCGCAGGCGCTGGTGCCGGATACCGCCATTCTTGACCCGCAACTGGTGCTGAGCGTGCCGCGCCATATCGCGGTCGATACCGGTATGGACGTCCTGACCCACGCCATCGAAGCACGGGTATCAACGGGCGCGAATGATTTCAGCGATGCGCTGGCTGAAAAAGCCATTGCCCTGACCTGGCAGTATTTACCCCAGGTTTATGCCGATGAGAAAGACGTCGCGGCGCGCACCCATATGCACAACGCCTCCTGCATGGCGGGCATGGCGTTCAACTCCGCAGGACTGGGGCTGGTGCATGGTATGGCGCACGCCATCGGCGGGATGTTGCACATTCCCCACGGCAAAATTAACGCCATGCTGCTGCCGTTAATCATCGAATTCAACGCCGCGCACGCCGCTTCCGACACCCTCGGCCGTTACAGCCAGTGTGCCGCCATTCTGGGGATCGCACCGGCGGAACCGCAACCGATGATCGCCCGGCTGGCAGAGAAAATCCGCCAGCTCAATCTGCAGTTTGGTATTCCCCGCAGCTTAAAAGAACTCGGTACGGATCTGGCGGCATTTGACGCCCTGCGTCCGGCACTGGCCGATGCCGCGCTGGCGGATGGTTGCACGGTCACTAATCCCTGCCAGCCTTCTGCGGCGGATGTGGAGCGGCTGCTTTCCTGCCTCGCCGGAGGCGACGAATACCGCGCACCTGCGTTCGCCGTGCCGGTCGGCATCTCCAACCGCCATGTGCATTTGTGCCGCGAAGATATGGACGCCCTGTTCGGTTACGGCTCGACACTGACTCACCTGAAAGCGGTAAAACAGCCCGGCCAGTTTGCCGCCGAAGAGACCGTCACCTTGCGCACGCCGAAAGGCGATATCCCCAATGTGCGGGTGCTCGGCCCGCTGCGCAGCACGACGCAGATTGAAATTTCGGTGGCCGACAGTTTTGTGCTGGGCGTAAAAGCGCCGGTCAGGATGTCGGGGGATCTGGAAAACTCGCCGGGGATTGAGCTGGTCGGGCCGCAAGGGCGGGTCAGTAAACCGCACGGAACCATTGTGGCCTGGCGGCATATCCATATTTCGCCGCAGGACGCGGAACGCCACGGTTTGCGCAACGGCATGGAAATCGATTTGCAGGCGCAGGGGCAGCGCGCGGGCATTCTCAGTCATGTGCTGGTGCGGGTCAGCGCCGGTGCGGTGGCGGAACTGCATATCGATGTGGAAGAAGCCAACGGCCTTGGCCTGCGCAACGGCGATTTGCTGTTCCGCACCGGCAGCGGATCGCGCCCATGAACACCACGGAACATCAGCGTCTGTCGCGGCTGATTGATAAGTCGATCGCCGATCTGCTGGTACGACAACGCACGGCGCGCCATGACGCAGGCAAAACCGTGCGCGTGGTGATCACCGGCAGTGACCTGACAACGTTGCCGATGACGCTGCAAAGCCTGCGCGCGCTGAGCAGCGCCGGTTATCCGTTGCAGGTCGCCTTTTCGCACAGCGCCGGTGAGAGCGGTCTGAAAGCCGCGTTACTGCCAGAACTTGCAGGATTGTGCACGGCGGCCGAGCCGTCAGAGCTGCCCGCCGGTGCCGATGACAGCCTGTATTTACCGGCGCTGTCCACCAACAGCCTGAGCAAAATCGCGCTGGGTTTGCGCGACAACCTCGCGACAACGCAGGTGTTCCACGCCTTACGCAACCAGACGCCGGTGATTGTCACCCTCAACCCTGAACTGCTGCATCTCAGTGAAAGCGGTTTTGCGCCGCCATTACAGGCGCGGCTGAAGGCGTACATCGATGCCCTCGGGCAATACGGCATCAGGGTTGATGGTCGCAAAGACACTCACGGACAGAAACGGCTGATCACCCTGAAGGATATCCGCCTGTATCAGGCAAACGACACATTACGCATCGGCAGCAACACGCTGATCACGCCAGCTGCGCAGGATGAAATCCGGCGGCAGCACATCACCGTGATCCGCTGAAACGGGAGGAGTTATGTATCTGGCAAAAGTGACGGGTGCGCTGGTCTCCACCACCAAACACGTCTCATTAAACGGGGCCAAGTTACTGATGGTGGCACGTCTCGATGAAAATTATCAGCCCACCGGCAGCGCGCAGGTGGCGGTGGACTTTGTCGGCGCAGGAAATGGCGACATCGTCATTATTTCCACCGGCAGTTCAGCGCGCATGAGCAACAGCAAAGAACATTCGGTGATTGATGCGGCCGTGGTCGGCATTGTCGATCCGCAGGATCTCTCATAAGGAGCCGCTATGAATGACCCTCTCGACGGCTGGATTTGCGCGGCGATTTCCCGTCAGCAAAGCGGGCAACACCCTGCGCTGAGTCTCGACGACTGCGCCCTGCTGGCAGGGTTTGCCGCCGCAGAAGCGCAGGCTATCGGTGTACCCATGGTGTTCAGCCTGGCCGATGCCAGCGGGCATCAGCGTTACTACTTCAGTATGGAAAATGCGTTGCTGATCAGCCATCAGTTGGCACCGCAAAAGGCGCGCACCGCCGTGGCGCTGAAAATGCCGACTCACCGGCTCGCGGCGCTGATCCAGCCCGGTGCCGCGCTTTACGGCCTGCAACATCAGGACGGCATTTGCTGCATCGGCGGTGGTTTGCCTTGCTGGTCGCAGGGCGTGTTACTTGGCGGGATTGGCCTCAGCGGCGGCACCGTGGAACAGGATCTGACCGTGGCGCGCAACACACTGAGCCGTTTCAGCGCCGCCCGTTTCGTACTCACAACAGGCAATAATTAACAGGGGTCAACATGTCCTTCGGTTCTTTGGTTTTGGTGATTAACTGCGGATCCTCCTCGCTGAAATTCTCGCTGGTTCCTTCTGATACCGGCGCGCCGGTGCTGTCGGGTCTGGCCGAAAGGTTAGGGCTGGATAACGCCAGCATGACGTTGAAAGACAACCACGGGCAGAAAACCACGGTGGCGCTGAGTGAGGCCAGCCATGTCTGTGCGCTGAAAGTGCTGTTCAGGGAACTGGCGGAGCGCCAGTGGCTGCCTGCGGTGCAGGCCATCGGTCACCGTGTCGCTCACGGCGGCAGCGAGTTTACGCAATCGGTGCGGCTGACACCTGAAGTGACTGAGAAAATCCGCGCGCTGTCGGCGCTGGCACCGCTGCATAACCCGGCCAATCTGACCGGCATCGATGCGGCCATTGCCCTGTTACCGCAGGTGCCGCAGGTCGCCGTGTTCGATACCGCTTTCCATCAGACGCTGCCTGCGGCGGCGTACACCTACGCGATCCCGCTGGAATACCAGCAGCGTTATCAGGTGCGGCGTTACGGTTTTCACGGCACCTCGCACCGCTATATAGCGGGTGAAGCGGTGACCTTGCTCGGTCTCGACCCGGACGATCACGGCATCCTGATCGCCCACCTTGGCAACGGTTCTTCGGTGTGTGCGGTACAAAACGGACGCAGCGTGGATACCTCGATGGGCATGACGCCGCTGGAAGGGCTGGTGATGGGCACGCGCTGTGGCGATCTGGATTTCGGTGCGGCGGCACACATCGCGGCCTGCACCGGCCAGAGTCTCGATGCGATGTACAAAATGATGAATAGTCAGGCCGGGCTGCTCGGCATATCAGGCACGTCCAGCGACTGCCGCACGCTTCAGGAGGCACGCAGTCAGGGTGATGCGCGGGCGACGCTGGCGATTGATGTGATGGTACACCGGCTGGCGCGCCATCTGGGAGGGCATCTGACCTCGCTGAAACGTCTGGATGCCCTGATTTTCACCGGCGGCATCGGCGAGAATTCTGCGCTGGTGCGCGAACTGACGCTGGCACGCCTTGGCGTGCTGGGGCTGACGCTGGATGCGCAGAAAAATCAGCGCACCTGCGGCGGTCGTGCGGGGGTGATTTCCCGCCCCGGTTCACCGCGTGTGATGGTGATCCCGACCAATGAAGAAAAAATGATTGCGCTGGATGCGCTGGCGACAGGTACCGCGCAGATGGTGCATGAAGAATGAACCAGAAAACAGAGAGATTTTATTGTCCGTAAGCCGTGCGGAATAACAAGAAAGTCCGGCTGACGGGCAAAACATTTTGTCCTGAGGCTCTTATTATCATCGTGCGTTAATTGTCTTCCCCTACTCACTATCAGAGGTCGTTATGCAACAAGAAGCGTTAGGTATGGTTGAAACAAAAGGTCTGGTTTCTGCAATTGAAGCCGCAGATACCATGGTGAAATCCGCCAATGTCACGCTGGTGGGTTATGAAAAAATTGGGTCCGGGCTGGTCACCGTTATGGTGCGCGGCGACGTTGGCGCGGTAAAGGCCGCCACGGATGCCGGGTCTGCTGCCGCGCTGAAAGTCGGCGAACTGGTGTCTGTGCATGTTATTCCGCGTCCGCATATCGAAGTGGAAAAAATTCTGCCAAAAGCCGTCGGCTAATAACGGTCGGTCAATAAACCCGGAGGATACTGACCATGAGAGATAATCTTGTTGAGCAGATTATATCTGAAGTAGTGAATAAGCAGACCGGTGAACATGCCAGGGATAAAAAAGCCGCCAGTATTACCGGTTGTGGTTTAACCGAATTTGTCGGCACCGCCCTCGGACATACTATTGGTCTGGTTATTGCCAATGTCGATCATCAATTACATGACGTCATGAATATCGACAAGAAATATCGCTCTATCGGTATTCTTGGGGCGCGCACCGGTGCGGGTCCGCATATATTTGCGGCCGATGAAGCGGTGAAAGCCACCAACAGCGAAATATTATCGGTGGAACTGGCGCGTGATACGGAAGGCGGCGGCGGACACGGATGTTTAATTATTTTCGGTGCTTCTGATGTGTCCGACGTCCGCCGTGCCATTGAAGTGGCGCTGTCTGAAATTGAACGCACCATGGGCGATGTTTACGGCTCCCCGGCCGGGCATCTTGAATTCCAGTACACCGCCCGCGCCAGCTTTGCGCTGAATAAAGCCTTCGGTGCGCCGGTCGGTAAAGCCTTCGGCATGACCTGCGCCTCCCCCGCAGCTATCGGCGTGGTGATTGCCGATGTGGCGGCGAAATCGGCAGTGATCGAGCCGGTGGGGTACGCCAGTCCGTCGAAAGGCACCAGCTTCAGTAACGAAGTTATTTTCACCTTTGCCGGTGATTCCGGTGCGGTGCGTCAGGCGGTGATCGCGGCGCGTGAAGTGGGGCTGCAACTGCTTGCCACGCTGGATCCGGCACCCATCAGCTCCACCACCAAACCTTATATTTGATGGTTAACCTTGCGAAGCGATGTGAAGTAAGGAATTAACAGCATGAATGATATTGAAATTGCTCAGGCGGTCTCCAACGTGCTGAGCCGGTTTAGCAAAACCACACCGCAGCCTGTTGCCGGAAACGCGCCGCAGCCTGTACCGGTGGAACCTCAGGGGCCGCTCAGCGTTTCTCTCGACGCCATTGTCGCCAGGGCGCTGGCACAGACGCCCCGTCAGACCCCGGCCATCGCGGTGCAGTCTCCGGCCTGTGACGCGGGTAACGGTGCATTTGCCTCGATGGACGAGGCGATCGCTGCCGCGGTGCTGGCGCAGGTGCAGTATCGCCACTGTTCCATGCAGGATCGGGCGGCCTTTGTTCAGGGCATCCGAGAAGTTTTCTTACAGAACAGTGTATTAGAGGATATTTCCCGCATGGCGGTGGAAGAAACCGGCATGGGCAATTATGCCGACAAGCTGACTAAAAACCGCGTGGCGGCGCAGAAAACACCGGGGCTGGAAGATCTGATCACCGGTGCGCTGAGCGGCGACAGTGGCCTGACGCTGACCGAGTTTTCAGCTTACGGCGTGATTGGCTCGATTACGCCGACCACCAATCCGACGGAAACCATCATTAACAACAGCATCGGTATGCTGGCGGCGGGAAATTCCGTGGTGTTCAGCCCGCATCCGCGCTCACGCAAGGTCTCTTTATATTGCGTGGAACTGATCAACCAAAAGCTTGCCAGCCTGGGCGCACCGGCCAATCTGGTCGTCACGGTGACTCAGCCTTCCATCGACAACACCAGTGCCCTGATTAATGACCCGCGCATCAATATGCTGGTGGCGACCGGCGGTCCGGCGATTGTGAAAACGGTGATGTCCTCCGGCAAAAAAGCCATTGGCGCGGGGGCGGGCAATCCGCCTGCGGTGGTGGACGAAACCGCTGATATCGAAAAGGCCGCCCGCGACATCATTCGCGGATGCAGTTTCGATAACAACCTGCCGTGTGTGGCGGAAAAAGAAGTGATCGTCGTCAATCAGGTGGCGGATTATCTGATCCATTGCATGAAGAAAAGCGGCGGTTATCTGCTGTGTGACAAAGCCCTTCTTCGCCAGCTGGAATCGCTGATACTGAACGAAAAAGGCAGCGGGCCGGACACGGCGTTTGTCGGCAAAGACGCGCGCTACATCCTGCAACAACTGGGTATCAGTGCGCCGGATGACACCAAAGTGATCCTGGTGGAAACCGAGAAAAATCATCCGTTTGTGGTGCATGAACTGATGATGCCGGTGCTGCCGGTCGTCCGGGTCGATAACGTGGATGAAGCCATTGAGCTGGCGGTGCAGGTCGAGCATGGCAACCGGCATACCGCCATCATGCATTCCACCAATGTCGAAAAACTCACCAAGATGGCGCGCCAGATCCAGACCACGATTTTCGTGAAAAACGGGCCTTCCTATGCCGGACTGGGTGTCGGCGGCGAAGGGCATGCCACGTTCACCATCGCCGGACCGACCGGAGAAGGGCTGACGTCGGCGCGTTCATTCGCCAGAATCCGTCGCTGCGTGATGGTCGAGGCCCTTAACGTCAGATAAGGGGCGGCGATGAAAAAACGCATCATTAACGCACCAACGCCGGACATCGTGGCAATGATAAAACGCAGGATGCCCGGGGAATTCCGTTCACGGCTTGATCTTATCCGTATCGATGCCATTGGCATGATTATGTTACCGGTGCCGGATCTGTATTTCTATGCCGATGCCGCCAGTAAAAGTGCCAATGTGGTGGTCTCGGAAATATTCGGCAGTTGTCCGCAACATATCACGACGCTGGCCATATTTGGCGAAGTTGCCGCCGTGAATGAAGCCATGCGAATAATAGAAGACGACAATAATAATAGCGCTTTCTGATTATCCGCAGATAAAACGATTACTGCCGCAAGGTGAAATCATAAATTTCGGGAGTTATTCTATGTTAGAGAAAGGCTTTTCTAATCCGACCGAACGTGTTGTAAGACTCAAAAATATGATCCTGCATGCGAAACCTTATGTGGAATCTGAGCGCGCAGTATTAGCGACGCAGGCTTATAAAGAAAACGAACAACTGCCTGCTATTATGCGCCGGGCGCGCGTAGTCGAAAAAATATTTAATGAGCTGCCGGTCACCATTCGTCCTGATGAACTGATTGTCGGTGCCGTGACCATTAATCCGCGTTCCACCGAAATATGCCCTGAATTCTCTTACGACTGGGTCGAAAAAGAATTTAATACCATGGAACACCGGGTGGCGGACCCGTTTATTATCGCAAAAAAAACCGCTGACGATCTGCACGAAGCGTTTAAATACTGGCCGGGTAAAACCACCAGTTCGCTGGCGGCGTCTTATATGTCAGAAGGCACCAAAGAAAGTATGGCCAGCGGCGTGTTTACCGTCGGCAACTATTTCTATGGCGGTGTCGGGCATGTCAGTGTGGATTACGGCAAAATCCTGAAAATCGGTTTTCGCGGCATTATTAATCTGGTGACGCACGAACTGGACAATCTGGATCGTTCAGAGCCGGGATATATTAAAAAAGAGCAATTCTATAACGCCGTGATTATCAGCTACCAGGCGGCCATCAACTTTGCCCACCGCTACGCGCAGGAAGCCACGCGGCTGGCGCAGCTGGAAAGCAATCCGGTGCGTAAACGCGAGCTGGAACAGATTGCCCAAAACTGTCACCGTGTGCCGGAAAACGGTGCCAGCACCTTCTGGGAAGCCTGTCAGACCTTCTGGTTCCTGCAAAGCATGTTGCAGATTGAATCCAGCGGTCACTCTATTTCACCGGGACGTTTCGACCAGTACATGTATCCGTATCTGGCCGCCGATACCGGCATTTCTCAGGAGTTTGCTCAGGAACTGGTGGACTGCTGCTGGATCAAGCTTAACGACATCAACAAAACCCGCGATGAAATCTCCGCGCAGGCGTTTGCCGGTTACGCGGTGTTCCAGAACCTGTGCGTCGGCGGTCAGACCGAAGATGGCCGCGATGCCACCAACCCGCTGACCTATATGTGCATGGAAGCCACCGCGCATGTGCGCCTGCCGCAGCCGTCATTCTCCATCCGCGTCTGGCAGGGCACACCGGATGAATTCCTGTTCCGCGCCTGTGAACTGGTGCGTATGGGGCTGGGCGTTCCGGCGATGTACAACGACGAAGTGATTATTCCGGCGTTGCAAAACCGTGGCGTCTCGCTGCACGACGCCCGTGATTACTGCATCATCGGCTGCGTGGAACCTCAGGCCCCGCACCGTACGGAAGGCTGGCACGATGCTGCTTTCTTCAACGTGGCGAAAGTGCTGGAAATCACCCTTAACAATGGCCGCGCGGGCAACAAACAGTTAGGGCCGGTGACCGGCGAAATGACCGGATACGCCAGCATTGATGATTTCTTTGCGGCCTTCAAAAAACAGATGGCGCATTTTGTTCATCAGCTGGTGGAAGCCTGTAACAGTGTCGATATCGCCCACGGCGAACGTTGCCCATTACCGTTCCTTTCCGCGCTGGTGGATGACTGTATCGGTCGCGGTAAATCGTTACAGGAAGGCGGCGCGATCTACAACTTCACTGGCCCGCAGGCCTTTGGTATTGCTGACACCGGGGATTCCGTTTACGCCATCCAGAAACAAGTGTTTGAAGATCGCAAACTGTCTCTCACTGAACTGAAAAGCGCGCTGGACGCCAACTTCGGTCATGCCATTGGCAGCGCACCTCACGCGGCAGGCGGCAAGTCATCGCTGGGAGAACAGGAAATTCATGAGATGGTGAAACGCATCATCGAACAGCATGGTTCTCTGGATCCGGCCGCCATCAAAAATGAAGTGTACCGTCAGCTGGCCAGCGGTAACTCTGCGGCTCCGGCAGGGAATAACTCCCGTTTCGAAGAGATTCGCCACATTCTGGAAAACTCACCGTGCTTTGGTAATGACATCGACGAAGTGGATCTGGTGGCGCGTCAGTGCGCGCTGATTTACTGCCAGGAAGTCGAAAAATACACCAACCCGCGCGGCGGTCAGTTCCAGGCCGGGATCTATCCGGTATCGGCCAACGTGCTGTTTGGTAAAGACGTGGCTGCACTGCCGGACGGTCGCATGGCGAAAGAACCGCTGGCCGACGGGGTATCGCCGCGTCAGGGCAAGGATACGCAGGGGCCAACGGCGGCAGCTAACTCGGTGGCCAAACTCGATCACTTTATTGCCTCCAACGGCACACTCTACAACCAGAAATTCCTGCCGTCTTCACTGGCCGGAGAACAGGGGCTGCGTCATTTCAGCGGTCTGGTGCGTAACTACTTTGATAAGAAAGGGATGCATGTCCAGTTCAATGTCATCGACCGCAAAACGCTGATCGAAGCGCAGAACAATCCTCAGCAACATCAGGATCTGGTCGTGCGCGTCGCCGGTTACAGTGCGCAGTTTGTGGTGCTGGCGAAAGAAGTGCAGGACGACATTATCAGCCGGACAGAACAACAATTCTGATCAGCAACCTTCACGGGCTATGTAGCAATACATAGCCCGTTTTTTAAATAACCTGTGGCGCGGATGGCGGGTCAAGTATGAATAAAGTCGATTACCAAACTGAAGGCGTGCTGTTTAATATCCAGCGCTATTCTTTGCACGACGGACCGGGGATCCGCACCATTCCTTTTTTTAAAGGCTGCCCGCTATCATGCAAATGGTGCAGTAATCCGGAATCGCAACGTCCGCAGCCGGAATTATTGTTTAAGAAAAGTGAGTGTATTCGTTGCGGTAAATGTCTTGAGGTGTGTAAACACCAGGCATTATCGGTCAGCAACGCGTTCTTTATAGATCGCGAGCGGTGTATTCAGTGCGGCGAATGTACGCAGGTGTGCCCGACGCAGGCGCTGGAAATGAAAGGCAAACGCATGACGGTGGCGGAAGTCATGCGCGAATTACAAAAAGAAGAAAACCTGTACCGGCGTTCCGGTGGCGGCATCACGCTTTCCGGCGGGGAACCGCTGGCGCAGCCGGTGTTCGCCCGTGAACTGCTGAAAGCCTGCAAGGAGAAGGGCTGGCATACCGCAATGGAAACCACCGGCTTCACCACGCCTGAGGTGATTGCGGATGTGTTCCCTTATGTCGATCTGGCGCTGACGGATATCAAGGCGGTCAATCCGGCGGTGCATTTCGCCAATACCGGGGTGGATAACAGCCTGATCCTGGAAAATTTATTGCGTATTTCGTTTCTGACCAAAGTGATTGTGCGTATTCCGGTGATCCCCGGCGTTAACGATAATACGGAAGAAATTCACCATATCGCGGAATTTGCGCGGCTGATGTCCAATGTCGATACCCTGCATTTATTGCCTTATCACGCTTTTGGTGAAAATAAATATGGCCTGCTCGGGCGTATTTATCCGATGGGTGAGGCAGAAAGTATTGCGGAATCAAAAATGGAAATATTAAAAAAAGAAGTCGAGTCATCAGGTTTTCATTGCCATATCGGCGGCTGAGTTTCCGGTCAGGACATCCAGCCTCGTATAACAATAATCACAAAAGGGTCGTTGTATGCATGATTCAGTAAAGACGCAGTGCATTGCAGAATTTCTCGGTACCGGCTTATTTTTGTTTTTCGGCATCAGTTGTCTCTGTGCAGTGAAAGTGGCCGGAGCCAGTTTCGGCCTGTGGGAAATCTGCATTGTCTGGGGGCTGGGGATCTCGCTGGCTGTTTATCTCACCGCCGGGATTTCCGGCGCACATCTGAACCCGGCGATCACCATCGCCTTGTGGCTGTTCGCCCGTTTCCCCGCGCGCAAGGTTGTGCCTTACATTATTGCGCAGGTGGCCGGTGCATTCGGCGGCGCGCTGCTGGCGTACATGTTCTACCACAACCTGTTTATCAATTTTGAAACCGCCAACCACATGGTGCGCGGCAGTGCGGAAAGCCTGCAACTGGCCAGCATTTTCAGTACCTACCCGTCAGCCGCGATCAGCGTGTGGCAGGCGGCATTTATTGAAATTGTTATCACGTCGATTCTGATGGGGCTGATCATGGCGCTGACAGACGACGGTAACGGCGTGCCGCGTGGCCCGCTCGGCCCCTTGCTAATAGGCATTCTGGTGGCGGTTCTCGGTGCCTCGACCGGCCCGCTGACCGGGTTTGCTATGAATCCGGCGCGTGATTTTGGCCCGAAATTATTCACCTTCTTTGCCGGCTGGGGCGACATTGCCATGACCGGTGGCCGCGACATTCCTTACTTCCTGATCCCGGTTATTGCGCCTGTGATCGGTGCCTGTCTGGGGGCGGCGGTGTATCGCCTGTGTATCGGTAAAAACCTGCCGGGCAGTGCGCCGGTGGCGGAGGTCGCCAAACCGTAGCTTTCTTTCAACCAATAAAAAACGGCGGTGCCTGTGCATCGCCGTTTTTTATGGTGCGGGTTACGCTTATTTTCGACGGTTAGCGCCACGGGGCTTTGGTTTTTTGTTCTCCCTGGCCGGCGGTACATCTTCCTGTTTCGCGGCTTCAGGAAAATCCATACATGTGGAGACATCCGGTGTTTCTTCCACATTCACCACCGGGATGGTGTGCGGATTTTCCTGCGGCGTAATCTCAGGTTCCGCAGGGGTGAGGCCTGTCGTGTCTGCGGAATAAATCATGCTTTCGATGTATTGCGCGGTGCGGGCAATCACCTTGTGTGCCACCACGGTACTGACCTTGCTGGCGGCCAGCACACCTGCCGCGACGGCGGCATTGATGGCACCGACTTCGCCTTCCAGTTTGACGGTGACCATGCCGCCGCCCTGCGTCAGTTCATAGCCGACCAGCGTGACATGTGCGGATTTCATCGCAGCGTCTGCGGCTTCCACCGCCGCGGCCAGACCGACGGTTTCTATTAATCCCAAACTTTGTCCGGGCATAAGTCGCTCCTGTTATCAGATTCATGGTGAAGTGCGTCGTGCACTGTTTAGGCGTTATCGCGCAGTGCCGGGGCTTTGTCGGTTTTTTCCCACGGGAACATGTCACGTCCAAAGTGGCCGTAACAGGCGGTCTGACGATAACGGGGAACAAGTAAATCCAGCATGGCGATAATCCCGCCGACGCTGAGATCAAAATGACGGTTAACCCGCTGCACAAGTTGTTGTTCTGTCAGCGGACTGCTGCCGAAGGTATCGATACGGATGGCAACGGGACGGGGCAGGCCGATGGCCCAGGCGAACTGAACCTCACAGCGTTCCGCCAGCCCGGCCGCGACGATGTTTTTCGCCACATAACGCGCCGCATAAGCCGCACAGCGATCCACTTTCGACGGGTCTTTACCTGAAAAGGCACCGCCGCCGTGACGTGCCGCGCCGCCGTAGGTATCCACGATGATTTTTCTGCCGGTCAGGCCGCAATCGGCTGCCGGACCGCCGGTGACAAAGCGTCCGGCGGGGTTAATCAGAAAGCGGGTTTGCGGCGTGATCCAGCGGGCAGGCATAACCGGTTTGATGATCTCTTCCAGCACCGCTTCGCGCAGGTCGGTAAGGGAAATCTCCGGGCAATGCTGCGTGGAAATGACCAACGTATCAGCGGCGATCACCTGATGCTGGCGATAGCGTAATGTGACCTGACTTTTGGCGTCAGGACGCAGGAAGGGAAGCTGTCCTGACTGGCGTAACGCGGCCTGACGCATCATCAGCCGGTGCGCATACACCAGCGTGGCGGGCAGGTATTCCGGCGTTTCGTTGCAGGCATATCCGAACGTGATGCCCTGATCGCCCGCGCCCAACGATTCAGGATCCGCGCCGCCAATGCCTTGTGCAATATCGGCAGACTGTTTGCCCAGCATATTGAGTACGCCACAGGTCGCGCCATCAAACCCCAGCCGTGAATGGTCATAGCCGATTTCCCGCACGGTCTGGCGGACAACAGATTCGATATCGACGCTGGCGGTGGTGCTGATTTCGCCCGCCACAATGACAATGCCGGTTTTGACCAGACATTCACAGGCCACTCTGGCCTGCGGATCCTGCAAAAGACAGGCATCCAGAATGGCATCCGCTATCTGGTCGGCCATTTTGTCCGGATGCCCGGCGGCAACCGATTCAGAGGTAAAAAGGATATCGTCCAAAGCTGTGCCACATTGTTCAAAGGTTCCCCCATGGTAGGGGGCGACCGGTGAAAGCGGCGTACATTATCTTGCGGGCAGGGTGGACTTTTTTGCCCTCGCGCGACGGCGGCGCACAAAATTAACCTGCCGGCGGTTTAACAGGTTTCCGGCGCGACGATTTTGCGGTAATCCGACGGCGCCATGCCGGTCTCTTTTTTAAAGATCCGGCAGAAATAGTTGGCGTCCTGCCAGGACAATTCCAGCGCGATGGTGTTGATTTTCAGGTCACTGAACTGCAACAGCGATTTGGCAACGCTTAACTTGCGGCTGGCAATGTAGTTTGAGAAACCGGCACCGGTCATTTTCTTAAACGCCCGGCTGAGATAACAGGAACTGACGAAAGATCGCGCAGCAATCTCGTCGAGGGTCAGATTATGGAGGATGTTTTTCTCAATGTGGAAGCGGGCGCGGTCGATAAAACTCATCGTGCCGCTGAAGTGTTTCAGCGCATGGTCGAACAGGGTTTCGCTGATGCTCAGCAGGGCAGACATAATGCGGTAATAGGAGCGGGCAGAAACGCCGGACTGGCTGATCTCCTGCATCAGCGCCGTCAATTTTTGCGCGGCGGGCTGACCTTTCTCCCCCGTTGCCAGAAGATGCTGATGCACGATGCCGAGCACATCGGTCAGTAATTCGCACCGGCCGCTGGCGCAGGCGTCATCCAGGGCGTCAAACAGAAACCTGTGCCACTGAGGATAGTCGCACTGCCCGATCATCGTATCGACGTTCTGTTTCAGTGCGCGTGACGCGGCGATATCCACGTCGCTGACATCGAGGGTTTTCCTGATGGCGTCGGTCAGGGTACTTTTCTTCACCGGTTTGAGCAGATAATCATCCACTTTCAGATTGAGCATGCTGCGCACGATATCAAAATCGTCATTGGCGGTGGTGACAATCACTTTGGTGCTGGTGCTTTTACGGCGCAGATATTCAATCACCTGATTGCCGTTAGGCAGCGGAATATTAATATCGACAAACATCATGTCGATTTGATCGAGATTGTCGATCAGCTGGATGGCTTTTTTCCCGGTATTGGCTTCATGTACCACAGAATTATCGACATACTGAGAGACAATCCGCCGTAAAGATTCAGATTCAATGAGTTCGTCTTCAACAATCACAATATTGTACATGCTCAGATCTCCGTTTTTCAGGCTTGCAGCATCGGGAATTTCAGGGTGATGGTGGTGCCCATTCGTGGCTGATGGGCGCTGGAAATATCCAGGCCATAGCTTTCCCCAAATAACAGCTGAAGCCGGTTTTTTATATTATTAATGCCGATACCGCCTTTCTGACGGTTTTCGTCACCGGATAAAATACTGGCAATGTCGGCCTGAGAAATGCCGTCGCCGTTGTCGGTTACCTCCAGAATGACATCGTGCCCGTCGTCCGTGGCGCAGATGCGCAGCAGGCTGGGCGTGTCGCGCGGCTCTACGACGTAGTTGAAAAAGTTCTCCACCAGCGGCTGCAAAATCAGAAACGGGCAGACGACATCAAAATACTTTTCGGGAATGTCGCACTGATAATCGAACCGGTCATTCATTCTGACTTTCTGAATGGACATATAACTGGTGACATAATTAATTTCATGACTCAGCGTAATCAGCCCATGATTATTTTTACGCAGTAAATATCGCATCATATCGGAGAAATCATGCACCATGGTTTCCGTGCGTTGGGCATCTTCCAGATAGGCCAGACGGCCGATGGTATTTAAGACATTAAATAAAAAGTGCGGGTTAATCTGATAAGACAGGGCTTTAAATTCCGCCTCATGCAATGAACGTTCTATTTCCACTCTTTTGCGCAATTCATCGGTGAGTTCGAGATCTTTTCTGTGCAGTTCCCGCTGAATATTATTGGTATGCGCCTGTTCCACCAGATAAGACGAAACATGCAATAAGGTGGAGGCGGTCGATTCAAAACGATCGTAAGGCATGCGTTTGGCATCATGATGTAAATCGATCAGCCATTCGTTTTCTTTCCATATTTCGTTGTTATCGAGAATATAAGGAATGGTGCGCTCTTTTTCTTCCTCGACTTTTACCTGCCCGGAAATAAACGCGCCCAGATAATGATCGTTGATCATGATCGGCACGGCGAATTCCACAAAGCCGCAGTAACAGCGGTAAACCACCGGCTTTCCCGCCTCCATGGCGGCGCGGCCCCCGGCATTATCACTTTCATAACAATGCGTTGCCAGCGATGCGTTAAGCCGTGAGCGGGCGCAGAAATCGGAAAACCCGCTGGCCTGTGTCACCGGCACGCCATCGTGATCGACCACCACTAAGGCAATCATCATCGATTTACTGAAATTATCCTGGAGGGTTTGAAGTCTTTTTACATCAAGAAATTCATGCAATTTATATTTGTTATTCATTACGATTACCTGCACTGGTAATTGAATACATTCACCGTATAAATATACAGGAAGGCACCTTTATGTGTTTTGAAACCCGTCACAGCGGGCCAGTTTAGTTAATGCTGAATATTAATTAATATGCGCGGATGTTAATTATAAGTGTGAAAATCAGTCAGGTATTTACCGTT
Source organism: Rahnella sp. BIGb0236 (assembly GCF_004364755.1). Taxonomy (NCBI): domain Bacteria; kingdom Pseudomonadati; phylum Pseudomonadota; class Gammaproteobacteria; order Enterobacterales; family Yersiniaceae; genus Rahnella; species Rahnella sp. BIGb0236. The sequence continues at coordinate 630,517 of NZ_SOAO01000001.1, forward strand.
CAGACGCAAAATGATTAACGTGCTATGCCCCATACAGGACCCGCGGGGACAGCGCAGGCGGAATCCGTCAGATGATGCGAAATGAATTATCACACCATCTTGTGGCGGCCGTGTTTGATATTTATTTGTTCTGCGAGACGTGCCGGGAACGCCAATGCAATTTTGGGGTGAGAAAGCATTGGGTTTGTGCGATGGGTTGGTCGTTCATCAGATCACTGATCATGCTGAAGCAGTGCATGGCCAGCTCTCCGCAGTCCTGCGCAACCGTGTCAATTTTCACGGACAGGGAATCGTACAGATAGTGGTCGTCAAAACTGCACAGATGGATATCGCTCTCGAGCAACTGATGCTGGCTCATATAGCGCAAAACCCCTTCCATCAGGCCACAGGAAGCCACGAAAAGTGCTTTGGGCGGACGCCCGAGTCGGGCGCACAGTTGCGCGAACATTTCATAGCCGGAGCTCGGGTGGTAGTTGCCGTACATCACCCAGTCGGGATTCAGAGTGATACCCGCCCGCTGCAGGCCAAGCTGATAGCCCGCGAGGCGATCCCGGGTCGGAGAAATACGTGGCTGGCCGCCGAGAAAATAAAACTCATCACGCCGGGTCTGAGCGATACGTGAGACCAGTTCTGCTGAGGATTCGATGGCTTCACACACCACAATAGGTAACTGCGTGTCCTGCATATGGCGGTCGAACAAGACGACAGGTAATTGCTGGCTGATTTTTACGTATTCCGCATCATTGAGCATACTGGACGCGACAATCAGTCCGTCGACCTGACGCTGAATGAGATTGTTGACCACCATGGTTTCCTGGCTGGTGTTTTCGTCCGTACAGGCAATCAGCAACTGCATGCCGTTTTCACGACACAGCGTTTCAAGTTCGTTAGAGCAGACGGCAAAGCCATAGTTGGTCATTTCCGGCACCACCAGTCCCAGCGTGAAACTGCGGGTGACATTCAGCGAACGGGCGTGAATGCTGGGCTGATAATGATGTTCAGCCGCCACGGCGAGTACCCGATCCCGGGTGAGATCGGAGATCCGAAATTTCTTGCTGTGTCCGTTGAGTACCTGGCTGGCAGTCGATTTGGAGACGCCAGCCAGTTCGGCTATGCCACTGATAGTGATGCGTTTGGTCTTTTTCACTGCGCCATATTCTGTTGTCCGGAAAGACATTTATTCTATCACGCATTCCGCCAACGACCAGTGGCGCAGCGTAATCTGATGAGAACCCTGCAAGTTCAATTGTGCCGGTAAAACAGGGAAATAGCGTGAAGACATTACCGCTTCTCCGTCATTAATAAAAATCTCAAGGCTTGATGCGTCGCTTAACACCGTCAGCTTGTGCAACGGGCCGCGCCAGATACGCTGTTCCGGCAAGCCAGTACGCCGGTTTTTTCGCGTTAAACGCAGCCATTCGCCGTCAAAGCTGAGTGTCATGTCGCCACCTAAATCCGCGCTGAAAGCCTGTTCAGTGACAATTTCCGTCTCGGCTTTTGTGATGTCCAGAGGAGGGCAATCGCCGGCAATCCCCTGCCATTCTTTCGGGTCACGACGAAGCTTTTGCAGTTCACGTGCCGGTTTTTGCATGATTTTACCCGCCACCAGCGTCAGTTCGCGCGGGCAGGTCATGGTATGCAGCCAGCCGTTTTTCACCGTCGGCTGGAAAAATTCATCGCCGTCCGGGATACCCATCCATCCCATCAGCAGACGCCGTCCGTCATCCGTTTGCGTGGTTTGCGGCGCATAAAATTCGAATCCCAGATCCAGCTCAGTGAATTCGCCGTGCTCAAGGGTCGCATTGTCGTAATCCAGTTTTCCGACAAAATAACCGGACTGGAACGTATTCAGATACCGGTCAGATCCCGCTGCCAGACCTTGCGGACAGCAAATCAGAATCTCGTTATCTGCCAGCCGGAATAAATCCGGGCATTCCCACATGTAGCCGAATTCGCCCAGCCCGTGTAACCCTGAACCGGCAATTTCGCCCAGAAGATCCCAGGCTGATAAATCGTCAGAACGCAGCAATAACACTTTGCCCTGAAGGCTCAGGTCCTGAGCGCCCAGCACCATGTACCAGTGGTTTTCATGCCGCCAGACTTTCGGATCACGCACATGTCCGGTATAGCCTTCAGGCAGATTAAATACCGGCCCGGTTTTATCAAATTCGCCGTCTGCATTTTCGCGCGCCAGACACTGAAATGCTGTACGACTGCCATCGGGATATTTCACGTTACCGGTATAAATCAGCGTGAGCTGGCCGTTGTCTGTCACGGCTGAGCCGGAATAACAGCCGTGGGTTTCGTAGTCCTCTGAAGGTGCCAGCGCCAGCGGCTCATGCTGCCAGTGGAGTAAATCCGCCGTGCTCCAGTGTCCCCAGAATTTAGCGCCGTGCGCGCAGGCCAGCGGGTTCCATTGATAGAACAAATGGAAACGGCCGTTATGCTGAATAAATCCATTCGGGTCATTGAGCAGCCCGACCGGCGGCGCGAGATGCCAGCCGGGGCGGTACGGGTCTGCCGCCGCGTTAACCTGACCGGCTACCACGCTGCGCAGTGCTTTTTTCAGCAAACTGACTTCTGTCATTTTTCACTCTCCGTGTTGTATTTCAGCAGCAATGACAGCAGGAATGCGCTGCCGAAGGCAATCACTAAACCGATCAGGTAGCTGAGAATAGAGCTGGCCTGCACGATTGCCAGCCCCGGAATACCGGTCAGACCGACCGCCGTCATATTGACGTGCATCGCCACTACCCAGGCACCGCCGAGCGCACCACCTGCCAGTGCCGCCAGAAAAGGCTTCATGAAGCGCAGGTTGATCCCGAAGATTGCGGCTTCCGTAATACCCAGCATGGCGGAGAACGCCGAAGGCACCGCAATGGCTTTAATTTTCGCATCACGTGTTTTGAAGTAAACCGCCAGACAGGCACCGCCCTGCGCGATGTTGGCCATCGACCAAATCGGCAGCAGGAAATTCACGCCGATATTCGGGTTACCCAGTAAACCCGCTTCGATCGCATGGAAGCTGTGGTGAATACCGGTGATGACGATCACCGAATACAATCCGCCAAATATCAGCCCTGCGAACCAGCCTGCATGGGTGATCAGGGTGCTGAGAATGAAGGAGATACCGTCACCGAGCGCGCGTCCGGCCGGACCGATGATCAGGAAAGCGATAAAACCGGAAATAATCACCGTCAGGAAAGGTGTCAGGATCAGATCCAAGGCATCCGGGATCACTTTACGCAGGCGTTTTTCGATGAAACTCATGAACCACACCGCCAGCAACACCGGAAATACCGTGCCCTGATAGCCGATCATCGCAATCTCAAGACCAAAGAAATTCATGGTGTGGAAACCGCTGGCAACGCCCCAGGCGTTAGTCAGCGCCGGATGCGTCAGGATGCCGCCCAGCGTGGCACCGAGGAACGGGTTGCCGCCAAATTCCCGCGCGGCGGTGAAACCAATCAGAATTGGCAGAATGATAAACGCCGCTGAACTGAACATATCGAGCATGATAAAAATCGCGCTCTCCGGGTTGGCCCAGCCGTAGGTTTTCACCATGCCGAGCAGCCCCATCAGCAGGCCGGATGCCACAATCGCAGGAATAATCGGCACGAAAATATTCGACAACACGCGGGCGATGCGCTGGAACGGATTCAGCTTTTGCGCCGCAATATCCGCGGCTTCAGATTTACTGGATTCGCTGATACCGGCCACTTTAATGAATTCGGCGTAGACCTTGTTCACCAGCCCCGTACCAAAAATGATCTGAATCTGTCCGGCATTACTGAAACAGCCTTTAACGCCTTCGACCTGTTCGATAGCACTTTTGTTGATCAGGCTGTCGTCCGCCAGCACCAGGCGCAGACGGGTGGCACAGTGTGCCGCGCTGGCAATATTCTCCTTGCCACCCAACAGCGGAAGCAATTCAGTCGCGATTGCATTGATATTCATAGAATCCCTTAGTTTGTAATTATCATTTACGCCCGATCTGGCCGGGCGTTTTTTTTAAATCAGACCCTGCCGTTTAGAACCAGGTTTCCATCTGGATACCAAAGTTCCATTGTCCGCCCGCCGTGAATCCGTCAGTACCAAATGAATCTGCGGAAGAATAACTGTCGAGCTCTTTGCTCCAGTCCATGTAAGTGGCGAAGAAGCGGATTTCCGGACGACTCAGCATGTCGCTGATATCGCCGACCTTGAAGGTCGGTGCGAAGGTCAGTTTGTAGAAACCGCCTTTCACTTTGTTGTAATCGCTGTAACCCTGTGGATTGAGATCCATATACTGATAGCTGCCTTCATATGCCAGTTCGAAGTTCTCGGTAATTTGCTGGATCAGGCGGGTGTTAAAGGTCAGCCATTTGTAATCATCGCCAGAGACATAACGGCCTTTGCTCTGCTGCGCCAGAACCGCCGGGGCGATACTCCAGTTTTTGCTGATCGGCGTGATGCCATAAGTTGCCAGACGCAGCGTACTGGCATCGTCAGTCAGACGTCCGTCAGAACCCAGCGCTTTCACTTCTGCTCCCAGTCCGTGCCCGTAAAGCAAGGCTGTTTTCGATGTCCCTTCGCGCAGGCCGTAGAAACTGTCGCCGTGATACGCCAGCATCGTGTGGAAGCCGGTGTCCGCGGCGGTGCTGATCCCCCGGTTGCCGGTATTTTCACGATCCTGATTATTTTTGGCACGCAGGCCGCTCAGCATCCACTGGAATGGCCCGGCATAGTTGTTGGCCGTGACAATGTAGTTTTCGATGCGGGTGTCGTCGTTATTGTCGTCTTTCAGATCGTCAAAGTTTCTTCCGTAAAGCGAGAAGTTACTTTTCAGGTTATCGCCCCATTTGACGTCGTAGATCCCGCCGCCGGTACCCGCCAGAAAGATGATGTCGGAATCCAGCCAGTGAATGTCGAAATTATCCCGGTCAAAGCGTTTACCCGCCCAAAGGGTGGAATCTTTCCAGACCCCGGTGAACGTCGGCAGTGACCCCAGTTCGACAAACGCCTGACGGATATTTAAGTCGCTGGTCGCGCCGGTCCAGTCGTTGTAGCTGCGCTGACCATCAGCCAGCATGACTTTGTAGCGGGAGGTCGCGCCGCTGGCCATCGTCTGGTTGTGCTCCAGATTCAGTTCGACGTAGGTGTTATTTTCGTTACCCAGACGCCCGACTGCACCGCCTGTTTGTCCGGCTGGCGTGACGTACGGGCCACTTTCCGTTGAGGTGCCAGAATCATTCATGATCACGCCGGAACGGGCATAACCACTGAATTTAAACCCGCTGTTATCACTGCTGTTGCTTTTGGCATTGCCGGCTAACGTTTCGGTGCGTTTAGCCACATCGGCAGTTTGCTGCTGGTTGATTTCAGCCGTCTTCGCCACCTGACGGGTTTGCTGTTCGTTGCTGGCGGTGCGTGTCTCGAGTTGTTTAACCTGGTGTTCTGCCTGCGTAGCACGGGCTTCGGCCTTAGCGGCGCGGCTTTCGGCGAGTTGTAGTCGTTTTTCCATCGCCGCAAAGCGGGCTTCAATTGCACTGGAAGAAAGATCGGCTCCCTGGGCGGCAGAAGAAAGAATAAGTCCAATAGCAACAGCAAGATAGCGAGGTTTGATCATCATTTTTATCCCTCAGAGGAAATGTAATTATTATGATAAAAACCGTTTAGCTAAATTGCTAAACTGGTTTTCCTGAGCACAATAAGCACTCCGCCTGTGTTTAGGCAACGAAGTTCACCAGTCTTGTCGTGAAATTGTGATCCTGTTGGCAATTCGATCTTTGATTCCGAAAATTCATTTGCGCTTGATTAGCTAAACCGGTTCTTCTATTTTATCCACAGACGATTTATCAGGATTTATAAAAGGGAATGAAGATGAATAACCGGATTTGGGTGTTGGGCGATGCCGTGGTGGATTTGATCGCCGAAGAAGATGGCCGCTTATTAAAATGCCCGGGAGGGGCACCCGCCAACGTTGCCGTCGGTGTTTGCCGTCTCGGTGGCGACAGCGCCTTTATCGGCCGCGTGGGGGATGATCCGTTCGGCCGGTTCCTGATGAAAACGCTCCGCGATGAAGGAGTCAACACTGATTGCATGATGTCTGACCCGCATCACCGCACCTCCACGGTAGTGGTGGAAAACGATGCTGACGGCGAACGTTCCTTCACGTTTATGGTGCGTCCGGGTGCGGATTTATTTCTCCAGACCACCGACATTCCGGCGTTTAGCGCAGGACAGTTTTTACACCTGTGTTCGATTGCGCTCTCCGCAGAACCGTCACGGTCTTCCGCCTTTCTGGCAATGGCAAAAATAAAAGCGGCAGGCGGTTATGTCTGTTTTGATCCCAATATCCGCCATGACGTGTGGCCTGATGAAGCGCAATTGCGCGAAAACCTTGCCCGCGCCTTGTCGCTGGCGGATGTCATTAAAATCTCGGAGGATGAACTGGAATTTCTGACCGGTGAATCGCTGCTGTCGGAAGGAATGCTGCGCCTGTGCGATCGCTATAATCCCGAAATGTTGCTGGTCACACAGGGTAAACATGGCGTGTCGGTTTACCGGAAGAAAAATGCCAGCCTGAAGCATTATCCGGCACCCGAAGTGCGGGCGGTGGATACTACCGGGGCAGGAGATGCATTTGTCGCCGGGTTGCTGACCGGACTGGCGCAGCACTGGCCGCTGGCGTCGGACAACATTTGTCACCCCATCATTCATCAGGCGCTGGCCTGCGGGGCGCTTGCCACTACCGCCAGAGGCGCAATGACCGCATTACCTGACAGCGCGACCTTAAAGGCGTTTACCACTCACGGGTAACCGGGTCCGACGACGTTGCCCGTACTGCAACTGTTCATCCGCCGAAAATAACGTAAGTAATGCGTAACAGAACGTCCTGTTTTACGAAAATCAAATCTGTGCCGCTGAACCTCCTATATTGCCGGCAGTCTGTTAGCGAGGTTATTTCTTCTGATAGCAGAATCTTTCCGTTAACAGACACTTTTTGTTAGTAGTAAAACGGCGAGCACGGATCACATGACAATGAAAAAATTACTCCTGGCGTCACTGCTGTTCAGCAGCACCCCGGTTTTCGCTGCTGACAGCTTTGTCGTCAGGGATATCCACGTGGAAGGGCTACAGCGGGTCACGGTGGGCGCGGCGTTACTGAGCATTCCCGTCCGGGTGGGCGATTCGGTCTCTGAGGACGATATCAGCCAGACCATCCGCGCGCTGTTCGCGACCGGCAACTTTGATGATGTGAAGGTGCTGCAGGACGGTAATACCCTGATTGTTCAGGTGAAAGAGCGGCCAACCATCGCGAGCATTACCTTCTCCGGCAACAAAGCCATCAAAGACGAGATGTTGCAGCAAAACCTGGAAGCCTCAGGGATCCGCGTCGGCGACGCGCTGGACCGCACCACCATTTCGTCGATTGAGAAGGGGCTGGAGGATTTCTACTACAGCGTGGGCAAGTACAGTGCCAGCGTAAAAGCCGTGGTCACGCCGCTGCCGCGTAACCGCGTGGATGTGAAACTGGTCTTTACCGAAGGCATGTCGGCCAAAATTCAGCAAATTAATATCGTGGGGAATAAAGCTTTCACCACTGACGATTTAATCGCCCATTTTCAGCTGCGCGATGAAGTGCCGTGGTGGAATGTGATTGGCGATAAGAAATATGAAAAACAAAAACTGTCCGGCGATTTAGAAACGCTGCGCAGTTTTTATCTCGATCGCGGTTATGCCCGTTTTAATATTGATTCAACGCAGGTCAGTTTAACGCCGGATAAGAAAGGCATTTATATTACCGTCAATATGACGGAGGGTGAGCAATATAAAATTTCCGGCGTGGTGGTCAGCGGCAGCATGGCCGGTCATACGTCAGAAATCGAAGCGCTGGCCGCCATTCCTGCCGGGGAGTTGTACAACGGCGCGAAGATCACCAACGTTGAAGGCGATATTAAAAATCTGCTGGGGCGCTACGGTTATGCCTATCCGCACGTCACCACACAAAGCGACATCAATGACGCGGATAAAACCGTGAAACTGAGGATCAGTGTGGACACCGGCAACCGGTATTCGGTGCGCCGCATCCGTTTTGAAGGCAACGACACGTCAAAAGATGAAGTGCTGCGCCGCGAAATGCGTCAGATGGAAGGCGCGTGGCTGGGCAACGATCTGGTGCAGAAAGGCAAAGACCGCCTCAACCGCACCGGCTATTTCGACACGGTGGATGTGGATACGCAACCGGTGCCGGGATCTTCCGATCAGGTTGATGTGGTGTACAAAGTGAAAGAGCGTAACACCGGCACTTTCAACGTGGGCGTGGGGTACGGCACCGACAGCGGAATCAGTTATCAGCTGGGCGTGACGCAGGATAACTGGCTCGGCAGCGGTAACACGGTCAGTTTCAGCGGTACGCGTAACTCGTACCAGACCTATGTCGAAGTCTCGGCGACCAACCCGTATTACACGGTAGATGGCGTCAGTCTTGGCGGCAAAGTGTTCTACAACCACTACGACGCGGAAGACGACGATCTGGCGGCGTACAACCTGCAAAGTTACGGCGCAGGCATGAATCTGGGGCTGCCGGTCAGCGAAAACAATACGCTGAATCTGGGGCTGGATTACGTCCACAGCACGCTCACTGACATGGAGCCACAGGTGGCAGTCTGGCGCTACCTCAATGCCAGCGGCGTCAAGCCGGGGCTGGTGACCACCTCCACCAACAGCGATGCCGAACTGCGCACCAACGATTTCTTCGCCAGCGTCGGCTGGGCGTATAACGACCTGAACCGTGGCTTCTTCCCGTCTTCCGGTACCCGCGCCAGCCTGGCCGCCAAAGTGACCACGCCTGGCTCGGACGACAGTTATTACAAAATCACCTTCGATGCTAACCACTACATTCCGCTGAGTGACACATCAGACTGGGTGCTGATGGGCCGTGCCAAAGCCGGTTATGCGGCAGGCATCGGCAGCAACGAGGTGCCGTTCTACGATAACTTCTATGCGGGCGGTTCCAGCTCGGTGCGCGGCTTCTCGTCCAACACCATCGGGCCGAAAGCGGCGTATTACAAATGCAGCAGCGCAGACAGTTCGTATTCCACCTGTCCGGTGAGCAAATCCACCGATGCGGTGGGCGGGAATGCGATGGCGATCGCCAGTGCGGAATTGTATGTGCCGACACCGTTTATCAGCGAGAAATACGCCAGTTCGGTGCGGACGTCATTGTTTGTTGATTCCGGCACTGTCTGGGACACCAAATGGCAAAACACGGCGGCCACCGAGGCGGCGGGTATTCCGGATTACAGTGATCCGATGCATATCCGTGTTTCCAGCGGTATTGCATTGCAATGGCAATCACCACTCGGTCCGCTGGTATTTTCTTATGCCCAGCCGCTGGTGAAATATGAAGGCGACAGCGCGGAACAGTTCCAGTTTAATATTGGTAAAACGTGGTAATACTATACGGGACTTACGAAGTTATTACTTTATACAGACGTAATGAGAATAGAAACAAAATCTGATCTCATTATAATACCGGCATGATGTTTAAGAGCAACCCGTAACGGGTAAACATCATGCCATTATAATATACTGTTGGAATTCTTCCTTTTAAGGGCTGTCCCTGTACGGCCCTTTTTTTTTATTTGTTTTTCATCACAAATAAAATGTCGTGTTTATTCCACCGGATGATAATTCCCTTGTTCATCGGCACTTTCAAATATCATGGAGACGGAATTCACACAGTGACGCAAATTCTTCTCGGTTAAATATTCCCCCTCAAACACATGTCCCAGATGTGCCTTGCAGTTAGCACAGACAATTTCTGTTCTGCGACCATCGGCATCCGGCACACGTTCTACCGCGCCCGGAATTTCATCGTCGAAAGCGGGCCAGCCGCAATGGGATTCAAATTTATGTTCTGAAGAATACAGCGGGGCGGAACAACGTTTGCAGACATAACGGCCCGGTGAAAAATGGTCGTTATACTCGCCGGTATTCGGGCGTTCTGTCCCTTTGTTTTCAATGACAAAACGTTCAAAATCATTCAGTTCTCTGTTCATTATATTCGCTCCTGGCAGGTGACATTGCAGCCTTATAGTGTAGCGCTATATTGGCGCGACACATAAAGCTGCAAGTGCCCTCAGGCCCTCCGGTGCTATTTCACGCCACCCCCCAATGACTGCCACAGGGTAATGCGGTTCTCAAAATCCGTCTCTTGCAGGGCGATCAGATCGGTCTGCGCCGACCACAGCGAACGCTGGTCAGTCAGCACCGTCAGATAATCTCCCGCGCCGGTTTCATAACTGCGGCGCGCCAGATCGTAACTGCGCTGTGCTGACGCGACATACTGCTGCTGGGCATCCATCTGCTCGCTGAGTGTGGCGCGGCGGGCGAGGGCGTTGGCGACATCCTTAAAGGCGCTCTGAATGGCTTTTTCATAGGCAGCGATCAGCCCCTTTTTCTGGGCTTCGGCGTAGCGCAACTGCGCGGTATTACTGCCACCGGTAAACAGGGGCAGCGTCAGGCTGGGGGCGAATGACCAGACGTTGGTGCCGTGACTGAACAGGTTCGACAGCGAGGTGCTGCCGACGCCTGCGCTGGCAGTCAGCGACAGCGTCGGGAAGAAATTCGCCCGCGCCGCGCCGATATCCGCATTTGCACCTTTCAGGTTGTGCTCCGCTTCCTGCACGTCAGGACGGCGCAACAATACGGAGGAAGACACCCCGGCGGGCACCAGCGCGATGGCCTGCGGAGCGAGTTCCTCCAGCGTAACCGGCAGCAGGTTTTGCGGCACAGTGTCACCCACCAGCAGATTCAGGGCGTTGATGTCCTGTGCGACCAGTGTCTGATAGCTGGCAACACTGGCGCGCGCCTGCTGATAAATCGCCATCGAAGAACTGACATCCGGCCCCGAGGCGACGCCTTCTTTCTGGCGCAGTTGCGTGATGCGCAGCGAATCCGCCGCACTTCTCAGGGTGTCCTGCGCCAGTTTCAGATTGCTGTTGTCCGCCGCCAGCGTGATCCACGCGGTGCTGGTTTCTGAAATCAGTGTCAGGCGGGTGTTTTGTGCGGTCGATTCGCTGGCAAGCCAGGTTTCTTTGGTCGCCGTGCTCAGGCTGCGGTTCCGGCCAAACAGATCGATTTCAAAACTGCTCACCGCGCCGTCAGCGGTGGCCGTACTGCTGACCCCCGCATCCTGCGTCCGGCTGCGGGTTTGCGTCAGATCGGCGTCCAGCGTCGGGAACAGACTGGCGCGTTGTTCGCCATACAGGGCTTTGGCGGATTCGATATCAGCGATAGCTTCCTGCATGTCGCGGTTGCTGGTCAGCGCCTTCGCGACCACGGCGTTGAGACGCGCATCGGTCATGATGTGCTGCCAGTCGCTGAGCACCGTGGTGGCCGCAGGCTGCGTGCCCTGCGCAGGCCAGACGGCAGGCACCGGCGCGGAAGGGCGCTGATAATCAGGATCCAGCGAAATACAGCCCGCCAGTAACAGTGACAGCGAAATAATACTCAGACGAAAAATCATGCTTACTCCTGCGCGTCTTTATGACCGGTGAAGACTTTCTTCACCAGCACGAAGAACAGCGGAACAAAGAAAATAGCCAGTAAGGTGGCCGTCACGGTGCCACCAATAATGCCGGTACCGATGGCGATGCGGCTGTTCGCCCCTGCACCGGTCGCGACCGCCAGCGGGAGCACCCCGGCGATAAAGGCCAGCGAGGTCATCAGGATCGGGCGCAAACGGGTGCGGGCGGCGGAAAGCGCGGCGGCGGTAAGGGTGCTGCCTTGTTTCAATGCCGCTTCGGCGAACTCAACAATCAGAATGGCGTTCTTCGACGACAGGCCGATGGTGGTCAGCAGCGCCACCTGGAAATAGACGTCGTTATTCAGCCCGCGCAGTTCGGCGGCAAGGGAGGCGCCAAGCAGGCCGAGCGGGATCACCAGGATCACCGAGAACGGCACGGACCAGCTTTCGTACAGCGCGGCGAGACACAGGAAGACCACCAGAATCGAGATGGCATACAGGCTGAGTGCCTGCCCGCTGGCGAGCTTTTCCTGCAGGGATAATCCGCTCCACGCCCAGGTTGAACCGGCGGGTAATTTATCCGCCAGCGCTTCCATTTTTGCCATGGCCGCACCGGAACTGTAACCGTCGGTGTTTTCGCCCTGAATTTCGTAGGAGGTCGAACCGTTATAGCGTGCGAGGCTTTCCGGGCCGTAGGTCCAGTGCGTGGTGGCGAAGGCGGAGAACGGCGTCATGCTGGTGCCGTCGCTGGTGCGCACAAACCATTTATTCAGATCCGCCGGTTTGGATCGGAACTGGCTGTCGCCCTGGATATACACTTCCTTGACGCGGCCGCGATCGACGAAATCATTGACGTAGGTGCCGCCCCACGCGCTGCTCAGGGTGGCGGTGACGTCGCTGAGCGTCAGTCCGAGCGCCACGGCTTTGTTGTTGTCGATATCAACCTGAAGCTGTGGCATCTGCGGCAGATCGTTAGCGCGAACCGATTTCAGTTCCGGACTGTTTGCCGCCATGGCCAGCAGTTCGGTGCGCAGTTTCAACAGGTCGGCACGGCTGGTGCCGCCGGTGGACATCAGTTCAAAGGTGAAGCCGTTGCTTTGCCCGAGACCGTCGACGGAAGGCGGCGTCATGGCAATCACGTTGGCATCGCGGATCACGGACAGATCCTGCATTGCGCGACCGGCGACGGCCTGCGCGGTGTTGGCGCTACCCGGTCTGTCATCCCAGTTTTTCAGCGACACAAACGCCATCCCGGCATTTTGCCCGCTGCCGCTGAAGTTAAAGCCGGTGATGGTGAAAATGACGTTGGTATTGGCTTTTTCGTTGTCGAGGAACCACTGCGTTACGCGTGAGTTGACGGCCTGCGTGCGGTTAGCGGTGGCTCCGGCGGGCAGGGTGTATTGCACCATCACTTCGCCCTGATCTTCTGACGGCAGGAAGCTGGTCGGCAGTTGCCACATCAGCACGCCCATCAGCGCCGCCATCGCACCGTAAATCAGCACCATCACCACCGGACGGCGCTGCACATGGGTGACACCGTTTTCATAACGTTGTTCGGTGCGTGAATACAGACGGTTGAAGCCGCCGAAGAAACCGGTCGTCGCCTGCGGTTTATGACGCAGGAACGCGCCGCACAGTGCCGGAGTCAGGGTCAGCGCCACCACCACCGAGAGCATCATGGCGGAAATAATGGTGACCGAGAACTGGCGGTAGATCACGCCGGTGGAACCGCCGAAGAACGCCATTGGCAGGAACACGGCGGAGAGCACCAGCGCAATTGCCACCAGCGCACCGGAGATTTCCCCCATCGATTTTTCGGTGGCGTCGCGGGCGGAAAGCCCTTCGTCACGCATGATGCGCTCGACGTTTTCCACCACCACGATGGCATCATCCACCAGCAGCCCGATCGCCAGCACCATGGCAAACAGCGTCAGGGTGTTTATCGAATAGCCGAACAGCGCCAGCACGCCGAATGTGCCGAGCAGCACCACCGGCACCGCCAGCGCCGGGATCAGCGTGGCGCGCAGATTCTGCATAAACAGGTACATCACCACGATCACCAGCACGATGGCTTCGATCAGCGTTTTGATCACGTCTTCGACTGAGACTTTGATGAATTCGGTGCTGTCTTTCGGGTAGGCGACGTCATAGCCTTTCGGCATGCTGCGCTGGTATTCGCTGATGGTGTTTTTCACCAGCGTGGCGGTATCGAGCGCATTGGCACCCGGCGATAACATCACCGCCATGCCCGCTGCCGGATGGCCGTTCAGCTGGGAAGCTGCGGTGTAATCTTCGCTGCCCATTTCGACGCGGGCGATATCACTGATGCGCACCACTGCGCCGCCGCTGTTGCCTTTGACGATGATATTGCGGAACTGCTCCGGCGTTTGCAGACGTGACTGCGCACGCACGGTGGCGGTCAGTTGCTGGGAATCTGAAGAGGGCAGGCCGCCAATTTTACCGGCGGAGATCTGCACGTTTTGCGCTTCGATGGCGGTTTCCACATCGGACGGCATCAGATCATAGGCCGCCAGTTTGGTCGGATCCATCCAGATGCGCATGGCGTATTCCGCGCCAAACACCTGCAAACTGCCGACGCCGCTGACGCGCGCCAGCGGATCCTGCATATTACTCACCAGCCAGTCGGCGATATCCGAACTGCTGGCCTTGTCGGTTTTGTCGTACACCGCCATGATCAGCAGGAAGCTGGACTGCGATTTAGTGACCGTTACCCCGGCTTCCTGCACTTCTGTCGGCAGACGCGATTCCGCCTGCTGAACTTTGTTCTGCACCTGCACCTGTGCGGTATCGGCATTCGTGCCCTGTTTGAAGGTGACGGTGATATCCACCGAGCCGTCGGAACTGCTGCTGGAGCTGAAATAAAGCAGATTATCCAGCCCGGTCAGCTGTTGTTCGATGACCTGCGTGACGCTGTTTTCCAGGGTTTCGGCATTCGCACCGGAGTAGGTGGCTTTGATTTTGACTGACGGCGGCGCGACGTCCGGATACTGCGCCACCGGCAGGGTGCGGATCGCCATAATCCCGGCCATCATGATCAGAATGGCAATCACCCAGGCAAACACCGGGCGACGCACAAAGAAGCGGGAGAACATCAGGCAGCTCCTTCTGTGCTGTTGGTGGCGGTATTCTTCACTTCAATCGCTTTCACCGTATCGCCCACGGTGACCTTGTCGTTGCCTTCCACCAGCACGCGGTCACCGGCCTGCAAGCCTTTGACGATCAGCCAGTTTGTGCCGGTGGCTTCACCGGTTTCCACATCACGTTGTTCGACTTTACCGGCGGCGGTGACCACCAGCGCGGTGGCATCACCTTTGGCATCCCGCGTGATGCCCTGCTGCGGCGCGAGTATGGCGTTTTCAATCACGCCTTCATCCACGTCGGCGCGGATAAACATGCCCGGCAGCAACACGTGTTTCGGATTGGGGAACACGGCGCGCAGGGTGACGGAACCGGTGGCTTCATCTACCGCCACTTCAGTCAGTTCGAGACGGCCTTTTTCCGGGTACACCGAGCCGTCTTCTAATGTGAGCGTGACACCCAGCGCCTCGCTGTTTGCGGCCACCGCACGTTTACGCAGGCTGAGCAAATCCGCGCTGGAGCGGGTGAGATCGACATACATCGAATCGAGATTGCGTACCGTTGCCAGCGCGGTGTCCTGCGCGGCGGACACCAGTGCGCCCGGCGTGACCGAAGAGATCCCGATACGCCCGGCAATCGGCGAGGTGACCCGCGTCCAGTCGAGATTGATTTTTGCCGCTTCCAGCGCGGCGACTTTTTCATCGACGCTGGCGCGGTCTTCGGCACAGGCCGACTGCGCGTCTTCCGCATCCTGTTGTGACACGCCTTGCTCTTTCACCAGCACCGCATACCGGCGCGCTTTCTGGCAATCCGAGAGCACCAGCGCATTGGCACTTTTCAGCGCGGCCGCCGCCTGATCGTAAGTGGCTTTGTACGACGACGGATCAATCTGATACAACGCCTGACCTGCTTTCACCGTATCGCCTTCCGTGAATAAGCGTTTCTGAATAATGCCGCCGACCTGCGGGCGGACATCCGCCGTCAGCGTGGCGGTGGTGCGTCCGGTTAATTCGCTCACCAGATTGAAAGGCTGTGCTTTTAAGGTGACGACGCCCACTTCAGTGGGCGCGGCGGCAGGTGGAGCGGTTGGTGAATTATCACAACCGCTCAGTGCGAAAAGCATAATTAAGCAGGAAGGTCTTAATAAAGGCATTTTGGTGTCCGTAAATAATAACAAGAGAATAAAAGGCAAAAGGCGTCCCGGCTGTTTTATCGAAATAAAACAGTCAGGTTGTCGTCAGGTTTATTTAAAGAATCAGCTTATTTATAAGTCATGAATTTTCTTCGTGACCTCGTTGATATAGTGAATGATCAGATCATATTTTTCCGGCGTAATATCACCGTTATAGTCTTTGGTCCGTACGGTAATTTTTAAATTCTCGATGGCATAAATCATTTCAGGCGCAGGGGGCGGGTTATTCTCAATCACGCGGGTTTTCATTTTTTCTTCTATATCGCGGATTTCGTTTCTTCTGGCTGCCAGAAAGTCAGAACCGGCAGAGGTCATGGAAAATTGTTTTTTTCCGCCTTCGATTTCCGCCGCCGTGGCAAAACCGCGTTCGACAATCTGCGACAGGATCGGGTAAATCACGCCGGGGCTGGGGATATAAGCCCCCATCGAATAGCCTTCAATCGTTTTGATGATTTCATAGCCGTGCGCCGGGTTTATCTGGATCAGATGCAAAACGAACAGCGTCAGTTCCTGACGGGTGAACAGTTTGCTTTTACGCCGTGCGGCAGGTGCAGTTCCGCTCATGTTTTCTCTCCTTCCGTTATTCCCGATGGCCTCAAGATATATCTTGTGGGTTTTCGGGGCAAGCCGGTGTCAGGGCGGGAAAATTACGTAAGGATAGTGTTAACCGGTTGTTTTGCATCGACTAAATAGCCACTGCGTGGGTAAGGGGAAACGGCCTGCTGACACTTCTTAACACTCGGGAAGGCGGCTAAATCCCTGATTTACCGATGAACGGCAAAAAGATGCCCTCCTGCTCTTTTTGCCGTGTAAGCATTGCGAAAAAGTCATATTAATTGTGACAATGTCACGTTTATTTCATCACGTCTGCCATGATTTTACTGACTTGTTGCAGGGCGGGGGCGGCATCCTTAACGCCAGCGGATTGCTGCTCCTTCACCCAACGGGCCTGGCTTTCCTGATAGCGCGTCACTTCCTGCCAGTGCATGATCTCGCTGTGTTGCAGGATGCGGACCTTTGCGCCGTCTTTGCGCAGGGCGGCCAGCTGGGGTTCAAAATGGTTATCCATCACCGAACCGGCCGTTTTACGGGCGATGTCAGCGGCGCGGGTGATGGCATCTTTATCTTCCTGCGCCAGTCCGTTCCAGACCTTCTGATTCATCACCAGCAGGTATACATGACCGAGCCACAGCTCTTTCGAGACTAAGACGTCGGGGGCCATTTTGTGGACTTTGAGGTCGTAACCGCTGTCGACGTTGACCATGATGCCGTCGAGTTGTCCGGTCTTAAACGCATTGACCGTTTGCTTGCCCCACGGCATGGTCACCGGCGTCGCGCCCGCATTACGCAGGAAATCCTGATGCCAGAAACTGGCTGAACGCCAGGTGGTGCCTTTAATATCCTGCAGGTTTTTCAGCGGATGCGTGCTGAAAAAGGCCACCGGATAACCGGTAGCGGGAAAGAGATTTACCACACCGTTTTGTTTCAGCTCAGCGGAGAAGGCCGGGATTTCCGCATAAACGCGGCGGAAGAATTCTATCTGTTTGTCACCGGACGGGCCGACCGGAAAACTTTTGAAAACCTGATGCAGCGGCAGATCTTTGGCCGCATATTCCGGCACCACAATACCGATATCGGCGGTGTTGCCCTCACGGATCGTGCGCAGTGCGTCGTAGCCGGTGGAGAGTTCACCGTTCCAGTGGTCTTCAATTTTCAGGCGACCGTGGGATTCTTTTTCAATCGCGGGGAAAAAAACGTCCTTTATAAAGCGGGTGCGCATGGCCCCCAGAGGTTCGTGATCGGTGTAGCGCAGGGTTGTGGTGGCGCAAACGCCTGCCGGTAACAACAGCAGCGCCAGTGCGAGGGTCAGGGGCTTTCTGATTAATTCCATGTAATCTCTCGTTAAAAGGGGAAATACCGCTGCTCATTCTAACGACAGGGCGAAAGGGGAACCGTGCGGACGGACAGGAAGGTACAAAAAAAAGCGCCATGTTTGCACATGACGCCTGTGGTGTTGCGGGGGGTTAACGAAGATTAGAAATCGACGTTCACGCCCAGCTGGAAGCTGCGACCCGGCATCACGGCCAGAGCTTTGTTATAAGCATCCTGGTTGGTGGTGTCGGTCAGCGTGCGGCTGCTCAGATAATCCCAGTATTTGCGGTCGGTGATGTTATAGACGCCACCGCTGAGTTTGACGTTCTTAGCGACTTTCCAGTACGCCGTCGCATCCACCATGCCATAACCCGGCACGTTCATGTATTCGGTGGTGGAGCTGGTCAGTGCGGTACCGCTGTTGGTGTAGCTCTGGCGGCTGGTCGCTTCGGCTTTTTTGCCTTTCACGAAGGTGGCTGTCAGTGCGGTTCCGTAAATTCCTGATGGATCATCCCATGCCACGCCGGCCACAAATTTCATTGGCGGTACGCTGTCGAGGTCAACGTATTTGTCGCCTTCGTAGCTGGATTTAGACTCACCTTTGGCATAGCCCAGTGCGAAGCTGGTGCTCAGGCCGTCGACGCTGCTGAACCAGGTACCGTAGTTGATTTTGGTACTCAGATCGCCCCCGTAGATAAAGGCTTCATCGCGGTTTTCTGCCTGATAAATCGTATAAATATTGGAAGGCACGTTGGTGAACATGCCCGGGCTGCCCGCACGGGTGTAACGGGTGTTAGCAATGAAGTTTTTGTAGGTGTTGTAGAACACCGACGTCTTGAAGGTCACGCCTTCCGTCGCTTCACCCTTCATGCCCCACTCGAAGTTATTGCTGGTTTCGGTCTTCAGGTTGGTATTACCGATCAGCGCATATTGCTGGGAACCGGCGTAAGAAGAGCCAAGGTTCCATGAGCCATAAAGCTGGCTGGCATCCGGGAACTGGGCGCCACGACGGTATTGCAGGTAAGTCATCAGCTTAGGCGTGATGTCATAGGTAAATGCCAGAGACGGCAGAACCTGCGTATCCGTGTTGGCTTTCCCGTACAAAGTGGAAACCTGATCTTCAGATACCGTGCTGTTCGACAAATCGGACAGGTCTTTGGCTTTGGTGTTCTGATAGGCCACACGCACCGCCGGAACGATGGAGAAGTTATGGCCATCGAGGTCAAACTTCATGGTGTCCTGCAGGAAGCCGCCGAGAGTATAAGAACGGCTGTTCGCTTCCGGCTGCATGATGGTGGTGTAAACACTCTGATCCGGGCTTTCGCGGAACGGACGTTCCGTATTCGACATACGGGCGTTGAGACCGGCGCTCAGTTCATGACGACCCAGCGTTTTCAGCCAGCTGGTTTCCCCGCCGAAGGTGTTGACGTCATAGTTGGAGTAGACGTTCATCATCTCGCCGCTGGAATTCGGCATGTAGGTGTTGTCGTGCGCCTGGGTGTACTGGTAATACACTTTGGACACCACGGCATCCGCGTAATCGTTGAACGGCGTCCATTCGTCTTTCAGGCTCGCGCCCCAGCGGCGGGTGTTACTTTGCTGCTGTGCGGTGCCGATAATGCTACTGCCCGCGCTGTTCCAGGTGTCGTAATGGGTGTGGTTCACTTTTTCGTAGTAATCCAGCGTGCCGGTGACTTTATGTTCGTCATTTGGCTGCCAGATCACAGAGGTCATGATGGCGTCAGAGTGCCAGTTTGCCGGGTAGGCGTCGTGCGTACCGCTGTTATTTTCGGTTTCCTGTCCGTCGCGGCGGCTGATGGCAATCAGGCCACGCAGGGTTTCGTCACCGGCAGCGGCAGTGATGCCGTTGTGCCAGGAACGGTCGGAAGAATCATAATCTGACTGGTAACCGAAATAGGTTTCCTTGCCCGGACGCAGGTAATCGTCGGCGGATTTTGGCAGGAAGGAAACGGCACCGCCGATGGAGGAATTGGCGCGATCGGCTGAGGTGGCGCCGGATTCGATATCGACCTGACCGTAAATGTACGGGTCGATGTAATCACGGCCAATGCCGGATGTCCCCAGACCTGCGCGGCTGGCATAGCTGCGGCCGGTGGCATTGGGTTGCGGGATGCCGTCGACGTCGATGCCGACGCGGTTGCTTTCCAGACCACGAATGTTGTAGCCGGTGTAACCGTTGCGGTCGAAACCGCTTTTGCCATTGCCAGAGCCGCCGCTGGAGCCGGTCGCGGTGATCAGCGGCTCATAACGCATGATGGTGCCGAAATCATTCCCGCCACGTTTTTGCATATCGGCGGCCGTGATGGTGGTTTTCGAGCCCGGTTTTTTATCCGGCATCGTTTCCGTGACGGTCATGACTTCTTCATTGTTCTGCGCCAGATCCTGTGCAGTACGCACCGGTTTTTTCTTGATGGCCTCAGAAGATGGCGTGTTGCTGGCGGTGAGATCGGTGTTGTTTTTAACTGCGTCCGCTGCATTAACGTTGAAGGTGGTGGTGAGGATCGTCCCCATGAAAATGACGTTTTTCACCAAACCCTGCTGTGTAAAGGATTTGAACATTTGTTATGTGTCCTGCACTGATTTTTTTAAGTTCTGCTCGCATGTACTGCCTTTCGACAAATCAGACGCGCTGGTCATCTGTTTAAAATCTTCCATGAAAAAGCCCTATTCCTTATAAATTATGGGTTTATTGTAACGCATTACCCATTTGAGCTTTGTGCGAATGATAATGATACTGATAATTGTTATCAACAAAATGATAAAGAAAAATGCGTTCCTTAACGAAATCTTTGCACTACGTTCTGAGAAATGGGCTATAGCGGCAGGCCGTTGAGGTAAATTCCGCGTGTTTTCCTTACGCTTTTCGGGGTTGCGTAAAACATGACTAAGATATATCTTTCAGAAAATCCTATTTCATAAGAGAGAGTCTGATGGAACAACATCGCCCCGAAACCCCTGCCGCAAACCTGGCTGTCCGGGTAAAAAATGAACTGGTTTTTCGTCATATCACGGTAAAAAGCAGCGAAACCATCGCCGGTTGTTTTAAACGCATCGTGTTAACCGGCGACGAGCTGAAGGGCTTTACCTCGCGCGGCTTCGACGACCATATCAAATTGTTTTTCCCGGCCAATCCCGGTGATGTGATCACGCCACCGGCCGCGACAGAAGAAGGTATTGTCTGGGGCGAAGGGCCGCGTCCGCTGAACCGCGAATACACGCCGCTGCATTTTGATGCGCAAGCCCATGAACTCACGCTGGATTTCTATCTTCACGACGGCGGCGTTGCCAGTGAATGGGCGGCTGGCGCGAAGCCGGGCGATAAACTGATTATCGGCGGGCCGCGTGGTTCCCTGATCATCCCGACCACTTACGCCTGGCAGTTGTATGTGTGCGACGAAACCGGTCTTCCGGCGGTAAAACGCCGTCTGCGCGAGCTGAAACAGGCCGGATCCGACGCTAAGATTACCGTGCTGGTGAAAGTGAAAGACGCCTCTTGTATCAGCTACTTAGATGACGAAAAAGAGTTCAACATTGAGTGGATTGTCAGTGACGTGCACCACGGTTATCAGGAGGATGACGCCGTGGTGAAGAAACTGAAAAGCCTGTTCCTGCCGGAAAGTGATTATTACATCTGGGCAACCGGCGAAGGGAAATTCGCCAAAGGGCTGAATGATTATTTCGTGGAAAATCGCGGGCTGGACGCGAATTTTGTTCGCTGCGTGGCTTACTGGCATAACAAATAACGTCCCTGTTTTTTTACCGCAGAGAATGAAAGGGTTATTTCCCCTTTGTTGTCTGCGGTTTTTCTCATTCATGCTTTGTTGCAACTGCCGCCGGAATCATTACACCGGGTGCGGTAAACGCCATTATTTATTATTTCTGCCATCATTATAATTCTTATGACAAATTCTGAATTTTTATTCAAAGGAATGGTTATGAAATTAATAAGCCTCAAACGACACTGGCGCGCGCTGTGCCTGTTTCCTCTTTTATTCGCGGGATATTCTTCTTTAAGTTCAGCGGCTGAAAATACAGCGACTCCGTCGCTGGATATTGTTAAACCGGTAAAAGCCTGCGCCGATCTCAGCAAGGTGTCGCTGACTGACATCGGCGGCGAGGGCAGCCGCATCACCTCAGCGAAAGAAATCACCGTCAACGGCGCACCGGCCTGCGAGGTGGACGGCAATCTGCATCCGGCCATCGGCTTTAAAGTGATTTTGCCGGTGTCTTCCTGGCAGCAACGTTATATGCAAATCGGTTGCGGGGGTTTGTGCGGTAATATCTCGCTGCAACTCGGCGCGGCAGCCGGTTGTACGCCATTGCAAACCAACGGTTTCGTGATGGCCGCCACCGACATGGGGCATTCCATGCAGGAAGTGGATTTCGGTAAAGATCCGCAAAAGCGCAAAGATTTCGCCTACCGCAGCCAGCATCTGACGGCTCAGGTGTCGAAGAAACTGATCGCGGAATACTACGGGCGTGCGCCGGCGTATTCCTATTTCAACGGCTGTTCTGATGGCGGTCGCGAAGCCCTGATGGAAGCGCAACGTTTTCCCCATGATTTCAACGGTGTGATTGCTGGTGCGGCGGCGATGAACTTCCAGTCGCAAAACGCCGTCTATCACGCGTGGCAGGCGCTGGCGAATACCGGGCCGGATGGCAACGCGGTGATTGTGGCTTCCCGTTTGCCGCTGATCCATAACGCGGTATTGAAACAATGTGACGCCCTGGACGGCCAGACCGACGGCCTGATTGCCGATCCGCAAAGCTGTCATGTGGATATTGCCGCGATGGCCTGCAAAACGGATGCTGCGCAGGAAAACTGCCTGTCAGCCGCTGAAATCTCGACATTAACCAAATTGTACGCCGGACCGGTTGATCCGAAGACCGGTGCGAAACTGACCGTTGGCGGACCGCAACCGGGTTCAGAACTGGCGTGGGAAGGCGTGTTTGTGCCGGAAAAAGCCAGCGATCCGATTTTCAGCTCGTTTATCGCGCTGCCATCGCTGAAATTTCTGAGTTATGTAAAAAACCCGGCTGAACATTTTACGCTGAAAGACGTGAAATTCACCGAAGCCGGATTTGACGAACTGCGTAAAATGCACCCCCTTTACGATGCCACCAATCCGGATCTCTCGGCATTCAAGGCGGCGGGCGGCAAGCTGATTATCTGGCATGGTTGGGCAGATCCGCATATCTCCCCGCTCAATTCCGTGGCGTATCATCAGGCGGTAGGCCATGTGATGGGCGCGACGAGCCGCGATCAGTTTGAGCGTCTGTATCTGTTGCCGGGCGTGCATCACTGCTCAGGCGGTGAAGGCCCGAGTCTGGTGGATTTCCTCACGCCGATGATGAACTGGGTGGAGAAAGGCATCGCGCCGGACAGCATTACCACGTATCAGGCAGCGAAAGAGCAGAAGATCCAGTTCGGCCAGCCGATGCCAGAGCGCGGCAAACAGCCAGCGACCGATATCCGTCTGGAGAAAATCCCGGCCGGGGCGGCTTCCCGTCCGGTCTTCCCGTATCCGGATTACGCGGTGTACAGCGGAAAGGGCGATGTGAATACAGCGGCCAGTTATCTTCGTAAACCGCTGGCGACGCAGCCTGCGGCCTATCACTGGCTGGGCGAGGATTTCTATCAGCCGTATACGTTTATGAATTAACCGTCCATGGTGCGGTAAAGGCATAAAATCAGGCAGGCTGCGGCTTGCCTGATGTTTTACAGCATTGTGAAAGAAGGCTTAACCCGTTATCTTTAAGGGATATCTGTACGCACTTTTTACGCAATCCTGACTATGGTTCTGATGAAAAATAATCCTTTGGGTAATGACCGTCCTCCTGCCACATCCGGCAAAAAAGCGCACTGTATTACGGCGAAAAAACATCGCCGTGAGCGCATGTTCGAAACGGGTGATATCCGTGTGCTGATGCTGCATTTCTTACAGCAACGTGCCGCCCACGGGTATGAGCTGATCAAAGCCATTGAAGAATTAGCCAAAGGGGAATACACCCCGAGCGCCAGCATTATTTATCCGAACCTGACCTTCCTGGAAGAACAGGGTCTGGTAACGGCGAAGCAGGAAGAGGCCGGTAAGAAACAATATTCAATTACGCCGGAAGGCACGCAGTCGCTGGCAGAGCAGGGTGATTTGCTCGGTTCAGTAACAGAGAAACTGCATTCGCTGGCGATTCTGTCGAATAACCGCAGTATTCCGGAAATGCAGCGCGCGATTAACAATATGCGCATGGCGCTCAATTTGCGCCTCGCCAAAGGGCCGATCGAACAGGAAACGCTGTATAAAATCACCGATGCGTTAGATCGCGCGACCAAAGAAATCGAGCGCAGCTGAGCCGTATCACAGAAAGTTAAAAGCCTCCGGACGGAGGTTTTTACATTCAGGAAATATAACAGGAAAATCAGTTCTCTTCAGGCCATGGGGTCAATATTTCATAGCCCGTTTTCGTCACCGCAATCATATGTTCCCATTGTGCGGACAACGAATGATCTTTAGTCACCACCGTCCAGCCGTCGGGCAGGACTTTGTTTTGCTTCTTACCGGCGTTGAGCATCGGTTCGATGGTGAATAACATGCCTTCCTGTAACACCAGACCGCGGCCTTTCTCGCCGTAATGCAGCACCTGCGGATCCTCATGGTAGCCCATGCCGATGCCGTGTCCGCAGTACTCTTCCACAATGGAAAACCCTTCGCGTTTCGCGACGGCGGCAATGGCGTAACCCACATCGCCTAAGGTGGCGCCCGGACGCACCACGTCAATCCCGGCCATCATCGCTTCAAAGGTGGTATCCACCAGACGGCGCGCCATAATGCCAGGCTCTCCGGCGTAATACATGCGGCTGGTGTCGCCATACCAGCCGTCTTTGATCAGCGCCACGTCGATGTTGACGATGTCGCCTTTCTTCAGCGCCTTGTCGGAAGGAATGCCGTGGCAGATCACATGGTTGACGGAGGTGCAGGTGGTTTTCTGATAACCGTGATACCCGATGTTGGCCGGGATCGCCTGTAACTCGTTGACGATAAAATCGTGGCAGAGACGGTCCAGTTCGTTGGTGGTGACACCGGGCACGACGTGTGGCGTGATCATATGCAGCACACGGGCGGCCAGTTTCCCGGCGATACGGGCTTTGTCGATGCCTTCCGGCGTTTTGACCATGCGGTTGTTATTCACAAAATACCGTTCGTCTAAACCATTATTCATTGCTTGCCTTCCTGTGTGTGCCGCCCACGTTTAACAGCGTGCGGATGCTGTCACTGTTCTCGTCCGATTCCACGCTGCAACGCACCAGCAGTTGCGAAATTTCACTGTGTGTCATGTCGGGATGCGTTTCCATCAGCATGCCGATTTTCATCCAGTGTTCGGCCTGGGCGTTAATGGACCGGGTGTAGGCCATGCTGGCGATGCGCAGATTCTCGTGCATCAGTTCTGAAATCTTGATGATACCCATCGGGTCACCTCGCAGTATATGAATCGTATATGTTTTATATACTACGCAGGTTGCCGCGGATTTTCCAATAAAAACGCCTCCGCTGAACAGGCGGAGGCGTTTTTGCTACATGGCGGGAATGAATGCGGTTACTGGCTCATCGCGCCTTTTTTCATGCCGTCTTTGGACATGGAATCTTTCGACATACTGTCTTTCTTCATATGATCTTTTGACATGCAGTCTTTGCCCATGCTGTCTTTTGCCATGGTATTTTTGCTCATGCTGTCTTTCTTCGTGCAGTCTTTCGACATGTGGCCCATGGTGTCTTTTTTCGCCATCGCGTCAGCGGCATAGGTGGTGCTCACGGCACCCATCATCAGGCAGGCAGACATCATCATTACGGTTAACTTTTTCATGGTAATTCCTTCTTCTGAGTTTTGAGATACAAAGGTTTTTGTGGAGGTTGTTCAGCTTCCGCCGAACCAGTTGTAGCCCTGATCTTCCCAGTAGCCACCGGTAAACTTATTGGTAATTTCAATCACTTCGATGTGTTTCGGGTTCTTGTAACCCAGTTTGGTCGGCATTCTGAGTTTCATCGGAAAGCCGTACTTACGCGGCAAAATCTGGCCGTCGTAGGTCAGCGCCAGCAGGGTCTGCGGATGCAGCGCCGTCGCCATATCAATGCTGGTGTAATATTCGTCAGCGCATTTAAAGCTGACGTATTCCGCCGTGAGATCTGCGCCAATCAGGCGCAGAAAATCCCCGAACGGCACGCCGCCCCATTTACCGATTGCGCTCCAGCCCTCGACACAAATGTGCCGCGTCACCTGACTGACCTGCGCCATGTTGTACAGCGCCGGTAATGACCATTCGCGTTTATCCAGCGCCAGACCGGCGATTTTCAGGCGGTAGGCGTTGCCGTCAACGTCCGGCGCATCGTCTTCGGCATAGAAAGCATTAAACGGGAAAGGGCGGGTGATCATCGATTCGGCATACACCGGCGCAAGGCGCGTCGAGCCAAACAGCCAGCCTTGTACGCGGTCGTTAAAGCCGGAGATTTTACCCAGCGCATTTTCCACGCTGGCGTTATCGCTGATGTCACAACCGGTCAGCATCGCCACGCCGCCAAGCGTCAGGCCGCGTTGTAAAAACAGGCGGCGGGAAGGCGCATCCAGTTCGCGGATAATCTGTTTTTTAGCTTCCTGCACAATCGCCTCGCTGTCGGCGGTGCTGAAAATCTGGCTGATACTTTTTTTGATGAGGTTCTTCATCGGATCTTCCTTAACGTCCGCGGATCATGGCAATCAGGGTTTTCGGCACCAGCGCCACCATCACGATATGCAGCACCACAAATGCCACCAGTGACGCCATCGCCAGAAAATGCACGTAACGCGCGGTATCGAAGCCGCCCATCAGTTCGCGCAGCAGCGGAAACTGCACCGATTTCCACACCACCAGCCCGGAAAGCACCAGCACGATGCCGTCGAACATCACGAACACGTAGGCAGCGCGCTGCACCATGTTGTAGTGACGCAAATCGTCGTGTTTCAGCTTGCCGCGCAATGCCGCCCGCAAATCATTGAAGATGCCGCGCGGCGTCAGCGGCCAGAATTTTTGCTTCATCCGGCCGGTAAAAATGTTCATCAGCAGATAAAACAGGCCGTTAAAACCGAACAGCCACATGCCAGCGAAATGCCACTGGATCGCGCCGCCCAGCCAGCCACCCAGCGTCATCGTGGTGGGGAAATCAAAATCAAACAGCGGCGACGCGTTATAAATCTGCCAGCCGCTGGTCACCATAATCAGCACCGCCAGCGCGTTCAGCCAGTGGGTCAGACGCAGCCATAACGGATGCACGATGGCGGGTTTTTGTTTTGCCTGATGGGGTAAGTCCGTGTGTATTGTCATGATGAAGTCCGGCTGTCCGCCCTGTGATGCAGCGAGTATTGAGCGGATTTGTTCCCCGAGACCTCACGCAAAGTTAAATAAAATGTGATAACTCCGGGGCGGTGGCTTGTGTAGACTCAAATCATTGGGAAACGCCACGTTTTGGGATAACACATGGATAAGCCGAAGAAGATCCTGATCGTTGAAGATGACGGGGATATCGCTGAACTGCTCAGCCTGCATCTGCGCGATGAAGGCTATGAAATTACCCACGCCGCCGACGGCAATCTGGGCGTGGCGCATCTGGAAAAAGGAGGCTGGGACGCGCTGATCCTCGACCTGATGCTGCCGGGCGTCGATGGTCTGGAAATCTGCCGCCGCGCACGCAACATGACGCGGTATACGCCGATCATTATTATCAGCGCGCGTTCCAGCGAAGTGCACCGCGTGCTCGGGCTGGAACTGGGCGCGGACGATTATCTGGCGAAACCGTTCTCTATGCTGGAGCTGGTGGCGCGGGTTAAGGCGCTGTTCCGGCGGCAGGAAGCGATGAGCCGTAACCTGAAAATGGAAGCCGGCACGCTGAGTTTTGCCGGGCTGGTGATCGACCCCATCGCCCGTGACGTCACGCTCAGTCATCAGCCGGTCGAGCTGACGCCGCGTGAGTTTGACCTGCTGTACTTCTTTGCCAAAAATCCCGGCAAAGTGTTCTCGCGCCTCAGCCTGTTAAATCAGGTCTGGGGCTATGAACACGAAGGGTATGAACATACGGTGAACACCCATATCAACCGGCTGCGCATCAAGATAGAAGCCAATCCGGCTGAGCCGGAACGCATTCTGACCGTGTGGGGAAAAGGCTATAAATTCGTGTCTTCCGCTGAAGAGACGCAAGGGTAAATCATGAAAAATCTCACGCTGGCGCAAAGACTGACTCTGGTGTTTATGGTGCTGCTGATCGCCTGCTGTGCGCTTTCCGGCTATATGCAGGTGCGCTCGAGCAATCAGTACAGCCAGTCAGTGATCCAGCGTCTGTCGGCCAATCTGGCGACGCAGATCGCGGCGAACAATCCGCTGCTCAGCCAGGGCGACTGGGATCCGCAAGCGGTGCATTCGCTGTTTAATCAGCTGATGGCGGTGAACCCGAGTGTCGAGGTGTATCTGCTGGATAAAGACGGCAATATCGTCGGCAACGCTGCCCCTCCGGGGCGTTTGCAACGGCAAAAAATCGATTTATCGCCAGTGAATGCGCTGCTAAATGGCGCGAAAATGCCGGTATATGGCGACAATCCGCGCGATCCGCAAACCCGTCAGGTGTTCAGCGCCGCGCCATTGCGGGTCGATGGCGTGACCAAAGGCTATGTGTATATCGTGCTGCTGGGTGATGAATACACCGCGCTGACCAGCGACGCGCAATATCAGTCGGCAATCTCTCTGGCGTGGCGCTCGATGGGGCTGGTGGCGCTGTTCGGCCTGCTGGCCGGTGCGCTGGCGTTCCGCTGGGTAACGCGGCCGGTGCGTAAACTGACGGCGCAGATTGCACAACTCGATTCCGGCGGAATGGACGCCATTCAGGCGCTGGCGAAAACCGATACGCCAGCCGGTGCTGCGCGCGATGAAGTGACACAACTGCAACAGGCGTTTGTCGCGCTGGCAAAACGCATCGACCAGCAATGGCAAAGCCTGATGGTGCAGGATCAGCAACGCCGCGAATTTATCGCCAATATTTCCCATGACCTGCGCACGCCGCTGACCTCATTGCACGGGTATCTGGAAACCCTGTCGGTGAAATCAGATCATCTGAGTAACGAAGACCGGCAGCGTTATCTGAATATCGCCCTGACGCAGAGTAAAAAAGTCGGCCGTCTGGCGCAGGAATTATTTGAGCTGGCGCGGCTGGAATATGGCGTGGTGAAACCGCAGAAAGAACCGTTTTCGCTGAGCGAACTGGTGCAGGATGTGTTCCAGAAATTTGAACTGGCGACCGAAACGCGCGGGCAGAAATTACTTGCCGATATCACGCCGGGCATTCCGCTGGTGAACGCGGACTTAGGCATGATTGAAAGGGTGCTGACCAATCTGCTGGATAATGCCATTCGTTTTACGCCGGAAGGCGGCACGATAGAAATCAAATTGTGGCCGCACGAAGGGCAGGTGATGGTGCAACTGAAAGACAGCGGGCCGGGAATTGCGCCGGAACTGAAGGACAACCTGTTCGTGCGTCCGTCGATCCTCAGCACCAATAAACACCGCGCGGGCGGGCTGGGGCTGATGATTGTGCGTCGCATTCTGCAACTTCATGGCAGTGATATCCGCCTGATTGAACAGTCAAAACAGGGTGCCTGTTTTCAATTTTCAGTGCCGGTCTAAATTCCAATTTATTAATTTGCGTTACGGTGTGATGGCCGTAACGTAAATAGCGTAAAATGACGTCGGAAAGTTATTATTCTGTATTAATAAGTGTTAAATAATAATTATATTTTTGATATAAACCAAAAAGGTTTAGTGCCTGTATTTAAACGGTACTTTTTGAATGACGGCAGTAAATATATATTTAATCCGGCGATGAAATAATTTTCTCATTATGTGGAATATTAATTTACCTGGATAAAAAATATGTCTAAGAAAGAAACCCACCCTCAAAATAATAACGTGCATGACCTCCGGTCTGCGATTGAATTTTTAGAAAGCCTGCCAGGCGAAATGGTCAGTACCGATGTGGAAGTCGATCCGCATGCGGAGCTTTCCGGCGTATACCGTTACGTCGGTGCCGGGGGCACCTGTGAACGTCCGACCCGCAAAGGCCCGGCGATGATGTTTAATACCATTAAAGGTTTTCCGGGCGTGCGCGTGGTCACCGGTCTGATGTCGACCCGTGAACGTGCGGGCTACCTGCTGAACTGTGCGCCGGAAAAACTCGGTTTTCTGCTGAGGGATTCGGTGAAAAATGCCATCGCGCCGGTGGTGGTTGATCGCGGTACGGCGCCCTGTCAGGAAGTCACCTACCTAGCCGATGACCCGAATTTTGACCTGCGCACCTTGCTGCCTGCACCGACCAACACCGAAGAAGATGCCGGTCCGTATTTCACCATGGGCATGTGCTATGCCTCTGATCCTGAAACCAAAGAATCCGATATCACCATTCACCGCCTGTGCATACAAAGCCGCGACGAACTGTCAATGTGGCTGACGCCGGGCCGTCATATCGATGCCTTCCGTGAAAAAGCGGAACGTGCGGGCAAACCGCTGCCGATTTCAATCAGCATCGGTGTCGATCCGGCGATTGAAATTGCCGCCTGCTTCGAGCCGCCAACCACGCCGCTGGGCTTCAATGAACTGAGCATCGCCGGTGCGTTGCGCGGTAAAGCTGTCGAGCTGACCCACTGTGTGTCCATCGATGAAAAAGCCATTGCCCACGCCGAAATCGTCATTGAAGGTGAGTTGCTGCCGAACGTCCGTGTGCGCGAAGATCAGAACACCAATACCGGCAAAGCGATGCCGGAATTCCCGGGCTACACCGGTGAAGCCAAAGCCGAACTGCCGGTGATCAAAGTGAAAGCCGTCACGCACCGCAGAAATCCGATCCTGCAAACCACGCTTGGCCCGAGCGGCGAGCACGTCAGCATGGCGGGTATTCCGACCGAAGCCAGTATTCTGGATATGATTGACCGCGCCATGCCGGGCCGCGTGCTGAATGTGCATGCGCACACCTCCGGCGGCGGTAAGTTACTGGCGGTGTTGCAGTTTAAAAAATCCTCCCCGGTGGATGAAGGCCGTCAGAGACAAGCGGCGCTGCTGGCATTTGCGGCATTCTCCGAGC
This sequence comes from Rahnella sp. BIGb0236, assembly GCF_004364755.1. Lineage (NCBI taxonomy): Bacteria > Pseudomonadati > Pseudomonadota > Gammaproteobacteria > Enterobacterales > Yersiniaceae > Rahnella > Rahnella sp. BIGb0236. The sequence continues at coordinate 661,364 of NZ_SOAO01000001.1, forward strand.
TGAAACATGTGATTCTGGTAGATGAAGACGTGGATATTTTCGATACCGACGACATCCTGTGGGCGATGCAAACCCGCTATCAGGGCGACGTGGATACCGTCACCATTCCGGGCGTCCGCTGTCATCCGCTCGATCCTTCGCAAAATCCGGCCTACAGCCCGAGCATTTTGCAGGAAGGCATGTCATGTAAAACCATCTTCGACTGTACGGTGCCGTTCCACCTGAAAGCGCATTTCGAACGTTCCAAATTTAAAGAAGTCGATGTGAAGAAATTCTTACCTGACTTTAAATATTAACAGCAATAAGCCAGCGCATCTGCGGTGCGACGTTTCAAAGGCGGAGAGGTGAAATGAAGAGAAGGCGGATAATTGTCGGAATAAGCGGTGCTTCCGGGTTTCAGTATGGAATGAAGGCGCTGGAAATATTGCGCGATATCGATATCGACGTGCACCTGATTATCAGTAAAGGTGCCGAAGTGACGCGCAGTCTCGAAACCGATATCGAACGGCAGGAGGTGATCCGGCTGGCCGATGAAGTGCATTCCATTAATAACCTCGGGGCATCGGTTTCCAGTGGTTCTTTTAAAACCATCGGGATGATTATTGCGCCGTGTTCAATGAATACGTTGGGTTCTGTTGCTCACGGACTGACCAACAACTTACTGACCCGCGCCGCAGATGTGGTTTTAAAAGAGCGGCGCAGGTTAGTATTAATGGTCAGGGAAACACCGCTGAATCTTTCGCATCTGAAAAATATGCAGTCGGTGACGGAAATGGGCGGGATTATTTTCCCGCCGGTTCCGGCCCTTTACCATAAACCCGACAGCGTGGATGACATTATTCACCACAGCGTGGCACGCGCGCTGGATTTATTTGACCTGGATGTCGCCAATATTAAACGCTGGGGCGAAGATTTATAGCGGAATATTTAAAACAATATCTCAAAATAGCGGAGTAGAAATGTTAATTGGACCTATCGTTAACAGCGGCGCCATTATTCTTGGCGGCCTGTTAGGGGGCTTTCTTGGCGTAAAAATGCCAGAGCGGTTACGAACCTCGCTGCCCCAGACTTTTGGTTTGTGTTCCATGGCGCTGGGCGTCGTGCTGCTGGTTAAAATGCACAGCATGCCGGTGGTGATTTTGTCGGTGATCCTCGGTGCCGCCATCGGCGAACTGTTTTATCTCGAACGTTACATTGCCCGTCTGGGAAATATGGCACGCGGTATCGCCGCAAAATTTGCGCCGGATACCGGCATGGATCAGAACGTCTTCACCGAGAAGTTCGTGGCCATCATTGTGCTGTTCTGCGCCAGCGGCACCGGGATTATCGGCGCGATGACCGAAGGCATGACGCACGACCCGAACATCCTGTTCGTCAAAGCCATTATGGATCTGTTCACCGCTGCGATTTTCGCCACCGTGCTCGGTTATGCCGTCGCCCTGATCTTTATTCCGCAGTGGATTGTGCAGTTTCTGATCGCCTCGGCCGCGGTCGTTATTCTGCCGCTGACCAATCCGCAAATGATGGGGGATTTCACTGCCGCAGGCGGCTTTATTATGCTGGCCGCCGGTTTCCGTATCAGCGGTATAAAATCCATCGCGGTTGGCAATTTATTACCGGCGTTAATTCTGGTTATGCCCATCTCGCATTACTGGAGCCTGTTCATCCACTGACGGATGTCCGCAAAAAGCCACTTCTGTGCGAAGTGGCTTTTTGTATACTGGGCATGACGCAGCCAGACTGACAGGAAGGGAAAGATGGATCTCAAAAGAATGCGCTACTTCTGTACCATCGCCGAGCAGGGTTCCATCAGCAAGGCGGCGAAGGTGCTGAATATCGCGCAACCCCCGCTCGGCAAACGCCTGCACGAGCTTGAAGAAGAAATCGGTTCGCCGCTGTTTATCCGCACCAGCAAACAAATGGTGCTCACCGAGGCCGGACGTTTTCTGTATCGCAAAACCAGTGAAATTCTCAATCAGGTGAACAGCGTCACTAAACAGGCGATTGATATCGCGTCGCAAAAAAAACGCACGGTGCGTATCGGCGTTTCCTACCTGTATCTGCGCTATTTCAACACCGTTTTTCTCGAGCTGTACCGCAAAAACCCGGACTGGGATCCGAACCTGTTAGTGTCCGAATCCACCTATCTGGAAGAACTGGTGATGAACAAAACGCTGGATATGGCGATGATCCAGACGCCCGCCGACGTGCGCTCTTTCTACGTGCGGGAATTCGAACCAATCAAACTGGTGGCAGTGGTGACCAGTGAACTGGCCGACACCCTGCCGGATCGCACACTGACTTTCGCTGATCTCTCCGGTTTTCCGCTGGTGATGCTGCACCGCATGGGCGGCGAGGGCACTTATGAAATGCTGCTCAACCGGCTGTATGAAGAAGTGAAAGACGTGAATGTGATCATGAAAGTGTCCGAACCGCGGCTGGTGATCGAGATGTTCCGCGACGGGCTGGTCGGCGCGGCGCTGATGCCGGCATCTGAAGTCGGCGAAAGCCGGCATTTTCGCACCTTTGAAATCGAACAGAAAGGCAAACTGTTCCGTCCGGCGATCATTACGCTGCATACCGAAAAGGATTCGTTTCTACCCGCAGACCAGACACTGTAAAGGCATGAAAGAGTGAACTATACTCCTTCACTCTTCATGCTGACTGGACGACCAGAGACTCAGCCATCTTATACAGGGACGACCCTGAAGATATTTAGGAAACACCATGGCCTGGGTTTACCTGTTTTTAGCCGGCATTTTTGAAGTGGTCTGGTCTACCGCCATGAAAGAATCCCACGGATTCACCCGCCTGATCCCCAGTATCATCACCGCCGTTTTTATGCTGCTCAGCGTAGTTTTACTGGCAATTTCCATGAAAACCCTGCCGCTCGGCACCTCTTACACCGTCTGGGTCGGCATCGGCGCCATCGGTGCTTTTATTCTCGGCGTAGTGATGTTTGGCGAAAGCCTCAACCCGCTGCGTGTCATCGCCGTGCTGCTGATTTTCTCCGGCGTGATTTTGCTGAAAGTGGCAACGAAAGGGTAAAAACCGGACGCTGAACACGACAAAGCCGCTCTGTAAAAGGAGCGGCTTTTGTTTTGAATCACAAACTTCAGCAAATCATTTGTACAACACAGCGGTGCCGTGAATGCGGTTCTGACCACCGGCTTCGATGATTTTATAAGAACTGGCACCGGCAGCAGCGGCTTTGGCGGCGAAAGTGGATTCCAGACCCTCTAAGGTATTGTCAGAGGCCGAAACGGTGCCGATTTCAGCCGCGAAGCTACCGAAAGAAACCGTGGCGAGTGCAGCAGCGATAACGAAAGTTTTGATAGATTTCATGATGTCATTCCTTCTCAATGTTTGTTTGGGGAAGGCCGTGTGCCTTCGATGAGAAGAAGAATAACGCCGTGCGACCGGAAGGGATAGCGGAGTGATTTGCTTATGTTATTCGAAAAAATTGAATTAACTATTGCATGTTAAGACGCCTCTGTATCACGTCACTTCCTTCATTGTCACTTGAAGTTTTTCACTTATCTAAGAAGTGATTGGACCAAAATGGGCTTTGCGATGACAATTTGGACAAATCGCTTGAGCATTTTCAACTATATCCATTCCTCCCTCAGATAAAGGTTGAATATGATGTACTTCCAGATAGGGTCTCCCGTCCTTAGCGCGGAGAAAAGGTGCTTTAAGTTTACAGATTTCACATATCCCTTTTGCTCTTTCCAGCACTTCAACAACGACATAAGGATTGCGGAGAAATACTTTGGTCATAACGTATCTAATTTGGGGGTGTTTCTCATAGGAAATTAAACGTAACTTTCTCTCTTCTAATGCTAATTTTTCAGCTGATTCTATTTGGATTTCAAGTTCCCTTTCTAAGTAGCGAGCTTCATCACTATCATCGATTATGCGGGTATGCCATTTACTATGTTCATCGCAATATATTTCCCATACACCATGTATTTCAGGTTTATACAGCTCGTATATATCCCCCCGTTTGAAGAGCTGATCATATTTATTACGAGGGTTTTGGTAATCATCCGAACGTCTTTGATACTTATTAAAACTGTGACTTCCAGGAGAGTTACGATTAACTGAACAGGCATTAAGGTTAGTGTATGTGTTGTTTTTATAATTGGGATATTCTTTTTTTAAATAAGTGTCGACATCGACTTGGGTTGCAGAGCCGCCGAGACTTTTAACCGCTTCAACAACAAGAGTGACTGTAGGTTTACCATACTTAAATCCCATAATATCTCCATAAATTATGCAGCTGTGTTCGATGACATTTCACTTTCAGAAAAGTTGAATTATAGTTACTTGATTGACTATAATTTAAATATATTTCCTGTCAAATAACATTCATAAAATAAAGTTGACTGGTTTTTCTAAATACTTTTCGTGTCAACTATAACCCTAGCTTCCATAGTAAGCATGGCTGCTCGTTGGCGATTGTATCTGCTCGCCTATGATGCGGTCTTACGCTAAGTTCCCTAATGTCACTTAAATCACACATTAACCCACTGATTAGATTCTAATGTGTCATATACCACTCATAAAAATTCCTACGTAATAAAAAGGTCGTCAATAGACGACCTCAGCAATTACATAACCTCAACTAAAACCGTTCACCTTCCAGCGTCGAATCGCATAACGCGAAAATCTCGCCCCAGCCCTGGCCGTTTGCCAGTAACTGACGGATATGCAGGGCGACATCGCTGCGGCGCACGCGGCCGTGGGCTTCGGTTTGGATCAGGTGCGCCTGTCCGGTGGCCTCACCGTTCATCAGGCCGCCGGGGCGCAGGATGCACCAGTCCAGCGAGCTGGTTTGCAGCCAGCTTTCCGCCAGTGATTTTTCACGCACCGCCTGACCGAACGCCTGTTTCGCCCGTGCGGAGAGGGTCGGCCAGCTGTCACCGCAGCCGATGGACGTCACCAGCAGCATCTGGCGGATGCCGGTGTGTTCCGCAGTATCGGTGATCAGCCGGTTGGCGGTGTAATCCGAAAGCTTTCCGCCCAGCGTGGAGACGATCTGCGCTTTATCGCCCGCCATCTCGCAGGCCTGCAACACGTCGGCAGGGTTAAGTGCATCGCCTTCAATCACGGTGACGCCCAGTGCGCGCACGCTTTGTGCCTGTTCAGGATTGCGGATCAGCGCCACGACCGGGCGTTCCTGCGCCGTCAGGGTGATCAGTTCTGCACCGACACCGCTGCCTGCGCCAAAAATCAGCAAAGTATTCAAGGTTGTTTCTCTCTCTCAGCCAGCAAGGCGGGAAGGGCACGAAACGCCGCCAGCTGACCGGTAAGAAGCTGGCGATGGCTGTCGCGCCCGACGAAAACCTTGAGCATCGCATAACCGGAAGCATTTAAAAACCAGACACTTGCTGTGCTCATCCCCATAAATGGCCGTTCAACCAGGGCAATATGCCGGCAGTGTGTGGCGCGGATATGGCCGCTCATTCCCTGTTTGCCGCGCAGGTTAAAATAGCCGTGACGGTGCGTGCCGGTGGGTAATTCGCCATGGAACTCGAGGATCAGATCCTCATTGTTCACCAGTGTGGTGACCTCGCCCCAGCCGGTGATATTGTCCCAGACGTCATCAAACCGGCTGCCGTCAAACAGGTGGCTTGCCGGTAGATGCTCAATGACGGTCAGCGGCGTGACGCCATATTCGCGGGCAATATCTTCGACGGTGCCGTCGGGCTGCGTGGCTAAAAAAGTGATCAGGTTTTGCGGATTATCCGTTGGCATGAGCAGTATTCCGTAAGGTCAGTTGAGGGATCAGAGTTTGCAGCGCCTGCAACATATTGCTGGCCCAGAATCGTCCGGCAGGCGTGAGGTTAAAACGCGGGCCATCGCTGTGCATCAGGCCGCACTGTTGCCATTGTTGTAACAGCGGTTCGAGCGGGAAGGGGTCTTCGATAATGCGGCTCAGATCATAGCGCCCGGCTTCGATACCGCCCTGTAAATCCAGGCGCCAGCGGTGTTCGCTGGCCGTCGCGGCCGTCATCATCATGATCGGTTTCAGTCCGGCGTCCAGTTGCTGGTAATACGCTTCCAGACTGCGCGCCGTCATATAGGATTGCCCGCCCAGATTGCCGCCCGCGCCGCTGCCAAAGGCCAGACAGTCCGCGCCTTTTTTGATCAGCAGGTTGTAGAGGTTACGCTCGCGGGTATTGCGCGCCCAGTGACTGTTGCTGATCTGATGCCAGCCGTCGCGCGCCAGAAACGCCTCGCCGTCGAGATAAAAATCACGGCGCATACTGACATCCGGCAGGGTCACGCGGTGATTTTCAACCGCCTTGCCCAGCGGCGTGGAGGGCAACAGGTTCAGCGCATAAAGATCAACGCCGTCGAGTGGCAGGTCGCGGACAATCTGCAAATCCTCCTGCCAGGATGCGCGGGTCTGCTCCGGCAATCCGAACATCAGATCACACACCACCGCAGCGCGGTCGCGTTCACCCAGTTTGCGCAAAAAATGTATCGCCTCGTCGCGGCTGGCACGACGCCCCATCCGCTGACGGATGCGCGTGTCGAACGTCTGAATGCCTATGGAAAAACGGTTCGCACCCGCGTCGAGGCAGGCGTCGATGCGCTCATCATCAAAATTGAGAATGCGTCCTTCGACGGTGATTTCACAGTCCGGGGCCAGCGGTAAACTGCGCCGCAAGGTGACGATAATCCGGTGCAGCTGCTTCGCGCTGAGCGCCGTCGGCGTGCCGCCACCAAAATAGACCGCGTGGATCGGCGCAGACTGATGCAGCGGCGAACTGGCTTCCTGTTCAATTTCGCGGATCAGATAGTCGCAGTATTGTTCCGTGGCTTCCGCTTCCAGCTTGTTCTGGTAGAAACCACAGAATTTGCAGTGTGTTGCACAAAAAGGAATGTGCAGATAGACCAGACGCTTATTGGCGGGAAGTGTGCGCAGACACAGCGCCCGCCATTGTGCAGGCACATCCTGCGCGGCGACCGGTTGCTGAGGCCGCCAGGGCATCACCGCCCAGCGATCGGGAAACGGCAGCCCGTCTGCGGCAGCATAAAAGCGCGTGAGGTCTAAACTCATAGGGTTCTTCTTCTCCTGAAGAATCAATCATTACCGCACATTAAACGATAATGATTATCATTCGATCAAACCCAACCCGCGCTTTCGATGATCTGTATCAAGTTAAAAAATGTCAGGATTTTGTGAGAAAAAACGCATAGCCCGACGGACCCCGTTCAGCTCTCCGGTTTGCCGGACGGGATGATTATGATAGAAGGGTTAGCGTATTTTTTATTTCACAAAGACAGGGCAGTCATGGCAGCAGAATATTTTCTCTTCCGGCAGATAAAACAAAGGCTCAATAACGGTGCGGCGTATGACTGCTTTCCTGCGCCTGATCTGAGTGAAACAGATCAACTTAAAACGCTGAGCCGCCACTATAACGGTCATATCCGCCAGCGCGCTGTTCTGTGCCTCGGCCTGAGACGTGACATCTCTGCATTGCCGGACCTGGTGGAACGGGTGAATGACTGGGTCGGGCAGGTCGCGCGGTCGGCGCGAAGCAGCCTGCGACGCTGGATGCGTCCGCACTATGCCGCTGATTTTGTCGCTCACTTGCCGGCGCTGTTCTGGCTGCTGCAATGCACCCGAGCCGATCACCGTGAATTTGTCGCCGACGTGGTTGCATATCTCTCGCGTGACGAAAACAAACACACCTTACTGGCGGGATGCGGCGCGGATGACCGGCATGTCGCCCGGCTTTGCCTGCGCATTTTGCTGAAAAATCATTTGTTCCCGTGGCCACAGGTTTTCCAGTGCGCGATGCGTCAGCGCGATCCGCTGGTCAGATATACCGCTGCACAGTTTGCACTGAACTCGCCAGAGACGATCTCTTATGACGTTTTTCATCAGCTGCTTCAGGATCGTTTTGCGCCGGTAAAACAGCAGGTATTGCAGTATGCGCAAGACCATCAGTTCCGCATTGAGAAACCGCTTTCAGAAACGTTGCTGACCGATAATAACGGGCTGGTGCGTCAGCGTGCCTGCCGTTTGTATCAGAAGGCGTATGGCGATCCGCTGGCGTTTTACCTTGAGACCTTCCGCAACGAGGCCGCCCGTCCGGCGATCCGCAAGGCAGCACTGCTCGGGCTGGATGAATTGCGCTATCCGCAGGTGATGGCGCTGGCAGAAACCGTACACGCGTCGTCGCCGTTCGGGTTGTATTTCGCTGCACTGAACATTGTTGTTAAACATAAAGGCGACGACGCGGGGGAAGGACTCATCCGCCTGCTGAGCCATCCTGAACTGGCCGTGGCCAGAACGGCCCGGCGGCTCCTGTTACGGCACAAATTGCTGATCACATTGTCCGCTCTTCAAACCTGCTACTCCACGGCACTGACGGCGGAACACGGGCTGCTGGCGTATTCGCTGGCTCACCGGCTGAATAAATGGGACGGGCTGATTTTCCTGCTGCGGAATGCGAATGATGATAATCAGGCGCTGACGCAACGGGAAATCGCCGGATGGCAGCAACGCGTTAACCGTTCGGCGATACCACCTTCCGCAGCGCAACGTGAACAACTCGCGGCGCTGCTGACGGATAGCCCGTATACACAACTGCAACTCTATTTATGCTGATTTACCGCTTCGCTTTATCACGGCGTGGCCTGACGGCGATATCGGTAATCTGGGTATCGTCGCTGGCGCTGATCACCAGACGCACGGCCGCCGCGACAGATCCCGGCGTGCTGTATTCCCGCGAATCGATCGCCTCAAAGTTGCCCTGACTTTCACGGGTTTTGCGGTTCATCGGTGTATCCGTAGGTCCCGGTGCAACCGTGGAGACCCGGACGCCGTATTCGCTTTCTTCCTGCCGCAGCGCATGGGCGAGGGCGTTCAGGGCAAATTTCGACGCACAATACACCGTATTGCCGCCCTCGGCTTTGGTGCCCGATCCCGAACCGATAAAGATAATCTGGCCTTCCTGCTTTCGCAGCGCAGGCAGCGCCAGACGGGTTAACTGCGCCGGTGCAAATACATTAATGGAAAACTGCTGCTGCCAGTCTTCCGGCGTCGCCTGCTCAAGCCGCAAGGGTCTGGAAACTGCCGCCGAATGCACCAGCACATCAATTGCCGGTATCTCGCGGATAAAACGCTCTGCCGCCGCAAAATCCAGCAAATCGAGTTCCACCGCCTCGATATTTTCACGCTGGCGCAGCGCGGTAAGGCTGTCTTTATTACGGCCAAGGGCATAGACCTGATGGTCGCGCGCCAGATCCTGAACAATCGCCAGCCCGATACCACTGGTGCCGCCGGTTACCACCGCAACAGGACGTAAACTCATGATGTTTTCCTTATGTTTTTTATCACGCTAACAGCTGAGCGATGGCAGGACGACTGCGTTTATTGGATTAGCTTTTGTGCTGGCTGGGAAAGAGGGAATAGGTGTGGTTTACGGCTAATGGTGTCAATATCCAATTGCTCACTTAAAAAAGTGAGCCGGTTTGCAAAGAGAACTTCGTCATTATCGGATAAGATATTTACGATATATCTTATGGTTTCCCGAATCTCACCCGCCATTTTTACACCTCATTTCCATTCAGATTAGAAGTACACCTACTACATTACCCGTACGTAAAAATTTCAGGCAGGCGGCGGCTATCGGCTGAAAGTCATTAACAATCGCGCGAGCCGGAAAAGGTTCGCCATGCATATCGATTAAAGTAGCAGGCGCGAGCGGGTTACAAAGCGTTTTCACCTCGTACTCTTCATCTTCAATGACGCCGAATAGCAGCATATAACGGCCAAAATCGGTATAAAGTTGTAAGTTCTGAGGTGCCTGATCATTATCGTTATTGTTATGCATCTCCAAAAATCCGTAGCCTTGTTTTAAAATTTCTAAAAAATCATTTAACGTGCTTTCACCCGGATTGCAGATTTCAGGAATAGATACAAATTTTTTTCGTGAATTGCTGTATACCCCATGGATTGATATATCCAAGATTATTTTTCCGTTCGGTCAGATAGAGGATTTTAAAAAAATCCCCAGCCCTTTGTGATAGAAGAGCTGATCAAAGCGATCAGCTTCAACTCCTTCAGATAACGCGTTTTGAAATCATTCAAAATTTATCGTTTCAAATTTTTGGCTAAAATCACATTTAGATAATATTCTCCACTTCTTGATATTAAAGGCAGATGTATTGCTCGTCTCAATACATCTGCGCGATTAAACTTTCATAATTAATATCGCTGGCAACTATAATGCTGAGTTTTTTTATTCAGACTATTTTGCATTCGCGATCTCGTCCATCAGCAGGTCATAAAGCTTGTGTCTGAGGCCATCCAGTTCATCGTTTTCTGATCTGAGCATCTGCCCATTTTTATGCAGAACCAGATCGTTAAAAGATCCAGCACCACCGAACAGTCTCTTGAGAGCATACAGCGCATCATTGTTATGATTACGCAGTTCTTCTTTCAGGCCAGCGAAAACTTGAGAAAAGTTTTCTTCATTATTTTCAGAAAGTATTTTAATTACACGGTCAAGAATTATTTGAATTTCCAACATTACTTCAACTCCCCATTACCTAAAACCTTAACTCCAGGAATATTCCACGTTTTTTGGATCACTACTTGCTCAGTACCGCCAAGATAGATGCCGTTCTGGTAACCCGTCTCACCCACAAAGATAGTCGTCCCAGAAGGAATGTTTATCTCGAAAAAATTATCTAATGGTGATTGTGCACCATCCGGCCATTGAGGTAAAAGTGCCTTATCAATACGTGTTTGAATAACACTTTGTGGTGCCTCATAGCTGAAATATTGCCCATAAGGGTTCCCTGCAACACCAGCCCGATAAAATGTGGTATCTCCTGCGAGTTGGATTTCTTTATATACCCCACCACTGAATGTATTGGCTAGATCATTATGTAATGGACCGGGATTCAATGCAGAATACTCACCCTTTACATCCCCCAAAATATGAAGATTAGGCATAGTACTGTGTAGCTGAGTAATTTCCCCCGTCGTCCCCAGCCGCCCAAGCCCCAGCCCCGCCACCACAGAGACCGCCGCGATTGCGGCGCCAGCGGTGGTATCATTGAGAACCTGATCGTAACCTGCGGGCGCTTCGCCGCCGAGTTGTTGTGCTGTTTTGGCGAAGCCTTCAATGTTGCCATTATAAACGCCACCCGCAGCGAGAAGGCGTCCGACGGCTTTGCTGTTTAACGTATTAAGACGCTGCGCCGTCTGTCGGTCGGCGATGATCGGATTACGGGCAGTAAACAGACGGTTGTAATCGGCCGGGAAGATCAGATCACTGAATCCGGTGTTCGCCACAAGATGCTTGCACAGAATGTATTCGTATTTTACTGAAATAGTTTCTGTATCAAGGTGGTTATCGGTAAAACGGGTGCTGACAGACGACAGCGTCGCCCCACGTAATTCAATGAAATAATACTTTTCCCCTCTGCCGTACTGATTTATGCGGTAAAAATAAAATTCGAGAAAGAATCTCTCATTGTTTGAAATACCCGAATTCAGCAGAGGGCTGCTTTTATCGATAAGTTTACTGAATGACAGATTTTGGAAATTTACGCCTCTCCCTGTGCTGCACAGGCCATGATTGACACTGAAGGCGAATATCTCATTTTCATGTCCTGCCTGATAACGATTCCCCACGGAATCCCGTGTACCGCAACCTCCTGAAATCTTTCCCTGCTGCTCTCCTGTCATTTTCAGGTAGATAATGTCACTCATTCCCTGTTATCCCTTCCATAAAAAAAGACCACTACATCATAGTGGTCTTTGTGGGAAATCAATTCAATATCGGTTCAGCTAAGTCCTTGCCATTAATCACGCATTCCCCCCCAGTTCCACCTCCACCCGATGTTCCGCGCCATCGTCGGTCAGCGGGATCTTGTCATCGGGCAGCACGGTGCCGTCGAGGGTCAGGCGGTATTCGCCCGCGCTTTTCCGGACCGTGATCAGGTAGCGGCTGCTGCCTTGCTGACAGGTGACGGTGATTTCCGGCCAGCTGTCCGGTAACTGGCTGTGGATGGAAATGGCGTCGCCGTGCCGCGTGATACCGAGCAGGGATTCGGTGATCAGGCGATATGTCCAGCCTGCGGATCCGGTGTACCAGCTCCAGCCGCCGCGGCCGCTGTGCGGCTCTACCGAGTAAATATCGGCAGAAATCACGTAAGGTTCGGCTTTGTAGCGGCTGACATCCGCAGGCGTCAGGCTGTGATTCACCGGGTTGATCATCGACATCAGTTCCCAGGCGCGACCGGTATTGCCGAGTTTCGCAAAAGCCATCACCGCCCAGATTGCGCCGTGGGTGTATTGCCCGCCGTTTTCGCGCACGCCGGGCAGGTAACCGCGAATGTAGCCGGGGTTCGGGCCGTTGCCGTCAAACGGTGGCGTCAGTAATTTGATTAACCCCGCGTCGTTATCCACCAGCCGCTGATCGGCTGCCTGCATCGCGCTGGCGGTGCGTTCCGGCGTGCCTGCACCGGAAAGTACCGACCAGCTCTGGGCGATGGCGTCTATCTGGCATTCCGCATTCAGGTGCGAACCGAGCGTGTCACCGTTGTCGAAATACCCGCGCAGATACCATTCGCCATCCCAGGCGTGATCGTGAAGATTTTGTCTGAGCAGCGCGGCCTGTTCGCGACATAATGCGGCGGTGGCATCGTCCTGCCGGATGTCTGCCAGCGCCCCATAACGTTGGAGCACGTCAAAGAGGAAGAAGCCCAGCCAGACGCTTTCCCCGCGTCCGCCCAGCCCGACCAGGTTCATGCCGTCATTCCAGTCCCCCGCACCCATCAGCGGCAGGCCGTGTTCGCCCATCCTCAGGCCATGTTTCAGCGCGCGGATCCCATGCTGCCACAGGCTTTCCTGCGTGGTGCTGATGGTCGGTTGTTCGTAGACCGATTCCTCGCCCGGTGCGAGTAAACGTCCCTCGAGATACGGCACGCGTTCTTCTGCGATGGCGTGATCGCCGGTGACAGAAATGTAATGGCTGATCGCCAGCGGCAGCCACAGATAATCATCCGAACAGCGGGTGCGCACGCCGTTGCCGGTCGGCGGATGCCACCAGTGCTGGACGTCGCCTTCAATGAATTGTCGTGAGGCACACAACAGGATTTGTTCGCGCATACGCTGCGGGGCGGCATGCGTCAGCGCCAGCGTATCCTGCAACTGGTCGCGGAAACCAAACGCGCCGCCGGACTGATAATAGCCGCTGCGTGCGAGGATCCGGCTGGCGAGCGTCTGATAAATCAGCCAGCCGTTGGTCAGCAAGTCCACCGATTTATCCGGCGTGGTGATCTGAATTTTATCCAGCACCTGATGCCAGTGATGATGAACGCGATCCAGCTCGGCCTGCGCCGCGCCTTCCTCAAAATACTGATGAATGATCGCTTCGGCATCGCCTGCGTTTTGCCCCAGTCCCAGTGCAAAAATAAAGGTGCGCTGGTCGCCGTCAATCAGGGTGGTCGCCGACTGCACCGCACCGCAAGGATCCAGCGTCGCCCCGGTTTTATCGGAAAGCCGCTGATTTTTCATGGCGGCCGGAGAAGCTGCGGATCCGTTACGGCCAAGGAACTCGCGGCGGTCGCCGGTCACTGAGCAGTGTGCGCCGGTGACGGCAAAGAAGGCGGTGCGCGGCGAGCCATTACTGGTGTAATGATTGGTCGCCAGCACGCCGCAGCCTTTTGCTACCTGCGCGGCAGAAGTGACAATGTGCATCGCGGATTTGGCGCGCAGATCGGCCAGCACCCATTCGGCATAACCGGTGACGGACAGCCTGCGCGGGCGGCCGGAGAGATTGGTCAGCGTCAGCATCACCAGTTTGACCGGCGCATGTTCGGCGACTAACACCGTCATTTCACTGCTGATGCCGTGCCCGGTGTGCTCAAACACGCTGTAGCCGAAACCGTGGCGTGTGACGTAACCGCCGCTGTCGCGAACCGGCAACGGCGCCGGTGACCAGACGCTGCCGGTCTCCTCGTCACGCAGATAAAATGCTTCGCCGGAACTGTCGCTGACCGGATCATTTTCCCACGGTGTCAGGCGGTATTCGTGGGCATTTTCATACCAGGTATACGCCTGACCGCTTTCTGAAATCACGGAGCCAAAACCGGCATTCGCCAGCACGTTGGACCACGGCGCAGGCGTCGTCTGGCCATCGTTAAGCAGGATCTGGTATTCCCGTCCGTCCGGAGAAAAACCGCCGAGGCCGTTGAAATACGTCAGATCACGCGGCAGGGCAGGCACCGGCGGGCTGTTGTCCACCGACCGCACCGGCAGCAGGGCGGGCAGGGAGACGTGCGGCTGCTGCATCCGCTGATTCAGCTGATCTTCCAGCGCGCCGCGACGGTCGTCGATCACCACGCGCGCGACGCTCATCAGCAGGGTGCGGTCTTCCTGCGTCAGTTGTTCGCCGTTACGCACGAAAATACCGCCCGGAATATCGGTCTGGCTGGATCCCGCGCCGGACGCCACCAGCCCGAGGATCTGATTTTGTAACGCCTGCTGATAGCCGCCGGGGTCATTGGACAGCACCACCAGATCCACTTTCAGCCCTTTCAGCCGCCAGTAGTTGTGGGCGCGGATCAGCTGTTTCACCAGCCCGATATTCTCGCTGCTGGTCATGGTCAGCAACACAATGGGCAGGTCGCCGGAGAGGGATTGTCCCCACAGGCCGGACTGCCCGCGGCGGTTAGCGGCAACCGTCTGCGCATCGCCGCGCATTTCCTGACTGGCAAAAATCAGCGCACCGGCCAGACGGTTAAACAGACCGGCATCGTCCTCGCTGGCGTTAAGCTGGCGCAACACCACCTGACTGTGTGACCAGGCGATTTCGAATACCCGATCAGCAATATGGTGATCGCGGTATTTTTCCAGCAGCGCAAGACTCTGCAAACGTGTCTCGCTGATGCCATACACCATGTCGATTATCACCGGCACACCGGGTTTCAGGCGGATGCGCTGGCGGATCGCCATGACCGGATCTAACACCGCACCGGCGCTGTTGCCCAGTACGGCGTGATGCTGCAATGCCTGCGGATTGGCGGCGGTATTACCACGGCCGATAAAGGCTGCACGGTCGGTTTCAAACGAGGTTTCCCGTTCAACGGCACCGTGGATTGCCATCATATGAAACAGCCACGGGCACTGTTCATCCGGTTCGCGCGGGCGGCGGTGACAGAGAATGCCTTCCTGCGCGGGCACCAGTTCCGTCTGCACAAACAGATTGCTGAATGCCGGATGCGCGGTGTCATTGGCGGCCGGAGCCAGCACCACTTCCGCGTAGGTGGTGATATCCAGCGTGCGCGGATGGCGGCCCTGATGCGTGACGGTCATGCGTCGGATTTCCACGTCATCTTCCGGTGACACCACAATGTGCGTTTCCAGGGTCAGCGATCCCTGCGTGCGTTTAAATTCCGCACCGAAATCTGTCAGCACGGCGTGATACGTGCCTTTTTGTTTGCCGGACGGCTGCCAGGTATTGCTGTACACCGCGCCGGATTCCGGGTCGCTGACGTAACAGAAAATCCCGCGATGGTCGCGCGTCGCATCTTCCCGCCAGCGGGTCAGGGTCATATCTTTCCAGCGGCTGACGCTGCCCCCGGCCTGCGTCACCATCAGGTGATAGTTTGTGTTCGACAGCAACTGCACTTCCGGCGTCGGGCTGTCGGCGCTGCTGAATTCGCGCAGTTCGGTATTCACTTTCTGCAAGGTGTTGTCGTGAGATTCGAAGTGGCGACGCGGGCTGTAAAGCTCGACGGCATCCGGCACCCGTTCCTGCAACAGCAGACGGGCAGACTGGAACGCCGCGTTTGCCGCAAAGCGCGCGGTCATCGGCGCACCCAGCAGCACGTTGGCCAGCGCCAGGAATCCCATGCCCTGATGGTGCGCCATGTAGGAACGCACCACGATATAAATCTGCCCGCGGATCAGCCGTGACGGGGTGTAATCCAGCGCATCGTAGAAACCGTATTCGCCGCGTGCGCCGCAGTTTTCCAGTTCCGTCAGATTCAGACAGGCTTCCTGCGGGCGGATCATCAGCGCCATCAGGGTGGCGTAAGGCGCGACCACCATATCTTCACCCAGACCCCGTTTCAGGCCGAGGCCGGGCACGCCAAACGCGTGATACTGATAATTCTGGCTGAGGTCAAAGGCCGCATACGCCGATTCGGAAATCCCCCACGGCACGTTGTTTTCACGGCCCCAGGTGATTTGCCGGTCAACGGCGGTCTGACACATCTGCGTCAGCAGGGTATCGGGATAGGCGGGCATCACCAGTTGCGGCATCAGGTATTCAAACATCGAACCGCTCCACGACATCAGCGATGGCTGTTTGTCGATCACGGTGAACAACCGGCCCAGCGCGAACCAGCTTTTTTGCGGCAACTGGTTGGTGGCGATGGTGACATAGTTGGTCAGACGAATTTCTGAAGGCAGCAAATCGTACTTTCCGCTGTCCAGTTTATGCGCGTCGCAGTTATAACCGACGGTCAGCAGATGGGTGTTTTTATCGTAAAGGAAAGTGAAGTCCATGTGCGCGTGGTCGTTCAGGCGCTGTTCCAGTTCACCGATAATGTCCAGACGCTGACGTGCCAGCCCGATAGCGCGGGAAAGCTGCGGTGCATCCAGACCGTTTTGCTGCGCCAGCCATTGCAGCGAAGGCAGCGGCTGTTGTTGTGCTTCCGGCGACAGACCGCCGTAAAAATCTGACCACTCTTTTAAGCCTGCATCGAGCTGGCCTGCCAGCCGTTGCAGCCATTTTCCGGCGGATAGCGGGATCAGCGCGCGAACCGCCTGTAAATGCTCAATCGCCTGCGCGCCTTTCCCGGTCATCGCACGGTGCAGGAGCTCTTCAAGTTCAGACACCCGCGACGCGTCATCCGCTGTCTGCGCCATCTTCAGGGTGTCTTCCAGCCCTTTCAGCCAGGCATCAATATCCATCGCCGGTTGCGTGCGCCACAGCCGCAGGCCGGTGCTGAGTGTCAGCAGATGCCCGGCCAGATTGCCGCTGTCGACGCTGGAAATGTAACGCGGATTCAGCGGTGCCAGCGTGCGTGTGTCATACCAGTTGTAAAGGTGACCGCGATAATGCTCGAGTTTATCCAGCGAATCGAGCGTCAGACTGGTACGTTCCAGCACGTCGCCCTGGGTAATGTAACCGAAATCCCACGCGGTGATATTCGCCAGCAACGACAGGCCGATATTGGTCGGCGAGGTGCGGTGCGCGATCACCGGCTGCGGAATTTCCTGATAATTATCCGGCGGCAGCCAGTTTTCGGTTTCATTAACGAAAACCTCAAAGAATGACCAGGTTTCGCGCGCGGTCTGGCGCAGGAAACGCTGTTGCTGTGCATCCAGATCCGGCACTTCCCGGCGGGCAGGCTGACTCAGCCAGCACAGAATACGCGGCGCGACAAACCACAGCACGCCGGTCAGCAGGGCAAAACCCGACAACGGCGGATGTGCCGTCGCGGACAGTAAAATAACAGCCACTCCGGCCAGCGGATTCGCCCACATGCGGCGATAGAAATATTCCGGTGACAACGCGCTTTTTTTCGCGCTGATATTCACGCTTGCCCATTCATGCAACATGCGGTGGCTGACCTTCAGACGCCACAGCGTCAGCACAATGGCGTGCACGGAATAGGCGGCTTCATGCGGCAGCGTCATGATGTAAAGCAAAACGCGGGAGAGCCGGCTGACGGTGGCTTTCGCCACGCTTTTCAGGTGCGCAAACAGCGACCGTCGCGGCCCTTTGTTGAGCAGATCCAGTACCAGCGCCACCGCCGCCGGAAACAGCAACATGACGCCGGTAAACCCGAGCCAGTAGGCGGTGTTGGGCACCACGGCCAGTGCGCAAAAAATGATGATCAGCAGGGCAGGCGCGACCAGACTGCGACGCAGATTATCGAACAGTTTCCAGCGCGACAGCGGGGTCAGCGGGTTGCGGCAGCGGGTGCCGTCTTCCTGAGTGACACGAAAACCCAGCCAGTTCAGCAACTGCCAGTCGCCGCGGATCCAGCGGGTTTTACGCGCCACATCGGCCAGATAATGATCCGGATATTGTTCGTACAGCACCACATCGCTGAGCATGCCGGAACGTGCATAGCAGCCTTCCAGCAGGTCGTGGCTGAGCACCCGGTTTTCCGGGCAGGTATTTTCCGTCGCGCGGATAAACATATCGACGTCGTAAATGCCTTTACCGACGAACGAGCCTTCTCCGAACAGATCCTGATAGATATCGGAAGACATTGACGAGTACGGATCGTTGCCCGGCACGCTGCTGCATAACGCGGCATAACGTCCCTGACCGTTTTCGGGGATCTCTTCCGCCAGTCGCGGCTGGAGAATGGCGTAACCGGACACCACCCGCCGGCGCTGTGCGTCGTACACCGGCTGATTCAGCGGGTGCGCCATCGCGGCCACCAGCTGATGCGCGGTATCGCGCGGCAGAACGGTGTCGCTGTCGAGGGTGATAATGTATTTCACGGCACGCAGTTGCGCCTGCGAACTGCCTTCGATCAGTGAGAAAGGTTCGCCTTCGTCGCGCAGCCAGCGGTTCAGCGCATTCAGCTTGCCGCGTTTGCGTTCGTATCCCATCCACACGCCCTGCGGCGTATTCAGTTCACTGTCGCGATGAAGCAGGGTAAACAGCGCGCCCTGTGGCGACGGATAGCGCCGGTTCAGCCGCTGAATTTGTTGCGAGGCGAAAGCCAGCAGCGCGTCGTTATCCGCATTATGCTGTTGTGCGCTGTCATGAAAATCACTGAGCAGCGCGAATTTCAGGTTCGGCAGCACGTTACCGAGGTAACACACTTCGAGGCTGTTGATCAGCGTCCCGATATTTTTGCGGCTGCCGAGCAGACAGGGGATCACCACCAGCGTGCTGGCCTCTTCCGGGATACCACCGGCAAAATCCAGGCGCGGCAGCGGTTGCGGGGTACGGCTGCGGGTGGTGATTTCACTCAGCAGATTCAGCGCGAACTGACTGGCCACCAGCACCACCGGCAGCAGCAACGCCCACCACAGCCAGTGCAGCGACGGATGGGCGGAACGGTATAACGCATCGGCGGTCACGGCGGTGGTCAGCAGCAACAGACTGCCGAGCCACGACAGCAGCGGTGTCTGGCTCAGCCGGGCGCGCAGGCGGGTCAGCAGAGGGAACCGCACGCTGAGATCGTCTTCCAGTGCTTTGCGGCCTTCACCAATCAGGTAATACCCGACGTGTTGTTGCAATGCATTGTCGCCGGAAAGCCGGGCCAGCGCCACGGCGCGCGAGGCGACAAAGGCTTCATCATGGCGTGAATTTCGCGAGAGACGTTCAATCTGATGGCGGTAATTATCGCGGGTATCAAAGTGCATCCGGGGGTAAATGCCTGCCGGATCCTCACGCAGGATTTTCTCCACCACACTGAGGTTTTCGGCGAAATCTGCCCAGTCCATTTCCGTCAGCTGGCGTAATCCCATAATGCTGTTGCTGACCGAAAGCTGGCTGGCCGCCAGTTGCTGATTAAATTTGTCGATCACTTCCCGCTGCGTCAGCCCGACTTCGCTCAGGCGCTGTTCCACCCAGGTCAGCGGCAGCGCCAGCATGGATCCGTGTCCCTGCAACCGGCGCACCAGTTCGGCGACAAACGCGCTGGTGCGCGGCGGATTGGTGCGTGCCATATCGGCAATCACAATGATCTGACCGGACGGATCGTTCTCCGCGCTGTCGTGCAATTTATTGACCCAGAAGTCGGCCAGATTGCGCTCCTGCTGGGCATCCGCCACTTCAATGCTGACGCGCCGCAGGTTCTCGATCAGCGCCAGACGCAGCATACCGGGGAAAGCCCACAGTTCGCCGAGCGTCAGCGGGCGCACGCTCTGATAAGTTGAGAGAAAGCGGGTGAGGGTTTCGATGTCCCACAGGCCGTCACTGTGACTGACCACTTCCGTGGCGATGTCGTAAATACGCGGACAAAAATGCGGTGCGCCCAGTGAAGGCAGCCCCTTGCCGAAGTTCTTCGGCAACAGCTGACGCACCACGCGGATCTGTTCTTCAATCAGATAAAAGTTATCCAGCAGCCATTCACCGGCTGGCGTGATGCTGGCTTTGTCGCCGCTGCTGAGGATCAGGCAACTTTGGGTTAAGACTTTTTCGTTATCGTCGAGACGTTTCAGCAGGTAATAAGGCAGTTTCTTGCGGGAAAGTTTGTGGGAGAGCGCGAGTTTTCCGCCGAAGCGTTCCATCTGGTCGGCCGAAAATAATTCAGCGCGGATTGGCGCAGTGTGTTCGTTCGCGCCGGGGCGATGACGCCGCGAAAGCGTGAGAACGGGGGGTGCTCTTTTACTTTTGTACCAGCTAATCACAGCATTTTTCACGTCAACATACCCTGTGCGGACCCGAGAAGGCAGTTGCCTGAGCTGCGATAAGAGTTCACAAAAAGAGAAAAGTGGGTAAAGGGCAGGGAGGCACAACGGTCTGACGCCCGGACTGGCGTCTCGCCTCAGCTTAGTCTGTTTATGCCATGTGCGTCGGTTTTCTTTTCCGTTTTGCTTTCTGACTGGCGGGTAAAAGACATGGGGGGTTAACCCCCTTTATTTATGAACGATCGTTCCATTTCTCCCGCCCCACGCCCTGTTCCGTAAAAAATATCGGGGTCTATCGGCATTGTTTTCTCCCGCGCGGGGTTTATCAACTACACTTTTGACACCCCTACAGCGCCACGAAAAAGAGCGCAAGAAAACGAGAGAAAACAATGATCATTTCTGCATCAACGGACTACCGCGCTGCGGCAAAACGTAAACTGCCGCCCTTCCTGTTTCACTATATTGATGGCGGTGCCTACAACGAGCATACGCTCAGACGTAACACGGCCGATCTGGCGGATATTGCCCTGCGCCAGCGCATCCTGAAAAACATGTCGGATCTCAGCCTTGAAACGCAACTTTTCGGCGAAAAACTGGCGATGCCTGTGGTGCTGGCACCGGTCGGGCTGACCGGCATGTACGCCCGCCGTGGCGAAGTGCAGGCAGCGCGGGCGGCGGCGAAAAAAGGCATTCCGTTCACGCTTTCCACCGTCTCCGTCTGCCCGATTGAAGAGGTCGCACCGGCTATCGATCGCCCGATGTGGTTCCAGCTTTACGTGCTGAAAGACCGCGGTTTCATGCGCAATGCGCTGGAGCGCGCACAGGCCGCAGGCGTCAAAACGCTGGTGTTTACTGTGGATATGCCGACGCCCGGCGCACGCTACCGCGATGCGCATTCCGGCATGAGCGGCCCGAACGCCGCCGCCCGCCGCATGTTGCAGGCAGTGACGCATCCGCAATGGGCGTGGGATGTCGGCCTGAACGGCAAACCGCATGATCTGGGCAATGTCTCGGCCTATCGCGGCAAACCGACCACGCTGGAAGATTATATCGGCTGGCTGGCGGCGAACTTCGACCCGTCGATTTCATGGAAGGATTTAGAGTGGATCCGCGAGTTCTGGAAAGGGCCGATGATTATCAAAGGCATTCTGGATCCGGAAGACGCGAAAGACGCGGTGAAATTTGGTGCGGACGGCATCGTGGTCTCCAACCACGGAGGCCGTCAGCTTGATGGCGTGTTATCCACCGCCCATGCATTGCCCGCAATAGCGGACGCGGTGAAAGGCGACATCACTATTCTCGCGGATTCCGGCATCCGTACCGGGCTGGACGTGGTGCGCATGATTGCCCTCGGCGCTGACAGCGTGTTGCTCGGTCGTGCCTTTGTGTACGCGCTGGCCGCTGCGGGCGAGGCGGGGGTGACTAATCTGCTGAACCTGATCGAAAAAGAGATGCGCGTGGCGATGACGCTGACCGGTGCGAAATCCATTGCTGATATCAGCGCGGACTCGCTGGTGTACGGGCGGGATCAGGTGCATCGCGCAACGTTATAAAACGCGCCGGGCGCGGATCTGAACCCGCGCCCGGTTTTTACACCGTTTGTTCCGGACTACCCACGCAATACCCGTTGCGTCCCGCATGTTTGGCGTCATACAGCGCGCCGTCCGCGCGTTTGAGTAATTCCAGCGCGGTCATTCCCGGTGCCCATTGCATGATGCCCTGACTGACTGTCACCGTTTTAGCCACCTGCGACAAGGCATGCGGAATGGCAGCCTGCCCGACGCTTTGCCGGATGCGTTCCGCGACCACTTCGGCATCCTTTGCGGCCGCGCTGTGCAGCAGGATGACAAATTCCTCGCCGCCATAACGGGCGACCAGATCGGCCGGTTGCCTGACCACCTGTTTGAAGCAATCCGCAATGGCGACCAGACAGGTATCACCGGCCTGATGGCCGTAATGGTCGTTGTATTTTTTGAAGAAATCCACGTCGATCATGATCAGGGAAAACGTGCCGCCAGAGCGTTCTGTCTGTGCAATCAGTTGTTCCAGCTGATTATCGAGCTGACGACGGTTCGCCACGCCGGTGAGCGGGTCGTAGTGCGCCAGATTATCCAGCTTACTGACCAGCAACTGGTTATCGCATTCCCGCCGCACGGAGAGCACAAACCAGCGGCTCAGCATGATACGGGCGGTCTCAAACAGGACACTGGCGACCACCATCGCGGCGATCTCCAGAATGGGAATGTCCGGCTTCAGCAGGATCAGATGGAAAAACAATGAGAACCACAGCGGAGACGTAAAGCTGTAGAGGATGGGCATCGTCGGATACAGCGCGATCAGCGCGGTGAAAATCAGCATGCAAAACAGCGGAAAGACCAGCTGTTGTTGCGCGTCACTGATCAGCATGAAATGGAACACCACCGCCCAGTACAGACCGACCAGAAATGCCAGCGCCATCGCCGGTGTGCGTGATTGGATGAAGCGCAGTACCGGCAGAAGAATGATAAAAAACACCAGGAAAACCAGCGCCAGCTTATCCAGCACCGGACCGGTGATCGCCACGTCAGCGTGCGGATCCAGCAGAACCCTGAACTGGTGCCGGCCAAACAAAAACAGCACAAAACAAAGATTGGCGATCAGCAGCCAGAGACCGCTGGTGCGCAGCGAGGCTTTTTTATAATGGTCAAGCAGGGTATCGAATGAGCTGTCCTGCGGAAGGGGAGGAATATTTTGCATGTTTATCCTTAACATCGGGCATGGGGGATAGTGTAGCCGAAGTCATGTACTTACTCCTCCCCCGCGAAATGGATGCCGCCTGTCTCAGGGGTATTGGGTTTGCTCCTCCCCCTGCGAAGGGGGAGGCGGGGAGGGGGTTTTAAGGACGAGACAATCCTCCCCTTCGCAGAACAGGGCGTTGTCCGTTTGCCGTACACAGGCCAGCAGTTGTTCTGTTGTTACCGCCGCAACAGACTCTTCATTCCATTCTGGCGCGTACGCAAACTCCTCCAGCCATTGTTGCCGCGCGGCTTCCAGCCTGTCCGCAGGCTTCACGCTGAGCGATTCCCGCAGCGCGCCGCGTTTTTCTGCCAGTGCTTCGGCGGAAATCTCAGCAACCAGCGCCGGAATGTCAGCGATAAAATCGCCGATAAACCCCAGTAAAGCTTCCGTGTCATACGCGGGCGACTGCAACGCGAACAGGAGCCCGGACTGGCGTGCGGTCTGATGGAAACGGCAACTCACTACGTACCCGATATTCTTTTCGACACGATATTGCCGGAAGAACGTCGGTTCCAGAAAAGCCGCGAGCAGTTGCGTGGCGGCCAGACATTCAGCGGTGTTTTCCGCCAGCGGGCAAAACACCAGCACCGCAGCATCGTCACCGGCGGTGGTGAATTCATGCACTGCGCCTGACGGGCCGCTGACCACGTCCGGCAGTTTTGCCAGCAGCGTGCGGATGGCGATGTCCGATGCCAGCTGACGTTGTTCCTGTTCATACAGCCGTTTGCCCTGTGCCAGCGCGGCGGGTGGCGGGGCGCGCAGCAGTTCAAGCGCCCTGACCAGCGTGCGCGTTGCCCAGGCCTGCGGTCCGCTGAGCTGCAATAAGCCGTTGCCCTGCACATAGCTGAACAGCAGTGAATGCCCTTCATGGGCGGACTGCGCACAGAGGGCGCGCAGGCTGGCGCGGGCGAGGCTGGCCTGTTGCGCCGTCAGCGGCGCGCCGGTGGTCAGAACACTTTCATGGGTTTCAGGGGAGGCAGGGGCCGCCGGAAGGGTAAACGCAAAGGGCGGATCCGTGACGTTGTCACAATCTGACTGCCATGCTTTCAGGCTTACCGGCAGGGTGAAACCTTTTACCACGGTGTTTTCTCCCTGAACATCAGGAGCAATCCACAGCCGTGTCATGTTTTGCGGTCGCAGCTCGCTGAGCAATGTCTGCCAGCCATCTTGTGCGGCGGGCGGGAAATCCAGTGTCTGTGCGCGCAACTGATCCAGCGGTGTCAGGCGGCTGAATTCCCGCCGTGCCAGGGCGATGTAATGCTGTAAATGTCCGGCGCTTAAATCACGGATTTGTTGCAGCCAGTGGCGGAACAGTGTTTCCAGCCGGGCGCGCAACGCAGACGTGGTATCGCACACAAGAAATTCGATGCTGAGAATAGCGTCACGGGCAGAGGCGTACGGCAGCGAAACCCGCACGTTGTCAGCCAGCGCCTGCGTTCGCAGCTGATCCAGCAAACTGTCCGGTGCTTCATCTTCAAGCAGCTGACGCAGTAATGTCAGCACCGGGCAGGGCGTGACCGGAAACGAAAAACGCAGCCGTGGTGAACCGTCGAGACGTAGCCGGAGATGTCGCGCCTCACGCAACGCCAGCGGCTGCACCGGCGCGGGGTGAACCCCCGTCCCGGCAGCAAAGGCATTGCCGTAACGCTCAGCCAGCGCGGTCAGGTCGGTGAACGATTGCGGACCCTGCAACCATAACGTCAGATGGTCAGTGGTGAAAAATTGCTGGTGATAATGCACCAGCGCCTGTTGCAGCGCGGGGATATCATCACCGAAAGAGGCGCGGTGGCCGACGTGAAAATCCTGTAACTGCACAGGCGTCGCGAAGGCCAGACTCTGCGCCGCCTCGCACAGCGAATCCGCATGCCCGCTCAGCATGCGGTATTCGGCGTCGATCACGGCCACTTCCTGCCTGACCGCATCCTCTGTCAGCAGCGGCTGTGCCAGCATATCGGTCAGACGCGCCAGACCGGCTCCGAACTGTGCCGGTGTCATGTCGAAAAACCATGCCGTCGAGGTGGCGTGCGTGGTGGCGTTGAGTTTTGCCCCTGACGCCTGCGCCCATATCATCAGCCGGTCATCGCCCTGAAACTGCTGGCTCCCGGCAAAGACCACGTGTTCAAACAGGTGAGCCAGCCCCGGAAACGCGGCAGGTTCGTGATGACTTCCGGCATTCAGATGCAGCAACGCGGCCGCACGGGTGGCCTGCGGATCGTGGAGAAGGTTGACCCGCAAGCCGTTTTCCAGCGTCAGCGACTGCATGGCAGGCAGCATCAGCGCATCAGCCTTTGAAAATCAGCTGAGAGTTCGCGCGGTTGCGGAACTGCAACTGGTTGATCTGGATGTTGGTGCAGTTGGCCTGTTCGCGCGCGGCGAGAATTTTGCCGTGATGCTCCGATTTGGAACACACCGGATCGGCGTTGTCGGCATTGCCGGTGAGCATAAACGCCTGACAGCGGCAGCCGCCGAAGTCTTTCTCTTTTTCAGAGCAGGAACGGCAGGGTTCCGGCATCCAGTCGAAGCCACGGTATTTGTTAAAGCCGAAGGAGTCGTACCAGATTTCCTGCAACGTATTCTCCAGCACCGACGGGAATTCCACCGGCAACTGGCGCGCACTGTGGCACGGCAGCGCCATACCTTCCGGCGTCACACTGAGGAAAATCGCGCCCCAGCCGCCCATGCAACCTTTCGGACGCTCTTCGTAATAATCCGGCGTCACAAACAACAGATTGGCGAGATTACCGGTACCGGCCATTTTTTCGCGGTACTGATGTACGACGTCTTCGGCACGGGCGATCTGTTCACGGGTCGGCAACAAACCCTCGCGGTTGAGCTGCGCCCAGCCGTAAAACTGACAGGTCGCCAGTTCCACGTCATCGGCTTCCAGCTCGATACTCAGGTCGATAATCTTGTCGATCTGGTCGATGTTATGGCGGTGCAGCACGAAGTTCAGCACCATCGGATAACCGTGGGCTTTCACCGCTTTTGCCATTTCCAGTTTTTGCCGGAAGGCTTTGGCATTGCCCGCCAGCGCGGCGTTCAGCGTTTCATCACTGGCCTGAAAACTGATCTGAATATGGTCCAGACCCGCCTGCGCAAAGGCATCGATTTTCTTTTCGGTCAGCCCGATACCGGACGTGATCAGATTGGTGTAAAAGCCCAGATCACGGGCGGCGCGGATCAGCTCCGGCAAGTCTTTACGCACCAGCGGTTCACCGCCGGAGAAGCCGATTTGCACCGCGCCCATTTCCCGCGCTTCCTCAAACACTTTGATCCACTGCGCGGTGGTCAGCTCTTTTTCCTGTTTAGCGAAATCGAGCGGGTTCGAGCAATACGGACATTGCAGCGGGCAGCGGTAAGTCAGTTCGGCCAGCAGCCACAGCGGCGGTTTGACCGCAGGTTTAAGCAGGTTCACGGAAGGTAATCCACTTTTGTGCATGGGCCTGAGCGAAGAAATCTTTGACGTCATCATTCACGCCACCGGCTTCCGGAAAGCGCGTATTCAGCTCATCAATGATATTGGCAATCGTCCGCTCGCCGTCCACCAGTTGCAAAATGAAGGTCGCGCTGTCGTTCAGTTTCGCCATGCCTTCCGGGTACAAAATCACATGGCAGTCCTGCGTTTTCTCAAACTGCATGCGGTAGCCGCGACGAAACATCGGCGTGTAGTGTTCGGTAATGGTGATCACAGGAGTCTTCCTTTATGCCAGACCGCCTGTTGCGTCACGCTGTGGTACGGCGGGCGGTTCAGTTCGTAGGCCATGGTCATGGAATCTAGCATGCTCCACAGAATATCGAGTTTGAATTGCAGGATTTCCAGCATGCGCTGTTGTTTTTCGACGGTATCGCAGTATTCCAGCGCCAGCTGTAAACCGTGTTCGACGTCGCGGTTGGCCTGGCTGAGACGGCTGCGGAAATAGCCGTAACCCTCTTCCTCGATCCAGGTGTAATGCTGCGGCCAGCTCTCGAGACGCGCCTGATGGATTTGCGGGGCGAAAAGTTCGGTCAGCGAGCTGCACGCGGCTTCCTGCCAGACGGCGCGGCGGGCAAAGTTAACGTACGCATCGACGGCGAAACGCACGCCCGGCAGCACCCTTTCTTCTGAAAGCAGTACGTCGCGATCCAGACCCACCGCTTCGCCCAGACGCAGCCAGGCTTCGATACCGCCTTCGCTGTCACCATGACCGTCGTGATCGAGAATACGCTGCACCCATTTGCGGCGGGTTTGCGGATCCGGGCAGTTGGCCATGATCGCCGCGTCTTTCAGCGGAATGCTGGTCTGATAATAGAACCGGTTCGCCACCCAGCCCTGAATTTGCTCGCGGGTCGCCTGACCGTTATGCATCGCAATGTGGTACGGATGATGGATGTGATAAAACGCGCCTTTGGCACGCAGCGCCTGTTCAAATTCTTGCGGCGTCATCGGTGACGTCGGAGTTGTCGATATGCTCATGGTCGTTTTGCCCTACAGTTCGATGCGCATCCCGTCCCGGCTGACTTCGATATTTTGTTGCGTCAGCGCCTGCCGCTCGGCAGAGGATTCATTGAGGATCGGGTTGGTATTATTAATATGGATGAGAATTTTGCGTTCTGCCGGAAGGGAAGAGAGCAGGGCAATCAGCCCCTGTTCTTCGGCAAGCGCCAGATGGCCCATGTCTTTGCCGGTATTACGGCCGACGCCGGTGGTCGCCAGCTCGTTATCCTGCCACAGCGTGCCGTCAATCAGCAGGCAGTCGGCTTTGTTCAGCCAGCGCAACAGTTCATCGTCCGGTTCGCCCAGTCCCGGCGCATACAGCAGCGAGGTGCCGGTCCGGGTGTCTTCGATAAACAGCGCGATATTGTGGCCCGGCAGTGGCTTGCCTCGATATTTCGAATACGGCGGCGCGTTGCTCAGCAGCGGAATAGCCGTGAACGTCAGATTCGGGCAGACGGCCACGGAGAAGCTGTTCTCCGGCTCGATAACGTGGTGTTGCAGGCCGCCATTCCAGTGAGAAAGCATGGTAAAAATCGGGAAACCGGTGGTTAAGTCTTCGTGGACTTCCGGCGTACACCACACCTGATGCGGGCAGCCTTCGCGCAAATTCAGCAGGCCGGTGCAGTGATCAATCTGGCTGTCGGTCAGGATAATGGATCCGATAGCGGTGCCGCGTAAAACGTCGTGTTTAATCAGTTCCGGCGTGGCGGCAATCTGGTGGCAAATGTCCGGTGACGCGTTGCACAGCACCCAGTCGGTGCCATTGTCGCTGACGGCAATCGACGATTGTGTGCGGGCGGACGTTTTCATGGTGCCATTGCGCACACCCTGACAGTTGCTGCAATTGCAGTTCCATTGCGGGAAGCCGCCGCCTGCCGCGGAACCAAGTACGATAATCTGCATGTGAGAACCAGGGGAAAGGGAAGGAAGATGCCCACAGTAAACCGTGGGCATAAGGGCTTAGCGGTTAGAAATGTACAGGGTCACTTCTAAGCCTAAACGCAGGTCTTCGAAAGAAGGTTTAGTCCACATAATTACGTCCTCTTGGTGATAACAGTAGTAAGTTCACTGCCCCTTTTATTGCGGCAGGTGATCGGCTTATTGTCAAATATCGCGGGTTTGGCTACAAAAATGTTGCGATGGATCCAAACCGCTATTGCCCTGTAAGCCACAGGGATTAGGGCAAACGCCGGATGAAAAACTATTCACCCCACGTTTGCTTTAATACTTTCAGCCAGTTGCGGCAGGCGATTTTTTCGATCAGTGCATCGCCGTAACCGGCATCGGACATGGCCTGCAACAGCACCGGCAGTCCGGCGACATCACCCAGCGCGTCCGGCACATTGATACCGTCGAAATCCGAACCAAAACCGACATTTTCTTCGCCCAGTTTAGCAAGAAGGTTATCAAGATGTTTAACAATTTCGGTGACCGGGGTATCGCCATGGCGTTTGCCATCAGCCCGCAAAAACGCGGTGCCGAAATTAACGCCAACAAAGCCGTCACTTTCGGCGATGGCGGCCAGTTGTTTGTTGGTCAGGTTACGCGGCTGCGGACATAACGCATGCACATTGGAATGGGTGGCAACCAGCGGCGCATCGCTGAATTTCGCTGTCTGCCAGAAGGCTTTTTCATTCATGTGCGAGACATCGAACAGAATTTTCTTCCGGTTGCATTCGCGCAGCAGGTCAAGCCCGGCGGGCGTCAGACCGTCACCGGTGTCCGGCGATCCCGGAAAGTCGCCCTTTACGCCGGTCCCAAACTGATTGGGTAAATTCCACAGCGGCCCGATGCTGCGCAGCCCTTTTTCATACCACAGATCCAGCCGCGAGAGGTCATCGCCAAGCGCCTCCGCTCCCTCGATATGCATCACCATTGCCAGCACGCCCCGGGCGATACAGTGTTCAATTTCACTCACAGAACGGCAGATTTTTGCCCGTCCTGCGGATTGCATTTCGAGGCGTTCCAGCAGTGAAATCTGTGCCTGAGTAATGGCAAAAGCGTCATGCGGCACAGCAGGGGAGTTGGGCTTCAGTTGCGGCATATATGAAGCAGGTGGTACGAAAACAGCAAATAACCCGCCAGCGAAGCCGCCGAGACGACAGCGCCTGAAGTCGAGATGTCCTTCCAGCGAGCCATCAAGAAACAAGGCAGCAGGATCTGCTGCATCATGCAGCCAAAGGCGGAGTAACAGGTCGTTGTGACCGTCAAAGACAGGGAGATGAGGGATGGTGTTCATGATGTTAATGGTACTTTATAAAGTCATGTTGAAACATGAAGAATTATGTAAGTTTTGGTTTTTTTGCACGGATCGGCGCAAAGGGGGCGATTTTAAAAATCAATTTCCAGGTCAAGGTCAAGACCGTGGGCGTCGGCCCACACCGACTTGGGGGGCGGCCTGTCGCCGCCACCCCCCAAGACCCCCCGGGCTCTTTTACTGCGCGCTACCGCTGGGACGATGGACATGTTTCGTGGCTATTGTAAGTGGCGCAAAATGTCATCGCTGCGCGATTCCCGAATTTCAGGTTTCGAGCCATAGGTCTCGAACCGTTCATTCGGTGCCATTTTTGAGCACGCCAATCAACATTTTTAAAAGATGAAACAGCTCTGCTTTTGAATTTAAGATCGTGCGGGCGATTCAGAAATCTTGCTGAACGGAGCGGCCTGAAGACCTCAGGCTTCAGGACCGAGAGAGGGCACCGCGCAGCGGCAAGATTTCCAGCCTGTCGCGGAGATACCTGAAACATAGCCAGCGAGCGGAGCGCGTATTGAAAAAGCGAGGGGAGTTCAGAGGGGAAAAGCCTTTCCCCTCTGGTCGGTTTCGGCGCAGCGCGTCTTGTGACCGCGGCACTTGAGAAACCGAAATATTCTCGATCGAGCCCTCACTGCAAGTGATAAGCCGCAATTGCTGCGGCCTCAGCAAATCAGAAACTATAACTCGCCGTCACCGACACATTTCTCGGTTCACCGTAAACCACGTACTGGTTCACACTGGTGTCATATTCTTTGTCGAACAGGTTATTGATGTTGCCCTGCACGGCCAGCTGTTTCGTAACCTGATAGCGGCTGAACAGATTGACCAGCGCATAGCTGCCTTGCTCAGCGTAACGGGTGCCGTTGCCGCTTGGGCCAGGGACGGTATCCCAGACGTGTGTCTGCCAGTTCACGCCACCGCCGACGGTCAGATCCTGCAACATCGGCAAACGGTAGCTGGAGAACAATTTCAGCTGAGTGCGCGGCAGTTGCGGGTTGACCGCATCACCGTTTTCATCTTCTGCAATGTAACGGGTGCCGCCGAACGTCATCTGCCAGTTATCGGTCAGTGCGCCGTTGACTTCGAATTCGACACCACGACTGACGGTGCCGTTCTTACCTTCGTAAGCGGTATCGGTCGTGCCCGGAATAACGCGGCCAGTGCTTTGCGCGACGTTATCCAGTTCCGCGCGGAAGATGGACACGGAGGCGGTCAGACGGCTGTTGAACCAGTCGGATTTCACGCCCGCTTCGTAGTTTTTGCCGATAACCGGTGACAGATAGCCGCCATTGATATCGCGGTAAGTCTGCGGCTGGAACACCGAGGTGTAGCTGGCGTAAGTGGACCAGGTATCGTTGATATCAAACACCAGACCGGCGTACGGCGTGATGTTGTTCTTCTCGATCTGATCCGTCAGCGTGTGTGAATTCCAGTTGGTGTAACGCGCCCCGACGATCAGATGCAGCGGATCAGCCAGTGACAAACGGGTGGCGATGTACGCAGATTTCTGACGGATGGTGTTATCTTCCGCCAGAGAACGCGGACCCCAGTCGGTTTCAGGGAACTGACCGTTGAAATCGTTGAAGTTACCCAGCTCTTCGGTGGTGATGTTGGCGAAAGAGCTGTAATAGGTATTTTGCTGTTTGCTGTAGCTGACGCCGGTCATCAGTTCATGCTGACGGCCAAACAGGTTGTACGGGCCGCTGGCGAAAGCGTCCACGCCATCCACTTTACGTTTACCGGTGTTATAGCCCGTTCCGCCCACGACCGGATAACCGGCATACATGGATTCACCCACGCCGGTGGTTTTATCGAATGTCCCGTCGATGTACATCATTTTACTGTCGATATGGGATTCGGTATGCGTGCCGTTCAGCGTTGCCTGCCAGCCGTTATCGAAGGACTGCTTCAGGGTGGTGAACAGTTTGGTGGTTTCTTTATCGCTGTATGCCCAGTCCGGTGCCGAGTTAAATCCGCGACGGTAATCGGTTTTGCTGCCGTCCAGATACCAGCGCGGCATACCGCCCCAGGTCGGGCTGTCGGTGTTGGTTTGCTGGAATTCGTAGCCTGCGGACAGCAGGGTCGACTCGGTCAGATCAGCATCGACGGTGGCGTAAACGAATTTTTTGGTCGCGCCGTAACGCTCAACGTAACTGTTTTTATCCTGATAACCGGTGACCAGACGGCCACGCACGCTGCCGGAGGCGTTGAGCGGCGTCGACAAATCGGCCACATAACGCTGTTTATTCCAGCTGCCGTAAGTCGCGGAAACATTGCCGGTAAACTCTTTGCTGTCGGCGTGTTTGCGTACCTGATTGACCGAGGCTGACGGGTTGCCCGGGCCGGTCATCAGACCGGTGGCACCACGCACCACTTCGATACGGTCGTAAATGGCGGTGTCTGACTGTGCATCGCCAAGATCCCAGCGCGGGTCGAAGGAGGTCGGGATGCCATCAACCATATAATTGTCGATCAGGAAACCACGGGCGTAATAAGTGCGGCGGTCAAGATCCGAGACGCTTTCCTGAATACCGGTGGTGTTTCTCAGCACGTCACCGAGCGACTGTAACTGCTGATCCTGCATACGTTGCTTGCTGATAATACTGACGGACTGCGGAATGTCGCGGGCAGTCAGCGCCATTTTGGTTCCGGCGGTGGTCACCGGCACGCTGTAATCGGTCGCGGCGGTATCCGCTGCGCCTGCAGAACTGTTCTCGCCAGTGACGACGAGCGTATCGTCCGCCGCTTTCTGTGCAGTGGTTTCTGCCGCATACGCAGAATGCAAAGACGACGAAATGAGCAGTGCGATAACTGAAAGTGAAAGTTTTTTTCCTGAATGATGATGTGTGTCTTTCCTGACAATGAAGGCGCAATTCCCTGAAACGGTTGACATAAATACTCTCCACACGGTTATTTTATTATTTTTTAAGCCACTGCCTTTTTGTATTAATACGGCTTTATCAGCATGAATATCCCCGCCAGGATCCCCCGGAACGAAGGCTGGAAAAAGGAAATACATATCAGGTTAATAAAGCGAATGAGAATAATACGCATTGGGTTTACTGGTGTAAATAAGTATTACA
The DNA here is from genome assembly GCF_004364755.1 of Rahnella sp. BIGb0236. Classification (NCBI taxonomy): domain Bacteria; kingdom Pseudomonadati; phylum Pseudomonadota; class Gammaproteobacteria; order Enterobacterales; family Yersiniaceae; genus Rahnella; species Rahnella sp. BIGb0236. The sequence goes on from NZ_SOAO01000001.1 coordinate 694,324, forward strand.
GACGGGGGAGGAGTGGGGGGTTGTCGCATAGCTCCCTCCCCTGCGAAGGGGAGGGCTGGGGTGGGGTATTAAGGTCAAAAACTAAATTCAAAGTGTGCTTTAACTCATTGCTTTGTATTTAAAACCCCCTCCCAACCTCCCCCTTCGCAGGGGGAGGAGCCAAAAACCGCCCCGGTCTGGCCGCCAGACGTTGCTGAGAAAGTGCTCAGTTAGCTCCCACCCCTTCGCAGGGTGAGGAGCAAAGATAAAAACCCTTTCACCCTTCAGGGCAAGTGAGAACAATTTGCAATTAAAAACCCACTTTTTAGCCATTAAGAAATCTAGACATCTAAACGTTCGTTTTGTAGAGTGGACGCCACCTGCTGAGTTAATAATTGATTCGGTTAAGAAAAATACGATGGCGGCGACACAATGATCAGTAACATTAAAATCCTCGATGGCGGCATGGGCCGCGAACTGGCCCGGATGGGCGCTCCTTTTCGTCAGCCGGAGTGGTCTGCGCTGGCGCTGATGCAGGCACCGGAATATGTGCGTGCTGCTCATGACGCGTTTATTGCCGCCGGTTCTCAGGTGATCACCACGAACAGTTACGCCGTCGTGCCGTTCCACGTCGGGGAAGAAGTGTTTGCGGAGCAGGGCGCGGTGCTGATCGCGCTTTCCGGTAAGCTCGCGCGCGAAGCGGCGGACGCGGCACCGGCTAAGGTGCGGGTCGCGGGTTCACTGCCTCCGGTGCTGGGGTCTTATCGCCCGGATCTGTTCGAGCCGGTGGCGGCGAAAAAACTGCTGCGGGTGCTGGTGGAGAATCTGACAGATCACGTCGATGTCTGGCTGGCAGAAACACAGAGTTCTGTGGCGGAAGTTGAAGCGGTGCGTGATGTGCTGGGCGATGACCCGCGTCCGTTGTGGCTGTCCTTCACTTTGCAGGACAATCTCGACCCACAGGGCAACGCGCTGCTGCGCTCCGGTGAGTCTGTGGAACAGGCGGTCAGCGCCGCGCTGCGGATTTCTGCCGGTGCCGTGCTGTTCAATTGCAGCCGTCCGGAAGTGATGGCGACGGCGGTGAAAACCGCCCGTGACGCGCTGACGGCGCAGGGTTCTGCGCTGGATATTGGCGTGTACGCCAACGCCTTCGAGCCTTCCGACAATACGCGCGGTGCCAATGAAGGGCTGAGCAAAATGCGTCAGGACACCGATCCGGCCGGATACCTTGATTTCGCGAAAGACTGGGTGGCACAGGGCGCGACCATGGTCGGCGGTTGCTGCGGCATCGGGCCGGAACACATTGCCGCGCTGAAACAGGCTTTCGCCAAAGAGCATTCATAAAAACAATAAAACGCATATCCATTCAGAAGGTTAATCCTTCGGAGACAGGGGAAAACACATGATTGATCGTCGTTCGTTTATTAAAAGTGCGGGGGCACTTTCCGTGGCTGCGGCTACCCATTCCCTGTGGCTGGGCAATGCCTTTGCCGCAGAGGCAGAAAAACCGAAAAAGGGCGGGCATCTGGTGGTTGGCGTGGATAACGCCTCCAGCACAGACCGTCTGGATCCGGCATTCTGGTTCGAAACCTACATGTATTTCGTCGGTTCGCAGATGTTTAACAATCTGGTGGAAATCGATGAAAACGCCAAACTGGCACCGTCACTTGCCGAGTCGTGGGCTTCCACTGATGGCAGCAAAACCTGGGTGCTGAAAATCCGTCAGGGCGTGCAGTTCCACGATGGCCGCTCGCTGGGCGCGAAAGACGTGGTCTATTCCCTGAATCACCATCGCGGTGAGAAATCCACTTCGCCGGTGAAAGGCTATCTGGATGCTGTCAGTTCGATAGAAGCCACCGGCGATCACGAAGTGACGATTAAACTCACCGCGCCGGACGTCGAATTCGTCTGGCTGCTGAGCGCCGTGCATTTCGCCATTACCGCTGAAAATGAAAACTTTGATAAAGGCATCGGCACCGGCGCGTTCATTCTGGAGAAATTCCAGCCGGGCGTGACCACGCTGACCAAACGCAATCCGAATTACTGGAACAGCGAACGCGGCCATGTGGATTCCGTCGAAACGCTGGCAATGAACGACTCCACCGCCCGCGTGGCGGCGCTGGTCAGCGGGTCGGCGCAACTGATTAACCGCGTGAATCCGCGCATCGTCAGCCGCATCGAACGTATGCCGAACCTGAAACTGGTACGCGCCAAAGACAGCATGATTTACACCTTCCCCGGCCTGTCGAATCTGGCACCGTTCGATAATGTCGATGGCCGTCTGGCGCTGAAATACGCCATTGATCGCCAGAAAATTATCGACACCGTGCTCGGCGGTTACGCCAGCGTGGCGAACGACAACCCGATCTTCCCGTCGAACCGTTACTTCGCAAAAGACATTCCGCAGCGTCCGTACGATCCGGAAAAAGCGCAATTCCACTGGAAGAAATCCGGTTTCAGCGGCCCGCTGACGCTCAATGTGGCGGATGCCGGTTTCCCCGGCGCGGTCGATGCCGGTCAGCTTTATCAGCAATCCGCTGCCAAAGCGGGCATTAACCTGAATGTGGTGCGCGTGCCGGACGATGCGTTCTGGAACGACATCTGGCAGAAGAAAGCGTTTGTGTCGTCGAACTGGGCGAACCGTCCGACCGCCGACGCGCTGCTTTCGCTGGTCTTTACCAGCCAGTCTTCCTGGAATGAATCGGCGTGGCATGTGCCGGAATTTGATGCGATGGTCAAAGCCGCACGCGGCGAAGCGGACGAAGCGCGCCGTAAACAGATTTATCATGATATTCAGGTGATGCTGGTCGATCAGGGCAGCGAAATCATTCCGCTGTACGCCGATGCGCTGGACGGGTGTTCCGCCAAAATCAAAGGGTTCACGTCTGTGCCGGGCATGCCGCTGAGCGGTAACCGTGCGGCGGAGAAAGTCTGGATCGAAGGCTGAACCGGGTAAAAATATGTCTGACTTATCTGCACAACAGAAAGCGACTCAACGGCCTGCGGGCCGTTTTTCGCACTTTCGTTCTTCGCTGCTAAGCATGATTCTGGTTCGCCTGTTTTATGGCGTGCTGGTGGTGCTGGCGGTTTCCATGCTGATTTTTGCCGGTGTGCAACTGTTGCCGGGCAACGCGGCGACGGCGATCCTCGGGCAGAGCGCCACGCCGGAAGCCATCCGCGAGCTGAATCTGCAACTCGGGCTGGATCAGCCGGCGGTCAGTCGCTATCTGAGCTGGCTGACCGGCGTGCTGCACGGCGATTTCGGCACCAGTTTTTCCACCCGCGAAGCCATCAGCGGTCCGCTGTTTACCCGTCTGGGGAATACGCTGTTTCTGGCCGGATGCACCGCCGCGATTGCCGTGCCGCTGGCGCTGCTGATCGGGTTTATCTCGGTGCGTTATCAGGGCAGTGTCATTGATACGCTGCTCAGCGCCATCACCCGCGCCACCGTCGCGCTGCCGGAATTCTTCTCCGGTTATCTGCTGATCCTGATTTTTGCCATTACGCTGGCATGGGCGCCGAGCAACAGCAGTATCACGGCGGAGATGCCGCTGGCCGCCCGACTCTCTGCGATTTCCCTGCCGTGCGCCACGCTGGTGCTGGCGATCCTCGGCCATATGAGCAACATGACCCGCGCCGCGCTGATTGCTGCGCAAAGTTCGGCGTATGTCGATACCGCGCTGCTGAAAGGGCTGTCGCCGTCGCGCATTTTATGGCGTCACGTATTGCCCAACGCCGTGGGGCCGATCATTAACGTCGTGGCGATCAATCTGGCTTACCTGATGGTCGGCGTGGTGATCGTCGAGAACGTGTTTGTCTATCCGGGGCTGGGACAATATATGGTCGACAGCATCAGCAAACGCGACATTCCGGTGATGCAGGATTGCGCGCTGCTGCTGGCCGGGATTTATATCCTGCTGAATTTGCTGGCGGATGTGATGGCGCTGGTCGCTAATCCGCGTTTACGCCACAACCGCTGAATTTTAGGAATTGCTGCAATGCGTGCACTCCCTGCATTAAAACCGGTTTCGGTACTCGGTCTGCTGGTACTGAGTCTGTTTATACTTATCGCCATTTTTGCGCCGTGGCTGGCACCTCACGCGCCGGATCAGACTCTTGGCATGTCGTGGGATTTACCGGGGCCGGATGCGCTGCTCGGCACGGATAATCTCGGCCGCGATCTGCTTTCCCGCCTGATCTGGGGCACCCGCGTCTCTCTCGGTGTGACGGCGCTGGCGTCGCTGGTGGCCTTTGCCGTCGGCTGTACGCTCGGTTTTATTGCCGGGCTGCGCGGCGGCTGGCTGGATCAGGTGATTTCCCGCTGTAACGACATCGTGATGGCCATTCCGACGCTGATCCTGGCGCTGATCGTCCTGGCGGTTTTGCCGAAAACCCTTCTGCTGCTGACGCTGGTGCTCGGCCTGCTGGAGTCGGTCCGGGTACTGCGCGTGGCGCGGTCGCTGGCGGTGGATATCGGCGTGATGGAATTTGTCGATGTGGCCCGTCTGCGCGGTGAAAGCCTTGGCTGGATCCTCTGGCATGTGATTTTGCCGAATGCGTTGCAGACGCTGATTGCCGAATTCGGCCTGCGTTTTATCTTTATTTTGCTGTTCCTCTCGGCGCTGTCATTCCTCGGGCTGGGCATTCAGCCGCCGACCGCCGACTGGGGCGGGCTGGCGCGGGATAACAAAGATGGCATTTTGTTTGGCGTCTGGGCGGCACTGCTGCCGGGTGGCGCGATTGCGGTGCTGGCGCTGGCGGTCAACGCCGTGGCGGACTGGCTGATGAGCGGTGAACGTCGCGCGTGGGGGAAGAAAGCATGAACGGACACTTACTGAAGGTCGAAAACCTGCGCGTGGTGTCGCAGGGGAAAAATCCCCGTGTGCTGGTGGATGATGTGTCGTTCACCGTGAAACGTGGCGAAGTGCTCGGGCTGATCGGCGAATCCGGCGCAGGGAAATCCACCATCGGGCTGGCGATCCCCGGCCATTGCCGTCAGGGGATGCGCATTCAGTCCGGCAGTATCCGCTTCAACGGCCAGGAACTGACCGCGCTGTCTGAGCGTCAGCTGCGACAGGTTCGCGGCAGGCATATCGCCTATGTCGCGCAGTCTGCCGGTGCGGCCTTTAACCCGGCAATCACGCTGGGCGAGCAGGTGATCGAAGCTGCGCTTAAGCACCGTATCCTTCCGCGTCAGCAGGCGCAGGCGAGGGCCATTGAATTGTTCACCCAACTCGGTTTGCCGGATCCTCAGCAGTTTTATCAGCGTTATCCGCATCAGGTTTCCGGCGGCCAGTTACAGCGCGCGATGATTGCGATGGCGTTGTGCGCGGGACCGGAGTTACTGATTTTCGATGAGCCGACCACGGCGCTGGATGTCACCACGCAGCTTGGCGTGCTGAAAGCCATCAGTGACGTGATCCGTCTTTCCGGCGTGGCGGCGATTTACATCAGTCATGATCTGGCGGTGGTCGCGCAGATCAGCGATCACATTATGGTGTTGCAGCACGGCAAAACCGTTGAGCAGGCGGAAACCGCGCAACTGCTGACGCGGCCTGAGAAGGATTACACCCGCCGCCTGTTGCACGCGCAGGGCGGGAGCAAAACCCCGCAAACCGGCGATGCGCCGGTGGCACTGGAAATCCGCCATATCAGTGCGCGCTATCATGCGCAGCCGGTGTTGCAGGATATCTCGCTGAGCCTGCCACGCGGGCGCACGCTGGCGGTGATCGGTGAATCCGGCTCGGGAAAATCGACCCTTGGCAAAGTGATTTGCGGACTGCTGGCCCCGGAGGCCGGAGACATCCGTCTGGATCAGCAGGTATTGCCCGCCAGCTTGCGCCAGCGCAGCCGCGTGCAGTTACGCGATGTGCAGCTGATCCATCAAATTCCCGATACGGCGCTGGATCCGAAAGCACGCATTTTTAACCAGATTTCCCGCGTGCTGGAATGTTTTACTTCCCTGAACCGCAGCCAGCGTGAGGCGCGGGTGCGTGGCCTGCTGGCACAGGTCGGGCTGAATGCGGACATTGCGGAACGTTTTCCTGCTGCGCTTTCCGGCGGCCAGAAACAGCGCGTATGTATCGCACGGGCGCTGGCGGCGGAACCGAAAATCATCGTCTGCGACGAACCGACTTCGGCGCTCGACCCGCTGGTCGCCCGCGATGTGCTGGCGCTGTTACGCCAGATCCAGCATGACACCGGGATTGCTTACCTGTTTATCACGCACGATTTGCAGGTGGTGCGCGAAGTGGCGGATGACGTCGCGGTGCTCAGACAGGGCGTGATTGCACGGCAGGGACCGGCAGCCACCGCGCTGGCAGAGCCTCTGGACGATTACACCCGCGAGTTGCTGCGTTCGGTGCCCGAAATGCGGACTGGCTGGCTGGAGGACATGTTTTCCTGATCACGCTCCCTCTGCGAAGGGGGAGCAAAATAGTCATCCTTCTTTACACTTTCCAAATATTCTCTTCACTAAAGATTCCCTTATTTATACCGATAACCCTTTTGAAATAAATTAATCATTAGAAAGTGGTTCCGCTATGTAATCAATATTTTGAATTATTTTTCATTGTATTTGTTTTATTGGCCAGGAAATAAGGGAAATAAAATGTTTAAACTGATCAACAATATGCGCGTCGGCGCCCGTCTGGGTGCAGCGTTCAGCCTCGTCATCTTGCTGCTGATCATCGTCAGCGTGACAGCCGTAACCAAAATAAGCAGCATTAACAGCAGCATTGAACAAATCGTCAACGATCGTTATGTGAAAGTCCGGCTGGCATTTGATGTCCGTGACGGCGTGAATGACCAGATTAAATATTTACGCGGCATTGTTATTGATACTAAAAATCCGGAGCAAAATAAGAAGCGTTATTTGCAACTGGATGACACGGTTAAACAAACCAATCTGGCGATGGATAAAATCGCCGCCATCCAGACCACTGTGACCGGCAAGCAAAAAATCAAAGCCTTGCAGGATGCGAGCGATACGTTTGAAGCGGCGAAAGAACAACTGGTCGCCTTAACCCGCGCCGGGGATATGGACGGCGCAACGGAATATGTGCTGCGCAAACTGACCACCTCGCAAAATGCGTATCTGGATCTGGCGACCGCGTTTGCCAACTCTCAGGATCAGCAGTTGCAGGCCGAAGGCAAAAAAGCGGTGTCAGACGGGTCTGTCGCCATTCAGCTGACGCTGATTTTCTCCGCGCTGGCGATTTTAGTCGCTGCCGCGCTGGGCTTCTTCCTGACCCGTTCCATCACCCGTCCTCTGCATACTGCCGTGAAAGTGGCTGAAAATGTGGCGGCAGGGGATCTGACCACGCAGATCCAGGTGACGTCACATGACGAAACCGGTCAGCTGATGCAGGGTCTGAAAAACATGAACGAAAACCTGCTGAAAATCGTCACCGAAGTGCGTGCAGGCACCAACGCCATCACCAGCGCTTCCAGCGAAATCGCCGCCGGGAACCTGGATTTGTCTTCCCGTACTGAGCAGCAGGCCAGCTCGCTGGAAGAAACAGCGTCGGCGATGGAGCAGATGACCGCTACCGTGAAACAGAATGCCGATAACGCGCGTCAGGCCAATCAGCTGGCGGCGCAGGCTTCCCGTGTTGCAGTGCAGGGCGGTGAAGTGGTGGGCGAAGTGGTGAACACCATGGAAGGCATTAATACGTCTTCGCGTAAGATTGTCGATATCATTGCGGTGATCGACGGCATCGCTTTCCAGACCAACATTCTGGCGCTGAACGCCGCCGTTGAGGCCGCGCGTGCCGGTGAGCAGGGACGTGGCTTTGCCGTGGTGGCATCGGAAGTCCGCAACCTGGCGCAACGTTCCGCCAGCGCCGCGAAAGAGATCAAAGTGCTGATCGACGATTCTGTGGCGAAAGTAGATAACGGTACGCAACTGGTCGCCAAAGCCGGGGAAACCATGGCAGAAGTGGTCTCAAGCGTGAAAAACGTCACCGATATCGTCGGCGAGATTGCCATTGCCAGCAATGAGCAAAGCACCGGCATTGAAGAGATCAACAAAGCCATCAACCAGATGGATGAAGTCACGCAGCAGAACGCCGCATTGGTTCAGGAAGCGTCATCGGCCGCGTACTCACTCAATGAGCAGGCGGAGCGTTTATCGCAGGCGATCAGCATCTTTAAAGTCAGTGCCGGTTCGGCGACGGCGGCAGTGCGTAAAGCCGCTCAGGCCAAAACACCGGCCTTGCTGTCAAACCGTCAGGCTTTACCGGCGGGGAATGCGGATCAGGGCAACTGGGAAACGTTCTAAATCCGGCTGAGTTTCTGAAAATAGTTCTGTATCCGTTCTAAAACCCGACAATTTTTGTCGGGTTTTTTACTTTCTGCTGCCGCTTTTGTCATAATCCCTTCGCCAATAAAAAGGAGAAGGCTTTGATGATGAAAAATACCCTGCGTAAAACCGTGCTGATGGCGGCGGCTGTGGTGCCCCTGCTTGCTTTCAGCGCGGCATCATGGGCGCAAACCGCCAGCAACATGACGTCCGTCCAGCAACAACTGGCGGCGCTGGAAAAAGACAGCGGCGGCCGTCTTGGGGTGATGCTGATCAACACGGCGGATAATTCGCAAATTGCTTACCGCGCCGATGAACGTTTTGCCATGTGCAGCACCAGTAAATTCATGGCCGCGTCCGCAATTCTCAAACAGAGCGAAACGCAAACGGAACTGCTGACCCGGCGTATCAGCCTGAAAAAATCCGATCTGGTGAATTACAACCCGATCACCGAAAAGCATCTGGACACCGGCATGACGATCGGTGAACTGGCGGCTGCCGCGTTGCAGTACAGCGACAACACCGCCATGAACAAGCTGATCGAACAGCTTGGCGGCCCGCAAAAAGTGACGGCGTATGCCCGCACACTTGGCGATAACACCTTCCGTCTCGACCGCACGGAACCGACGCTGAACACCGCCATTCCGGGCGATGATCGCGACACCACGTCACCGCGTGCCATGGCGCTGAGTCTGCAACACGCCACGCTGGGCACGGCGCTGGCCGAACCACAACGTGCGCAACTGGTGGAGTGGATGAAGGGCAATACCACCGGCGCGATGAGCATCCGCGCAGGATTACCGGCGACCTGGATTGTCGGCGATAAAACCGGCAGCGGTGATTACGGCACGACCAATGATATCGCAGTGATCTGGCCGGATAACAAGGCACCCTTGATTCTGATCACCTATTTCACCCAGCCGGAGAAAGACGCAAAATCCCGCCGCGATGTGCTGGCTTCCGCTGCAAAAATTGTCACGCAGGGATATTGATTTGCGGTGATAAAAAAAGGGTCCGCAAGGACCCTTTCTTGTTTCCGGTTAACGCCCGACCCGCGCCTGTAAGGCGGCAGGGTAGCGGTCGCCCTGCACCTTGACGGTTTCCAGCGCGGTGGCGATGTTACGCAGTTCGCTGTCGGTCAGCGTCACGTCTGCCGCACCGAGATTTTCTTCCAGACGGTGCAGTTTGGTGGTGCCGGGGATCGGCACAATCCACGGTTTTTGTGCCAGCAACCAGGCCAGCGCGATTTGCGCAGGCGTCACTTTTTTGTCCTGAGCGATCTGATGCAGCATCGCGACCAGCGCCTGATTGGCCGCCAGCGCTTCCGGCGAGAAGCGGGGCACAAGGCTGCGGAAATCGTCGTTGCCGAAGGTCGAACCCGCGGCGATGGAACCGGTCAGGAAGCCTTTTCCCAGCGGGCTGAAGGGCACAAAACCAATCCCCAGTTCTTCCAGCGTCGGCATGATGTCCTGCTCCGGCTCACGCCACCACATGGAATATTCACTTTGTAACGCGGTCACCGGTTGAACCGCATGTGCCCGGCGGATGGTTTGTGCGCCAGCCTCGGACAGCCCGAAGTGCTTCACCTTGCCTTCGCTGATCAGATCTTTCACCGTACCGGCGACATCTTCAATCGGCACTTCCGGATCGACGCGGTGCTGATACAGCAAATCAATCACATCGGTTTTCAGGCGTTTCAGCGAGCCTTCAACGGCCTGGCGGATATGTTCCGGGCGGCTGTTGAGGATTTGCTGCTTATTATCATCACCAAAAGTGAAGCCGAATTTGGTGGCGATCACCACTTTATCGCGCAGGGGAGCCAGCGCTTCGCCGACCACTTCTTCGTTGAGATACGGACCGTAAACTTCAGCGGTATCAAAGAATGTCACGCCGCGTTCCACGGCGCTGCGGATCAGTTCGACCGCCTGTCTGGTTTCCGTGGCAGGGCCGTAACCGTGGCTCAGCCCCATACAGCCTAAACCCAGCGCAGAGACTTCAAGGCCCGATTTTCCCAGCGTACGTTTTTGCATGTGATTCTCCTCTGAAGCGTGGTTGCCGAAAAATCCTGTCATCACATAATCACAAGATGATGGGATTACAGGATGTACTTCACGGCAGGTATCAAGATGGCGTTAATAGTAGCCGCTGTTCTTTCATCAGATTAGAGGCTGTTATCCGCAAGACTTTATGAACTGAATTCATAAATCGCGAAGAGGGGATGGCAGGCAGGGGAGGCCGGTGGTTAAAAAGTCCTGCTTTTTAAACCACTTTTGAGAAAATAAATGCCCTGTCCGGGCTGTTATACGCTACTTTTCCTGTGGCGAGTTGTTTATGGAAATAAAGGAAGAAATATGACCAGAGCGTTTTCAGGATCGGCGCAGGCGCTGATGATGTCACTCCTGACGGGGCAGGCACTGCACTGGCAACGCGCGTGGACGCCACTGCCGTTTGCGTCTTCCGTCTGGCGGAGCGCCAGCCCGGTGCTGTTTCATAAAATACTCGAGCCTGTCTGGTGGTGTTGCCGTTGCCCGGAGCCTGCGGTGACGGTGCGAAAAAATACCGTCTACTGGCTGGCGCATCTGGTACAGGAGCCGGGTCCGGCGGCGGATAAGTTGTGGGTGGATGCGGTGAGAACCCGTTATCAGATGCAAACCAGCCAGTCGCTTCCGCCGGAATCCGACCCGTTTCTGGTGCAGGTCTTTCAGGATTACGTGGCGCTGTATGATTTGTACCGCAGGGGCCGGATCGCGGAATCTGATATTTAAGTGAAATATCTCTGAAAAACGGGATATATAAATCATCGTCAGCAAGCATCTATTACCGGATAATAACCCGACGGGATATCCGTGTAATAGTTTTACACATCTTTATCCGGCTACTATTCAGCCATTTACTGCCCGTTTTGATTATTACGCCCTTCACTGAATACCACGGGGACTATAATAGAGAAGTGCGTTTTTCTTCCCCGCTGGCACGGCACAGTCACCGGCCAGTTTTGCTCCCTCAGCGCACGTGTTTACCCGTTGTTTTACGGGGTACATGGGCTTTTTAGTGCTTTATTAATGACCGTGTAACGGGCTTATGTCAGCACGATCGTTCATTAAATCAGCAACATATTGATTCGTATAAAAAAGAATAAACAATTCTATACAAAATAAATTATTGAGGTGGGGGCAAAAAAGCCATATATTGGCCGCGTTTTTCCCATGGCAGTCATTTTTTTAATCAAATTTATTCAATTGTGGCGTTCTAATAACCCACGGTTGTAGGAGAGATATGATGACGGATAAAGTCCGTATTGACAGTTTAGGTGCGAATTCATTAAACGGAAACAATGAAACCTATTTGGCGAGACAAGCTGAATTTGAATCGAATGTTAGGAGTTATCCACGTAAATTGCCTCTGGCAATTGCGAAGGCCAATGGCGTTTGGATCACTGATGTTGAAGATAATCAATATCTTGATTGCCTGGCTGGCGCGGGTACGCTTGCTCTTGGACATAATCATCCTGACGTGCTGCAAAGCATCCAAAATGTCATTACCAGCGGCTTGCCGTTACATACACTGGATCTGACAACTCCCCTGAAAGACCAGTTCTCTGAATATCTGCTCTCTTTATTGCCACAACAGGGCAAAGAGTATTGCCTGCAGTTCACCGGCCCGTCCGGTGCGGATGCTGTTGAAGCCGCAATGAAACTGGCGAAAAAAGTGACCGGTCGTACCGGTATCATCAGCTTCTCCGGCGGTTATCACGGTATGACGCACGCCACGCTGGCGGTGACCGGTAACCTGTCTCCGAAAGAAGCGGTTAACGGCATGATGCCGGAAGTGCAGTTCATGCCTTATCCGCATCAGTACCGCTGCCCGCTGGGCATTGGCGGTGACGCGGGCGTGAAAGCTTTAACCTATTATTTCGAAAACCTGATCAACGACGTGGAAAGCGGCGTTCGTAAACCTGCGGCTGTCATTCTGGAAGCGGTGCAGGGCGAAGGCGGCGTGAACCCGGCTCCGGCTGAGTGGTTGCAGCGCATCCGTAAAGTGACTCAGGAACACGGCATTCTGCTGATCCTTGATGAAGTGCAGGCAGGTTTCTGCCGTACCGGTAAGCAGTTTGCGTTCGAACACGCGGGTATTGAGCCGGACATCATCGTGATGTCAAAAGCCGTCGGCGGCGGTCTGCCACTGGCGGTTCTGGGTATCAAAAAACAGTTCGATGCCTGGGCACCGGGTCACCACACCGGTACATTCCGCGGCAACCAGCTGGCGATGGCGACCGGCCTGACCACCCTGAAAATCCTGAAAGACGGCAAGATCGCGGAGAAAGTGGCAGCGCAGGGCGAATGGCTGAAAGCCAGACTGGCTGACATGCAGAAACGCTATCCGGTTATCGGTCACGTGCGCGGTCTGGGTCTGATGATCGGTATCGAGATCGTCAAACCGAACGAAGCGCAGGATCACATGGGTTGCTACCCGGCTGACGGCGAACTGTCTGCGCTGTTGCAGAAAAAATGTTTCGAAGCGGGCCTGATCCTTGAACGCGGCGGCCGTAATGGTTGTGTGCTGCGCCTGTTGCCATCCCTGCTGATCACCAACGATGAGCTGGGTATTTTCCTCGACAAGTTTGAGCAGGCGCTGTTAGCGGCTGGCATCAAACCTGCCTGAGCGGAGTAAGAGACACCGATGTCCGAGTTAAACCCGATTCTGGCAGGCTCAGCGCACAGCACTGAAGCCTACCAGCAGGCCATTGCACAGAGCAGCGAAGCTGTTGTGCAGTGGCTGCAACAACCTGAGATGTATCAGGGCAAAACCGTTGCTGAACTGCGTGAACGTATTACCCTGGATTTCAATCCAAACGGTCTGGGTAACCAGGCCGCGATTGAACGCGCGATTGAGTACTTCCTGAAAGACAGCCTGTCTGTGCATCACCCGCAATGCGTGGCGCACCTGCACTGTCCGAGTCTGGTGGTCAGCCAGGCGGCGGAGGTGCTGATTAACGCCACCAACCAGAGCATGGACTCCTGGGACCAAAGCCCGTCAGCGACCATCATCGAGATGAAACTGATCGAATGGCTGCGTACTCAGGTCGGCTATCAGGCTGGCGACGCGGGCGTGTTCACCAGCGGCGGCACCCAGAGCAATCTGATGGGCCTGATGCTGGCGCGTGATGCCTTCTTCGCCCGTCAGGGGCATTCCATCCAGCAGGATGGTCTGGTCGGTAATCTGCGTAAGATTAAAGTGTTATGTTCTGAAAATGCGCACTTCTCCGTGCAGAAGAACATGGCGCTGCTCGGTCTCGGTTACCAGTGCGTAACGCTGGTGAAAACCGATGAGTTCGCCCGTATGGATCTCAACGATTTGCGCGAGAAAGTGGCGCAGGCGCAGGCCAACGGTGATCAGATTCTGGCTATCGTCGCGACTGCCGGTACCACCGATGCCGGTGCTATCGACCCGCTGCGTGCCATTGCTGAACTGGCGGTAGAGCATCAGATTTGGGTTCACGTGGATGCGGCGTGGGGTGGTGCGTTATTGCTGTCCGAAAAATACCGCCATTATCTGGACGGCATCGAGTTAGTGGATTCCATCACTCTGGACTTCCACAAACAGTTCTTCCAGACCATCAGCTGCGGCGCGTTCCTGCTCAAAGAAGAGCGTCACTATGAGCTGATGCGCTATCAGGCCGCTTACCTGAACTCTGAGTTCGACGAAGCTGCAGGCGTGCCGAATCTGGTGTCCAAATCGCTGCAAACCACCCGCCGTTTCGATGCACTGAAACTGTGGATGGGGCTGGAAGCGTTAGGTCAGAAACAGTACGCGGCGATCATCGATCACGGCGTGACGCTGGCACAGGACGTCGCGCAATACGTGACCTCTGAAGCCTCGCTGGAACTGGTGATGAAACCACAACTGGCCAGCGTGCTGTTCCGTTATCGTCCTGCGCAACTGGCAGGCAGCAGCGATGCCGCTATCGCACTGCTGAACCAGAAAATCGGCGACGCATTGCTGGAATCTGGCCGTGCCAACGTCGGCGTGACCGAACATAACGGTGTCACCTGCCTGAAACTGACCCTGCTGAACCCGACGGTGACGCTGGAAGACGTGAAAGTGCTGCTGGCACTGGTTGAGAAAACCGCGCAGCAACTGCTGAACCAGTAAGGTTGAGTTCTGCGCTCAGGCGCAGCGAAAAGCCGGTGATACGAAAGTGTCACCGGCTTTTTTATTGCCTCAAAACGCGGTAAATCGAACTTTTTAATCTCCGGCCCGGTAATTTTTCATTATTTTTGTATCGCAGTGTATCTGCCTGCTGAATACATACATCCCGTTGCATAACCCGCCATTTTGCACACATCGCCTGTACATTGCCGTGTTCTTCTGTACACACCAAATAACTGTGTGGAGATACCCCGATGTTAACCCGACTGCTGATTTCATCTTTGCTGATGGGCGCTTCTGCGACCTGTGCCTGGGCCGACAGGCTCGGCGATCTGAGCGCCACAACCTCAGCCTTGGCTGCCCCGTCAGAAACCGGCTATGCCGCCGCATTCAACCAGATTCATCTAAAACAAAAAATTCCCGTGTAATATTGCGTTATATATCATGTGGTTAATTTTATTTCCCTTAAGTATCCTGTAGGGTTCAAAAAAGTTTTGTGTGAGCAAATGCACAAATTCACCGAGAGTTCATTGCTCGCGGGCATGTGACAAGAGTAGGGTTCACACAGGTTGAACATGGTTGTACATAGACAACTATGCATGACGCTGGTTACTTAGGTTGAGGCGATACGACTAAATTTGAAGGACAGGGGTACAAGATGCCATTGAATACATCACTTGATAGCGAGCTTATCTATCTGCATCAGACATCGCTGGATCGTAATGGGATGTTTACAAAAATCACCGATGAACTTTTAGCTAAGGGGATTGTTGAAGAAAGCTACCGTGAGGCCCTTATCTTGCGTGAGCAGAACCATCCTACAGCGATGCAGCTGGAGACCATGGGCGTAGCTATCCCACATGTTGATGTTGAACATGTTCTCGAGGAGCGGCTGGTCGTCGTTACCTGCCCGGAAGGCATTGAGTTCAACCAGGCGGAAGACCCTGAACTGACAATGAAAGTGAACGTCATTTTTTTCCTGTTGCTTAAAGAAAAAGATGCGCACCTCGAATTCCTTATGAAGTTGATTTCTCTGTTTCAAAAGACAGGTGAGATGGAAAAGCTGCTCAGCACAACTTCCACAGAAGAAGTCATGCAGATCCTGGCTAAAAATCTCGACTAAAACGCAAACTCGGTGCCTTACAAATCCGAAAAATATAACGGAGTCCTACATGAATAAGAAAATTATCTTCGCCTGCACCAGCGGCATCGCTACCTCAGCGGTCGCTACTGAAAAAGTCGTTACCTACTGCAAAGAGCAGGGCATCAATGTTGAACCCATCCAGTCCAACATCGGTACCATTGCGACACAGGATGGTATGGCCGACCTGATCATCGTAACCTCCGCCGTGAAAACGACTCTACAGACGCCAGTTCTGAATGGCCTGCCGCTTCTGACCGGTTTCGGTGAAGAAGATCTCCTCGAAAAAATCGTGGCAATTCTTAAGAAATAACTGAGGACAGGCAGATGCTGCAAACACTCTACGGCGGAATTCAATACATGCTGGCCCTCGGACCAACCATCATGTTGCCAATCATCATCTTTATTATGGGCCTGTGTTTGGGCGCTGGCTTCAGCAAAGCATTGCGATCGGCACTCACCATTGGTATGGGCTTCATCGGTCTCTTCCTGGTCTTTGGGCTGTTGCTGGATCAACTTGGCCCTGCAGCTAAAGAAATGGTCAAGCACACCGGGATCAACCTGCCGGTGGTGGATCTGGGCTGGACACCGCTGGCGGCAATTGCCTGGGCTTCTCAGGTAGCACCGTTCGTGGTACCGCTGACTATCGGTATTAACGTTCTGATGCTGACTATGAAGTGGACCCGGACCGTTAACATTGACGTGTGGAATTTTTGGCATTTCTCGATGGTTGGCGCCATGGTTTACAACGTCACTGGCAGCTTTATGTTCGGAATTTTGATCGCGGGGGTGACCTCCATCATCACGCTGCTGCTGGCTGACTGGTGTGCGCCGATGATACAGAAATACTTCAACTTACCGGGTATTTCCCTGCCAACGCTGTCGTCGGCCATCTTCTTCCCGTTCGGCCTGCTGGGTAACCTGGTGCTGGATAAGATTCCTGGCATTAACAAGTTGAACGCCGACGCGGATGCGATTCAGAAACGCTTTGGTATCTTCGGTGAACCGATGATGTTAGGTGTAATCCTGGGAGCAGGGATCGGTTTACTGGCCCGTTATGATTTTAAAGGGGTTCTGACACTGGCGATGAGCCTGGGTGCGGTAATGCTGATTATGCCGCGCATGGTTAAGTTGCTAATGGAAGGTCTGCTGCCACTGTCTGACGCAGTCAAAAAGTTCCTTCGTAAGAAATATCCAGAACGTGACGATTTGTATATTGGTCTGGATATCGCCGTGGCGGTTGGTCACCCATCTGTACTGTCCACAGCGCTGCTGCTTATTCCGGTGGGTGTACTGCTGGCAGTCATCCTCCCGGGCAACCGCCTGCTGCCGCTGGGTGACCTTGCGAATATATGGGTGCCGATTTCAATGGTTGTACTGGCATGCCGCGGCAACATTGCACGAGCATTCATTCTGGGTATTCCGCTGCTGATCGTTAATTTATATGTAGCCTCTGCCGCAGCTCCCATCCTGACGTCGGTAGCTAAGAGTATTCACTTCCCAATTAACACGGACAGTGAAATATCCAGTTTGCTTGACGGCGGTAACCCATTCCGCTTCTGGATGGTGAAAATCTTTGAAGGAAATATGATTGCGCTGGGACTGATACCGGTCATCCTGATTACCTGCTTATTGTTGTATCGCATGACAACCCGACAGCTAAAGCGTGAGGAAATGGAAGAGAACGTGGCTGCTGAGCAACAAGCTGCACTTTCCAGACAGGTTTTATAAAACAACGCAAAAAAAGGGAAAGGCTGCGTAGTATTTCCCTCATTTAACAATGATTGATGTTATTCCCTTCCAGAGGGGAGAGATATGTACGCGATTGGCATAGATGTTGGCACCACTAACTGTAAGGTCTGCTTATATCGGATAGCAGATCTAGAATTAATTGAAAAACACAGTTTCATTACGCCAAAAATAATTACAGAACATGGAAGTGACTTCGATATTAATAAACTGTGGCACGGTATTATTGATGGTTTGGGCTGCATCGCTAAGAATGTTAATGACCCCGGAGATATTGTCAGTATTTCAGTTGCCAGTGTAGGAGAGGCAGGCGTACTGCTTGATGCAGACGATAAGGTGATAGGCCCGGTAATGACCTGGTATGATACCCGCACTCAGCCTCAGCTTGAGCGTGTGGTAAAGCGTATCAGTGAAAATCGTCTCTACGAAATTACGGGAATTCCCGCGCACAGTAATTACAGCCTGAATAAAATTTTATGGCTGATGGAAAATAATGAAAATCAAAAGCCAGTCAACTGGTTATGCATCGCGGAATATGTTGCTTTTCGTCTGAGCGGTGTGAAACGCGCAGAATACTCACTTGCCTCACGTACACTGGCATTTGATATCACCAGAAATACCTGGTCTGAGGAAATTTGTTCGGCCATGGATATTCCGCTCTCGCTGTTCAGCCCGCTGGTCACCGCCGGTGAGCCGACCGGCGACCTGCTGAAAGAAATCAGTGCAACAACCGGGATCTCCTCACAAACAAAAATTTCGATTTCCGGACACGACCATATGGTCGGGTCTGTGGCAGTCGGCCTGAAGAAAGAGGGGCAGATCCTCAACTCAACCGGTACTACCGAAGGGCTGCTGGTCGTGCGTAACCAGCCATCAGTCACCGGACAGTATTATCAGTCGCGCGTGTCCAACGGTCATCACGTCCTGCGTGATGCCTATACGCTTTACGCCTCACTGCCTTCAGCCGGTTACGCAATTGAGTGGTTCTCAAATCTGTTCGACCTGACGGCAGCTGATTTTAACAGTATGACGCTCTGGCTCATGAATAAAGGTGCGGCCGAGACCCCAACTGACAGCTTCCTGATCCCGCACCTGCGCGGCAGTGGACCACCCAAAAGAACTATCCATGCGAAAGGGCTGGTTTATGGCGTGGAAGACCAGACCGATTCGGAGGCGTTGCTGAAAGCAGTGTTTCACGGCCTCTGCTATGAGCTGCGCCATCTGTTGGAAACCTATGAAACGCTGACCGGCAATCACTGGAAGTCCGTTATGGTTATCGGTGCTGCCTGCCAAAATCCTTACTGGCTCCAGCTGAAAGCAACCATTCTCAACCGGGAGATCGTGGCATGCCAGATCCCTGAAGCAGTCAGCCGCGGCGCTGCATTACTCGGCGCAAGAGGAGCGGGTTATAAACCGGACAATTCCGGTCTGCCCGGCGACGCACTGATACGCTATACACCAGATGCTAAATCCGCAGAGAGCTTCAGCATTGTATATCACCAGATATACAAGCATCTCTACGAGACCAAGATCCAGATTGAAAATCAAATGAGCAGGACATAAATCATGAAAGCCAGCGTTTACTACAGTAAAAACGAGATCCGCTTTGAAGAAGTTCCCTTACCTGAAATAGAGGGCGGCGACATTCTGTTAAAAATGAAAAGCTGCGGGCTGTGCGGGACGGACATTCATAAAGCCCAGCACCAGACCGTAACAGGACCGGTTGTGCTCGGCCATGAAGTTGCCGCTGAAGTGGTTAAGGTCGGCAATCGCGTGACAAAGTTTCGGCCGGGCGACCGTGTCGTGACCGCCATTCACGTACCATGCTATAGCTGTCATTACTGCGATCGTGGCCATTTCACCCTCTGCGAGCAGTTCAAGCCTACCAACATCGAGCCAGGCGGATTTGCTGAGTATATTCGACTGCCGGAACTACACGTCAAACACCTGACCCACAAAATTCCGGAAGGAGTTTCCTGGGAAAAAGCGGCCATGGTGGAACCCATTGGTTGCTGTCTGCACGGCCTTAAGCAGGCTGTCATAACTCCAGGCTGCAGTGTGCTGGTCATGGGTTCCGGCACCATCGGTCTGTTAAGTGCTCAGTTGGCGGCTATGATGGGGGCATCCAACGTCATCGTTTCCGATCTGTCTCCTTTCAAACTAGACCTTGCTCTACGTCTGGGGATTAACCATGCCATCAATCCGTCAAGCGAAAATCTGGAAGCACGTATCAGCGATATCACCGAAGGTCTCGGTGTTGACGTGGTGGTCATTGCTGCGGGCGTCTCTGCACTTCTGCCGCAAGCAATTGATATGCTTAGACGAGGAGGGCGTGTAGTCGTCTTCTCACCATTTGATCATAACAATATGGTTACCATCGATGCAGGGCGTTTTTTCCGTGATGAGATCTCAGTAATTGGCACCTATTCGCTGTCTTCCTACGAGATGCCGGAGGCGGTGGAAATCATCCGTACGAACCGTATCAATGTCGATGACATGATCACGCATACCTATCCGCTGTCACTGCTAGGCGAAGCAATTGAGTTTGCCTCCGACCCGCATAATGACGTACTGAAGGTCATTATGAAGATGGACGAATAGAGCGACTCATTCAGGGCTTATTTTTTACGATACTCGCTGATTTGACGCCGTATGGCAGGACCCTGACGGTGCAGATCTTGTGAAGCAGATCGTTTGTGAATACCGGGAAATCAGGTTATGTTCAGGCGTTACTTGTGCATAGTCGTACATAGACGATCTTAATTACTTAGGGAGCATCGCATGAATACCGTTTTGAAAGACTCTGAAGTGCCACTTTATCTTCAGGTTTCAGAGTGGATCCGTGAAAACATCTACAAGGGAGACCTGACGACGGGCGATCGTGTCCCTTCAGAAAATCAGATTATGGATATGCTGGGCGTCAGCCGTGGCACGGTAAAAAAAGCCGTTACCTTGCTGGTTAATGAAGGGATGCTGGTTCAGGTACAAGGTAAGGGAACGTTCGTTAAAAGCGAAAACATCTCTTACTCCCTCGGTGAAGGCCTGCTGTCCTTTGCGGAGTCACTGGAAAGCCAGCATCTGAATTTTGAAACTCAGGTCATTGAATCTCGCATTGACGTCGCCTCTAAACTGGTCGCGTCAAAACTGGGTATCGAGATGGGTGCCCCGATCCTATACCTGAAGCGCGTTCGTAGCGTGGAGGGGGAAAGAGTCATGCTGATTGAAAATCGTATCAACATAGCTCACTGCCCGGGTATTGAAGATATTGATTTTAACAGCAATAACCTTTTCCCTACTGTAGAACGGCTTTCAGGTAAAAAAATTGCGTCATCTGAAAGTCGTTACGCTGCAAAGATAATTGGTGCCGAACGGGGTCACTATTTAGAAGTACATGAAGATGCGCCGGTATTGCATCTGGAGCAAATCGTTTACTTCGAGAATAACATTCCACTGGAATTCGGTAACGTCTGGCTGAAATCCGACAAATATTATTTAGGTACAGTTCTTCAACGAAGAGAGAGGTAATAATTATGCCATTAGTAAACGGTAATATTCTGCTGAGCAGCATCCAGGAAAAACGCGTTCTGGCCGGCGCGTTCAATACCACTAACCTTGAAACCACTATTTCGATACTTGATGCTATTGAGCGCTCGGGTCTGCCTAACTTCATTCAGATTGCGCCGACCAATGCCAAGCTTTCTGGTTACGATTACATTTACGAAATCGTTAAAAAGCGTGCGGCCACTATGGATGTACCGGTCAGTCTGCACCTTGACCACGGTAAAGAACTCGATGATGTGAAACAGGCGGTTCGTGCAGGCTTTACTTCCGTCATGATCGATGGTGCAGAGCTTCCATTTGAAGAAAATATTGCGTTTACTAAAGCAGCCGTTGATTTCTGCAAATCATTCGGCGTGCCGGTGGAAGCTGAACTAGGTGCCATCCTGGGTAAAGAAGACGACCACGTCAGTGAAGCGGATTGCAAAACGGATCCTAAGCAGGTGCTGCGCTTTGTCCAGGAAACCGGCTGCAGCATGTTGGCAGTATCAGTAGGTAACGTTCACGGCCTGGAAGATATCCCTCGCATCGATATTCCATTACTGAAAGAAATTGCAGCAATCTGCCCCGTTCCACTGGTGATACACGGCGGTTCAGGTATTGATGAAGAAATCATCCGTAGCTTCGTAAAATATAATGTGGTCAAGGTAAATATTGCCAGTGACCTGCGTAAAGCCTTCATCACATCCGTCGGCAGAGCCTGGACT
Organism: Rahnella sp. BIGb0236; assembly: GCF_004364755.1. Taxonomy (NCBI): domain Bacteria; kingdom Pseudomonadati; phylum Pseudomonadota; class Gammaproteobacteria; order Enterobacterales; family Yersiniaceae; genus Rahnella; species Rahnella sp. BIGb0236. The sequence goes on from NZ_SOAO01000001.1 coordinate 715,910, forward strand.
GAAAATAATAACGAAGCAAACCTTGCACACGTGATGAACAGTGCCAAAGCAGCTGTTGAAGCCGATGTATTCAGTAAAATTCAGATGATGAATCGCGCATCCTGATATAAGTAAGAAACTTACCTGCAAAATCGGGATTAAAAAATGATCAGAGAAAATATACGTGTTGTTAACAGCACGGGCCTCCACGCGCGCCCGGCGACCACACTCATTAAAGCAATCAAGAAGTATGAGTCATCAGTAACGCTTGTTAATGGTGAGAAGACTGTAATTCTTAAAGGCTTAATGAGCGTATTAGGTGCTGGCGTCAAGGGTAATTCAAATATTGATATTATCGTTGACGGTGCAGATGAACTGGATGCCATGAGTGAAATTAAAGGATTATTTGCCAGCGGGTTTGGCGAAAAAGAATAATCCTCAATATCCACTGATGATATTAAAACGAGGCACTGCTTCAGGACGAAACACGTCCGTAAAATGGAAACTCATTATGTCCCAAAAGCCTTTTCGCCGGGTTTTACTGGCCAACGATGACGGGCTGGATGCTCCTGGCATCCGGATCCTTGAAACAGTAGCAGAGAATTTTGCTGATGAAGTCTGGATAGTCGCGCCGGCCACTGACAAAAGCGGCGTCTCTAACTCCATCAGCCTGCGCGAACCGGTGCGGGTTGAAGCGCGTGGAGTCCGGAGATTTGCCGTTCACGGAACGCCTGCGGATTGCGTGGCTGTTGCTGTGAGGCACCTGATGAAAGATTCTCCTCCGGACCTGATACTGTCGGGTATCAATAGCGGTTCAAACATTGGCTTTGAAACCGTATTGTCAGGCACGGTCGGGGCGGCTATTACCGGCGTCCTGCTCGGTATTCCTTCAGTGGCGCTCAGTCAGGACAAACGGCCTGAAGATCAACCGGACTGGCATACCGCTGAAGAGCAGTGTCTCCCGTTGTTGAATAAGCTCTTCGAAACAGGCCTGCCTGTAGAATGCTGCCTGAACGTTAATTTCCCGAACCTGCCACCAGGGCAGGTGAAGGGGGTCAGAGTGACCCGACAAGGAATAGGCAAAGTAAATGGCGTTACAGTTACCCCGACGGCCGATCCTCATGGTGAGGATTACTTCTGGTTGCGCGTGGAACACGGCGTCACAGATTTACCGGAATACTCAGAGGTATCCGCAGTTGCAGCAGGCTTTATTTCAGTAACTCCGCTTACCTGGGAACGGACCTCACAACAGGTTTGGACAGAGTTGTCGGCTCGGCTAAGTCAAAACGGTATCGGAGAGTGATAATACCCGTCCGTCAGGACGGGTAATTTTCATAATGTTTCTGTCTTCCACCCAATGTCAGGATCCTGCTTTATACGGCATTCAGGATGTCAGATTTGAAACAGTGCCAATGCGCCAGCGAGAGCATGATAATGAAGTTATTATCCGTGTGCAGACAGCAGGTATATGCGCCTCTGACATTTCGCGGTTTGGCAAAATCGGTTCTTATAATCCCGGATTGACGGGCGGACGCGAGTTTGCGGGTCTTGTAATCGCGATAAGGAGAAGTGTATTAAGGGTTAAATCGGGTGACAGAATGGTCGCTTGTCCCTGTTTTCCTTGTTGGAATTGTGAATATTGCTGTCGGGCGCTCCAGGTAAATCAACTGCAGGGATCACTTCACGAAATAAGCGGTGAAGCAGGTAAAAAAACGCAAAAGGCGTTGGACTTTGTGTGTCTCGGTTTTTCTCCCTTGGCACTTTCCCTCCTCATCGTGGTGAAGGATTAAGTGCGCATGCGCGGTACGCCCGCATAGCAGGGGGACATTCCGGGCGGGGCGGCACGTCGCTTTACTCTCAATGTTTAAGGTCGCCATAAACGGCGACCTTTTTTATTGATTGATTAGACATATTTTTTGTCGCGGATTGGCGTTTATCCTGCCCAGGGGCTGAGAGACTTATTGGTGCCAGGAGCGGAAGTTATGCTACTCAATATCAAAGTGGTCGCGTTGGTGAATACGTTTAGCCAGTTTTTTTTGCAGTGCCATGACCATCAGGGGAAAACCAGTCGCAGCTAATGCGCAGACTACCAGTAATCGGTCTAAGTTCAGTGTTGTTATACCGTTGTCGGGTAGTAACAAGGATGACAAAAAGAATGCAAGAGTTGTTATCAGGGACATTATCGCAGCCTGTAACGAAGAAAAACTGGCACGTTGCTCATCTGCTGGATACTGGAGCGTAACCGAAGATGATGAAACCAGCCGACTATATGAAGAACCCAAGAATAAGGTAATAAATAGAACAGCGTTATGATAGCCCATTGCAGGTACCAGTAAACTAAGCACAAAAAGTAGCGTTGAAACTGTAGCCAGAATCAGCGCAGAAAAGCGTGATGTCAGAACTCCTGTTATTTTTGTAGACATATAACCTGCAATCCCTCCGCTTAAGAACAGCAAAGGCAGTTGGTCTTGTTGTGCCCCTAAATGATAGGTCATTAATGGGGGCAAAATGGGGATGATCAGCATTGGGCTAAACTGTACCACCCCATTACAAGAGGCGAAAAGCAGGGTCTGAGCATCAATAGAGAGTTTGCCCTTAGCGCGTGATTGAGCTACATCCCTGGGAATAAAAAGGGCTATTAGCGGTAAAGACAGCAGACACAGAGAACTGATTGACCACAGAGAAATATGCCAGCCATAGTGTGTGCAAAGAAATAATATTGATGGCATACCAACGATACTCACCATTGAAAATGATGCAATTACCGTGGCCAGCATTTTCCCGCGCATGTTAACAGGGGAATAATTTATCAAGATACTCGTCCCCACCCCCATTGTTGTACCACCCACCAAACCTGCGCAAAATCTAAGAGCCAATAGCGTGTCAAAATTTGTTGTAAATGTGGATACAAACGTTAGTGTTCCAAGCAGCAGCATGTTCTGGATTAAGAATCGCTTTTTATTGAATCGGTCTATCCAATAAAAAGCAGCAACACCAGAAAGAACTGCACCTAAGGTGTACATACCGGAGACATATCCAGAAAATGAAACCGGAACAGAAAACGCTTCTGCCATAAAGGAAAAAACAGGAGTTAATGCCATGTATTCCAGCGCATTAGTAAACTGGATAAAGGCAATTATGATGGCTATCCGCATCAGGGTTTTATGATTGAACATCTGAGTGACCAGTGACATAGCAAGCAGTCTATAAGTGAAAGATGCTCAGAGTTTATCTGCTATCAATAATCGGCATAAGATGGTAAAAATGGCGTAAATTGTTATCAAAAGTGGGATTTTATATGCGTCCGGCACTCGACTTTAATACCCTAAAAGTTTTCCTCGCCGTGGTTGATAGCGAAAGTTTCGTTGGAGCATCTAAAGCCCTCGAAATGCCGACATCAAATGTGAGCCGTTGTATTTCTCAATTAGAGGAAAAACTGAATCTTCAGCTTATCGAGCGCAGCACACGCCATATGAAGATCACCCAGGCGGGACAACTACTCTATGCGAGAGCAAAACCGCTGCTTGAAGCGCTTGAACAAACGGAGTCTGAATTAATGCAGGGACAGGTCCAACTCAAAGGTCCATTACGCATCTGCATTCCCAACGAAATAGGTCCTGCATTGATGGGTTCTGTTATTGCCGATTTTGCCTGTCAGTATCCAGATGTCGAGATAAGCTGTGTCACAAATTTGTCAGGTTTAGAATCTCTGCGAGATGATCTTGATTTAGCGATCATTGTTAGCCGTGGTCAGATGGATGACAGTGACTATATCGCCCGTCATTTGGTAACTATCCCTTGTACCATTGTTGCATCTCCCTCAATCATTCAGCGTTATGGTACCCCTTCTCATATCCAGCAATTTGAAGAATTACCCTGCATTACAACAGTAAGCGCACTGAAAGGGACACCCTGGCAGTTCGTCAGTGCAAAAGGTAGGTTCGAGACAATTACAGTTAAAGGGCATTATCGGGTAAACAGCGGAGAGATGGCAGGACGGGCGGCATTATCAGGCGTAGGTTTTGCAATTCTCTCGAAACAAGCCTGCCAGCCCTATATTAACGATGGGCGACTCATTGAGATTGAGTTTGAACAGTCGGCGGCCCCATTGCAGTTGTTCGCACTCTATTCCAATCGACGTTACTTACCCGCGAAAACAAGAGCACTTATTGATTTTATATATCAGAAGTTGAGCCATAAACCTCTGGTACCGTAGGCCGCATTGAAGAGCCACAACAAACTGAACTCACAGCCAAAAACTGACGTTTGAGAGACATCTCATCTTCTGTACGTTATCATGCCTAAATTATAGGGGCGATAGGGATTAGTTTATGCTTAGTGCAAAAGAAATAATGGAACATTATATTGCCAATCCCCAGGACAGCTTTTTTGTTAATAGTGTTCCTCCGATTGAGAATGTTGCGGTCGTTGCTTATGATCCCCTGTGGCCGGAAATATATTCATCGTTAGCATTCACTATTAAAAATAAATTAGGTTCGAATTGCGTGAAATCTATCAGAAAATATTCAAACATTTAGGTTATATCTACTATTCTTCTTGATCTTTATCATTTGATATTTACTGAAAATTTTAGGATTTAAAATTAAAAGCTGAAAATTACAGATAAAAGGTGTAGGGAGAATGATGCAACTTTCTTTAAGAATCGCCACCAACGCTGATCTCGCCATCGTTAACGAGCGCTATGCTGAGATTGATTTTGTTCCGTCACATGCTGGGGAACTCATCGTATTGGCGACTGATGGCGATAACATTGTTGGTCAAGGTAGAGTTGTAACAATCGATACAGAATGCGGCGAGCTTGGCGGAATTTATGTTTTTCCCGGCAATGAAGGTCTGGGGATCGCCCGTAAGGTGGTAGATTTCCTGATTAAGAACTCAGGTCTCTCAGTTCTTTATTGTTTGCCTTTTGCTGAGCTGCAAGGCTTTTACGGATCAATGGGGTTTGGTCCCGTCAAGGATATAGAGAAAGTCCCAGCGGCGGTTATCAAAAAGCATGAGTGGTGCCTGAGTAACTACAATAAAACCGTACTACTTCTGAGTAAGGGGATGAACATATGCAGGTCCCCAGACTAACTCAACGAAAAGTGCAAACGTGCTGTAATGCATCCTCGTCGTAACTGCTTTTATAGTTAATCCGGCTGGCTGGCTGGCTATTTGGCTGACAGGCATGGTTGAGGATCCTTATTGGAGATTAAAAATTTGGATATGGAACTCAGTATCCGAGAAGCAATCCGTTCTGATCTTGCGATCATGAGTGATTTGGCTCGCGAGCTAAATATCATCCATCATAAAGCCCGGCCAGATATTTATGCTGATGTGACTTTGAATGAGGGAGCAGATGAATCCCATTGGATGGAATTTATTGAAACTGATGATCATGTTGCGTTTATAGCCCTGCATGACTCTCTTCCCATCGGGTTTATTGCAGCGAACATATCAATACCCACAAGTCCACTTCTGAAGCCAGTCCCAGGTTGCAGGATTTGCTCAATATGTGTTCTTGAAACACACAGAGGGCAAGGAGTGGGTAAGGTATTGATGAACAGAGTGCGTGAATGGGCTCTGGCACGTAACGCGCAGGAACTCAGACTGGCTGTTTGGCATTTCAACAAGGCAGCAATCCGCTTGTACGAGGAGTTTGGTTTTGAAGTTCGTGCGCTGGAAATGGGCATGCCGATATCTTCTAAGGGGAAGGCCTGAGCGCTTGCCTCGTAACATGGGAAGGTCATTAGAGCATAATCAATGGCGATGACTATTCTGAACTTCCGCTCTTCGTTCGAAATTGCCTGTCATACTGCTTAAGAAATAGTCTTAGCGTAGGTCATTTTTCCGTTTTCCAAACGGCCCCCTTCTGCATCGAGAGCCAGAGGTGCTTCGTTTTTTTTGCAATAAAAAACCCCCATACGAGAACCTGCCACACGGGGGTTACGCCTGGCTTGGATAGTCGATTTTTTACCAGCCGTATAGAGTCATCCCCATAGATTCGGGAACAATCATCGACATTAATTTATCCGCCCCAGGGGCCGTCACAATGCCTTTCATTGAGGCGTCAGCACTGCCCACCGATTGCCAGTGGATGATGGCCAGCCAGGTATTATTGGGGCCTGGAGCCGACTCGCGGGACAGGAAACCCGGACATTTTGATACATATTCGGCTTCAATGAGGCGATCGACAAGTATGAATTGGGCAGCAGTCACACTGGGTTTCAGTGTAAAGGTTACAATTTCAATGACCGGTAGTCCCTCTTTAGGCGGGACCGCGGGCTGAACCGTAAGTGCCGCCTGGATAGCGTCTGAAAGGGTCGTCGTGCTTCGGCCAATGAGCTGAGACAGGTCATTAGAGGAACTATTCAGTTCACCGCTCAATGACTTAACGTCTGCATCAATGATGACATCGACAATTATTTTCGGCAGGCCGAAGCTAAGCAAGATTGATTCATACTTGGTTGGCGGCATATCGTTATAAGCGATAGTCCGTCCCACCTGTTTTGAGACCGCTTCTGCAAACTCGGACATTGAGAAAGATTCATCTCCAGCGAGTTCATAGGTCTTGTTTGTATGTCCGGGATGAGTAAGTACACTGACCGCCGCCGCCGCGTAATCTGCACGCGCAGCAGAGGCAAAGCGGCCCTGTCCGGCACTACCGATAATCGCCCCTTGCTCAATCGCTGGAATAAGTGCTCCGGTGTTGTTCTCAAGATACCAACCGTTGCGCAGTATGATGAAATCCAGGCCCGAATCCTTTAGGTATCGTTCGGTTTCTCTGTGCTCAACCGCCAGCGTCATGCGTGACGTATCGGCACGCAACATACTTGTATATGCAAGAACGCCTACTCCAGCCTGTTTGGCGGCGCTGATAGCGGCCTTGTGCTGACGCAGCCTTTCCCCGGGTACTACGGCAGAGATCAGTAATACCTTATCTACCCCCTCAAAGGCTTTTAGCAATGTTTCAGGGCGATCGTAATCGGCTTCTCTAACTTGAACGCCCAAAGCGCGCAGATCGTCGGATTTTTCAGGATTGCGGACAGCCGCAATAATCTCATCGGCTGGGATGACGTTCAGTAGCCCCTTAACAACGAGCTTGCCCAATTGACCGTTGGCTCCAGTAATGGCAATCATGCTTATTCCTTCTAGGTTGTAGTTTCATAACGTCCGGTACCTGGTAAAGCGTCGCACCGCAGTCAGAATTGTTGACCGGATTTAAGTATGTTATTTTCCGTTGAACAGCGAAAACGCATATTTTTAGGACTAAGTCATATGAGTGTGACCGCACCGTTAGATCCTCAAACAGATTGCCGTAGGGTGAATGAAGTTCTCAGTCGCGTGGGTGATAGATGGACTATGCAGGTAGTCGTGACACTTCAGGAGCAGCCGCGGCGTTTTAACGACATCAAGCGTCAAGTAGGTAATATTTCGCAGCAAATGCTGACGCGGACCCTGAAGGCCCTGGAGCGTGATGGCATGATATTGCGCACAGTCTGCTCTACTTCTCCTCCACAAGTGGAATATGCGCTTACCGATCTTGGAAAGTCACTTTCAGAACCCGTGCGCCAATTGGCCCAATGGGCACGCCTGCACATTTCGCTGATCCATGAGAATCGCGAGCGATACGATGAAAACGATTAGTTGAGTCGCAGATGGCGGTCGAGGCATTGGCCATTAAATGGGGGGCGGCGCTCACCGGAACGGTTTCGCACTGCACGCCAGCCTGTCGTGCAATTCGCAGACAAATGTCCGCTTAGTGCCAGAAGCGGACTTTAAGCACCTTAGTCGCCCTAAGGGCGGCTCTCAATCTCAACTCATTTCTCAGAGTGAAAGGTCCAGTCATTTGCTGTCGCGAGCGACACAAACGGGCCAGCCAGAGTGACGTTGTGGTGGCTGATGATTTCATTTGCGGACAGGTAATTGTTATCCATTGTCGTGTGCGCATCTGAAATCAGCACGGTGCGGAATCCCAGTTCCGGTGCTGCCCGGCAGGTAGTGTCCACACAGAATTCTGTTTTCATCCCGGTGATAACCAGTTCCTTAACCCCTCGCTGGCTGAGCTGATGCTGCAGGTTCGTATCCCGGAAACAGTTGGGGTACTTTTTGATAAACACGACGTCGTGCTCAGCGTTCACATTCATTTCGGGTATCAGTTGTGTTAACGGACTTTGCTCAGAGAAATGAGAATCATCAGGTCCGGTGTGGCGGGCAAAAAATACGGGCACCTTCGCCTGCCTCGCTTTTTCAATCATCAGGCAGATGTTAGACAGAACCGAGTCTGCAAAATACGGTGAGGCAGGGCCACGGAAAAGTCCCTGCTGCATATCGATAACTAAAAGCGCATTTCCAGATGAAATCATGATGTATCTCCATTCAGTAAGTCATGAACGGAGAAGTTTTCTTCCCCGTCCGGTTTGGCGGGGAGTGAGAGTCTGTTTTGTCAGGAGCCAGTCACAGATACGCCCACGCCGCCGAAAGTTCCGGTGGTGGTAACGGTTGTCGCTGGATGAACTGACTTAATCATTTTCTGAGTGTCTCTTATGGGTTGGGTATCAGGAACAGGAAACACAACGAATCTTAAAAAACTGTTCTTTTGTTTTAGCACTGAGATTTACCGGATTCAACAAATATGTTTCCTGAATGTTGCCGGGCTTTGTTGGCACCCACTGACCCGCAAAGGAAAGCAATTTAAGTTATCAGGGCTGCAACATCAGCCCTGTGACAGAAACGGACGTTCCCGTAATGGTGACAATTTGGTAATTACGTCTTGTTTTCTACGATAAATATTCATCTAATTGCCAGGGCATAATCGCTTTTTCCTCATAATGATTTCAGACAAGGCACATACGTGATTCAGTTAAGAGAAGCTCAATACAGTGACGCCGGGGCAATTGCACATCTCCACGCAGCCGGATGGCGTGATACCTATGGAAATGTGATGTCTTCAGATTTTCTCGAAAATCATGCGCAAAATGAGCGCTTTTGCCACTGGCAGTCTCTGTTGAATCAGAGCAACCGAGATGTGGCTGTCTTTGTCGCAGAAAATGAAGAGAACATTGAAGGGTTTATATGTGTAATGCTAAAGAAGGATACGCAATGGGGGGCGTACATTGACAGCCTGCATGTCAGTTCTGCACTGCGAGGCCAGGGTGCAGGAAAAAAATTGCTCCATCAGGCAGCAGAGTGGGTATGCAGCGAAGATGCTAAGTCACCGCTTTACCTGTGGGTTTTTGAAGATAACGTCAGGGCAACCAGTTTTTACCAAAGGCTGGGCGGAGTTATTACCGAGCATACCGTATCTGATATGCCTTCATCAGATAATGCCCCTGTATTCAGAATCAGCTGGGAAAATGCCGCTCAGCTTGTTATTAGCACCCGCTGAGCCTTTCTTTAAGCCAATCTGCGCTTTTATAGAAAATCAGCATGCTGACAATAGCAGAGTCAAGATTTATGCAGATTTACTTGCGAGCAGTTCAGTCATAAAGACCAGCAGAATTGCCATTGCCAAACATGCTCCGACCACCGCGATCGCACTCCAGTCGCCATGATAAAAAGTAAATGAACCCAGCGCCGAACCCACTGCACCACAAATGAAAATGACGGTCATATAAGCCGCATTTAGCCTTCCCCGCGCCCCGGTATCCAGACTCTGGATGGCTCGCTGGCCAAAGACCTGATTCGCCTGTGTTGCGGCATCGAGAATTATTGCGGCGAAGACCAAAATCATCAATGAATCTTCCGCGTGCCCCCAGCCACTCATCAGTAGCGCAATACCCGCGCAACCGATCACTACACCGGTGCCGATTTTTGCCCCCCCACGGTCTGCAACTTTACCTGCCACGGGAGCTGAAAGTGCGCCTGCCGCTCCCGCCAGCGCAAAGGCAGCAATTCCCGCTTGGGCGAGACCAAAACGCAGATGTAGCATGGGAGGAGCGGCAGCCCAAAACATATTAAATATGCCGAACATCGTACCCTGATAGGCCGCCCGGCGTTGCAGAGTTCTGGAAGTTATCAGTAAGTTAAGCATTGAGCGCAGCGTAGCCCAATAATTTCGCTTCGATTGAGGATGCCATTGCGGTAACGCGCGCATCATTAGCACGAAGGTACCGAGCATCAAAGCCGCTGAGAAGACAAAGATGGATCGCCATCCCCAATAGCCTGCCAAAAAACTCGCTAAGGGGCGAGACAGCATAATGCCAGAGACCAATCCGAACATGATATTGCCGATAATTTTCCCTCGTTTAGGCTCCGGCGAAAGATGAACCGCAAGCGGCACCAGGACCTGACTGCCTACGGTACAAACTCCAAGCGAAAACGAAGTGACCACCAACGCTGCGGGACCAGAACTGATCGCTACGCCAATCAGGCTAACGATAGTACCCGCGGTGGTCATCAATACTAACCGACGGTTCTCAATCAAATCGGCCAGGCAAACCAGAAAAAACAGACCCATGCCATAGCCAAGCTGGGTGGTAGTGACAATCAGCCCCGCGAGACTCGCCGGGAGATGCATACTGCTTGCAATCAATCCGGCGATTGATTGCGAGTAATAAACATTCGCGGTAGTGGCCCCGCAGGCAAAAGCAAACAGGATGACAGTGGAAGTCTTTAAGCTTGCCATTTTGGGGGCAGTGTCAGGGTGCAGCGTCGTTTGTGTCGTCAAATCATGTCCCAATCTTATTCAATTTTTTCTTAAGGAGAATGAGTGTAAACCTTGCGGAAATTATTGATAAGTGGTGCAATAACGAATGTATATTTCGAGAATTCCGAATAATGTTAGAAAATTTGAAGTTGTTCCTTATGATTGTTGAAAAGGGCACCCTGTCAGCAGCAGGACGTGAACTTGGACTTTCTCCAGCTTCTGTGTCTGAACGTCTGATGATGTTGGAGTCTTATTACGAGACGAGATTCCTGGCGCGAACGACCCGTTCGTTAAGCCTTACTGAAGAGGGAAGAATTTTCGCGATAGGTGCACGCCGACTGCTGGCCGAGGCCGATGAACTTGAAAGCCGCATCAAATCAGGAACACAAAAAATATCTGGCCCGATCAAAATCACCGCGCCCGTCGATTTAGGACAAACCCGTGTTGTGCCCATTCTCGATCGGTTCCTTGCCCGTCATCCCGATGTCACCCTTGATCTCAACCTGACCGACAGTTTTGTTGATCTGGTGAGTCAGGGAGTCGATTTCGCCATACGTTATGGAACATTTTCTAACACCACACTCAAAGCCAGGCCGATTGGGGTAAATCGTCGTTTGATTTGCGGGTCTCCCGATTATTTGAGCCGTAAAGGCATTCCATTACACCCCGATGATCTCTTAAATCACGAATGCATCATGATGCGCTTTACGCAGGGAATCGAGCGTACTTGGTCATTTCAAAACCATGGAGCACCCTATGCCGTCTCAGTTAACGGACAGCGGACAACCAACAATGGCCAGTTAATCAAACAGTGGGCATTGCAGGGACATGGGCTGTGTAAAAAGTCCATCTGGGATGTTGAGGATGATCTTGCTTGTGGCAGGCTCGTCGAAGTTTTGGCGGCCTACGCCCCTTCACCCACTGCATTGCATATCGTTTACTCGCCAGCCCCCGTTCAACCTCGTCGGGTAACAAAGCTGATCGATGTTATCGCGAATGAATTAGCGATATACAATGCAAATGGCTGATAAAAAGGTGTGCCAATTTCGCTTATAGCGGACCTGGCCTGCGCGTCCTCTTAGTGCCAGTAGCGGACGTTACTGACACTCTTATATAAAATAATCAGCCTGAAATCATAGCTTCAATTTCCGCTTTGCATTTCATCAGAGATACGATGAGAAACTCCTTTTTTTCCTCAAACCGCAGGGACGGCACGGCAACGGAGACAGCATACAACTCGCTCAGAGAAGACTGTATATGAACGCTGAGGCCGCATACACCCTGCGCATGTTCTTGATAATCTACCGCATGTCCCGCCTTTCGAACTTTGGCGACTTCATTAAGAATATCTTCCACGTTGCTTAATGATTTTTGCGTCCTGATTTCAGGCGTATGGCTATAAAACGATACTATCTGCTCGTCTTCCAGACGGGCAAGCAGCGCTTTTCCCGGAGCAGTACAGTGGCCAGGGAAGGCTGTTCCAACCGGTGAAATGACACGCAACTCCTGATCGGAAGCATACTGGCTGATGAGCAGCGCATGGGCACCACGCATAACGCTGAGATCGACGGTTTCCCGCGTCCGGCGTCCCAGCATTTCCATAGGCGTACGCGCCAGAGCAACCACATCCGTATGCGCTGAAGCCGCAAGTCTTGTCAGCGCAGGACCCAGCCGGATAAAACCTGCCGCACTCAGTAAAAGTTCTTCAGCCTCCAGTGAACTGACCAGCCGGTGTACCGTCGTACGCGGCATTCCGGTATAACGCGACAAAGCGGCGATCGTCAGCCCTCGAGGATGTTCTTCAAGCGTCCGCAGCAGCAGAGCTGCCCGAACGATAACACTTGTACCTGAATCAGCAGATTTGGCCGGCATGGAGACTCCTTACTTTCAACTTACATTTTGCGCATTGACATCATCGGATAGAAGCCAGAATACTATATCCGAATGTCGGACGCTATCGTCCGAATATCGGTCATTATGGAGCGATTTATGTTACAGATAAATAAAATTGGGGGGGTTACGCTTCTGGCCGTGGCCTGCCTGACAATTATGGTGGGATGCGTAATCGTGCCGGGACTGACCAGTATTTCTGATGCGCTGAACGTGAAAGGTGCAGAGAGCTGGCTTGTTACCCTACCGTCTCTGGGAGTGGTGCTGCTTGGACCACTTGCCGGTAAATTCATGGAACGGGCGGGGCTTTACAGGGCACTGTGCCTCGGGCTTTTCCTGTACGGCTTGTTAGGTTCAGCCGGTGCATTTCTTTCCGGTTACATTACAGTCTTTGCCGATCGCTTCCTGCTGGGAGGGGCGACGGCGCTGATCATGACTGCAGGAACGGGTCTGATTTCAGTATTTTATAATGGGCCAGAACGTATGAAGATGATTGCGCGGCAGGGTATGTCGATTGAGCTGGGCGGCGTCATATTCCTGTTTATCGGCGGGTTACTTGCCGCTGCAGGGTGGCGCTGGCCGTTCGCGCTCTATTTATTTGCCTGGCTGATGCTGCTGATGGTACTGATGTTTGTTCCGCGACCTGACAACAGAGCGGAGTCTGAACAGATTAAAACGGATGTCAGCCACGGTGCCACTTCACCAGCCGTTCTGATGACCTGGGCAGCCGCGCTGATGTCCATGATTGTCTTCTTTACCGCCATTGTTGTCTTACCCCTGCACCTGCACAAAATGGGAAACACCGAGTCTCAGACGGGATATTTTCTCTCATTTGTTTCTCTGGTTGCCGTCTGTGGGGCCTGGCTGATGCCCAAGCTGGTAAGCCGTTACAGTGATTTTTCAACCTTATCCATTGCTTTCGGCTTTTACGCGCTTGCTCATCTGATCTTTGCTTTTGCGACTTCCATGCCTTTCCTTATCCCCGGGGGAATCGCACTGGGACTGGGATTCGGTTTTTCCGTTCCCCTGGTAAATCACCTTATTGTCGAACTCAGCAGTAACGCTGTGCGCGGAAGAAATCTGGCACGGCTATCAATGGCTATCTTTCTTGGGCAGTTTTTGTCCGCGTTCATGGCTTATCTTCCGGGTACCACTTCAAACGTATTTTTATCCGCTGCGGTAATCGGTGCGTTATTTTCAGTGTTTATAAAATTTCGCGCGCCGGCCAGAGTCGCACCCTATACATAACTCACCGTCCGGCTTCATGTGCCGTCAATGTGGTTACTGATCCAGTCGGTCAGCCTTTCAATATGTGCCGCAGCCTCCCGTCCCGGAGCGGTGAGCGCATATTCAGTATGAGGCGGTAAAACGGGATAAACCTTTCTGTGGACCAGGGACGCGCTTTCGAGTTCCTGCAGCGTTTTTATCAACATCCTGTCGGTAATTCCGCCCATTTTACGTTTCAGCTCCCCAAAACGATGAGTACCATCCATGAGAGTTATCAGCGTCAGGGTTCCCCACCGGCTTGTCAGGTGACTGAGCAGCCTTCTGGAAGGACACGTCGCATCAAATGTTTCTCCGTTGCGTAACCGGGTCGCCAGCACATTTTTTTTTACATCAGCAGATTCAGAGAATACAGACATTTTTGTAGGTACTTATCCTGGACGTTAAAGAAGGCTAAAGTCATAGTTTACTCTATCGGATACGGGGAAAACCTTCACGATGAAAGCTGTACTCCTTGGCAATGAAGCGGGCGTAGATAATATCGCCTTTACAGACGTTACCGATCCGGGCCAGCCAGGCAAAGGTGAAATACGCGTCCGCATTCATAATGTCTCGCTTAACTTTCACGATTACAACGTCGCTGCGGGTATCCTGCCCGCGCAGGCGGGTCGTATCCTGATGTCTGACGGCGCTGGAACCATCGAAAGCGTCGGAGAAGGCGTCACAGATTTTCAACCCGGGGATGCGGTGGTATCAACATTTTTTCCGGATTGGGACAAAGGAGAGTGCCCACTCGCCGGTTTCAGCCGAACGCCCGGAGACGGCATTGATGGCTATGCCACGGAATACGTTGTCCGTCCCGCCCGTTTCTTCACGCATTCCCCCGCAGGATGGACGCATGCCGAGGCGTCAACGCTCCCTACCGCAGCACTGACGGCCTGGCGGGCTTTGATTACCGAAGGCAATCTGCGCCCGGGGGAAGATGTTCTTATTCTGGGCACCGGGGGCGTATCCGTTTTTGCCCTGCAGCTGGCAAAAATGACCGGAGCCCGGGTCTGGGGCACGTCTTCCTCTGAAGAAAAAATGGCCTGGCTGCGTGATCAGGGTGTTGCCGGTGTAGTTAATTACCGTAAAGAGCCGCATTGGGGTAAAAAAGTCTTCGAGCTCACCGGTGGACGGGGGGTTGATCATGTCATTGAAATTGGCGGCCCCGGCACGCTGGCTCAGTCAATTGCCGCAGCGCGCATAGGCGGCCAGATTACGCTTATTGGCGTATTTACCGGCATTGCCGGAGAAGTCCCTACGGCGGCAATAATGGGCAAGCAGCTAACCGTCCGGGGCATCACCGTTGGAAGTCGTGAACATCAGAAAGAGATGATCCGCGCTTTTGAAGCCTCTGATGTACGTCCCGTTATTGATAAAGTTTTGCCGCTCGGGGAGCTGCAGGACGCATTCCGGCATCAGCTTGCCGGTAAGCACACGGGTAAAATTGTCATAGAGATTTAACAAGTCAGGCCAGCGGAAGCTGGCTTTTTTTTTGCACAAAATGCGGTCTCGTCGTGTTCCGGCACCAAGCAGATTGACTTGTAGACAATGCGCTTTAAAATTAAATCATCAACTGATGATTTATGGGGAGTGTGATGAATAAAATGAAACCAGCTGGCCTGGAAGTTTCACGACGCTCGCTACTGGCGGGTGCAGTGGGAATGGCCGTGACACATATGATGTTGCCGCGACTGGCATTTGCTCAGAGCGGCAGTACAAACGGGAATCGTATCGTGCAAAATACAAAAATTTATGGCGACAGCGCTTATCCTGTCTGGTATCGGCGTCCGCTGCCTCTTAATGCTCCCCGCGCTCGCTATCCCGGTTTTGCTCCGGGCACGACTCTGCTCAAAAAAGGGACCGTCCGGCGTGAAGGGGCAAAACCACTGCCCTGCGACATCATCTTTGAGCAGGACGTGGCTCTTAAAATGCGTGATGGAACAACCATTTATACGGATGTTTTTCGGCCGGTAGCGGAAGGAAAATACCCGGCTCTGGTAGCATGGAGTCCCTATGGAAAAGAGATAGGCGGTCAGTGGCTGGATGATATACACGAGCGCTCCGGCGTGCCGCTGGAGTGGGTCTCAGAACTTCAGAAGTTTGAAGGCCCCGATCCGGCCTTCTGGGTCAATGAAGGTTACGTTATTCTGAATCCAGATCCACGTGGGGCTTATAAATCTGAAGGTGATATCTCTTACTGGGGGCGGCAGCTGGCTGAAGACGGTTATGATTTTATTGAATGGGCCGCGCAGCAGTCATGGTCAAGTGGAAAAGTGGGTATGGCGGGGAACTCCTGGCTTGCCGTCTCGCAGTGGTTTATTGCAGCCGAGCAGCCTCCCCATCTCACGGCTATCGCGCCCTGGGAAGGGTTTGTCGATCATTTCAGAGAAACGGGTAATCGCGGAGGAATACCTGCGCCGGCATTTCCTGAAGTCATACTGAAATCTTTCGCCGGCGAGAACCTTGTCGAAGATCAGCCCCGGATGATTATGGAAAAACAGCTGATGGATGGCTACTGGGAAGACAAAAAGGTAAAGCTTGAGCGTATCAGCATCCCGGCGTACGTTGTCGCAAGCTATACCAATCACGCTCATACCCACGGATCGTTTGCCGGTTACCGTCAGATAGCTTCAGAAGAAAAATGGCTGCGGGTTAATAACACAAACGAATGGCTGGATTTTTATACGCCCGCCTATTCGCAGGAACTTCTGGCGTTTTTTGACCATTATCTCAAGGGCCAAAAAAACGGCTGGGAAAACACCCCCCGCGTGCGTATCTGCGTTCTGGATGATGGCGGTACAGATATTGTTGACCGGACTGAAGACAGCTGGCCACTGCCCCATACTCAGCTGAAAAAAATGTTTATTACTTCCGGCGCGCAGCTCAGCCCTCTGGGTCAGAACATACCGGCGTCTCTGTCCTATGACGTTTCCGGTGAAGGAAAAACGGAGCTTCACTTTACCTTCACGCAGGATACAGAGCTCACAGGCTACATGAAACTGAAGCTCTGGGTGGAAGCCCAGGGGGCTGATGATATGGAGCTTGAGATTGGCGTTGAGAAACGAAGTAAAGACGGAAAACCGTTTGAACGTCTGCTGGGAGAAGGCGTGAAGGGACCGGTGGTCGCATCAGGTCTACTGAGGGTTTCCCAGCGCGCGCTTGATCCCACGCTGTCAACTGAAACAGAGCCGTTCCACACGCACATCCGTGAAGAGAAGCTGCACGCTGGGGAGATTGTACCTGTGGAAATAGGTATCTGGCCGATGAGCATGCTTTATCATGCAGGTGAAAAACTGGTGCTGACCATTGCCGCTCACCGCCCAATACCCACAAGTATTGACATGGGGTTTGGCTCTGCCGTCATTGAACTGCCAGCTTCCGGAGGAACCTTTATGCCAGGTGAGAAAATTAAACGTATTTCCCTCGGCGGTCCGGCGTCAACGCTTCTGCCATTTGTCAGTGAACAGCAGGTAGCTACCCCGGTGAGCCGGAATGCAGGCCGGCATATCATTCATTTTGGTGGAAAATATGACAGTTATCTTCAGATCCCGGTTGTGAGTAAAATGGGCATGGTATTTTGATCAGTAAAAAGCACCGGTCCGGTCCGATGCTTATCAAAAATGGAATCACATGAGCTCACAAGACAACAGACCTTCAGTACGGGGGCGCCGCCCCGGCGGGGCAGTTTCAGGGCGGGAAGCGCTTCTTCCCGTCGCTACACGTTTTTTTTCCCGAAACGGTTATGACGGCACATCTTTACGAAAAATCGCAGCTGAAGCCGGTGTGGATATGGCTTTGGTGGCGCGCCTTTTCGGTTCAAAATCCGATCTCTGGAATGCGGTTCTTGAACATCTGCTGGATAAGCAACGGCATCATCTTGAAGAAATTAGTGCAATTGAACACTCGTTCAGTATCAATCCTGCCGAAGGGTTTCGCCGGTTTATCCGTCACCTGACCGCTATCAGCGTGGAAATTCCAGAGTTTCCCTCGCTGCTGCTGAACGAGGCGGCGAGGGGCGACGAACGGCTTGAATACCTTCTCCTGCATCTGGTTACGCCGTTTCGTGACAGCTGCCTGCCTGTCATCAGACTGGCGATGGAGAAAGGCATCATCAGAAGTCATCAACCCTCACTGACTTTTGCTTTGATGATTTCAGCAATTTCGTTGCCTTTGATCACTCCCGGTCTGATCGATCCAGATGCCCCTCAATCCACCTCTCTTTCCTCTGATATTGCTGATGAAGCTATACGTCTGTTCGTCGTCTCTGAACATTCCTGAACCAATGACCTGTCGCATAAGTGCAGCGGTTGCGCGCTATCGGCAGTTTATAGCCCATCCAGGGCTGCTGGAATCAAGCCTCTGGTGACGGTCTGCTCCTCGCTCAATACTGCCCTATCTGGTGCCAGGGCAGTTTTGTGCCAAAAGGGTACATTTTCAAATCACGCTTTATTCATAAATGGGTACCCGTTCTTTAACCCCCAAAGACTGTATTTTTCATTTTTATACCTGTTTTTAAGAAAACTGTTGACCATGAAGAACGATCGTTCTACCTTCGTCTCATGAACAAGAAGCCAACAGATACCCGCGAAAAAATCCTGACTACCGCTGAGCAATTGATTTATCGGAATGGAATTCATGCCACAGGCATGGACCTTCTGGTCAAGACCTCAGGCGTAGCAAGGAAAAGTATTTATCGCTATTTCGCGAACAAGGATGACGTGGCAGCCGCCGCGTTGAATGAACGTGATGAACGCTGGATGCACTGGTTCAGAACTGAATCTGATAAAGGTGATACTCCTCAGAAGCGCATTTTGAATATGTTCAGTGTGCTCAGGGGCTGGTTTGATTCAGAAGGCTTTCGTGGTTGTGCTTTTATAAATACAGCCGGAGAAGTTGGTGATCATAACGACCCCATTCGTCAGATAGCAAAGCTGCATAAACAAAAATTGCTGGATTACACGCTCGATCTCACGGAGCAATTAAACATTGAGCAACCTGTCGTTCTGGCCAAACAGTTGCTGATTCTGATAGAGGGCGCAATCACCATAGCCTATGTGATGGGCGATAGCAGCGCCGCCGACAGTGCAAGGGAAGTTGCGGAACGTTTGCTGGAACAGGTCTCTCCTTAAGTCCTGAGTAACACAACTGTTTCTATTTATATATCCAATTCTACGGGAGGCTTTACCATGTCCGATACACACACTCGCCAGCCACTTCCACCTTTCACTTACGAATCGGCGACTGAGAAAGTTCGGCTCGCTGAAGATGGCTGGAACAGCCGCGATGCCGAAAAAGTATCGCTGGCGTACTCAATGGAGACCAAATGGCGTAACCGAACAGAGTTTGCAAATAATCGTGAAGAAGCCAAAGAATTCCTCACACGTAAGTGGAACAAAGAACTTGAGTATCGTCTCATTAAAGAGTTGTGGACGTTCGGTAGCAACCGCATTGCTGTTCGCTACGCTTATGAATGGCGTGACGACTCAGGTAATTGGTTTCGTTCTTACGGGAATGAAAACTGGGAGTTTGAAGCAGATGGCCTGATGCACCGTCGCTTCGCCTGTATCAATGACATGCCTATCAAAGAAGGTGACCGCAAGTTTCACTGGCCCCTGGGGCGTCGCCCGGATGACCATCCGGGTCTGTCGGAGCTGGGTCTGTAAATTTGACGATTATCTCGCCAGAAGCCCAGGGCTACTGTCTTAGCTTGGGTTTTTTGACTCAAAAGCTATCCCGATTACCCCGGAAAATTCAATAAGTTAAACCCTGAGTAAAAACTATAATCAACGTTTTCATTACGTATTTCAGTGGACGTTCCCTATTCAGACCTGCACGAGAAGCTTCAGCAACTCATGCAGGATGGACAAAT
This sequence comes from Rahnella sp. BIGb0236, assembly GCF_004364755.1. Classification (NCBI taxonomy): domain Bacteria; kingdom Pseudomonadati; phylum Pseudomonadota; class Gammaproteobacteria; order Enterobacterales; family Yersiniaceae; genus Rahnella; species Rahnella sp. BIGb0236. Next base: position 735,565 of record NZ_SOAO01000001.1, read on the forward strand.
AGGGTTACCGCATCACGTACAACTCCTGCTGCAATCTCAGCATTCTTTATTTTAAACTCACCGCTATTTATGCCTTGCTGAATAATCTGCTGAGCGGTTCAATCAGTGTGTTGCATCCATCGGTTAAACTCACAGCCAAAGTCAAAAGTTGAAAAATGAAGAGGAAAATAACCTTTTTCCGCTATGCCCTTATTTCTGAAGTCTGGCTGCTGCTCTTAAAGTAGCCTGCCGCCTTTTTTCAATAAATGGCGCAGCCTGTTCCTGTGCTTTTTTTAGCTGTTCTTCAGAGGCCGTGCGGGGTGAGCCACAGGTAAAGGGAGGTGCGGGGTCGTATTCCATATGCAGCTGAATATTCTGAGCGATATCACATCCGTAGATTTCTGACACGACGTTGAGAGCAAAATCGATACCTGAAGTCACACCTGCGCCAGTTATACGGTTTCGGTCACGAACTACACGCTCACTTACTGGCTCGGCACCTAACAAAGCGAGCTGATCCAGAGATGCCCAGTGCGTAGTGGCTTTGTATCCCTTCAGAAGCCCTGCTGCGCCCAACACAAGCGACCCGGTGCATACCGAAGTCACCAGCTTTGCATGTTGACTTTGAGTCCGGATAAACGAAAGGACTTCTTCGTCCTCCATCAGGTCAATCTGCCCTGGACCACCCGGGATACAAATGACATCCAGTTCGGGACATGCGTTGAATGTGGTTGTTGGCTGTATAGCCATACCACGATCAGAAACCACGAGGTCCAGGTTTTTCCAGATGAGATGAACCTTTGTGTTTGGCGCTCTTACGAAAACTTCATAAGGGCCGGTAAGATCAAGCTGAGTAAGAGCCGGAAACAGGAGCAGCCCGATTGATGTGCATGCAGAATCACTCATAAAATTCCTTTAACCTTAAAAGGATATAATGTCTCTCCGTTCAACAAAGGCAACCATTTGTTGAGCGGAGAGACGTGCACCTTGTTTTGCAGGCAAGCTGAGCGTTATTTAAAAATCATATTCCAGCGCCAGACGGTTTTGCCAGAAGGATTTGTCGGAGGTGGAGGTGGTTTGCACACCGGCAAAGTCGGTCAGGCTCAGCCCTTTGAGCACGCCGCCGAAACTGTAGGTACCGTACACCAGATATTCAGACTGATTACTGCTTGAGGCACCTTTGGACGGGGTTAAATCCATAAAGGAATAACGGCTGCCCAGAGAGATGCTGTCGGTCGCGCTCCAGTTCAGATCGGTTGAATAGGCGTTGCCGCTGCCCAGATCCTGTGTGCTGGTGAAGAAGGGTTGCGCAAAGTACGGGCCGGAAGAGGTGTTATGTGCGTAAGGTGTCACCAGTGCGCCGTTGCCGTAAGCATCGCCATTGGCGGCAATATGGTTGTAATTCAGTGACCATTTCAGCACCGGCGTGAAATTCATCGCGAACTGCGCGCCGTAACTGGTGCTGTTCACGTTGCCCGCCAGCGCCTTGCCTTCGCTCACACCGCGAATAAACTGAATGCCGATCTTCGGCTGAGCAGGGCTGTCCGTCCACGACAGGAAACTGTCGGCGTACACCATTTTGGTGTAGTTGTGATACTCCTCGTACCACAACTGGCTGTTCAGTTTTTGGTTATCAAATTTAAGGGCGCGGCCGCCGCCAATCCCCCACATGCCGTTGGTGGTGCCGTCGGCGTCGGTATAAGCGGTAGTGTTCAGGAACTCATCGTCGCCCCACGGTTTATAACGGGTGATTTTGGTGGCATGCAGGAAGTTGTCGCTGTCGCCGTAGCTGCTGTCGATACCCCGGAACAGGATCGGCGTGATGCGCCAGTCATAGTCGCCGATGAAAGGAATATTAATACGCTGATCACCGGCGGTGATGCGGAAGTCCTGATAGTGGTAGCTCAGATAAGCTTCGCCCACGCCGGTCTGGTTAGAACCCAGTTCGGTGATCAGATGGTCGTCGTTGTGTGAAATTCCGCGCTGAAGAATACCGCTGACGCCCAGACTCAGGCCGTAATATTCTGCCGTGGCGTATTTCACGCTGCCGCCGTAGCTGACCGTGTCCTGAGAATAGCCCGGCACGAAATACGCATTATGGGTGGAATAATACAGGGTGCGCAGGCTGCCGCTGACCGTGCCGCAGGTGAACATTTCGGTCAGGGAATCTGCCGCGCCTGTGCCGCAGTCAGACGTGACCGGTATGGCCGCAACCGCGTGGTTCATGAATAACGCTTGTGACACGACAATTGCGCTTAACGTGAGCGCAAAGTTGAAGGTGTTACTTTTCATTAATCTCTTCCTGTCAAAAATGTAATAAGTTTCTCCGGCAGCAAAACTGCCGTTAATTGTTTTTATGAGGGCGCACGCAAACGGCTGCCTTCCCGTTTATTTTGTTGTTATCAATAAGCGGGGAGGATAATAGTTATTTTTATTTTACAGTCAATATTTACCCGTCAATAAAAGAGGATCGCTGTCTAATTCCAGCGTGTCGCGCATATCCCAGCCGCGCAGCTTGCCGGGGTTAAGTAACCCGCTGGGATCAAGACATTTTTTGACGGAAACAACGTCGGGCTTTATTTCTCCCTGCTTGCCGTCTTCTATCTGAAAGACATGAGGGTTATTTATTTTTACGTCATTATCACGGAAGGTCATCATTATTTCGTTCAGTCTTTCTTCGGTGGAATAACGTACTAATTGCAAACCGCTGGCGGTGATATTACCGTCATTGTCACGCAGGAATTCAATATGAGAAATAACTTCGTCGCCAAACATTTCAGCCATATCGATAATCTGCTGACGATAATGGGTATAATTAAACGCCGTTTGCAGATAGGTCAGCGTGCTGTCAATTTTCAGCGCGTGCAGCGTGGTGTGGTTCCAGCAATATTCCATCAGTGAAGCATTGGCCTCGCGTGCTTCACTGGCAAACTGACGCACCGCGCTGTGCCCGCGATATTTTTCCAGCAGAGGGGCGCAAAACCCTTCGCTTTCCTGCGCAATCACGCTGATTACCGCGTGCTGACTGGCAAGATAATGTCCGTTCAGATGGCTGAAATATGATGGGATCGGCGCGGCGAACAGCGCAAGCTGCCGTTTCACCAGCCCCGGCGAGCGGGCAAAGGCGTTGGCGTAATCCAGCGCATCGGTGAAATCATCGAATACATCCAGCCGTTCAATCCACTGATGAACCGGTGCCAGCGCCAGTTCGACCTCAAGCACAATGCCGTTGCTGCCATAGGCGTGATGCAGTAACAGCGCCTGCGGAGCCGGAACGTGCAGAATGCGCGGTTCGGCTTCCATAGTCATGACCTTGACGCTGAGCACGTTGCCCGGCGCGCCGAGCGGACCGTAGTTGATCGAGCCGATGCCGCCAAAGCCGCCGCCGTACAGGCCGCCGAGGCTGGCGAGCCGGTAAGTTGACGGCATACAGCGCAGTTCCCAGCCCGCCGGACGGGTCAGGGTTTCAATCTCGGCCAGGCGGATCCCCGCCTGTGCCCGCACCACGCCGTTGCCCAGTTCACACACCTGATTAAAGCCGGTCATATCCACCAGAATTCCGCCTTCCAGCGGGACCAGTTGGCCGTAGTTGCCGGTCGCGCCGCCGCGTAAAATCAACGGTAACTGGTGTTTAACGCAGGCCTGCACCAGTAAACTCAGCTCTTCTTCACTGCGCGGTTTGACCACGGCGTCGGCCTGTTTATCTTCCAGTTGCCGCTTCAGCACCGGGCTGAACCAGTGAAAGTCGCGTGAGAGGCGTTTCACTTTGGGCGCCTGTAACGTCCAGTCGAGATCAGGGAGCGCCTGCTGTATCAGGGCAAGCGCGTGTTGACGTTGTTCACTGTCCATATTTTTCCTGCCTGAGTGATGAGGTTAATGAGATTGCACGGCTTCGCTTTCATGCCAGGCGCTCAGGGCGCGGCGCGAAATCCACGACATCACGCCAAACAGCGCGATACCGGTGAGTGAAATGAGCAGCAGCGCAGCAAACATCAGCGGGATGTCCAGCTGATATCCGGCCTGCAATATCTGATAGGCCAGACCGGTGTTATTGCCGCCGGTGCCCGCCACGAATTCAGCGACTACGGCACCGATCAGCGACAGGCCGCTGGAAATGCGCAGCGCCCCGAAAAAATACGGCAGGGCAGAAGGGATGCGTAAGCGGATCAGGATTTGCAGACGGCTGGCACGGTTAAGCTGGAAATAACTCAGCAGACCCGGCGATACGCTGCGCAGGCCCTGCGTGGTATTGGAAATGATCGGGAACACTGCCATCAGCGTCGAACACACCACCAGCGACAGCGTGGTGTCCTTGACCCAGATAATGATCAGCGGCGCGATGGCCACAATCGGCGTCACCTGCAAAAACACGATGTACGGGAACAGCGCGGTTTCGACAAAGCGGTTTTGCACCAGCACGAACGCCACGGCAGCGCCGATAACAATCGAGAGTAAAAACGAAATCAGGGTGATTTTCAGCGTAAACAGCAGCGACATCATCAGCGAACCGAAATTGGTCCACAGGCTTTGCAGCATCACACCCGGCGAAGGCACCAGAAACTGAGGGATTTTGAAATAACTGACCCAGCCCTGCCACAGTAAAATCACCACCACGGCGACCACGGCCGGATACAGCACCTTGCGGAACGTTGGGTTATTGATCCACGGAACGGATTTTTGAGTTTGCATACTGTTACTCCCTGCCTGATTGGCTGGCTTGCAGCAGGCTGTCCTGCAACTGCTTCGCATAACGTGAAAACGCCGGACTGACGCGGAAATCTTCGCTGCGCGGGAAAGGCTCAGTGATGGCAATATCTTCCACCACGCGTCCCGGACGGGCAGCCATCATGATCACCCGCTGCGACAGAAACACCGCTTCGTGGATAGAGTGCGTGACAAATACCACCGTCAGCCCCTGTTCCCGCCACAGGCGCAGCAGGTCGCTGTCGAGTTTGTTGCGGGTGATTTCATCGAGTGCGCCAAAGGGTTCATCCATCAGCAACAGTTTCGGGCGCGTCACCAGCCCGCGGGCAATCGACACACGCATCTGCATGCCGCCTGACAGCTCGCGCGGCAGGACGTGGGCAAACTTCCCCAGCCCGACCAGTTCAAGCGCCTCGGTGACCCGGGTGTTGGCTTCGGCACGCGGCACGCCCGCCAGATCCAGCGGCAAACGCACGTTATTCTGCACATTGCTCCACGGCATCAGCGTGGCTTCCTGAAACACGAAAGACAGCGGCACCTGCGTTTTTTCACGGCTGTCGCGACGCCACAGCACCAGCTTGCCGTCGCTGGGTTCTGTCAGCCCGGCGACCATTTTTAGCAAGGTACTTTTGCCACAGCCGGACGGGCCGAGCAGGGTGACGAATTCCCCCTGGTTGATGGTCAGATTGACCGGCAAAAGAGCGCGCGTGCCGTTACTGTAAATTTTCTCCGCCGACAGCACTTCAATAGCCGGAACCGGCGGAGGATTGGCTGAGCGGATATCGCTCATCACGGTCAGTTTAGGGGCTGAATTCATGGCATAACCTTCGCGTCTTTGATCATGTCGAGGGTATAAGTCTGTTCAAACGGCACTTTGTCCGCGTCGATCAGCTTGTTTTTCACCAGCATGTCCCAGGTCTTTTTCAGACGCGGTTCAGTGATGATGCCGATACCGCCGGTCTGTGCGTCACCGCCGGTGACCAGCTCATACTTCTTCATCTGCGCGATGCCGAAAGCAATCTGATCGGCACCCATACGCGGGTTGTCTTTGGTGATAAGCGCGTTGCCCGCCGTCGGATCCTGCAGGTATTCCTTCCAGCCCTGCATCGAAGCTTTCACGAACGCAGCCACCGCCGCCGGGCGTTTTTTAACGGTGTCGGCCATACAAATAATCGAGTTGCCGTACGGCGGATAACCCCAGTCGCTGAGCATGTAGACGTAGAACGGTTTGCCGCCTTTTTCGACAGAGAAAGGCTCGGAGGTGACATAACCCTGTTGCACCAGATTATTGTCCGCCAGGAAGGGTTGTACGCTGAAGGTGTACGGGCGGATTTTGGCGCTCGCCAGACCCAGTTCACTCTTCGCCCACGGCCAGAAAGAGGTGTACGCCTCGGTGGCCAGCAGGAAGGTTTTGTCTTTCAGCTCCTGACCTTTCTCCACTTTGTCATGGCTGATAAACACCGTCGGCGAATGCTGGAACACCGTTGCGACGGTCACCGCATGTACGCCCGCCTGCCAGGTTTCCAGCGCCTGGCCGTTATCGCCAAGCGTGCAGTCAGCTTGTCCGGCCGCCATCAGTTGCATCACGTTGACCTGCGGGCCGCCCATTTTGATGCTGACATCCAGACCGGCGGTTTTGTACAACCCTTTGGCCTGCGCCTCGTAAAAGCCGCCATGCTCCGCCTGCGCGTACCAGTTGGTCAGGAAGGTAAATTTCTCTTCCGCCATGCTGGTGGTAGAAACCCCGGCCAGCAGCACGGCCAGCAGGCTGTAAGTGAAGGGACGCTGTTTTTTCATGGTGAGAATTCCTTTATTCAGAGGCCAGAGAAGACGAAGGAGGAGTGAAGCTGGTCTGCACAAAACCGTTCCAGTGGTGTTTTCCCCATGTCGGTTCGCTGCGGACTTTCCATTCCATGTGATGGATTTCGGTGATGGCCTGCGCCCAGCTCGCCGCCAGCGAATCGAGGATCGCGTGGCCCTGTTCAGCGGTCGCGCCGGTCGGGTCGCCGATGACGCCACTCGGGCCAAAATCATAAGACGCCCAGGCGGCGGCAGGACGACCCGATGACAGCGTCGGGCACGGGAATTCCGGCGGATAATTGGCGACTGCGTGTTCGATGTGCACGCATTCGGGTGCCAGCGCCAGCATCACTGCGGTTTCGCTGTGACCGGCGTGCATCGCCATTTTTTGCTCCTGTGCGCTCAGGAACTGGTTTTCGACATTTGGCACACGGAATACGTCGTGCGGGATCATGATCATGTCACCGTGACGCAGGCGCATTTCACGCGAGGCCATTTGCAGCACCTGCGGCTGTCCGCCGTGACCGTTGATCATCAGCAACTTGCGAAATCCGGCGCGGTACAGGGATTCGGCAATTTCCAAAACGGTTTGCAACAGGGTGTCACCGGTTAAAGTCAGCGTGCCGGGGAAATTCAGATGTTCGTCCGATTTGCCGTAAGTGATCGGAGGAATGGCGTAAGCCGGAATGTCTTTTGGCAAACGCGCCAGCGCATGACCTGCCACGCCGGAAGAGATCACGCTGTCCACCGAGCACGGCAGATGCGGCCCGTGTTGCTCAATCGCGCCGGTCGGCAGGACGATCACGGTATTGGCTTTATCGGGCAGGGCAGCAATGGCTGTCCAGCTCAGGAAAGGGAGAAATCGGTCTGCGGGAAGATAGCCGTTAATCATGCTGTGCCTCGTGGTCGGACATTATTGGGTTAAGCGGGATTGCGGTAACCAGGCCGTGGCTTCCACTTCAATCAGCACGTCGGCGCTTGGCAGCATCTCGCTGACCTGCACCACCGTGGAGACCGGCGGTTGCCCGGCGTAAAAGAGTTTCCTGACCCGGCTGTAATACGGGAAGTGATCAAGGTTGCGAAAATACTGCACCAGCTTGATCACATCGCTCATTTGCCCGCCCGCGTCTTCAATGGTGTGGCGGATGCTTTCGAGTACATACCAGCTCTGGGCGAGGATCGGCCCCTGTTTGGCGTCGGTGGAAAACTCACCGGTTTCGCCCAGCAGCAGACGCGCTTCGGCGGGAATGTCCTGAAAACCGCGCACGATGGTTGCCGTTTGCGGGTTGACGGGGATGATGCCGGAGAGAAACACGAAATCACCGGCGCGACGCCACGCGGCATATTTGGCGAGCGGTTTTCCCGCTCCCGCTTCAAGACTCATGGGATAACTCCTGATTCCAGGTACGTTGATGCATCAGCCTGCCGTGGTGAATAACCAGGCGGGCCGCGCTGTGTAAAGGCCAGGTCAGACTGTCGCTGCCGGGAAAGATCACCAGACTGGCGTCGCTGCCGGGGGCGAGCGGCAGTCCGCCCTGATCATCACCGGTCAGGGCGGCGACATCGCAGATAAGCCGCGACTGCCGGTCAAAGACGTTATCGAGCTGAAGCGCGAACAGGGCGCAGGTCAGCGTATCCAGCGGGTCATAACTGCCTGCCGGACAAAAGGCATCCTGCACGTTATCGCAGCCGAGCAGCAGCGGAACACCCGCCGTCTGCGCTTCTTTGAGCAAGGTGATGCCCCGCTGGCGCGGCGTACGGCCGGTCACCGCATCCTGCAACAGCAGATTGGTCATCGGCAGGGCAATCAGCGTAACGCGCTGCGCCGCCAGCACACTCAGCACGTCCCGGGCCTGTTGTTCACTGCCGGAGGCCAGCGCACAGCCATGGCTGCAACAGATGTGACCGCTGAATGTATTCTCTGTCAGGTAATCCGCCAGCCAGCTCAGACCGTGTGCCACCGGGGAAAGCTCCTCGTCGATATGCAGATCCAGATTCAGCTGCCAGCGTGAGGCGCTGCGCATCAGATGGGTCATCGCCGTCGGATCCCAGTTTGAGGAGTGGATAAATCCACCCAGCAGGCAGTGTTTCCCGCTTTCTGCGACCGCACGGGCAATGCGGTCTGCCGCGTGTTCATCAGCAAAAACACTCAGGGGTGCCAGTGCGACGCGCTCCAGCGTGACGCCCGGCTGGTCAATATCGGCCAGCTCCCGCCAGGCCAGCGGCGGAACCACATCGAACCAGTCAATGTGGGTGCGCAAGTGGGTCACGCCGTTAGCCGACGCCCACGCCATGCCTTTTGCAGCGCGCTGGCGAAGATCATCGGCGGTCCAGTGCTGACGGTCCTGATGCAGCGTTTCAATGGCGGCCAGCAGACCGGGTTTCGGCGGACGGCTGCGGTGGAGGGTGAAGGTTTTATCAAGATGCGCGTGGGGTTCCGTCAGCCCCGGCAATGCCAGCGCGCCGTGCGCGTTCCACAGGTCAGCCTGATCCGGCTGAGCAGGCGTCACGGATGCAATTATGCCTGCGTCAAAACGCAGATCTGCCGTAACCGGTTCGCCTGCCTGCAAAGGCCATCCGGCGGGAAGCAGCCACGCGGGCAGACGAGCGTTGGCAATGCCGTTCAGCGGTGTGGTGGGATCCGGTAGGTTCATTGTGTCGCTCCGCGTTGACATCACAGGTCGAGGACCAGAACAGGACTTTTGGATCGCGAACAGCACAGCGTTATCTGCGTATTCTCCGCTTTCTCTGCATCTGTCAGCACGCAGTCCCGGTGATCGGGAATACCGTCTAACACATCAGTAATACAGGAGCCGCAAATACCCTGTTCGCACGACAGCATAATATCGACCCGGGCGCTTAATAAGACTTCGGCGATGGTCTGGTCGCGGCCCACTAAATAACGTTGGCCGGTAGAACTGAGCTGAATGTGAAATTCATTTCCGGCGGTGTCATTATTCATTCCCGTATTGCTGAACCGCTCGAAAGATAATTGATTTTCCTGCCAGTGATGGGTCCGCATAATTTCCTGCAGGCGTTGAATAAATCCGTCCGGGCCGCAGGCCATTACCCGCGTATTCTCATCCGGCTGACATAAGCTCAGCGGTGTGTGATGGCGCAGGGAATCGTTTGCGCCGCTGTCATGTATAAAGACATTTTTCGCTAAGGCAGGCGCCGTTAAGCGCGGCAGAAACGCGATCTGCTCACTGTCTGAAACAGAGTAATGCAGTTCAAATTCAATACCCTGATGTGCAATCTCTTCAGCCATCGCCAGCAGCGGCGTGATGCCAATGCCACCGGCAAAGAACAGATATTTACCGGCGTCGGGCAACGGGAAATGATTGCGCGGAGGCGAAATGGTCAGGTTATCGCCGGGGCGGAAATGATGGTGAATATAGTGTGAGCCACCGGTCGAATTATCCGCCAGTTTTACGCAGATTTCATAATATTCGCCGTTGCTGTTTTCACTGCAAAGTGAATATTGCCGCGGGCCGGTTTCCGGAATGAAAACGTCAATGTGCGCGCCGGGTAAATAAGGCGGTAATAACCCGTTCTGCTGCGGAACAAGCTGCAATGAAATATTCCCTGTTCCGTTTATTTCCATTGATTTTATCGTGACAGGAATGGATCCGGCATCTTTCATCGTCATTTACCGTATTTGCTGAATGAGACATTCATAAAAAGGGGGATCCCCCGGTTTGCCGCATAACCCGCTGTCTTAACGCGCATTACTGCGCAGAGTCAGCCTGATGAGCGGTGAAACGATTGTTCCCGTTGCAATGAAAGCTACGTTATTGTTATAAAACTGTTGCGTCCAGCGCTTTGATTCGCACGTCCCGTTGCATAAAAGAGAGCACTCACTATGTTCGCATTCTCCCGGTTTCTGCTGTACTTCACTGAGGTTGCCCGCCAGGGATCGTTTCGTAAGGCGTCCGAAACCCTGCACGTTGCCGCATCGTCGATTGACCGGCAGATACTGCGGGTTGAAAAAGAACTCGCCATGCCGCTGTTTGAACGGCACCCCACCGGATTGCGGCTGACGGCGGCCGGTGAGCTGTTGCTGCATGCCGCCAGTAACTGGAAAAAGGATTTTTCGCGCGTTCTGGAACAGCTCGATGATCTGCGCGGGCTGCGGCGCGGGCATGTGCGCATTGCCACCATCGACGCCATCAACCGGCAGTTTTTCTCGTCGATGCTCAAAAAGGTGCATCTCGATTACCCGAATATCTCGTTTACCCTGACGACCATGAACAACGTGGATATCCAGCAGGCGCTGATGTCGGGCGACGCCGACTTCGGGCTGATGTTAAATCCGCAAAGTTCCCGCGAGTTGCAGGTGCGCGCCTTTGCTGAAATCGAACTGGGGATTGTGGTGCCGAAAGGGCACCCGCTCGGGGACAGAAGCGGCGTGCGTTTTAATCAGTGCATGGAGTATCCGTTTATCCTGCCCGCTGCGCCCCTGATGCTGGCCGAGCCGGTGCAGGCGCTGATGAATATCAACGGCGACATGATCAATGAGGTCGCGGTATCCAATAATATCCACATGATCCGCTCGCTGATTAAAGAGAAAATGGGCATCGGTATTCTGTGCTGGCTCGACATCATGGATGAGGTGGAAAGCGACGAGTTGCAGTTTATTCCGCTGACCGATCCGCAACTGAAAACCTTCACACTCTCCCTGTGCGTTGCCCCTTCACGCCAGCTTTCACTGGCCGCTTCGATGATGCTCAAACAGCTGGAGATGTTATTCAGCCAGATCCAAACGCCGGGCCACCAGCGCCACTGATTTGCACCGATCTGGTGCGTTGCGCTCTGTGGTGAATCAAAGGTTGCAGCGCGCAAAGATAAAGATCCCCCCGCAAAGCGCAGGGGGCGCGGCTCTGCGAAGTTGGCATCCTTTTTGTATAGGTAAACGTGAGTAGAAGCGGTCAGTGCAGGCAACTGCGCGGGACATTGCTCAGCAACCATTTCGCGGTTCATTTTGAGCCGGTCAGGGGAGCTGAGCCGCATTTGCTCGTCTTCCCTCCGGCGATGATTAGGAGAGGAGCAATGAAGTCAATTTCCCGCATTCCCCTGTCTTGCTGTGTGCTGAGCACGCTGATCACTGGCGCTTTCTCACTGTCGGCGCATGCCGATGAGAAAATCGCGCTGCTGACTTCCTGGTACGCGCAGGCTGAACAGGGCGGCTATTATCAGGCGCTGGCGACGGGCATCTACAAACGTTACGGGCTGGATGTCAGCATTCAGTCCGGCGGCCCGCAGATCAACGGCATGCAGTTGCTGTTATCAAAACGTGCCGACGTGATCATCGGTTATGACCTTCAGCTGCTCGAGTCAGTGCAGCGCGGGTTTCAGGCCAAAGCCATCGCCGCCCCCTTCCAGTTTGACCCGCAGGGGTTACTGACCCACGCTTCTGTCACGTCCCTCGACGGCCTGAAAGACAAAACCATTCTGGTTTCCAGCTCGGGGCAATCGACCTGGTGGCCGTGGCTTAAGGCGCGTTATCAGCTCAGCGACGCGCAGGTTCGCCCGTATACCTTCAACATTCAGCCCTTTGTCGCCGACGAGAACGTGGCGCAACAGGCGTACGTCAGCTCTGAAGTTTTTCAGGCACAAAAGGCGGGCGTGAAATCGAATTTCTTCCTGTTCTCGGAGCACGGCTATCCGCCTTATGGCGGCATTCTGATCACCCGTCCTGAGCTTATCAGCAGCCGCAAAGACGCGATGGCGAAATTTGTGCAGGCGTCGATGGAAGGCTGGGTGAGTTATCTGCAAAACCCGGTGGCCGGTAACGCGCTGATCAAAAAGGATAACCCGAAGATGACGGACGACCTGCTGGCCTGGGGCGTTCAGCAAATCAAAGAGCATCACCTGATTGACGGCGGCGATGCAGCGACGCAGGGCTGGGGCACCATGACTGAAGCGCGCTGGCAGAAAACCCGTGATTTCATGGTCAGCGCCAAACTGCTGAATGCGGATACCGACTGGAAGCAGGCGTATACCACCGAATTTGTTGACCACATGCAGGTTAAACCCTGAGGAGCGTTGCGATGTCATCTGACTCTTTACTGATTAAAAATGCACACGCCATCCTGACCGGTTTACCGGGAGACGAAGCGCGTCATGCCGGGCCGGATATCCGCGTCCGTCACGGCGTCATCGAGGCGATGGGCACCCTGACGGCGCTGCCCGACGAGCGGCTGATTGATGCCCGCGATTGTGTGGTCTATCCGGCCTGGGTCAATACTCACCATCATTTGTTTCAGTCATTACTGAAAGGCGAGCCTCAGGGGCTGAACAAAAGTCTGACCGCGTGGTTAAGCGCCACGCCTTATCGCTTTCGCGCCACGTTCGATGAAGCCACTTTTCGTCTCGCGGTGCGTATCGGCCTGACCGAACTGCTGCGTTCGGGTTGCGCCACGGTGGCGGATCACAACTACCTTTACTGGCCGGATATGCCTTTCGATACCTCCGACATTCTGTTCAGTGAAGGGGAAGCGCTGGGCATGCGCATTGTCTTGTGCCGCGGCGGTGCGACGCAGGGGCGGGCGATTGAGAAAGATTTGCCACAGGCACTGCGTCCGGAAAACTTCGACCATTACATGACGGACATGGAACGGCTGGTCGGGCGCTATCACGATGCGAAACCGACGTCGCTGCGCCGCGTGGTAATGGCACCGACGACATTGCTGCATTCGGCTCCGGGTCCGCAGCTGCGCGAAATGGCGAAACTGGCGCGCAGTTTAGGGATCCGCCTGCACAGCCATTTATCCGAAACGGTGGATTATCTCGATGCGGCACGCGCTAAGTTCGACATGACGCCGGTGCAGTTTTGCGCGGAACACGACTGGCTGGGGGACGATGTGTGGTTCGCGCATCTGGTCAAACTGCTGCCGCAGGAGATTGCGATGCTCGGACAGACACGCACCGGCATTGCGCACTGTCCGCAAAGCAACGGGCGTCTGGGCAGCGGTATCGCCGATCTGCTGGCGCTGGAACAGGCGGGCGTGCCGGTTTCGCTGGGCGTAGACGGTGCGGCATCCAACGAGGCGGCCGATATGCAAAGTGAAGCGCATGCCGCGTGGCTGTTGCAGCGTGCCCGAAAAGGCATGCTGGCGACACCGCGCTATGACGGTGGCACTTTTGAAGGCGGCGGAGACGCAGCATCCATTGAAGACGTGGTGCGCTGGGGCAGTGCGGGCGGGGCGCACATCCTCGGGCTGCAACAAAGCGGCAGCGTGCAGGTCGGTATGCTGGCGGATATCGCCATTTACCGGCTGGATGACCCGCGTTATTTCGGTTTGCATGACATGGCCATCGGCCCGGTGGCCTGCGGCGGTCGTGCCTCGCTGAAGGCGCTGATGATTAACGGCCGCGTGATCGTCGAAAACGATGTCATCCCCGGTCTCGATCTGGACGCCATGCGCCATGAGGCGATGTCAGCCGTCCGTACCCTGCAACAGCGCGCTGCGCGCTAACCCCATTGATTAAGAAGGATAAAAATAATGACGCCATCACCTCAGACACAGTCCGCTCAAACAAAAAGCTATGCATTGCAGGAACTGGAAAAAGAAGCCGGAATGGGCGCGATGGGCGAAGAGACCTTTGCCCGCGAAGTGCGCTGTATTGACCTGTCAGATTTTGAAAACCGTAAAAGTGAGATCGCCGACGAACTCTGGCGTGCAGCCGTCGACATCGGCTTCTTTCAGGTCAGCAATCACGGTATCGCGTTGAGCGATATCCGTCAGGCCTTCAGCATGACCGAGGATTTCTTCTCGCTGCCCGACGCGGTAAAAGCGCAGTATCCGCTGGCGCGTAACGCCGGATGGGAGAATAAATCGCAGGTGCGCCCGTCGACCCGAACGCCGGATCAGAAAGAGTCCTACCAGATCACCCGTCCGCTGATGGACACGCTGTGGCCAGGCGAGCAGGAATTGCCCGCGTTTAAAAACACCATGCTGGGCTTTGAATCGCAGTGCTGGCAGTTGGGCATGAAATTGCTTTCCTGTTTTGCGCTCAGGCTGGGCTTTCCTGAGCATTTTTTCGAACAGGCGCACAATCCTGATCAGCAAACCTATCAGAGCACGCTGCGCATGCTGCATTACTATGCCACCGAACAATCGGAGCAGGGGATGTGGCGGGCGGGCGCGCATACGGATTTTGACTGCCTGACGCTGCTTTTCCAGCGTCCGGGGCAGGGCGGATTGCAGGTTTGTCCGGGTAAAGACAGCGAAAGCCAGCAGTGGACCAGCATCGAACCGCGCGAAGAGGTGATCACCTGCAATATCGGCGACATGCTGATGCGCTGGAGCGATGACCAGCTGCCGTCAAATTTCCATCGGGTGAGAAGCCCGCTGCCCGGCGAATATCAGGGGGCGCGCTACAGTCTGGCGTTTTTCTGTCAGGCCAATAAAGACGTCGAGATTTTGGGGCCACAGGCGAAGTATCCGGCCATCAGCGCCGAAGATTATCTGCAACAGCGTATTCAGGCGAATTTCGCTAAAGGGTAAGCGGTCATAAAAAACAAAAAGCCCGCTGAGTTTACTCACGCGGGCTTTTTTGTCTCTGTCAGGCGGTGGTATTGATATTGCGACCGATTGCCGGATTAGCAGGTAACGTGGGGATCGCGTCAATCATGCTGGTCACTGCCGTCTGCTGACTATCCAGCGACTTTTTCAGCAGGATGTTGTTGACCTGAGTGCTGGTATCCAGGCTATTAAGGCCGGTCGCCAGCGATGCAATTTGCGAAACATCCATTTTGTTCTCCTGTTCGGTACAACATAAAAGGAACTGATTACGGCCCGGAAATCACCATTGCATTGTTATCGGCATGTCAGGCAATAACTTGAGCAGTAAATGCAGTTCTGCGGCAGTCGGGCGGAGGACGTATGCCCCTGATATTACCGCTGGCCGATTCTTGACTATATTAAGCTAAGTATCTCAGGAGAAAGAATCACATCACGCGATCAGGAGCGGAACATGAAATTCATACAGGGGACTTTTTCCTGCTTTATCGCTGTCGTTTTCTTACTCGTCATCACACCCTCATTGGCAGCCGTTAATCTGACAGGTGCGGGGGGCACTTTTCCTGCGCCGATGTATGCGAAATGGGCCGATGCTTATTTTAAAAATACCGGTAATCGGGTGAATTATCAGGGGATTGGTTCTTCCGGCGGTATAAGACAAGTTATCGCGAAAACCATCGATTTTGGTGGCACAGATATCCCCATGAGTGAAGAAGATTTGAACAGGAATGATTTGTTTCAGTTTCCGACCCTGACAGGCGGTATCGTCGTGGTTGTTAACATTCCAGGTATCGCTTCCGGGCAGCTGATTCTGGATGGTGAAACACTGGGAGACATCTATCTCGGTAAGATTAAAAGATGGAATGACCCCGCAATCGTCAGACTGAACCCCGGACTCAATTTGCCTGGCATCAATATCGCGGTAGTCAGGCGTTCTGACGGCGCGGGTTCGACGTATGTATTCACCCGTTATCTGGAAAAGGTAAACAGCAGATGGAAAGCAAACGTCGGCTCTGGTGCGACTGTCAGATGGCCAACCGGCCTCGGGGGTAAAGGGAATGACGGTGTGGCCGCATTTGTACAACGTCTGCGCGGCTCAATAGGTTATGTCGAATACACCTATGCGAAGCCGGGGAATATGGCATACACCCGACTGGTCAATGCGGAAGGTAAAGCGATCAGCCCGAATGAAGCCTCATTCCGGGCAGCAGGCGACGGGGCTGACTGGAGCCAAAGTTTCTCTCAGGATCTCACTAATCAGAAAGGGGATAACGCGTGGCCGGTCACTTCTGCGACGTTTATTTTGATTCCCAAAAAGCAGAGAAATATCGCTAAGGGAAAAGAAATCCTGAGGTTTTTTGACTGGGCCTTTAAAAATGGCGATAGCCTTGCGACAGAACTGGATTTTGCGGCACTGCCTGACCCGTTAGTAGAGAAAATCCGTGCCGCCTGGCAAACCAATATTAAAGACAGCAGTGGAGAACACCCTTTATATCCTTAAGAACTGCTTCCTCACTTTACGGTTCCGGAGCGGCCGGCACAGATTCTTTATTTACCAGACAGACAAATAACACCTGCGCAAAGAAGCGTTGTCGGCTTCTCAATGGCGTCCTTTGGGGAAGCGTTTTTTCCGGAAAATATCCCCGTCAGGCTCGATCCGATTTTTAACTTTGATAGTCCGTTCTTCGCTCATAGCGGACTATGCGTCCACGTCAGGCTGCTTTGTGCCAACAGCGGACATTGCTCATGGTCAGTTATACCAACCAACGAAGATCAGGTCTGTTGCATTGAAGAATTTATGTCAACATAGAAACGCCTGAATACGTATTTCCCCCCTTATCAAACTCAGCGATGATCCGTTCTCCGGAAAATCATCCGGGCAACAACGCATAAAAGTTACGTTTCGCTATTTAACTTTGTGAATTTCATCTGCAATGTTTCTAAGGGTATTCTATGCAAAATAAAAGCACTCTGCTTTTACTGGCGCTGTCTGTGGCTGTTTTCGGGGTAATCACCACCGAAATTGCCATCATCGGCTTACTGCCAAAACTGGTTTCTCAGCTCCACGTCACGCCCACCCAGGTCGGTTTTCTGGTCAGCATCTATGCCATTATCGTGGCCGTTACCGGGCCTTTTATCACGCTGATGCTGTCTGGCTTTAACAAGAAAACGGTTCTGCTGAGCATTCTTGTCGTCTTTATTGTGTCGAACCTGATTTATGCCACCACTGACGTGTTCAACCTGATGTTGGTGTTTCGCATTCTGCCTGCGCTGGCTCATGCCGTCTTCTTTGCCGTTGCGCTGGTTGTGGCCGCTAATTCCGTACCGAAAGAAAAAGCCGCAGGCGCTGCAGCAAAAGTGTTTGCCGGAGTGGCCATTGGGCTGGTGCTGGGTGTCCCACTCAGCTCTCTGATTGCCGAGCATTTCTCTTTATCCGCAGCGTTTTACTTTGGTGCTGCAGCGTGCGTGCTGGCCTTCCTGGGCGTCCTGTTCCTGATGCCCTCAATGCCGACCCTGCATAAGGTTTCCTTTGCCAGCCAGCTTTCCGTACTGCGGAACGGTAAGCTGTGGCTGACCATCTCAACGGTAACGTTAATTTTCGCCGCAATGTTTTCCAGCTTTAGCTATGTTGCAGATTATCTTTCACGCGTTACTCACCTGAATAACAATTACATCAGCGCCATGCTAATCCTCTTTGGTGTCTGTGGTTTTGCTGGCAACTTCGTGTTCAGCAGTTTCCTGCAAAAGAACGTAGTTAAAACCACTCTGGTTTACCCGCTGCTGTTCACCTTGCTTCTGCTTTTGGTATGGTTCTTTGGCTTTTCACCGTTGGTGATGTGCCTGCTGACCGTGTTCTGGGGCGCATTCCACTCCTCCGGCCTGGTGGTCAGTCAGACCTGGTTGATGCGTGAAGCCAGCGAAGCGCCCGAGTTTGCCAACAGCCTTTATATGTCGTTCTCCAATCTGGGAATTACCCTCGGTTCACTGACGGGCGGATGGTTTATCGCCCGCCTGGGGACGCACTCGGTGGTACTGAGCAGCGTGATCTTCACTCTGCTGGCATTTGTCAGCATTCTGATTAAACACCGCTCTGATACTAAAGCAGTACCGGTTCAGGAAGAGATGGCCTGAAAAAATAAAGACGGATCGCTGCTCTAAGTAGAATCTATGGAACCTCTGTTCGGAACAGAACGGGGGTTTTATTCCCTCTTTCAGCACCGCATTATGGAGTTCAGTTATTAAAAGGAGTCTGTAATGGAAAAGTTGTTTACTTCATACACCGTCGGCGACACGACAATTCAAACCCGTATTGTCATGGCACCGATGACCCGTTCCCGGGCCAGAGAAGGGGATATTGCCGATAACCTCACCGCTAAATATTATCGTCAGCGCGCATCAGCAGGCCTTATCGTCAGCGAAGGCTCTCAAATTTCCGTTCAGGGGCAAGGGTATCTTTTCACGCCTGGTATCTACTCTGCTGCACAGGTAGAGGGATGGAAGAAAACGACTCAGGCGGTTCATCAGGCAGGCGGCAAAATATTCATCCAGCTCTGGCATGTTGGGCGAATTTCGCATGTCAGTCTGCAAAAGAATGGCGCCGCCCCCGTCAGCTCAGTTGCCGTCAGGGCTGAAAACTCGACGTGTTATGCCCGTGATGAAAATGGCATTGCTGGACCTGTTCCGGTTTCATTCCCGCGCGCTCTTTCAGCCAAAGAGATCGGTTTGGTCATTCAGGATTATGTACAGGCCGCTGAAAATGCTATTGAAGCGGGTTTTGACGGCGTCGAAATCCACGCGGCAAACGGCTATCTGCTTGAACAGTTTATTAATGGCGCTCTGAACACGCGCAGCGATGAATACGGTGGTGAGAGAATTGAGAACCGACTGCGATTCGTGCTTGAAGTGACTGACGCTGTATCACGGGCGATCGGTGGAGGAAAAACCGGCATACGACTTGCGCCATTTGGTCGTCTGTTTGATATGCATGCATTCAGCGGTGAAGAACAAACCTGGCTGACGCTGGCAGAAGAGCTCACGACACGCCGGCTGGCCTATGTTCACCTGAGCGATCAACAGACTTTAGGTGAACAGGCTATTCCTGAAGGATTCATTGAGAAATTCCGAAAGGCCTACAGCGGCACGCTCATTATTGCAGGGGGATTCGATAAGCAACGAGCCGAAATTTACCTGCAGGAAGGAAAAGCGGATCTCATTGCTTTTGGCAGACCCTATATTGCCAATCCTGACCTCACAGAGCGGATGAAAAACAACTGGCCGCTGAATGAAGTTAACCGGGCAACAATGTATGGTGGGGCTGAGGAAGGCTATACCGATTATCCGTTCTGGCCAGACACAACGGCATAGTCGTCCCATCAGTCAAGTAAGCCGTCTTCTGCTGCCTTTATCAATGTGTCCACAACATAACGAATTTTAGGTAACAGTTGGCGGTTTTTAGGCCAGAGCGCACTGATGGGCATTTCTCCACCGGAATGTCCGACCAGAACCTCTTTCAGCTCCCCTGATTCAAGATATTTTCCAACCAGCCATAACGGCAGTTGTGAAAGCCCACAGCCCGCCAGCGTGGCCGATAACATCGCATCTCCGTCCGCAAACTCATGGGTCGGTGGCGGCGTATACCGCGAAATCTGACCATCATTTTCTTTGAGTAGCCAGGAGATCGGCTGATTCCGGCGAAACCCCACCACACACTGATGCTGGCTCAGTTCTTCAGATGAAACGGGTTCTCCACCGTACAGTAAATAGTCAGGAGAAGCGCAGATAACCAGTTTCTGCGTGGTCAGCCTTCTGGCAACCAGCCCACTGCTGTCGGCAAGTTCACCAATGCGGATGACAAGGTCAATACCCTCCTCAATGAGGTCGACAAATCGTTCGCTGAAAGTGACGGTCAATGCGAGTTCGGGATAACGGCGTGTAATCTGCAGCAGGATCGGCAAAATACGCTGTCTGCCAAAGGCTGCGGGTAAGTCCACCCGAAGCCGCCCTGAAGGCTGGCAGATATGAGAGGTCAACTCGGCTTCTGCCTGCTCAAGAATATCCATGGCATTTTGACAACTTATCAGGAAACGCTCACCATCCGGCGTCAGGCTAAGACGCCGCGTGGATCGCAGAAACAATTTAAGTCCCAGCCTGGCTTCAAGGCGACCCACACTTTTACCCACGGCTGATTTTGTCAGCCCGAGTCTCTCAGCCGCCGCGGTAAAACTTCCCTGCTGTGCAGTAGTGACAAAGGCGGTAATTCCGCCCAGGTGATCGGTATTTCGCATGTTGAATATTCCGTTAAGTGCTTCAGGACCAGTCTGCGTGACGAATGACGAGATAGCGGCCTCCCTCTTCAGCCAGTTCCAGGCTGAGTCTTCGTTCAGTACCGTCTACAGGGAGTAACAGGGTGCTCTTCATCGCCAGAATGTCTGTCTCTTCAATACTTATCCCGTCGGGATCGGCACTGCGTAAAAATGCGGGTAAATTCTGTCGTGTATTCTCATCGGCATTCCCGGAAACGATCGTTGAAACAGCCCCAGACCTTGCGGTCAGCATAAGCTGAAAGAAACGGGCTATAAACGAATGTACTCGGTTTTCACTGAATGACTCACGGAATACCTTATCAGGGTTTTGATATACGGGAGTTTTCTGCATGAAAGTAAAAAAAGCGTCCTCTCCCTCACCGAATAAGAGCGTTGTCCGGTATTCCGAAAGTGCCCCTCCCACCGTCAAATCACTTTCGACCCTCTGGTAGCCAATATCCATATTAACGGTTGCCTCGTTTTCCTGGCCGGGAATAAATTCAAAGCGCCGGATAAAGTGCGAGCCCTTTTCGTATGGCAGGCTTTTCAACCAGCTATTCATTCCGTCTTTTCCCTCGGCCAGAAGATGCGTGCCGGCATGAACCAGCCTGACGTACGGAGTGAAAATATCCAGATGCCGGCTGACCTCCTCTGTTTGTCCCTCAAAAAAAGCAAACCAGCGATGGGCAATATCACATGCCGAGTAATACCGGGCTTTCCAAATCTGCTCTTCAGTCATGGTTTTTCCTTGTCTGTCTGTCTGTCGCGTCGTGTCGTGTCGCAGGTGGTTTTGGTTTGTTGACGCAGAGTAAGACATCAAAGATACCCCTAAAGAAGAAACAGGATTGTAGAATCTAAGTCCGCATAGATGCGACCGAAACCCGATTTATCATCCGTGTAAAAACAATCATAGTAATTTCCGAAATGATTAATTTACCTCCGGACGACTGTTCCGGCGATGTGGAGATAATGATGAAAGAGAAAACAATCCCCCTGTCACTGCTTGATCTGGCACCCATTACCGAAGGCAATACCCTTTCTGACGCCATTACCAACAGCGTGCGGCTGGCGCAGGCGGCCGAAAAAGCCGGGTATCACCGTTTCTGGATGGCAGAGCATCACAATATGGTCGATATCGCCAGCGCGGCGACGGCGGTGATACTCAGCCATATCGGCGCAAAAACTGAAAAAATTCGTATTGGCTCGGGTGGCATTATGCTGCCAAACCATGCACCGCTTGTTGTCGCTGAGCAGTTTGGCACGCTTGAGATTATGTATCCGGGCCGCGTTGATTTAGGACTGGGCCGTGCGCCGGGCACTGACCAGGAAACATTGCAGGCGCTGCGCCGTGAAACCCGCGCCAAGGGACTCGACTTCCCCGACATGCTGGATGAACTACAGCATTTTCTTGCGCCTGCACAACGCGGACAGCGTATTACGGCCGTGCCAGGTGCGGGACTCGATATTCCGTTGTGGCTGCTGGGTTCGAGTACCTTCAGTGCACAGCTGGCGGCGCAGAAAGGTTTGCCCCTTGTTTTTGCCTCTCACTTTGCGCCCGATGCCATGCTCGCTGCCATTGATACCTATCGTTCAGGCTTCCGCCCATCAGAATCGCTTGCCGAACCGTATGTGATGATTTGCGTCAACGTCGTCGCCGCTGAAAACCAGAGCGAAGCAGACTATCTGGCGACTACCGAACTGCAGAAGTTTGTAAATCTGGGGCGGGGCGTTGAGGTGAAATTACCGAAGCCGGTAGACGATATAAATGCGCTATGGCATCCGGTAGAGGCTCAGCGCGTACTGACTCAGCTGCGTGAATCGGTGTGGGGCACAAAAGAGACCGTCCGGACCGGCCTGAATGACCTGGTCCGCCGTACCGGTGCGGATGAAATTATGGTGAATTCGTGGATACATGATGCCGATGCAAGGATCAGGTCACATCAGCTCATCGCTGAAGCCTGGAACTGATGGCTATGAAAAAGCTATTTACCGGCTACAGGCTCGGCGATATCACGCTGAAAAACCGCTTTATCATGGCGCCCATGACGCGCTCCCGCGCACGGGACGAGCATGCTGATGCCTTAACGGCACTTTATTACGCACAACGTGCCAGCGCCGGATTAATTATTTCTGAAGGTTTACCGGTCTCTCGCGAAGGTACTGGCTATCTTTTTAATCCGGGGATCTATCTCGACAGTCATGTTGAAGCCTGGCTGCCCGTCACACAGGCCGTGCATAAGAAAGGAGGAAAAATATTTGCTCAGCTCTGGCATGTTGGACGGGTATCTCATACCAGCCTCCAGCCTGAGGGGCAGCCCCCTGTCAGCGCCGTCGCCGTTCAGGGTGGCAGCGCCTTTGCCTGGGATGAAAATGGTGAACCTGCAACGGTTACTGCAAGCCTGCCCCGCGCCCTGCTGACTGAAGAGATTAAGCAGATAGTGGCTGATTTTCGCAAGGCCGCTGCCAACGCCATTTCGGCGGGGTTTGATGGCGTGGAGGTGCATGGTGCCAATGGCTATCTCATTGAACAATTCATTAATCCTGTACTGAATACGCGCGATGACGGCTATGGCGGCGGAAGCCTGGCAAGCCGTACGCGCCTTCTTCTGGAAATTGTTGACGCCATTTCAGATGAAATTGGTACAAGCCGGACGGGCGTGCGCCTTTCCCCCTGTAATCAGCTTCAGGACATGGCTCCTTACGCCGATACCTCAGAAACCTATCTTTATATCGGTAAGGAGCTTAGCCGCAGAGGGATAGCTTATGTCCACCTGATGGCCCAGGGGCCCGTGATGTTTAACGGCCTGTTGCGCGATTTCCGAAAGGTATGGCGTGGCACGCTTATCCTCGCCGGTGGCCTTACTCCCGCTCAGGCCGCGGCACTTATCGACGATGGGCTGACCGATCTTGCGGCTTTTGGCAGTCCGTTTATCGCCAATCCAGATTTTGTTGAGCGGGTCCGCAAGGGCTGGCCACTGACTATGGCCAGGCGAAGTTCCTATTACGGCGGGGGGGAAGAAGGCTATACCGACTATCCCTTCCATGGTGAAGACCATAACTGAGGCGCAGCCAGTGAAATGTCCAGGCGCGGGCACATCAGGCAGCACTAACCTGCTGATGGTCATGTAAATGGCATTGAGTCCAGATGCACCAGATTAATCAATAACACCTTTTCAAACAATGAATTGCAGGACACTGCACACAGGAGAACACGATGACACCTTCAAACGGCTTCAAGCATGTGGGCTTTCTTATTCGTAAAAAAGGACAGAGCTTTGAAGACTTTGTTAAGCACTGGGATGAAGTACACACGGAAATCGCTCTGCGTTTGCCGGGATTACGGGGCTACGTTTTAAATCCCGTCGATCGGGAAAAATATCCGGATGCACCGGTAGATGGGTTTTCTGAATTATGGTTCGACTCCATTGAAGATGCCGTGGCCGCCTTTGACTCGCCAGTTGGTCAGGAAGCCTTCCGGGATGTGCCGAACTTTGTCGATAGTGCCGCCATTACCTACATCACCGAAATCAGAAAACGTTAGGACTTTACTCTTAGCCAGCGTTCGCGCTGGTTAACACCGGACCGTCAAAATGCCCACTTCAGACAGTGAAATATCGAAAACAGGCGCTGTACAGACAGGAGATATTCAATGATTACCCCTCTTAGCCGCTCAGATGCACTCAGTTTTATGGAAACACTTCGCAAAAGCTGGGAATCCGGCCACTGGGCCGATACGGATTGCTCTGTGGCTGAAACGGTCAAACTCAAAAGCAGCCACAAAGGCATACTTCATGGTAAATCAGCATTAATCACAGCGTTACGTGAAGATACATCCTCTGAAAAGCATCTAAATCTGGTGACCTCTAATTTTTACGCGGCTGCGGACGGAGAAGGGACCGCCATGGTAAGCGCCTATCTGTATGGTGAGGTAGCACCAGGCGCAAAATATAATCCCGTTGCCCTGTTTGGCGCAGTGTTGCGACTGACGCTGAAAGCAGAGTCTGATGGCTGGAAGCTGACCGAAGTGCTTATAAACATCGGCTGGGCGGAAGGTGATACTGATTATCTGGTTAACTGGCGTCTGCCTCCTGGGCAACAGGGGTGGCGTCCGGGAGATGCGCCACCTGTTCTGGTCAGTGAGCTGGATTCCCCCTGGCATTGCATTGCGCAGAACCAGATAAAGGCGACTGAAGAAGAGCAAATTGAGGAGTCCTATTCACGTTATTCGTGGGGGATCGACCAGAATGATTTTAGCCAGTTCCGGACCTGTTACACCTTAGATGCTTGCGGACAATTCCCTCCACTGGGACCATTAAAAGGTCTGCACAGTATTGTAGGATCGCTTAAAGAGTTTCGTCGTCACTGGCCCTGGATGCAGCATTATGGTGTCCCACTAAAAATCACCCTCAGAACAGACGGTACAACAGCTGAAATGTGGACGGGGCGCTTAATACCAGGACAGATAAAAAATAAGAATGGTGAGTGGATGTACGGTGCTCATTATCGAATTGAGCTTCGCAAAGAAGAGGGTTTGTGGAAGTTCAGCTGGAGCGAGTACGTTCCCGGCTGGTTCTCTGAAGAGAATCCTCCTTTTCTGAACTGAAACTCTTCGCGCATTCTCTGGCAATTAAGCTTTCTGGTTATGAAGGCTTAATTGCTGAGAAGTTGTTTGTTTGAGGTCCCCCCTCAACACCATACATTCCATAAACAAGGTCCGCTTTTCGCTCACAGCTGCCCTTGATCTTTGCATCGGGCTGCTTCGTGAGCATAACGGTAAAGTTGCATTGGCAGAAAGCGATCTGTGGTTGTGTTCAGTTGGCTTCTCGTTCGGCTGTGATGACGACAGAAAAGGTTCGCACTGGACTGCTGCGACAGAGAAGCCATAGGGTGGGCTGCCAGTACAGGTGGTTACGACATCAGCACGGTACAGGATGTGATATTGGGTGCAATGGAAAAGCTGTTCGGTGATCCGTTACCGGAAAAATCGTTCGAGTCGCTGACGGACAACGGTTCTGCTTATGTCGTGCATGAAACCAGCAGATGCGCGACGGAATACTGAGTCCGTTAGATGACAATGACTTACATATAAAAACAGTCTGGATATAGCGGGTCAAGATCCTAGGGGTTTCACCAAAATAATCATGCCTGTCTGTTTTGGTCACTCTTAGTAATACGAGCCCGGTATATTATCTCAACTGCAACTGCTTCATTATATGAAGCAAAAAATCATTTCAATTTTGATTCATCTCGCTATTCCAACAGTCCATCTCATCTCCCGAGATCTAATCAATATACTCGTCCTATACCTACTAAAAAGTCGGACCAAGACTGAGACCCTACCTACCCTCGGGAGTTGATATGGACAATACAGAGACCCAATACGCCACAGACTACAGCGGGGCGAGAGAAAAAGTGCCAGCCCGGCGCACAGCAAAAATCATGCTGTCGGCCGGTATCGGTCATTTTATTGAATGGTTTGATTTTGGACTTTACGGGACATTAGCCACCATTATCGCGAGCAATTTTTTTGCCAGTAGTGACCCGGCAATCGCACTGCTTAAATCCTTTGCTGTTTTCGGTTCTGGCTTCTTGATGCGACCGCTTGGCGGGCTGTTCTTTGGCTCGATGGGCGATCGTCTCGGACGGCGTAAAGTGCTGGTCACGGTCATTGTGATCACGTCAATTTCGACCTTTATAATGGGGCTTTTACCCACCTGGCACCAGGTAGGCATAATCGCGCCAGTCTTACTGGTATTCACCCGTCTGATACAAGGGTTTGCCGCCGGTGGCGAAAGCTCTGGCGTGATTACTTATCTGGCGGAAAGCGCAAAGCCCCACCGCAGAGCCACCTTGACCTGCTGGAGTGAAAACTTCAGTTTTTTGGCCTTTGTCTGCGGTTCCGGGTTGGTTCTTTTTCTCACCCATACCTTAGGTGAGGAAGTGATGAACGACTGGGGATGGCGCATTCCATTTCTGCTGGCAGCGCCATTAGGTCTGGGTGGCCTGTATATGCGCCGTAACATGGAGGACTCCGCTGAGTTTCATAAACTTAAAGCCGCCGGAAAGATTGAAAAATCACCTTTGCGCACATCTCTTTCAACCTCGATGTCTGCCCTTTTGTTCTGCACAGGATTTGTGATTGTTAAAGCGGTAAGTAGCTGGGTTCTGCAATCTTTTATGCCCGGTTATCTCTCCACCTATTTGCATTACAGCCGTACCGACTCCTATTTAATTACCACCCTCGGGCTGCTCAGCGTCGCAATTTGTATGCCACTCACCGGCTATCTATCTGATCGTTGGGGACGCAGGCCACTGATGCTGATGGGATGTGGCGGATTCATTTTACTGACTTACCCGGCAATGCTGGTGATGAGCCAGGGATCAGTCGGCTCGTCCATTGCGGCGATGAGCATGCTCGGCGTCTTTGTCGCCATGTTTAATGGGGGCTGCGGCGCAGCTATGGTCGAACTGTTCCCGACCGCAATTCGTTACGGCAGTATTGCCATCGCCTATAACCTGACTGTCGCTGTCTTTGGCGGTGTAACACCATTGGCTTCAGCAAGCCTTATCACGCTAACCGGTGACCCCTTATCCCCTGCCTGGTATGTGATGATCACTGCCGCAATCTCGTTTATCGCCGTCTGGTTTGCCAAAGAAACCGCTGGAAAAAATTTGGATTAATGTGCCCAGGAGTCGCAATGAAGATAAGCCATATTGAATGTTTCCCGCTGAAAATTACGCCACAACAAGCCTATCTTGGAGGGAGTGTTGAAGGTCACAACAGCGATTATTACTATCGCCCGGAGTATCGCTGTGTCTATTCGCGAAAAATGGAAACGTGCCTGGTTAAGATCACGACCAATGAAGGGTATGTCGGTTGGGGAGAGGCGCTGGCACCGGTAGTACCTCAGGTGATCGCCGAATTAATTAACCATCTTTTTGCCCCGTTACTGATTGGCCAGTCGCCGTTCGCCAGTGGGGTACTGAACTCTAAAATGTATGATGCCATGCGCGACCGTGGCCATATTACTGGCTATCACATTGATGCTATCGCCGCGGTGGATATTGCCTTGTGGGATCTGAAAGGCAAGATCCTTCAACTCCCGGTCTATCAGTTACTCGGCGGCGCCTATCGCGAGACAATTCCTTGCTATGTCTCTGGGTTGCCCGAACCTGACCTGCCTGCCCGCTGTCATCTGGCGAAGCAATGGCAAGACAAAGGTTTTAATGCCTTCAAACTGGCGTTGGGCTATGGGGTAAGGGAAGACATCGAAAACGTGAGCGGGATTCGTGAAACGTTGGGCAACGACGCTGATATTTTTCTCGATGCCCACTGGAATTACAGTGTGGCGCAAGCCGCTGAATTGGCAGCAGCCTTGCATCCATTAGGAGTCGGTTTCCTTGAAGCCCCGCTCCTGCCTGAAGATATTGCGGGTCACCGTGAATTGCGGGCGAAAAGTCCCGTCGCTATCGCGATCGGGGAAACCGAGCGCACCCGCTATCAGTTTAAGCCGTTCATCGAGCAACGCGCTGCCGATATTCTGCAACCAGACGTTGGACGTACCGGCATCAGTGAAATGATGCACATTGCTTCCATGGCTGAAGCCTGGAATCTACAGGTTGCGCCTCATCTTAGCGTCGGCTTAGGTCCCTGCATTGCCGCTTCAATCCAGGTTGCAGCCGCGATCCCTAACCTCTTTATGCTGGAGTACCAGCCGCCGGTTTTTGCCATTGCTAATCAGCTACTCAACACACCACTGGTGTGTGAGCAGGGGCATTACCAAAGACCTGAAGGCCACGGTCTGGGTATTGAAATTAATGAAGAACGTGTTCGTGAATATGTCATGGGGGCAACATGTTAAAGGGTAATGTGCCAATTCTGGCAACGGCATTTGATAAGCTAGGTAACGTTGATTTCACTTCAATTGAAAAACTGGTGCGGTTCTTGTTGAGCCAGGGTATTGACGGCCTGGCGCTGTTTGGCAATGCCTCAGAAGGCTATGCGCTAACCAGTGGAGAGAAAGAAGCGCTATTCCATTGTGTAAAACGACTGACCGGAAACTTGCCACTGGTCGCCGCTGCGGGAGGAGCCAGCTCAGCCGTTGCCATCGAGGATATTAATCGCGTTAAACAATGGGGCGCTCAGGTGGCGATGGTCAACCCACCCTCAGTGGTTAAACCCGGCCCGGATGAGATTTTCCATTTTTATCGCGACATCTGTCATGCCTGCGATATAGAGATAATGATCCAGGATGCGCCGATGATGACCGGGGTGACGATACCGGTCGCCACGCTGGTCAAACTCTGCCAGGCGTTTGCCGCGATCAAATACATTAAAGTTGAACAACCGCCGACGACTCTCAAAATCACAGCGCTCAAAAATGCCCTCGGTGATAGCGTCGGCTTGTTTGGTGGGCTGAATGCCGGCTTCTTATATGAAGAGCTTCGACGCGGCGTGATTGGCACCATGCCTGCCTGCGAGTTCCCCGATGTGATCAATGCCATTCTGCGGGCCTTTCCGCGCAGTGAACAGGAAGCACAGGCGCAATTTTATCGCTATCTTCCCTTCCTGCGTTATGGGGTTCAACCGGGTATTGGCGTAGCCATCCACAAAACCGTTTTGCATAAAGCTGGCATTTTTGCCACGGACTACGTTCGCGAACCGGCAAAACCGATAGATGATATCACACGGGATGAACTGCAAAATCTCACTGCTGCATTGCCACTGGCAGTCTTCGGAGCGAACCAATGAACTACATTGCCGTAGATTGGGGTACCAGTAATTTCCGCGCGCTGAGTGTACGTAATGGCGTCGTCACACGCATGGTTGAAGACACGTGCGGGGTGGGAAAATGCCAGCGCGAGCAGTTGCCTGATATTCTTCGCCAGCAATTGCTGCGCCTAAAGGATGCCTGGGACGCACAGCTCCCGGTTATTCTGTGTGGCATGATTGGCAGCAATATCGGCATTACCGATGCCGGATACCTGGAGTTGCCACTCAGTTTTGCCGCCTTACTTGGCAAAGGTCGCGAGCTCAAGGGGGTACTCTCCAATCCTCTCACTCTGCGCCCGGGTATATGCGACCGCCGCGTTAATGAAGTGTGCCGGGGTGAGGAGATGCAACTCGCGGGTGCATTAACGTTAACCGATGCCAGCCGCTTCGCTGCGGTGGGGACGCACAGTAAATGGATAACCGTTGATCGCTCGAAACAGCAGGTTGAGAGCTTACGCACCCTCATGACCGGTGAACTTTATCATTTCGTTGTTCACCATTCAGTGGTGGGTAAAGGTCTGCCCGAACAAATAGATTCCACTTCGGCATTTATCGACGGGGTCAACACTGCGCAATCTTTTGATTACCCTGCCAGTGATATTATTACCGAGCTGTTTCGTAGCCGCGGGCGATATATTCTTGGTGCCATAGAGCCACGCCATGCTGCAAGCTACCTTTCAGGTTTACTGATTGGCTACGAAATCCTGACCGGGCAGAAAGAGGGTGAAAGTATCTGCTTTATCGGCAATCGCACCTTGTTGTCACTGTATCGCCAGGCCTGCGATGTGCTATCTGTCAGTTGCACCACCCTTGAAGCTGAAACCACAATCATTGCCGGACTGAATGAGGTTTTTCGCGATGATCAATAGTGCAAAAGTCGTCGCCATTCTGCGGGGTATCACCGCAGAGGAGGCGATAGAACATGTCGCCTGTCTGCTGGATTATGGCATCAATAGGGTGGAGATCACCACCAACTCCCCTGGCTGGGATCAGAGTGTGCAACAGATTAGTCGCCAGTTTGGCGAACGGGTGCGAGTGGGAGCCGGGACGGTGCTCACGCCTGAGCAGGTGGAAACCAGTGCCTTACGCGGAGCAGGGTTTATTTTAACGCCCAATCTCGATTTCCGTGTTGTCACTGCTGCAAAGCGTCATGGTCTGGATGTCTGTGCCGGCGTTTTTACCAGTAGCGAAATTTTCTCGGCCTGTGAGATGGGAGTGGATGTGCTGAAAATTTTCCCTGCTGCGGCGCTGCCGGTTAACTATCCGCAATTGATCAAGGGCCCGCTATCACAAGCAAGCCACTTCTGCGCAGTGGGTGGTGTTGATATTGAAAATGCAGCCGATTATTTACAGTATTACGACAGCGTAGGAATCGGTTCTGCACTCTACCGTTGTGGGCAAAGTGTGGTGACTACGGCTGAACGCTGCCAGCAGTTACTACAGGATGGGAAATGATTCTCTACTGATTTTCTGTGCTGCAGTCATTAAAAATTGGCGAAAACTATCAATATTGAGTTTGTCACCCTGAATATTAGACAATGCTATGGCTGCTTGCATGCCAGGAATAATACAGGCCAGTCGGTAATCTGTCTGGCTGTATACTTTTTCAAATACCTGATGTCGCCTTGCCTCTTGTATATCATTTTTCAACAAATTGTGGTCATGGACACCAATGCGAGCGACTATTTCTTCATCACTCATGGCTGAGAGTAGTTTAATGCCAATGACTGAATCATGAATCGGATAGGACTCATAATTCCCGATAGCACGGGCGATACTTTTCCCTCCACGGGTATGGATTAAATACGTCACATTCTTCCCGCTTAATATACCAACAACGATAGAAACAGAGTGACTACCAATTTCCTCTAGCATTCCCAACACTGCGCTATAAAAGGTTGAGTTATGTATCGCACGGGCAGAGAGTTGGTGGATACCCATCCCTAAACTATATTTTTTTCGTATATCTTGCTCCACCATTTCCAGTGACAATAAAGTCTGCATCAACCGAGTGACTTTTGCTGAATCCAGTTCCAAAGTCCGCCCCATCTCCCTGATACCTAAAGCACGATTTCCGGAGGACAATAATTTCAAACAACGAAATGCATCATAAACTGTGTTGTTCATCTCATACCTCAATTATGGGAAAGTGATATTTTTTCCCCCATTTAAACAGTGCTAAATAGCTTCGCAAAATAGTAGATCACACTTAGAGGGGACTCAGCCCGGATTGTGCGATCTGGGGGCCGCTTGGAAAACGGAATCTATGGTCACTCCCGTTTTTGCAACACCGATTTTGACGATAAATTGGCTTGCTTGAATCTATCCGGCGTCTGAATGG